>JBHJHE010000027.1:0-58833 GCA_050331095.1 Parvularculaceae bacterium
CCGCTACCGTCGACGTTTGAGCCGCCGCCGAGGCCGCCTGGCGCCGGAGCGGGGGTTGGCGGGGGGCGGGGCGGCGGCGTTGGAGCGGGCGGCGGGCTCGGCGTCGGGGGCGGGGTGGGCGTATCTTGGCCCGTCTCTTTGAGCCAGTCGGCCCTCATCCAGCCGTCGGCGCCCGTCTCGAAATCGATTTCCCAGTAGGTGCGCCCGTCGTCGCGTCCCGGGCCGCGGACGATGACGCCCTTGGCGCCGCGGCGTTGATTGCCGAGGCGGAAGCCGCCTGGATTGTGGCGGACGTCGCCGTTCCGGCGGGTCAACTCGACCTCGTCGCCCACCTGCAAGCCTGGCGCAGCCCTGGGCGTCGGCGTCGGGCTTGGCGACGGCGTCGGGCTTGGCGACGGCGTTGGGTTTGGGGTTGGCGTCGGGCTTGGGGATGGCGTCGGGCTGGGCGAGGGCGTCGGCGATGGGCTCGGGGTCGGCGCCGGGCTGGGCGTTGGCGCCGGGCTCGGGGTTGGCGACGGGCTGGGGGTCGGCGCCGGGGTCGGCGTTGGCGCGGGCGTTGGGGCGACGCCGTTGACTCGGACCGGGACGCGGGCGACGCCCGTGCCGCCGGGTCCGTCGCAGGCGAGCACGTATTCGCCGGACTCCGTCGCCACGACGTCGACCGCGCCGAGGACGCTGCGGAAACCGCTCCACAGACCTGACGCGCGGCAAATGCCGGCGTTGTTGTCGCGGGTTTCGCCGGCGAGCCAGCGAAGGCGGATCGTATCGCCCGCGCGCACGTCGTCGTCGCTGACCTCGATCGAGACCTCAGGGATCGGGATGCGGCCCTCGTCATTGACGAAGAGCGTCACCGACGCCGTGTCTTCGCGGCCCGAGTTCGTGCAGACGATGTCGAGCTCGGTCGTCTCCACGGGCGAGATCTCTTCCGTCCCGCTGTTCTGGTCCGGCGGAAGCGATCGGTTCCAGGATTTTTTCGACGCGCTGCATTCCGCGTCCCACGTAATCGTCGCGCTTTCGCCGGGGCGGATCGCCTGCGGCTCGACGGTCAGCGTATTGATCTGAGCTTCGCCGCTGCTCCTGAGGCGCGAGCGGCCGCAGAAGACGTCCGGGTCCGCGCCGGAGCCGCGGCCGTAGGGCGCGCCGTCATTGTCCCCGGCGAGTTCGTTCAGATACTCTTCAAGATTGGTGTAGCCGTCGCTGTCGGCGTCGCCGGCGCTATCCGAGGCGTCGTCCGGGTCAAGACCGTTTTGACGCTCCCACGCGTCCGGCATCCCGTCATTGTCACCGTCCGACGGCGCGTTTTCGGAGCGCAGGCGCGGCCACCCGCCGCGCTCGGACGGATCGTCGATGATCCCCCCGGCGCACGATCGCACCTCGTCGACGACGCGCGTGTCGGCCGCGTCTCGGGTCGGGCGCGTCGCGCCGGCGAAGGTCAGAACGTCGCGATAGGCCTGCGCCGGATCCGTGACGGCGTTCGATGGCAACGACAGGGATCCGTAGCCGACGGGCGCGCTTTTCAAGAAGCGCCAGTCGTTTGGATTGACCGCGAGCCGCTCGTCGAGGTCGTTCGACGGGCGCAGAAGATCGAGATTGCCTTCCAGGAACAGCTCGAACGTGCCGAGGCCGGAGTTTTGGAAGAAGTCAAGCCCGTGCATGTTGTCGTTGCGCGGCGTATCCGAGCCCGCGATGGCGAGGTTGCCGACCCAGTTGAGGAAGGTCGAGCCGTGTCTGTTGTAGACTTCGCCGAAGTAATCCTGGGCGTTGTAGACGACGTTGTTGACGAAATCGAATTGTCCGATGACGCCCAAATTCGGGTTCCGGCGCTGCGAGTGCGCGATCAGATTGTGGTGGAAGGTCACGTCGCGCGGGCCGTCGCCGATGTAGGTCGACCGGCTGTGATTGCTGGAGACGTGGGTCGACGTGCGTAGGGACTCATAGATCATCGACCATTGGATCGTGATCGAGTTCGTGTTGGTCTCGTCCCGCGCGCGCCCCTGAACGCCGCTGTTGCCGATAACGTTCAGCGTTTCGTCCGTGCCCCATGACAGCGACATGTGGTCAAGCATGACGTTGTAGCCGTCAACGAGAAGGGCGTCGACGTTGCTGGACGTTTCGCTCGACGGACCCGGACGGATCGAGAAATGCCGGAAGATCACGTCGTGCGTATTCAGAAAGATCGGCGAGTTGAGGTTCGATCCGTCTCGATTCGTCACCTGAACGCCGTCGCCAGGCGCGGTTTGGCCGGCGACCGTCAAATAGGGGTCCCGAATGCGGATAGAGCTATCGACCTTAATCTCGCCGCTCACGCGAAAGACGCACGTGCGCGGACCCGACGCTTCGGCGCAGGCGCGCAAGGAGCCGCGCCCGCTGTCGTTCAGATTGTCGACGATATAGACTTGGCCGCCACGGCCGCCTTTCGCGTACTTGCCAAAACCCTCAGCAGTCGGAAACGCCAATTGTTGGTTGGCGTCGCTTTGCGCGACCGTCGGCGCGGCGAGTGCGGTCGACGCCATAAGCGCGAGCGCCAAACGGGAGCGCGCGCGTGAAAATTTCGATGCCATTCGTTACTCTCCGACTTTTCGTTGTCTTGGGCGGTGTCTTGAGCGGCGGCGTTCGCGCGGGCGTCGCCAACGCGAATCGCGAAAGAATTCAATTTCAGCTTTGAGCGGCGTTTCCTCCCGCGCCGGTCGCTTCTCGTTGCTTTCAGCCGCGCCCCTTCCGAAAGAGGCTTCCCACGCGACGGTCCCCGACCGCGGATCGGCTTTTCGAGCGCCGGCGCAAGATGCGTCGTTCCTCCGCGGCGCTGAGTTCGCTGGCCGGCGTTTCCCCGCCGATCGGTGTTTTGCCGCGGCGCGACGGGCGTCGCCGGTCGGCCTGCGGAGCTCCGGGACGCGCGTCGCCGCGTCTTTCTACTCCCGGATTAGGAAAGCGCGATTTCGAAAAGCTTATCCTCGGGTCGCAAACTGGCCGCGTTCGCCCATCTTGAGAATTAAAATTCGCACAGAGACGGACACGATTGTGGCTTCCGCTTCGTCGATGTGCTTCCGCGCCTGATTCGATTCGTTGCAGCGTTCAGCAGTCGCGACGCATCCTCGAGCGGCGCGCTCAGCCGGTTCAATGATTGGCGATAGCGGCGTTTCCGATGCGTCGCCGACGGTCGATCCGAGGACCCGCCGCTTGCGCGAATGGATCTCTCGCTGACGAATACAAAGGTGAAGCGAATCGTCGTGATCGTCATCTTAATCCGCCGAAAGATATTGACACCATTAAGTTGTGCTGATTCGCCTTTGTTTGCGTGAAGGGCGTGCGCGGTTCGTCCGTCGTCAAAACGTCATACTGCGGATCGTTAGGCGCAAGGCCGGTGGCCGAGTGCGTGGCTTAGAGGCGCGTCGCCGGCTGGCGTCGTTATTGCGTGTGACTGGGCCGGAGCTGCGCGCTTGCCCGCCTGCGCGGCCTATGGCAGGGCCGGGCGACGCGCCAGGGAGAAGCGGACCAATGTCGAACGTGCTCGTTTTGTCGGCCGGCCGGCGCGTGTCGCTTGTCCGCGGCTTTCAGGACGCGGCGCGCCAAAGGAGCGGCGTGCGGGTCCTCGCTGCGGACGCGAACCCGCGCCTCAGCGCGGCGTGCGCGGTCGCCGACGCGGCGTTCGAGGTTCCCCGCGTCTCCGCGCCGGACTACGCCGAGGCGCTTCTCGACCTGTGCAAGCGCGAGAACGGCGGCCTCGTCGTGCCGACGATCGACCCGGAGCTTGGCGCGCTCGCCGACATGCGCGAGAGGCTGCAAGCCTTGGGCGCAAGCGCGCTCGCCTGCGACCGGCCGCTGATCGACGCGTTCGCCGACAAACGCTCCACGAAGACGTTCTTTGACAGGGTCGGGCTCGAAACCGCCGCTCTTTATAGCAAAGACGCAATCCGCTACCCGACTTTCGTCAAGCCTTATGACGGCTCGCTGAGCGCCGGCGCGATGCTCGTGCGCGCGCCGGAGGACATGCCGCCGAGCGCCCTAGCGAACGAAAAAAACCTGTTTTGCGAATACGTCGACCACAAGACCCACGACGAGTTCACGTGCGATCTTTACTTCGATCGGAGCGGCGGGCTGCGCTGCGTCGTGCCGCGCCAGCGGCTGGAAGTGCGCGGCGGCGAGGTGTCGAAAGCCAAGGCGGTGAAGAACGACGTCGTCACGCGCCTTTTCGAGGTTTTCGGCCGTCTTGACGGCGCGCGGGGACCCCTGACCCTGCAACTCTTCCGGCACGCGCAAACGGGCCGAATGGTGTTCAACGAGATTAATCCGCGCTTCGGCGGCGGTTACCCACTGACGCGGCGCGCCGGCGCGGACTTTCAGGCCTGGCTGATCGCCGAGCACCTGTTCGACGAGCCCGTCGAGACCTTTCACGACTGGCGCGACGGACTGATCATGCTGCGGTACGACGATGAAATCGTCGTCGAGCCAGACGCAGCGCAAGACGCTGCGCCAGACTCCGCACATGGGTGACGTCGGGCGAACCGCGCTCGTCTTCGATCTCGACGACACGCTCTACAAAGAGCGCGATTACGTCTATTCGTGCTTTCGTTGGATGGGGCGGGCGTTGGGCGACGCGGGCGCGGCCGACGCGCTGCGGCGCGCCTTCGAGGCGGGCGTCGGCGACCCCATCGGCGCGATGATGGCTGAAAAAGGCGTGGCGGCGGACGATCGGACCCGGCTTATCGCCGAGATGCGAGACCATGCGCCGGACATCTCCCTGTCGCAGGACGCGGCCGCGCTCCTGGCCGAGATGCGCGCGCAGAACGCCGCGTTTTCAATCGTAACCAACGGCCGCAGCGGCACGCAGCGGCGCAAGATCGCTGCGCTCGGACTCGGCGACGCGGCGAGTCTCGCGATTTCCGAAGAGGTCGGCGCGGAGAAGCCGGACGCGAAGGCTTTCTCAGCCGCCGCCGCCGTCCACGCTGGCGCAAAGCTCGTCTATGTAGGCGACAACCCCAAAAAGGACTTCCTCGCGCCGAAGGCGATGGGCTGGCTCACGGTGATGCTGCGGGACGACGGCCGCAACGTCCATCGTCAGGTCGCGCCGACGCCCGCCCACGCTGCGGCGCGGGAAATCGACGCGCTCACCGAGCTCCTGCCGTTGCTTGAGCGCGAAGCCGTTTAATTTCGCCGCCAAGACGTTAATGTGCAGGTTTTTGTAAAGGCGCGGGATTTGCTTTCCTTCGTCAATCGCGTGTGGGGGATTTCGTAATGTGCGGTATCGCGGGGGTTTGGCGCTTTGGCGGCGCGCCTTCGAGCGAGTTGTACGCGGCCGCCGCGCGCATGGGCGAGACGATCCGCCATCGCGGCCCGGACTCGAGCGGGGCGTTCGTCGACGCTGAGGCGGGCGTCGCGCTGGCGCACCGGCGATTGTCGATCATCGACCTGTCCGAGGCCGGCGCGCAGCCGATGACGTCGTCCTGCGGTCGTTTCACGATCGTTTACAACGGCGAACTCTACAACACGCCGCAGTTGCGCGCGCGGGTCGAGGCGGCCGGGCGCGCGTTCCGCGGCCATTCCGACACCGAGGCGATCGTTGAGGCCTGCGCTGCGTTCGGCGTCGAAGAGGCGGTGCGCGCTGCGCGCGGCATGTTCGCCTTTGCTCTATGGGACCGTCGCGCGCGCCGCCTGACGCTGGCGCGCGACCGGCTCGGCGTCAAACCGCTCTACTGGGGCTTCGTCGGAGGCGGCCTCGCCCTTGGTTCGGAATTGAAGCCGATCGTCGCCCTAGGCGGCTGGACGCCCGAGGTCGACCGCCGCGCCCTGACCGAGTTCGCTCGATATGGGTTCGTCCCGGCGCCGCTGACCATCTGGCGCGGCGTCAACAAGCTGCGCGCCGGGGAAATCGCAAGCGTCGGCGCGGACGGCGAAGCGACGACCTCCGTTTATTGGTCAGCGGAGGATCTGGCGGCGGCGGGCGTCGCCGGCCGCGCCGTCGACGTCGACGACGCCTCCGCCGCCGAGTGGGTGGATCGGCTAGACGCGCTTTTGAGCGACGCCGTGGCGCGTCACATGGTTTCCGACGTGCCGATCGGCGCTTTTTTGTCCGGGGGCGTTGATTCCTCGCTCGTCGCGGCGCTGATGCAAAAAGCGAGCGCCCGGCCGGTCAAGACGTTCACGCTCGCCTTCAACGAGAAGGCCTTTAACGAAGCGGAGCATGCGCGCCTGGTGGCGGAGCATCTGGGCACGGATCATACCGAAATGACCGTGACTGACGGCGACGCGCGCGACGTTATTCCTCAGCTTCCGGATATTTATGACGAGCCGTTCGCCGATCCCTCGCAGATCCCGACCTATCTCCTTTCGAAGCTGACCCGTCGGCACGTGACCGTCGCCCTCTCCGGCGACGGCGGCGACGAGTTCTTCGCCGGCTACGCGCGGTATGCGCGCGCGCGAGCGATCCTGAACGCGGCGCGCCGCGCGCCGGGGCCGGCGCTCGGCGCGCTGAGGGCCGCGTTGCGCGCGCCGTCGCCCCGCGTCTGGGATCGGGCCTTCGGCGTCGCCGGCCTCGGCCAGCGGCTGACGGGCGATAAGGTCTACAAGCTCTCGAACGTCCTCCACCGCGACCGGGCCCATCTTTATCGTGCGCTGATGAGCGCCTGGCCGAACGCTGAAGCCCTCGTCGTCGACGGGCGGGCGGGCGACGGTCTGGCGGTGGGGCCGGACGCCGATGCGCGTCTCGCGGCCGCGTTTCCGGACTTTCTCGACTACATGCAGCACTACGACGTCGCGACTTACCTTCCCGACGACATCCTCACCAAGGTCGACCGCGCCAGCATGGCGGTCTCGCTCGAAACCAGGGTGCCGCTTCTCGATCATGAGGTCGCCGAGTGGGCGATGGCCGCGCCGCAGTCGATCAAGGTCCGCGACGGTTCGGCGAAGTGGGCTTTGAAACAAACGCTGTTCCGTTACGCGCCGCGCGAAATCATCGACCGGCCGAAAATGGGCTTCGGCGTGCCGATCGACAGCTGGCTGCGCGGCGGTTTGCGCGATTGGGCGGAGGACCTTCTGTCCGAACGCCGGTTGCGCGAGGAGGGATACTTCGAGCCCGGGCTCGTTCGTCAGGCGTGGTCCGACCATCTGAGCGGCGCACGGAACCTGCGTTTCGGGCTCTGGCACGTCCTGATGTTCCAGGCCTGGCTCGGCGTTCAGCGCGGGCTTGATGCGTCCGCCGGCCCTGTCGCCAACGACGCGGCGCCGGCGAGCGGGCCTGCGGCCCCGGTCGCGGGCGCCTCGGCGTCGGCCGAAGGCGACGACCATCGCCGCGTTGGCGCGGGATTGTGACGAGCGCTTAATTTCCTGTATGTCGGCGGCGACCCGCGCGGCGGCAGCGTCGCGACGTCGACGCCGCTGAAGTGAGACGCGAGATGGCCGACCTGTTCGACAACCCCGCCGGCCTTGACGGCTTTGAGTTCATCGAGTTCTGCGCGCCAGAGAAAGGCGCCCTCGAGCCCGTTTTCGAAAAGATCGGCTTTACGAAGGTCGCGCGCCACCGCTCGAAGGACGCCGAGCTCTGGCGCCAGGGCGGGATCAACATCATCACCAATTACGAGCCGCGCTCGGCCGCCTGGTTTTTCGCCCGCGAGCATGGGCCCTCCGCCTGCGGCATGGCCTTTCGCGTGCGCGACGCTCGCAAGGCTTACGACCACCTCATCGCGCAAGGCGCCGCGCCCGTCCACGTCGAGACGGGCCCGATGGAGTTGCGGCTGCCGGCGATCCGCGGCATCGGCGGCGCGCTCCTCTATCTCGTCGATCGGTACGGCGACGATCTGTCGATCTACGATATTGATTTCGACTACCTGCCAGGCGTCGACCGCCATCCCGAGGGCGCAGGTTTCGAAGTCATCGATCACCTCACGCACAATGTGTATACGGGCCGCATGGCCTATTGGGCCGACTACTACGAGAAACTCTTCAACTTCCGAGAGATCCGCTTTTTCGACATCAAGGGCGAGTACACCGGGCTGACGTCGAAGGCGCTGACCGCGCCCGACGGAAAGATCCGTATTCCGCTCAACGAGGAAGGCGAGGGCGGCAAGGGTCAGATCGAAGAGTTCCTGCGCCAGTACAATGGCGAAGGCATCCAGCACATCGCGCTGTCGTGCAACGATCTCGTCGCCTGCTGGGATCGCTTGAAGAAGCTGGGCGTGCCCTTTATGACGGCGCCGCCGGACACCTATTACGAAATGCTGGAGGAGCGCCTGCCGGGACACGGCCAGCCGGTCGACGCGTTTAAGGCGCGCGGCATCCTCCTCGACGGGACGACCGACGGCGAACCGCGGCTTCTGTTGCAGATCTTCTCTGAAACGCTGGTGGGCCCGGTGTTCTTCGAGTTCATCCAGCGCAAGGGCGACGACGGCTTCGGCGAGGGCAACTTCAAAGCGCTCTTTGAATCGATCGAGCGTGACCAGGTTCGCCGCGGCGTCCTCGACGTCAAAGAGCCGGCTTAGGGCGGTCGCCGCGCTTTTCTTGCGCTGCAAAAAAACGCATGATCGCCGCTCAAACGAACGGTGAGCCCATGAACGCGCCTTTCTCCGCCCTTGAGGCGAAACCCGAGGACGCGCTCCTCAAAATCATGGCGGCGTATCGCGAAGATCCGCGGCCGGAGAAAATCGATCTCGGCGTCGGCGTCTACCGCGACGCGAACGGCGACACGCCTGTCCTGCGCGCCGTGCGGGCGGCGGAACGACGCCTCGCAGAGAACGCCGACACAAAGTCCTACGAGGGGCTTTTCGGCAACAAGGCGTTCTGCGCCGCTGTCGAGCGTCTCGTCTTCGGCGCGAACGACGGCGCAGGCCGGCGCGTCGCCTCGGCCTCCTGCGGCGGCAGCGGCGCCGTCTGCCTCGCCTTGTCGCTCGTCAAGCGCGCGCGCAGCGACGCCACCGCCTGGATCAGCGATCCAACGTGGCCGAACCATCCGCATATCGCGCGCAGCGTCGGGCTCAACGTCGCGACCTACGCCTATCGCCGTGGGGAGAGCGGCGTCGACGTCGACGCGATTCTCGACGCCTTGCGCGACGCACGGGCGGGCGACGCTTTCGTCGTCCAGGGGCCTTGCCACAATCCGACGGGCTCGGACTTTGGCGGCGACGCCTGGCGCGCGCTTGCGGACGCTTGTGAGACGCGCGGCCTCGTTATGGTCATCGACACGGCCTATCACGGCCGCGGCGTCTCGCTTGAGGACGATGCGGCGGGCGTCGCGGCCGCCTTCGAGCGCACCGGCACGGCGATGCTGACCTATTCGTGCTCAAAGAATTTCGGTCTTTACCGCGACCGTTCGGGCTGCCTCATCGTTCAGGCGCCGGACGCCGGCCAAGCGTCGGCGATCGCCTCGACGATCGCCGACGTCAACCGCGCCATGATCTCCATGCCGCCGGCCCACGGGCCCGCGATCGTCGAAACGATCCTGGCGGACGAGGCCTTGCGCGCGGACTGGGTCGGCGAGCTCAGCGAGATGCGCGAGCGGATCCGCGCCGTGCGGCGTCGCTTCGCCGGGGCCCTCGCGGCCCGGACGAACGACGGCGCTCTGGCCCGAATCGCCGATGAAGCGGGCATGTTCGCGCTCCTGCCGTTCGGCCAGGGCGCGGCCGCGCGCCTGCGGGCCGAGCGCGCGGTTTACGCGCCGGATTCAGGCCGGGTGAACCTTGCCGGCATGCGCGAGGACAACGCCGAAGAGGTCGCCGCCTTGATCGCGCCGGCCTTGCGGTCGGCGGCGGCCTGAGGCGCGCGTTCGCTAACGAACGGGCAAAGCTTTCTTAAGGTCGGCCGGGCATCCTCCGCCATGGGGTTTGTTGGTAAGGCCGTCCATGGCGAAAGTGGGGAAGGCGTTCGATCCGAACCGGTTCGCGCGCCGCGCCGCGGCCGGCCTCGCATCCATCGCCGTCATCGTCTTTGAACTGAACGTCGGGGCCGTCGTCGCCGCCGATCACCGTTTCGACGTTGCGCTCGCCCTGTTTGCGGGCGGCGCGCTGGCGCTCGCCGGCGGTCTTGCGGCGATCTTCTGGCGCGTCATCGAGCCGGCCCGTCGGCGCATCGTCGACCTTGAGGACGCGCTCGCCGTCGCGCAGGCCGCCGCAGGCGAGGCGGACGCCAACGCCGCGCGCGCGAACCGCGCTCGCGACCTCGCCGAGGCCGGCGCCGCGGCGACCCGGCTTTCCGCAGACGCCGCCGCCAAATCGCAGGACGAGCTTGTCGACCTCGTCGCCAATCGCGTCCGCGCGCCCCTGAACGCCGTCGTCAGTCATCTGAGCGTCATCGCCAAGGACGATCTGCGCGACGACGCCCGCGTCCATGCGAGCGACGCCCACGCCGCAGCCCACGCCGCGCTCGCCAACGCTCGCGACGCGCAGGAGCGTGCGGCGCTGGAGGCGGGCCGCGTCGCTTTTTCTCTTCGTCCGACCAACGTTCGCGAAGTCGTCGCGGCGGCCGCCGACGCAGCGCGCCCGCTGGCGGCGCATTGCGGCGCCGAGATTTCCGCCACCGTCAGCGCGGATGCGCCCGCGTGGGCCGCGCTCGATCCGGACTGTCTCCAGCGCGCGCTTGCGCGCCTCGTGGAGCGCGGCGCGCGGATCTGCGCGGGCGGCAGGCTCGAACTCATCTGCGCGGTGGGCCAGTCCGGCGAGGCGTCGCGCCTGACGTTCGCCGTCGTCGCGCGCGGCGCATCCGTTTCGCGCAAGAGCGTCGACATGGACGACGGCGCGCTCGCCCATGACGTCGCGACGCGGCTTGTAGATCTGATGGGCGGGGCGTCTATCGACGTCGATGGCGAGGCGGGCAGCGCCGGCTTTGCGCTGCCGCTCTCGCCTTGTGATGCGCCAGCTGACGAACCGATCACGAACGAAGCGCAGGAAAAAGCCCTCACGCCTGCCGGCCCCCAGCGCCGTCGTGCGCTCATTTCAGCGCGCGACGACGCGGACCGCCACGTTTTGAGGGCGATCTTGTCGGCCTTGAACTGCGACATCGTCATGGTGCGAAGCGCTGGCGACGCCGCCCGCGCGGCCGGCCTGCGCGCTTATGACGTCGTTTTGTTGTCGATCGACGGCCAGATTGACGAGACTCTGGACGCCGCCCGCGAAATCCGCGACGGGGCCAGCGGCGACGCGCCTATCATCGCCCTGGGCGCCGACGCTCGTGCGGGCGGGCGCGACGCGTGCATGGCGGCCGGCGTCGCGGAGTATCTCGTCAGGCCGATCGAGTTTGACGCCGTGGCCGCGGCGGTCTCGCGCGCGTTCGCGGCCTCGCCGAGCGCCGTCAGTCGCGCCGGCTGAGCGCGGGGTCGAACAGACGTCGTTTCGCGCCTTCGATCGCGACGCCGAACGGCGCGTCCGCCGATAGCGCAGGCCCCGCTTCGTTGGCGTACGTTGCGACGAAGTTCCCGCTCGCCGGCGACAGATCCGTCGAGACGCCGGCGATCTCGGCGGCGCGCGCCGCCGCAAGGGCGGTCACCGCCGCGACGCCTTGAGCGCCGTCGATCGCTTCGGCCGCCATCAGCGCCGCATCGCAGCCCATGCTGACGATATCCTGGTTGTCCTTGTTGCTCGGGATCGAGTGGACGCTCATCGGAAAGGCGAGGCTTTGGGCGTGGGCCGTCGTCGACGTGGCGACGAATTGCGCTCCCTGGAACCCGAAATCGACGCCCGGCCGGCCTCCATTGAGGAAGGCGGGCAGCATCTTGTTGACGTCGTCGTGGAGGAGGAAGTTCAACTGCCGCTCCATCAGCATGCAGCATTTGACGACGGCGATCTTCAGTCCGTCCATCGCCATGGCGACGCGCTCGCCATGGAAGTTGCCGCCGTGCCTGATCGCCCCCGTTTCGGGGAAGAAGGCGGGGTTGTCGCTGACGGAGTTCAACTCGTCGACGAGCGCGCGCTCGGCCGCGTCGACCGCATCGCGCATGGCCCCGAGAAGCTGTGGCGCGCAGCGGATCGAGTAATGCTCCTGCAATGGGCGGCCGGCGTCGTCCGCGCGGTCAAGCGCGGCTCCGCCGTCGAGTATCGCGCGCAGGCGGGCCGCGGCGGCCTGTTGGCCGCTGTGCGCCTTGACGGACGAAAGCTCCTCCGAAAACGGCTCGCTTCCTGCGGCGACGATCTGGGCGCACAATGCGGCGATATGCTCGGCGACGTCGAGGAGCCGGTGGGCGTCCGCGACGTTGCAAAGGCCGACGCCCGTCATCGCCGAGACGCCGTTGACGATGGCGAGGCCGTCTCGGAACTGGAGATCGAGCGGGCGTTCGTCCGCCGCGCCGAGGGCGTCGCGCGCTGACCGCCTGCTTTCCTCGCCGTCGCGGCCGACGATCGCCTCCCCAACGCCGATCATCAGAAGGCCGAGATGTGCGAGCTGCACGAGGTCGCCGCTCGCCCCGACGCCGCCATGGCGCGGGATTACGGGCGCAACGTCGGCGTTCAGCAGGGCGCAGAGCGATCGCGGCAGGCGCGCGCGCACGGCGGAGCGGTTGAGGCTCATGCTCCGCGCGCGCGCCAGCATGACGCCGCGGGCGAACCGCCGCGACAGCGCGGGGCCGACGCCGCTCGCGTGACTCATGAGGAGATTGCGCTGTTGCCGGCCGAGGTCGGCGCGCGAGACGCGCGCCGTGACGAGCGGACCAAGCCCGGTATTGACGCCGTAGACGTCGTCGTCGAACGCGCGCGTGGAAAACGTCTCGAACGCCGCGTCGAGGCGATCGGCCGTTGACGGATCGAGTTCCGCGGCGGCGCCGCTGTCGACGACGGATCGAAACGCCTCGAGGTCGAGGGCCTCAGCGTCGGAAAGAACGAGCGGGCGCGGCGTCACGGGAAGCGGCGTCTCCAAGGAACGAAACCGGTGCGAGCTTCTCGAAACTCCGCTGATTTGCAGGGTCGGTAAATCGCAAGGCCGGGGCGATCAGGCGCCTGTCTCCCGGCGCTTGGCGGCGAGGTCGATCCAGGTCTCGACGGCGGCGCGCGCGCCCATGGGGCCCATGCGCTGGCGCAGCGTCGCCGCGTCGGCGGCCGCGAGATCGTCGAGCGTGCGCACGCCCGCCTGGGCGAGGTGCCAGACCATGCCGTCTTCGATAAAAGGCAGGCGCGAGAGATCGTTTGCGTCCGACGCGTCGGCGGGGCTGAGCGTCGGCGGCGCATCGTCGAAGGACGCGCCGGCGTCGGCGAGGTCGCGGGGCAGCTTCTCCTGCGTTTCCACAAGCGCCGCGTTGGCCTTTTCAAGCGCGTCGCGTTCTGCGGCCGCACGGTCGCGGCGCGCGATGGCGGCGTCGGCGTCAGCGGCGATTTCCTTTAGCGCGTCGCGCGCGCGCGCGGTCTCGTCGACAAGCGCGCGCAACTGCGCTGCGGCGTCGGCAATCTGGCGCGCGAGCTTCTCGCGTTCGGCTTTGGCGTTCGCCGCGCCCTCGCGCGCGCTTCGCGCTTCGGCGTCAGCCGCGGCGGCGTCGGCGCGGGCCGCGTCGGCGTCCGCGCTCAGCTTCGCCGTCTCTTGCCGGCGCGTCGTCGCGTTCGTCTCGGCGTCTTCTGCGGCCCGGCGCGCGGCCTCCGTGCGGCCGTCAAGCTCCGTCAACGTCGCGCGCATTTCGGCGCAGTTGGCGTTCAGACGATCGAGATCGCCCTGGCGCTCCGCGACGTCGTCGGCGAGCGCGCTCAGTTCGGAGGCTCGGGCGCGCTTCCGCTCTTCAAGGTCGGATAACTCCGAGCGCGCGGCGACGAGCCGTCGCGCAAGGCCGTCGGCGGCCTGTTCGAGGGCGGAGCGATCAATCGGGTCGGCCGCGTCGACGGCCGCGTCAGCGGCGTCCTCCGCGCGCGCTTCGGCCGCGGCGTCGAGCGCTTCGCGACCGGCGGCTTCGGCCCGGCGCATAAGTTCGAGAATTTCGGGCGAAGCGCGGAAGGATCCGTCGGCCTCGGCTGTGCGCGCGACAGGCGCGCGTGCGGCAGGCGCGCCCGCAGTCGGCGTTTCGATCGATTGCGGCGCGTCGTCGCTTTCTGACGCCTTTCGCCGAGCGGCGCGCTTCGCAGCGCGTTCGGCGCGCAGCGCCCGCAGTCGATCCTGAGCGGACGAACGCACTTCGCTCGCTCGCGTCCGATACGTTTTTTGAGCCTCAGCAGCCATCGCTTCGTTCCGTCAGGCGCTGCTGGAAAGGCCGGCGGCGCGGGGAAGTCGCGCGTCGCGCGGAACCCCGCAACCAGGGTCCGCGCGACGCGAAAGAAGATCCGGCGGCCTGTTAGGCCGACTGAGGTTCAACGGTGAGGCCGATCGCCTCGGCGTATTTCAGCCAGGTCTCGACCGACGCGACGACCGCGCGCACTTCGATCGCGACAAGTTCGATGCCGACGAGCGCGACGCGCACGAACGCGTCGAGCACGAGGCCCTTGTCGAGAACGCGGTCGATGACTTCGGCGAGGCTCGACGAGGCAACGCTTTTTTCAATAGCCATGGTGGTTCCTTCCTGCTTCCTGGTTCCGTCGGGAGGCGGCTCCGACGTCGGCGTCCGCGGCCCCGCATGCGCGAGAACGTGATGCTCCCCACGCCAAACGTCGTTAAAGCCTTTCGCTTAACGGACGGCGAAGTTATCGAAAAAGACTATTCAAATTTTCGCAGCAATCCGTTCATCGTCATGAATCAAAGGTAAACGGATCAAACGGGCCCAAGTTCGTTCAGGAATTATTCGCCCCCTCCGATCACCGTTTGTTAAACATAAGTTCCGATTTTCGTCGATGCGCAGCTAAGGCCGACGACGACGTGATCCAAGACGCCGACAACGACGCGGGGCAAGCCATCCATTCCGTAAGCGGAACGACGGTCGAGGGCGCCGCGTCGATCGCCAGCAATGTGATGACGCTGGCGAGCGACGGCGCGCTCTACCTCGACGAAGCGCTCGGCTCCATCGTTGATCGCGCGGCGTGCTACCTGCGCGCCGGTCTGCCCGTCCATTTGCGCGGCCCCGCCGGCGTCGGTAAGACGACGCTGGCGATGGAGGCCGCGGCGCGGCTCGGGCGCCCCAGCGTGCTCTTGAGCGGCGACAGCAGCCTGTCGTCGCGCGACCTTCTCGGTCAGGAGAGCGGCGTGCGCACGCGCCAAGTCGTCGACCGGTTCATTCATAATGTTCATAAGACGGAGCTTGAGACCGTCGGCGTCTGGGTCGACAAGCACCTCGCGACCGCGGTCATCGAGGGCTTTACGCTCGTCTACGACGAATTCACGCGCTCGCCCGCGGCGGCGAACAATGCGCTCCTCACTGCTCTCGAGGAACGCCGGCTCGTCGTACCCGGTCGCGACAAGGACGCGACGCTTATTCACGCGCACCCGGAGTTTCGGGTTATCTTCACGTCGAACCCGGACGACTACGCCGGCGTCGAGCGCCCTCAGGACGCGCTCGTCGACCGCATGATAACGCTTGAAATCGCCGAGCACGACGTCAGCACCGAGATCGGCATCGTGCGCGCCAAGACCGGCGTATCGGCGTCCGCCGCCCGGCGCATCGTCGACGCCGCTCGCGCCTTCCGCCGCGAACGCGACGGCTCCAAGGCGTCTATCCGCAGCGCGATCATGATCGCACGCGTCGTCGCCGCTAACGGCCTGAAGCCGGATGCGGCCGACTCGGCGTTCGTCCAACTCTGCATCGACGGGATGTATTCGCGCTGGGCCGGCCGCGACGCGGGCCGCGACCGCGCAGCGTTCGTCTCGCGCCTCGCCACGGCGCTGCGCGGCGAGGCCAACGCGGCCGCATAAGGAAGAAGACGCATGACCCGCCTCGCCGCCAAACGATCCGTTCGCGTCTCGGTCGCGCCGCCGCGCGTCGGCCGCACGCGCGCCCAGCGGGCGACGGAAATGACGCGCCTCGAATTCGAGCGCGAGCGGGTGAGCCGCGAAATCGCCGTCCTGGAGCGCCGGCTCCTCGGCCTGAAGCGCGACCGCAGCGGGCTCGACGATCGGCTTGCGAAGCTTCAGGCGAGCCTTCTCCTGCCGCGCCGCGAACCCGCGCTGCGCGCCGACGGCGAATAGCGTAAACGGAAGGAAGCGACGGCCATGAAGACCTTTCAAGCCACCCGCAAGGCTCGCGACGACGTTGCGCAGCTCACCGGCAAGGACGCCGAGAACGTCGTCTCGTGCGAGCGCGTGGGCGACGAATGGCTTGTGATCCTCGAAGTCGTCGAGACGAAAGCGCGGATCAGCGACAATGACGTTCTCGCCGTTTACGAACTGATCCTGGACGACGCCACGGGCGACGTCGCGCGTTATCGGCGGGTGCGCCGATACGCGCGGTGCGCGGCCGCGGAGACGTCGGCGGCGTAGCGGCGATGTCATCCGTCATCCGACATCCGACGCGCGGCGAAGGCCTCGGCGACATTCTCGAACGCGTGCTCGACAAGGGCGTCGTCGTCGCCGGCGACGTGTCGGTGTCGCTCGTTGGCATAGAGCTCTTGACAATCCGGATACGGTTGATCGTGGCGTCCGTCGATAAGGCCGTTGAGATGGGGATCAACTGGTGGGAGACGGACCCGACGCTCAATGGCGACGCGCAACCGCGAGCCGTCGAAGGGCAAGCCGTCGCGCCGGCGATCGCCGCGCCGTCGGATGGGCGCATCGCCGAGTTGGAGACCGAGAACCGCGAACTGCGTGGGCGGCTCGCTTTGATCGAGCGCCGCCTGATGGCGGTCGAAGGATGAGGAGGACGAGATGGTCCGTAGACGCGAACAGAACCAGCTGACCGGCGTCGAAGCGCTGCGCGAGATCAACAAGCGCCTTGGCGGGCTTTTCAACCGGGTGCGCGCGAGCGTCGACGAAGCGGAGGCGGCCGCCGGCGATTTGCGCGACGGCGTTGAGGAGACGATTTCGTTCGTCGACGAACGCACCGGCGTCTCCGGCGTCGCCGGCTTTCGCATGCGGGTGGGGGACCTCGACAGGGACGGCGACGCCGACCGGCGCGGACGCGCGAGCAAGCCAGGCGCCAAGCCGGCGGCGCGCGCCGAAGCCGAGGCGAAGACGGGCCCGGAGCTCGACGTCGAAGTCCACGACGACGGCGAGGCCATCCTGGCGGTTGCGCGGCTTGACGGCGATGGCGAGGCGAAAGCCTCCGTACGCGTCGCGCCGACGCGCCTCTCGATCTTGCTCGACGACGGGCGCGCGGCGGAGGTCGACCTGTCGGCGGCGGTCCGAACGGAAGGCTACGCCGTCGCCGTGCGCAACGGCATTCTTGAGGTCCGCCTCGAAAAGGACGCGCCCGACGCCGAGGCGGCCCATGGCTGAGCCGCGGCACTATCATTACGCGATCGCGCGCCGCGCCGACCTCCACGGTCAGGCGGACGGGTTCGACGCGCGGCCCATCGCGCCGATCGACGGCGCCGACCGCGGTCTGTTCAGCGTCGACATTGGCGAGCTCGCGTTGATCGTCAGCGAAACAACGGATGACGACATCCTCGCGACGCGGCGGAACATGCTCGCGCACACGCGGGCGCTTGAGGAGATCATGGGCCGTGGCCCGATCCTGCCGTTCCGCTTCGGCATCGTCGCTGCGCCTGGCGAAGGCGCCGCGCGGGCGATCGCGTCGCGCGAGAGCGATCTTTCCCGCCAGCTCAAGGCGCTGGAAGGCCGATATGAAATGGGCGTACGGATCACCTGGAACGAGAAAGCGGCGATGAACGCTGTCGTCGCCGACGAGCCAAGCTTGCGCGCGGCGTACGAACGGCTCCAGGGCCGCTCTGAAACGGAGACGCACTACGAGCGCATCGAGCTCGGCCGGCGGGTGCATGATGCGCTCAGCCTCCGGCGCGCTTCCGACGCCGACCGGTTCGAGCGCGAATTGGCCGGCAAGGCGCTCGACTGGCGCCGGCACGAAACCAATGACGACTTCACGGTGCTGAGCGCCGCGTGCCTCGTCGACGCCGAGGCCGAACGGGCCGTCAGCGGCGCGCTCGACGCGCTCGACGCCGCTGCTTCGGATGTCTACGCGATCAAGGTCGTCGCGCCGGCCCCGCCATTCAACTTCGTCGACATCGACCTCGGCGCGCCGTCCGCGGCGGCGGCCTGAGGGAGGGACCAATGGCGCCAATCGGTCTCCTGACGAAGCTCATCGCCGCGCCGGCGCTTGCCCCGGCGAAGAGCGCCGCCTGGGCGATCCGTCAGGTGCACGATGCGGCCTACAAAGAGCTTTACGACCCGGAGTCGATCAAACGTCAGCTGATAGAACTGGAGCGCCAGCTTGAGGCGGGCGAGATCGATGAGGAAACGTTCGAAGAGTTGGAGCTGGCATTGCTGACGCGCCTGCGGGATGCGTCGCGGCGGGACGAGGACTGACGATGGCGGGCGAGGGGATTGCGGCGGCGATGGCGCGCGATGCGGAGGCTGCGGGCGCGGACGCGAAAAGCGTTGCGTGCGCGGTGGTCGATGCGGCGGCCGCCGACGCGCGCAAGGGCGTCTTCCGCCTCGACGCCGCGAGTCGCGCCGCGCTCCACCTCCATGCGGGCGACGTCGCATCGGCAAGGTGCGGCGACAAAGTCGCTTACGGACGGATCATGCCGGCGGCCGGCGAAGATAGTAAGGAGGCGCGCATTGCGCTTAGCGCCGACGCGCGCGCGTTTCTCGGCGTCGACGTGGGCGGCGAGGCGCGCGTTTCGCCGGCGCCGCTCGCGTCGGCGGCCCGGCTGGTCCTGTCGCTCAAGGACGGTTCGGCGGCGTCCATTCTTGGCTTGAAGAAACTCCTGCGCCGGGAGCTGATGAACCGGCCGGCTTTCGTCGGGGAGCGCGTCGAAGTGCGGCTCGTCGGCGGCCGGCGCGTCGTCGCCGACGTGAAGACCGTCGTGCCAGCCGGCGAGGATGCGGGCGCGCGCGCCGCGATCGTCGGAGAGGGAACGATCGTGGATCTCGCGAGCGACGCGCCGCAGTCGACGCCGGCGAGCGCCGTCGGTTACGACGAGCTTGGCGGGCTCGGACCTCAGCTCGCGCGCGTACGCGAAATGATCGAAACGCCGATCAAGAACCCGACCCTCTTCGCCCATCTCGGTGTCGAGCCGCCGAAGGGCGTGCTTCTTTCCGGGCCGCCGGGCACCGGCAAAACGCTGCTCGCGCGGGCGGTCGCCGAAGAGTGCGGCGCGGCGTTCTTCCAGATCAACGGGCCGGAAATCGCCAGCAAGCACTTCGGCGACAGCGAAAAACAATTGCGCGAGATATTCGACGCGGCGGCCCGCAAGGCGCCGAGCGTCGTCTTCATAGACGAAATCGACGCCATCGCGCCGAAGCGCGAAAGCCTCGCCGGCGACCGCCAGGTGGAGCGTCGCGGCGTCGCCCAGCTTTTGACGTTGATGGACGGATTGTCCGTGCGCGGCCAGATCACGGTGATGGCGGCGACCAATCTGCCGGACGCCATCGACGGCGCCTTGCGCCGCCCCGGCCGGTTCGACCGGGAAATCTCGTTCACGCCGCCGGACGCGGCCGGTCGGCTCGAAATCCTTGCGATTCACACCCGCGGCATGCCGCTCGCGGACGACGTCGACCTGAAAGCCCTGGCGGCCGAAACCCACGGCTATGTGGGGGCCGACCTCGCCGCGCTCGCTCGCGAGGCGGGCATGGCGGCGCTGCGTCGCTCCCTCGACCTCGTGCGCACCGACGCCGCTGTCGACGTCAGCGCGATCCGCATCACGCGGGCGGATTTTCAGAACGCCGAACGCGACATTGTGCCGACGGCCGTACGCGAAGTTTTCACCGAAACGCCGACCGTCGGCTGGGCGGACGTCGGCGGGCAGGAGCGCGTCAAGCAGGCGCTTATCGAGGCTGTCGTCTGGCCTTTGCGCCACGAGGCGACGCTCGCACGCGCCGGCGTCGGGCCCGCCCGCGGCGTTCTCATGGCCGGCCCGCCGGGCTGCGGGAAGACGCTGATCGCCCGCGCGCTCGCCAAGGAGGCGGGGGTGAACTTCATCTCCGTGCGCGGACCGCAGCTGTTGAGCCAGTATTTCGGCGAGGCGGAGAAGGCCGTGCGCGACGTGTTCGCCAAGGCGCGTCTCGCCAGTCCGTGCGTCGTCTTCTTCGACGAAATAGACGCCATCGCGCCCATTCGCGGCGATGGCGGCGCGGCGATGGACCGGGTCGTCGCCCAGCTTCTGACCGAGATGGACGGCGTCGAGCGGCGCGCCGGCGTCTTCGTGCTCGCCGCGACGAACCGTCCGGAGGCGGTGGACCCGGCGTTGTTGCGACCGGGTCGTTTCGACATGACGGTGACGCTGGCCGAGCCCGATATAGCGGCGCGCGGGCGAATCTTCGACATTCATACGCGCAGCATAGCGCTCGCGGACGATGTGGACGCGGCTGCGCTCGCGCGGGCGAGCGACGGGCTCTCCGGCGCTGATATCGAGGCCGTGTGCCGCCAGGCCGGCCTTTACGCCTGTCGACGGATGTTCGGCTACGGCGCGGCGCCCGTCGACGAAAAGCACTTATGGGTGCGCCAGACGGATTTCGAGGCGGCGCTGACGGATTTGCGCGAGCGGCGCGCGGCTCTCGCGCGGAACGGCGCGGCTGGGCGCGCGCAAGGTCGATTGGGGAGTTAGGGCGGTGGCGAAGTACGAACTCCTCGGCGTCGGGTTCGCCGACGCGTTCAGCGACGAGGACACGGCCTCGCTGAAGGGCCGCGGCGTCGAAACCGTACGCGTCGCAGACCTCGTCGGCTTCGTCTCGACGAGGCCGTTCCGCCTGTTGCCGCGACCGGCGAACGCCGCCGGGCGGAATATTCTCCGCATCCAGCAGAAGCTCGAGGCGATCCTCGCCGTCGAAGGGTTTCTGCCGGCCGCGTTCGGCACGGCCTTCGACGAGCGCGAGGACGTGCAAGCATTCCTGATGCTGAACAAAGCGACGTTGCGCTCGTCGATCTCGACCCATGGGGCGTTTCATCAATACCAGATCGCCGTCACCTGGCGCCCGGAGCGCATGCTCGCCGCCCTCGGCCAAAGCGCCGAGGTCGAGGCGTTGAAGGCCGACGGCGCTGCCCGCGGCAAGAAGGAAGTGGCGAGCGCCCTCCAGTCGGCCGCGGCCGCGATGTGCGCAGCTATGAGCGGCGACGTTGTCGAGCGCGTCACCGAAGCGAGCGACCAATGCCGCCGCATCCCCGTCGGCGACCCGCCGATGATCGCCAATCTCGTCTGCCTCGTGCGGCCGAGCGGCGTCGGCGAGCTGGAGACCGCGCTGGAAGAGATCGATGCGGACTATGACGACCAGTTGCTGATCAAGCTTTCCGGCCCCTTGCCGCCCTGTTCCTTCGCCTCGATCGTCAAGCGCGACGTGTCGCCGGAGGCCGTGCGCAACGCCAAGGAGCGCATCGGCGTCGAGGACATTTCCTCGATGGCCGCGATCAAACGGGCGTACAAGGAGTTCATGAAGTCGGCCCACCCGGACGTCGGGGGCGCCGCCGAACTCGCGGACGAAGGCGCGAAAGCCTATCGGCTCTTGAAGCAGCTCGCGGCGATCGAAACGGACCTTCGCGCGCGGCTCGACCACAACAAGGCGATCTCGCTCTGCCATGTCGGCGCGTCGGAGGCGGCGTGAGCGGGGATCGTCAAAATGGAGTTGGGGCGTTGATCGCCCATGGCGTCGTGCGTGCGGACGATCCGCGGCCCGCGCCGATTGACGCGTTCGACGCGGGCGCCGTCGTCTTCGTGCGCGCGGGCGACCTCGCCGTCGCAGCTAGCCGATTGCCGGCGACGATCGACGAGACGCGGCTCTTCGAAGAGCCGGCGGACGTCGAACGCCTCGCCCGAGCCCACAACCGCGTTCTCGTGGACATCGCCGAAAAAATCGACGTCGCGCCCATTCGTCTCGGCGCCGTGCATTCCGGCGTCGATGCGCTCTTTGATTTTCTCGATGCGGAGCGCGCCGCGTTCGAAGGCGCTTTACGCGCGGTCGCCGGCGCCGTCGAATACGCCGTCGACATCGCCTCCAACGGCCCCCAACCGGACGAGCCCGCCGCGCCCAGCGAAAGCGTCGCGCCGGTGTCAGGCCGCGATTACCTACGCGCGCGGGGCTTGCGGCGCAACGCCGCCCGCGACGCGGCCGCTGCGTTCGACGCCTTCGTCGACGAGGCCGCCGAACGCCTCTCCGCCCACGCGCGCAAATGCCTTGTCGAAACGACCGCCGCCGCGAGCGCCAGCGTCAAAGTGCTCGGCGCGCGGGCGCCGTCGGCCTCGTTCCTCGCGGCGCTCGATGAGATTTCACAAGGCGCCGCCGCCAACGGCTACGAATTCTCCGTAACGGGACCATGGCCGGCCTACAGTTTCGTCAATGGCGACGCGTGAGCCGGCTGCAGACGGCCGACCGCGCTATGCCGCGCTCGGCGACGACGAGGAGACCCTCGTCCACGTGCTCGACCGCGTGCTCGACGTCGGCCTCGTCGCCGTCGGCGATCTGAAGATCACCGTCGCGGACGTAGAGCTCATCTATGTCGGCCTGAAGCTCGTCGTCTGCTCGGCGGACAAGATCGCAGGCAGCCCGACCATCGAGCGCGCCTTCGGCCCCGTGAGGCCCGCGGCGAGGCCCGCAGTATGACGCCCGAGCCGCTGGAGATCGTCGGCGTCGGCGCTGCGGGCGCGCTGCAGCGCCTCGTGGCGAACGGCGATGTCGCGTCCGCCGATCTCGTCGCGGCGGGATCGCTCGCGGCGGTGGTCGAGCGCGCCGGATTGGACCCAGACGGCCCGGCGGCGCGGGCGCGTTACGATCGCGTCGCATCGATCATGGAGCGGACGGACTTTCTCCCCGCCCGGCTCGGCGTGCGCGCCGCTGACGCTTGCGCCTTGCGCAGCTGGCTCGTGCGTCGGGGGGCCGCCTTGCGGGGCGCGCTCGCGGACTACGGCGCGTCGAGCGAGTTCGCATTGCGGTTTTCGCCGCCGCCGTCCGACAACGACCGGGGCTCGCGGATAGACAGCGGACGGGCCTACCTGAATGCGGCGCGCGAACGCTCGGCCGCGCGCCGCGCCTTCGTTACAGCGGCGGAGAACGTGCTCGACCGCGCCGCCGCCTGGCCCGGGGCTCAGGGCGCGAAGATGTCGCCGGCGACGGCCGACCTTGGCGACCCTGTGCGCGCGAGCATCCTTTTCCGCCGCGACGCGGCGCTCGACGACTTCGTCGCGGCACTGAGCGACTGGGCGCTGCGCGACTTGCCGAGCGGCGCGACGGCGAGCGCTCGGGGACCCTGGCCGCCCTTCGGGGCATTTGATTTTGCGACGGCGACATGAGCGAAGCCGAAACGATCCGTATCGCCGATCTCTTCGAAGGCGAGGCCGGGGCCGGCGTCGCTGAAGCCCTGCGCGCCGGCGTCGAAGCCGGCCGCCTGCCGAGCGAAGTGCGCATCGATCCGGAGACGGTTGAGCGCGACCTCGTGCGGCTCGTGCTGACGCTCGTCGAATTCATCCGCCAACTGCTTGAAGCCCAGGCGGTGCGGCGTATGGAGAACGGAACGTTAACGCCCGACGAAGAGGAGCGCCTTGGCGCGACGCTGATGCGCGCGCGGGAGAAAATCGTCGAGATCGCCGAACGCCTTGGCCTTGGCGCCGACGAGCTGACGCTAGATCTCGGACCGTTGGGCCGGCTTGTCTGATCGGCGCGCGCCCCCGGCGTTTACCCTGTTTTCGGCATTTCCTGATCGAAACGAGAACCAGCAGAGCTTTCAACGAAAGGGGGCGACGATGGCGGGTTCAACGCCAGCCCTGCGCGTCGCATACGGCGCAAGCCGCCTTGACGATCCGAACGCGGGGCTCGCGCCGGCGCCGGTCGCGCCAACGCCTAGCGCTGCGGAGGCCGCCGGGGCGGCCGTCGTCGAGGCGCTCGACGCGCGCCTTGCGGCCGTCGAAACGGCGCTGCTCGACCAGACGGACCGCCTCGACTTCCTCGTCGAGGCGTCGGCCGCGCTCGCCGAGGCCACGGCGGGGCCCCTCGAGGAAGACGAACCAGCCGCACAAACCATCGAGCGCGCCTTGAGCGAGTTCGCGGCGCAGACGGCGGACGAATTCGACCGCCGCCTGAACGCGCGGGTCGCGCGGGCCGAAAGCCGCCTTGCAGAGCATATGAGCGACGCGGTCGCCGGCGATCTGGTCGCCGCGCTCGACGAGGCCGTCGCCCGGTGCGAAGCCGCCGCCGAGCGGGCGGCGGCGGAAGTCGCCGGCGCGCGCGATCAGTCCACGGTCGATGTGATTTTCGAACGTCTCGACGACATCGCCGCGCGGGTCGACGCTGCGGCCGCCGACGGCGCAGAGCGCGCTGTGGCCCTCGATGAACGGCTCGGGCGCATCGCCGAAACGGTCGCGTCCGCGCTGTGCAGTCCCCAGGCGGACGAAACGGCGGAGGAACGCGCGCGGATGCGCGCCGGCCTCGACGTCGTACGCGACGCCGTCGCCGGGCTCGACGCGCGGCTCGACGCCATGGCGCCCACGCTCGGCAAGCTCGACGCGCTGAAGGGCCTTGCCCAACTCGACCGCCTCAAAGCGCTCGACCGCCTCGAAGCGCTCGACCGCCTTGAGGCGCTCGATCGCCTTCAGGCGTTGGATCGGCTTCAAGAACTCGACAAGCTTCAGCGTCTCAGCGCTTTGGACAAGCTCGACGCTCTGCCGGATATCGCGGCCGACGCCGTGAAGACCCTAAGGGAGGCGGTGACGGAAACGATGTCGGACGCAGCGTCCGCCGCGTCGCAGCCGGCGCAAATCTCGCCGCCCGCCCATCTCGCGCGCACCGTCGAGGCGTTCGAGCCGGACCGACAGGGTTTGGAACGCGTACGGATGGGGTTCCGCCTACTTTTGCGCGACCTGACGGAAGAGAGCGACGCTCTCAAAAGCGCCGTTTCGGCGGTTAAAGCCGCCGCGCGCGAGGTCGCCCGGCGCCCGCAGACGGTCGCGCCGTCGACGCCCGCGCGCGTTATTGACGCCGCCAGCGCTCAAGGCGTTCCGATGGCGGAGCGTGAGAGCCTGGAGCGCGTTCTCGTCGGTTTTCGCTTGCTCATGCGCGAGCTTGGGACGGAGACGAACGAATTCGCCGATATCGTCAAAAAGCTTCGCGCTACGGCCAACGGGTTGGAGGCGCCGGCGGAGGCGTCGCGTTTCGCCGGGATCGCCGACGCCCTCGCCTCGGAAATCGTCAACATACGGCCCACGATCGACGCTGCGCTGCGCGCGGCGCCCTCCGGCGAGCCGCCTGCGCTCGGCGAGGCCGTCAACGCAGCGCGCGCCGCTCTCGCGCCGTTTCCGGATCTTGCGCGCCAAATGTCGTCAGCGGCCGGCGAAATACGAGCCGTAGCGGGCGCATCTAGCGGATCGGAACAATTTGAATCGATCATGGGGGGCGTCGTTAACAAAATTGATCGATTTACGGATGTCGCAGCGGCGCTAAGCCGCCGCATCGATCGATTGTCCGCCCTCGCGGCGGGCCAGGCGGAGCGGGGCGAAAAATTCGATGCCGGACCGAGCGCATTGACGCGGTTTTAACAACGTTCGCTTCATAACGCAGGGGCGTGAGGTTCGTCGGACGCCCAACAGATTATTCGGAGAATTCCAGTGTGTGAGGAAAGAACCGTATGCGACGCCAAGCCCGTAGCGCAATTGCGGGTCGTGGCGAACAGATACGAGTTGGTGTATCCGGACTACGACCTCATCGTGCGCGGCCCGTACGCGGAATGGGTTCTCGAAGCCGCCGCTGAGATCGTAGGGCGCACGGAGAAGCTTCGAACCGACGGCGCGCTCGAAGAGCTGAAAATTCTGTCCGAATTCGAAGACAGCGTCGAAGAAACCGACATTGAGGCGGCGAAGTACGAGGCGCGGGCGCGCTTCGGCGCCGTGCCGCAATGCATCGTATCGATGGGGGCCAACGACTATCGCTGGGTGCACCAGTCCGGGCGCGCGCCGGACGGCAAAGATCAATACGTCGAGCGCCTGCATGATCAATCGTTGACCCGCGACCCGGGCGATTGGCTCGTCGACGAAGACGAAAATCAGTGAACGCCGCGGCGAAACGAATTTAGAGTTGGAGCAATCCCATGGAAGTCATCCCCTTCGGCAGCAACGACGCGGACAACATCCTCCAGAAGGAGCCGCATCGCGCAGAGTACTTGCCCTTCGGCGCCATCCTGTTGGACCGCCAGGGTAAAATCCTGAAGTACAACAAGGCGGAAGGCCTGATCGCGGGACGCGATCCGGACGACGTTCTTGGCAAGAATTTCTTCAGCGACATCGCCCCATGCGCCAAAGGAAAGCGGTTCCACGGCGAGTTCCTGAAGTTCTACAAGACCGGCGAGATCAATACGATGTTCGACTATGAGTTCGAATACAAAATGAAGCCGGTGAAAGTCCGTATTCACCTGAAAGCCGCTCAGGACGGTCAGAGCTGCTGGATGTTCGTTAAGCGTCTGTAGTCGGAAAGAAAGGGTCGAGGCGACCGTCATGGCTTCACTACGCGTCAATCCGAAGGTTCGCGAGCTGCTTGCGACGCGTCAGGCCGCGCCGAAACCGGCGCCGTCGACGACGTCGCTTGAGCGCGCCGCGGATGCGGACGGCGGCGCTTCGATGCGCGCCGACGGCGCGAAACGCTTCTTGCTGCGCCGGCCGGGCGCGCGACCGCTCGCGTTCGAAGGGCGCCTGCTGATCAACGTCGATCGGCCCGGAAACTCGCGCGCCGGGCTGCCGCGCCATGGCCTGTCGATCTACGAAACGTCCGAGGGGGGATTCGTCGCCGAGCTAAGCCAACGCGACGCCGACGACGAGTCGCGTCCGGTCGCGGTTTGGGAGGCGGCCGACGCCGACGCGCTCGCCGAGGCGCTCGAAGGGGCCGACCCCGTGGCGTATTGCTGCGTGCCGCGTCTTGAACGCCGCGCCGACGGCTCGCTCCTGTCGCCGCACGCGCTCGAAGCCGCGTTCGACGCCGTGCGCCGCGACGTCGCCCGGCTCATCGTACTCGCCGTCCGCGCGCGAGGTCCGTCCGCTAGCTCCGTCGCCTTTTGATTTCAATCACGAGCGAAAAGCATATGCCCAACGTCCTTGCATCAGAGATCAAAAACGGCGCGAACGGCTTCAGCGCCGACGTCGAGGTCGTGTCATATCGTCTCAAACAGACGGGTGGCCGCCCGAGACAGTTCGCAGGCGTCGAAATCTGCTCGGCGATGAGCTATGTCGTCGGTCCGCCGCTTTGGTATGAAATCAACGTCTATCAGACGACGGAAGACGCCTTCGTCGTCGAAATCCGCATGTTCACGAAAAACGAGAACGAGCGCGACCTGTTCCGCGTGATCGACGCCGTCAGCCTCGAAGACGTCTTTGAAACGCTGGAGACGTACGACCCGGCCCAGGACGTCGACGCCTCGGTCCTCCGGTTCGCGGACGATGACGCGAACGTGGCGGAGTTGAGCGTCAGCGCGGCGGCGTTGCGTCTGCGCGTCGAGGAGGCGCGTCGTCAGTTCCGCGATCTCGTCGGTGACATTCTCTACCAGATCGAAAGCGCCTAGCCTCCGCGATGGCGAACGCGGCGACATCTAACGCCGATCGCGCCGTCGCTCCGGTCGGCGACGTGTCGGGCGCCTTCGCCGTCGACGCCGAAGGGCTCGAGCGCGTCATCCGCTCTCTGATCGCTGACGAGTTGGCGAGCGCGCGGGGGCTCCGGTCTTTGCAGGTCGAAAGCCTCGATTGGGAGGCCGACGCGCCCCTCAAAGAGGGTGGGCTCGAGCTTGACAGCCTCGAACTCTACGACGCAGCGGCGCGCGTCAATCAGTTTTTCCGTATGCACGAAGCCGGGATCGAGGACTACCTCCTCCTTGAGCCGACGATCGCACGCTGGGTCGAGGTCGTTACGAAGTCGCTGGAAATGAAGTTCGAGCGGCTCTCGTTCATGACGTCAGGCTCGACGGGCGCGTCGAAAACGTGCACGCACGAATTTTCCGATCTCGTGCGCGACGCCGTTTTCATCGGCGATCTCGTCGCGCCGGCGCGCGTCGTCACGCTCGTTCCGCCGCACCACATTTACGGTTTCATCTACGGCGTCCTGACGCCGATCGCCGCCGGCGTTTCCGTGATCGACGCGCGCGCGACGTCGCCAGGCGCGCTGCGGGCCGCGTTGCGGCCGGGCGACCTAATTGTCGCGACGCCGTTTCTTTTCCGCCATCTTTTGCGGGCGATGGAGCGTTTTCCGGTGGGCGTCGTGGGCTTGTGCTCCACCTCGCCGCTGACGGACGAGCGCGGCGCGGCGCTGGGCGCGGCGGGCCTCCATCGGATCTATGAAGTTTACGGATCGTCGGAAACGTGCGGCGTCGGCTGGCGGCGCGTCGGCGACGCCGCGTTTCGCGCGTTTCCCTGGCGGCGCGTCGTCGCCGAGGGGGATGGCGCCGTCGTCGAGGCCGGACGCCCACGCGCGTCGACGATGGACGCGCTCGACGTCAACGAGGCGGCTCAGACGTTCAAGGTCGTGGCTCGGCGCGACGGCGCCGTTCAGATCGGCGGAACGAACGTTTTCCCTGACGCCGTGGCGGCGACGCTGCGGCGCGCGCCGGGCGTTCGCGAGGCTGCGGTGCGGGTCGTCAACGCTGAAGACGGCGCGCGGGCGCGGTTGAAGGCGTTCGTCACGCCGCAACCGGGCGTCTCGCCTGAAGACGCGAAGCGCGCGGCAGCCGCACAGTGTACTGATGAGCTTCCGGCGCCGGCGCGGCCGTCCGTCATCGACGTTGGCGACGCCTTGCCGCGCAATGAGGTCGGCAAGCTCGCTGATTGGTGAGCTACGCGGTCTCCGCCGACAGCGCGTCGATCGCGTCCGCCGCCGCCGCCTGAAACCCCCGCCGCACGGCGTCTAGGCGCTGTACGCGGCTCGCTCGGGCGATCGCGCCAAGGGCCGAGGCTTCATCCGTCTTCGGCGCAGCGCCGAACAGCGCGTCCGCGTCGGCGGTCGGGTCGTAGCCGGCGATAGCGTCGATCGCGGCGTCGGCGTGGGCGCATGACCACGCGCGTCGCGTCTCCGCGTTCGGATCGTCCTGCCGCGCGAGCGTCGTCTCCACCACCAGTCGATCGAGCGTCGTCATGTGAATGCGAACGGCGCACGACACGTCGCCCGCGCTTTCGACCGACCGTTCAAAGACGGTCTCCCCGCGGAAATAGAGCGGGCTCGCGCCGGTTCGGCGCACCAACATGAATTCGGGCGCAGCGTTCGTCGCGCGATGCGTCATGGGCCTCATCCGCCGTCGCGATGCGGGGGTCAGGCCCGTAAATTACGGCCAGAGCCGTCAACCAAGCGTGAACGAGAGGGCGAAGACGCGTTACGCGCGGCCGTCCGCGCGCCATTCGCGGAAAACGAGGCGTTCGGCCTCGCCGTCATAGTCGCGCGACACGGCGTGGAGCAGGATGGGCTCCAGCTCCGAGGGCTCTGGCAACGTGTCCGGATCTTCGCCCGGCATCGCGGCGGCGCGCATGCGCGTGCGCATTGGCCCCGGGTCGACAATGGCGACGCGCACGCCCGCCGACTTCGCCTCCGCCGCGTAGGTTTGCGCCAGATGCTCAAGCGCCGCCTTCGAAGCGCCGTAAGCGCCCCAAAAAGGTCGGGCGAGCTCGCCGCCGACGCGCGAGGTGACGAACGCTGCGCGGCCCGCCCCGCTCGCGCGCAGAAACGGATCGAGCGCCCGCACGAGGCGCCAATTCGCCTCGACGTTCACCGCGAAGACGTGGCGCCAAGTCTTGGCGTCGATGTCCGTCAGGGGGCTGAGCTCGCCGAGGACGCCGGCGGCCGCGAAGAGCATATCGATCTTTTCGAACCGGTCGGCGAGGGCCGGCGCCAACCGGTCGAGCGCCTCTCCGTCTGCGAGGTCGGCTGGAATCAGCGAACAGGCGCCTCCCGCTGCGGAGATCTCGTCGTCGAGTTCTTCGAGCGCGCCGACGGTCCGCGCGAGCGCGACCACGTGGACGCCGCGGCGCGCGAGCGCCAGCGCCGCCGCGCGGCCGATGCCCCGAGAGGCGCCGGTGACGAATGCCGTACGTCCTGAGAAGTCCTCCGTTATCGACATAAATCCTCCGCGCCTTCGTGTTAGGCGTCCGGCAGCGGAATGTGCTCGTTCTCGCCGTCCGGCAAGGTGAAGCGGCCGCTTTTGAATCCGGTGGCGGCGGCCGCCCGCCAGTCGCGCTTGGCGGCTTCTATTCTGGCCTCGGAGGAGGCGACGAAGTTCCAGAAGATATGCCGCTGGCCGACGGGCGCGCCGCCGAGCAGCATCGCGCGCGTCTGGCCGTTCGCGCGGAACGAGGCCGGCGCGCCGGGCGTCGCGAGCCCAAGGGTTTTCGCCGCCAGGGGCTCGCCGCCGCCGAGGGGCGTCAACGCGCCGTCCACGAGGTAAACGGCGCGCTCTTCGTATTCGTCGGGAAGGGCGACGACGGCGCCGTCTTCGGCCTCGACGAAGAGGTAGAAGATCGGCGAGGATCCGCGCGCTGGCGACGCTGCGCCTAAGGCCTCGCCGGCGATCAGCGTTATGCGCGCGCCGTCCCGTTCGATCGTCGGCAGCGCTTCTTTCGGGTGGTGACGGAACGACGGCGCTTCGTCCTCAAGTTCCGCCGGCGCCGCGACCCAGGTCTGGATCCCGTGGAGCGGCCGCGCGGCCGACCGGTCCGGCGGCGAGCGCTCGGAGTGGACGACGCCCGATCCCGCGGTCATCCAATTAACATCGCCGGGTTCGATGATCTGATCGACGCCATGACTGTCGCGGTGGCGCAGCGAGCCTTCGAAGAGGTAGGTCACGGTCGAGAGGCCGATGTGCGGGTGCGGACGAACGTCGACGCCCTTGTTCGGCGCCAGCGTCGTGGGCCCCATCTCGTCCAGGAAGATGAACGGCCCAACGGTTCGGCGGAACGGAGCCGGGAGCGCGCGGCGCACTTCGAAGCCGCCAAGGTCTTTCGCGCGCGTCTCGATCACGCGTTCGATCGCGTCGGCGGCCATGGGCGCTCCCTTTGCTTCGGTTTCAAACCATACGCCGCCGTCCGGCGTCGGCAAGCTCGGCTGGTCCGTGCATTCAGCCGGTGGCGAGGATCGAGCGGGTCAGGTCGCGAATGTCGTTCTCCGCTGTCGGCGCCGGGTCGTCGTCCGCCCCTGCGAGGCCGAAAAACAGCTTCATGCCCTCCTCGAGACTGAAGATTTGAATGACCGCGCGCTGCGCCGCCTCGTCGCTGAGCGCCGGGTTGGAGGCCTTCACAAGGAAGAAGATGAACTGGCCGATCGAACGGTAAAGTTCGCGCACAAGCTCGCGCGCGTCGGCGTCGACGCCGGCGAAGCCCCAGATCTGTAGGAAGAGAGCGTGGGTCGAGCGGCCGTTGGCCACGTAGAACGTGACCACGTTCAAGAGGATATCGAGCGGCGAATCGCGGTCCGCTTCGAACTGTTCGACATGCGCCTCGGCCTAATCGGCGAGGATTTCGCGCAGCATTGCGTCTAGGAGTTCGCGCTTCGACGCGAAGTAGTAGTTGACGTTGCCGACGGCGACGCCCGCGCGTTCGGCGACTTTCCGCAACGACAGGCCGGCGTGGCCGCTGTCCACGAACACTTCGCGCGCCGCGGCGAGGATGATCGAAATCGTGCGCGCGCCCTTCGCCGAGCGATCGGCGGCGGAGACGATGCTCGGTCGTTGCGCGCGAATAGCCTGCAGGTGGTCTTGGATGGCGTCGATGGCCTTCGACTTCAGCGCGGGCTCGTCAGCCAGGTCGCAAGACGACATGTTCTCTCCCCCGCGCGCCGTCGCCTTTCGGCGCGCTTGTTTCGTTATGTTATATAATTTTTTCGGTCGGGCGCTTGATTGTCGCAGTGGATTCCGTAAGAAGGCGGACCGGAATTCGGACGCCCGTCCTAAGTTGTATTACTAATTAAGCTTCTCCCGAGAATTTTAGAAATTCAAGAAATCCCAAACGCGCGGCGACGTCTCCCCCAAGCCGCGTGGCGAGGGAGGGCCGCGGCGACTTTTGTCGCCGCGGCCTTTTTGTCACGCGTCGTGAACGCCTGAGGCCGATCACTCGGCGGCGTCGAGACGCGCGAGGTCGGCGAGCCAGCGCCCGAAATCGGACCGCGCGCGCGCCGCCATGGCGCGTTTTTTGGCGAAACCGCGCTCCTTGCCCTTGAGGCGACGACCGTCGGCGGCGACCCGCGGCGCTTCCATGGGCGGGAACAGACCGAAATTGGCGTTCATGGGCTGGAAGCCGCCGCGGGCGCTAAGGCCGTCGCCGGCGAGCTGACCGCCGGTGACGTGCCGCAGGAGCGACCCGTGCGCGGTCGTCGCGGGCGGCGGCGCAATCGGCGCGCCGTGACGTTCCGCCGCCGCGAACCGACCGGCGAGGAGGCCCATCGCAGCGCTCTCCACATACCCCTCGACCCCGGTGATCTGGCCGGCGAAGCGCAGCCACGGCCGCGACGCGAGGCGTAACGAGGCGTCGAGGAGGCGCGGCGAGTTGATGAAGGTGTTGCGGTGGATGCCGCCGAGCCGGGCGAAGTCCGCCCGCTGGAGCCCGGGGATCATCCGAAACACTTCTTTCTGCGCGCCGTACTTCAGCTTCGTCTGGAAGCCGACGATGTTGAAGAGCGTGCCGAGGGCGTTGTCCTGGCGCAGTTGAACGACCGCATGGGGCCGCGCGCCGGTGCGCGGGTCGGTCAGGCCGACGGGCTTCATCGGCCCGAACCGCAGCGTCTCGCGACCGCGGCTCGCCATCACCTCGATCGGCAGGAAGCCCTCGAAGTATGGCGTCGACTTCTCCCATTCCTTGAAGTCGGTCGTCTCGACGACCAGGAGCGCGTCGAGGAACGCCTCGTATTGCGCTTCGTCGAGGGGGCAGTTGACGTAGTCCGCCCCGTCGCCGCCGGGACCGGCTTTGTCGTAACGCGACTGACGCCAGGCGACGTCGAAATCGATCGAGCCCGCGTGCACGATCGGCGCGATGGCGTCGAAGAAGGCGAGGGCGTCTTCGCCGGTGGCCGCCTGGATCGACGCGGCGAGGTCGGGCGACGTAAGCGGGCCCGTGGCGACGATTGCGAGGCCGCCATCCTCCGTTGGCAGGCTCGGCGTCTCTTCGCGGCGGACGTCGATGCGCGGATGGCTTTCAAGGGCCGTCGTGACGTCCGCCGCGAAAAGATCGCGATCGACGGCGAGGGCCGCGCCCGCCGGCACTTTATGCTTGTCCGCGATACGCATCACGAGCGAGCCCGCCTGACGCATTTCGTCGTGCAGGACGCCGACGGCGTTCGTCTCCGCGTCGTCCGATCGGAACGAATTCGAACAGACGAGCTCGGCGCAGCGATCGGAGTGGTGCGCATCGGTTTGGCGGCCGGGGCGCATCTCGTGGACGATGACGTCAGCCCCCGCCTCGGCGGCCTGCCACGCGGCTTCCGAACCGGCGAGGCCGGCCCCAATGATCCGAACGGGTCCGTGGTTGTGGGTCATGGCCGTTGGCCATACGCTCCGCGAAAGTTCATGTTAAGCGTCCGCTTGCGCTCGGGGGGAATCGCGCGTGGTCGTTTCGGGCGAGGGGCGAAGACGGCCATGCGGCTAGGCGTATTTTCGGTCGCGGGCGGCGCGTTGAACTTCGGCGCGCGTCGGCTCGAAACGGCCGTTCGGGTGGGCTGGCTGCCGCTGGCGCTCCTTTTCGTCGTCGAGATCGTCACCGTTTTTGCGATTTTTTCGCTGAACGCCGGTCGGCTCTACACGTTCGCCGACCTGCCGAGCAGCGGATCCTTCGTCGCGGCGAGCGAACGCGCCCTGGCGTTCGCCGCCGGACAGGCGTCCCTCTGGTCGCCGACCTATCTGGGGGTGCTCATCGGGTCGTATCTCGCCCAGCTCATGGTCGCGTCGGCGATCCTCGCGCCGCTCATTCGCCTCGCCGCGCTTGACGAGCGGCCGGGACCGGGTGTCGCTCGCGCGTCCTTCGGACCGGACGAAGGGCGCTTCGTCGTCGCGTCGCTGGCGAGTCTCTGGGCGCCGCTCTTTGTTCTGGTCGCACCGATCGGGGCGGCCTACGCCTTCGTCATGGGGCGGATCGACGACGCGTTCGACAATACGTACATCGCGTTCGAAGAGGGCGGCAGCCTCCACGGTTATCAGCTTCTCGGCGCGCGGGAGACGCTGGCCGCCCGGGGCGATCTCTGGCCCTACGACTACGGATTGATTTACGTCGTCGCCGGCGTGGCTTTCGCTTTGCTGCTGGCGCTTCTGTTCCAGAGCTTTTTGGCCGGTCCTGAACGCCGCGATACCTCGCTTGGCCGCAGGATTTTCGGCGTGATCGCGTTGAGCGTCGTCGCGGCGCTGACGGTCGGCGCGATAGCGCAGTTGACCGGGGGCTTCGGCGACGGCTTCCTCTCCCGCGACGCCGCGACGGCGGCGTTGGGCGCTTCGGTGTTCGCGCTTTTTGTCTATGCTGGCGTGCGGCTCTTCGCCTATCCGGCGTTCGCAGTCGCCGACCGCTCGCTCTCGCCCGTCGGCGCCTTGCGCCTGACTGCTGGCGTCAACGGTTTCGCCCTCCTCGGCGCGGCGGCGCTCGTCGTCACCGTCCTCGCGGTGGCCAAATCCGTGATCGATTTTTTGGTTTCTTGGCTCCTCGGGGCCGCGCTCTCCGTCGCTTACGCGGCGAGCGACGTGCTCTCGCGACTTGAGAACAGCGGCGTTCGGGACGAGGGCCTCGACCCTTTGTTCAGCAATGTATGGCTTGCGCTGACCGTGTCGTACGAGGCCTTGTGGACGCTTTTCACCCTGGGCGTCTCCGCCGGCTTGTACGGGCGACTGCGCCGCGCCGCTGCGATCGCCGCCGAGGAAGCGATCGCGAGCGACCCTAACGCTGCGGAGACGGACGGCAGCGGCGCGGACGCGGACCAAACGACGATCCCCGCCGACGCCAGCCCGGTCTGGCGGCGGGCGGAGGACGCGGCATTCGGCGAAGGGGACCGCGATTTCGCCGGCGCCACGATCGTCCGATCGCCCGAAGACGTCGCGGCGCCGCGCGCGAACCCGATGCGCCTATGGCCCGGTGGGGCCTCGTGCTAGGCTCGACGCGCGACGAGGAGCGTTAGGGGCGGAGGGGGTATAGGTCATGTCGAAACGCGCGCCGGTTGGGGCCGTGGTCAATGAAGCCGTCCAGTTCGGCCTGCACCGCTGGAGCGCCGTCGTGCGGGCGTTTGTCGCGCCGGCGATCGTGTCGTTGTTCGCATACGTCGCATTCGTCCTCGCTATTTTCGATTTATCCTCGTTGTCTGAAACCGGTTCGGCGGGAACGCCGTTGCGATTTCCGGTCGGCGTCGCCGTGTTGTCGTTCCTGGCGTTGCTTGCCTTTCTGGGCGTCGTCGTCTCCGGGGCGTACGCCAGCATCTACCGCCTGGCGGCGCTCGGCGAAGAGCGCCGGGGATGGTTCCAGATCCGTCTCGACGGTCCGGCGATCCGGGTTTTTCTCTCGGGCTTCGTCAAGTTTGCGATCAGCCTGGTCATCAGCGCGATCCTCTACGCCGTTGGGGTCGTGATCGATCCGAACGGCATGGGCGAGGCGTTGGATTTCTGGCGGGAAAGCGTTCGCGCCGTAGGCGCGATGCTGGGCGGCGCGGACCCGGATACGGTTTCGCTCCAGATCCCGGACGAGCCGGTCTACTCGCCCGGACTGCACGCGCTGAACGCCCTCTCATCGCTCCTCAGCATCTACATGTTCGTGAAGTTGACGCCGTTTTCGCCGGGCTCCGCCGTCGAGAACCGGCTGATCCCGTTCAAATCGTTCCGCATGACCTTCGGTCACGCCTGGTCGATCTTCTGGGCCTATGCGCTTTTGTTCGTCTTCTTCATCATTGTCTTCGTCGTCGGCGGTTTCGCCTTCGTCGTCGTTATGGGCGTCGGCGGCGCGCTCGCCGCGGAGGGCGCGATCCTGGCGCTCGTCGGCGGAGCGCTGATTTTCGCCGCGTGCCTCGCCGGCCTGTTTTTCGCGATCTTCACGGCCGGGGCCTACGCCGCCCTCAGCGCGATCATCTATCGACGCATTGAGACGGGCGGCTAAGGGACCCTTAAGCGTCTTTTTCGTGGTACGGACCTTCCGGCTCGGGAAAGGCAAGGCGTTCATCGAGATAGCCGTCGGCGATCGCAAGAAACGCCTCGACCTGGGCCTCCATGAAATGGTCCGCGCCCGGCAGCGTCTTGAAGTCGATGCGTCGTCCTTTTTGCGTGCGCGTGCGCTCCACCATCAGCCGCGTCTCCTCGGGAGGACAGATCTTGTCGTCCTCGCCGTGGATAACGACGCCAGACGACGGACACGGCGCGAGGAACGTAAAGTCATAAAGGTTCGCCGCCGCGGAGGCCGAGACGAAACCGACGATCTCCGGCCGGCGCATCAGGAGCTGCATCCCGATCCACGCGCCGAACGAAAAGCCGCCGACCCAGGCGAACGGCGCGTTCGGATTTAGCTGTTGCACATAGTCGAGCGCCGTCGCCGCGTCCGCGAGTTCGCCCCGCCCCTGGTCGTATTCGCCCTGGCTGCGGCCGACGCCTCGGAAATTGAAGCGTAAAACCGAGAAGCCGCGCCGCGCGAACATCTGGTACATCTCGTAGCACATGCGGTTGTTCATCGTGCCCCCGAACAGCGGGTGCGGGTGGAGAATGAGGGCGATCGGCGGCGTGTCGCCGCGGCCCTTCTGATACTCCCCTTCGATACGGCCCTCGGGGCCCGCGAAAATCACTTCCGCCATGCGCAACCTCATCGTCTTTTCGTTCGCTTATCGCGACGCTTGGATTTCGGACGCGCTTCATCAAATCAGCTGATGAGGCAAACAAAACCTCGGCCCGGCAATCTTGATCGCCGCGCTAAGTTTTCGTATGTGCCGCCTAGGAAGAGCGCCCGTCGAAGTCGCGGCCTTAGCACAGGACGTGATGCGCGCGCGCCTCTTACCTGAGCGATGTTGCGCAGCGGCAACACGGCGCCGCGCCGCGGAGACGGCCCAGAGGCCGCGCCGCGGAGGCGGCGCAAAGAAGGATAGCGAACGGCGATGCGGCTCACGACCAAAGGACGCTACGCGGTCGCGGCGATGGCCGACCTCGCGGCCCATGCGGCTGACGGCGCGCCGGCGCCGGCGAGCGACATCGCCCTGCGCCAGGGCATCTCGCCGGGTTATCTCGACCAGCTTATGGCGAAGCTGCGTCGCGCGGGTCTCGTTGAAAGCGCTCGCGGAGCCGCCGGCGGATATCGGCTCGCGGCCCCGGCGGGAGAGACGCGCATCGCCGAAATCGTCGCCGCAGTGGATGAAGAGATAAAGACGACCGCCTGCGCCCCCGGAGCGGCCAAGGGCTGCGGCGGCGCGTCCGCGCGCTGCCTCACGCACGATCTCTGGGACGAGCTCGGCCGGCAGATCGACATCTTTCTGAACGCCGTCACCCTCGCCGACGTCGTAGAACGGCGCGTGCTCGGCATGGCGGCCGTGAACGCGCCCGATCGCGCGCCGACCGGCGCGTCGAAACGCGAGCCGGAGGGGGCGCGCTTATGACCCGGCGTTATCTCGACCATAACGCCACGGCGCCGGTAAGGCCCGAAGCCGCCGCCGCGGCCGCCGAGGCGATGGCGAGCGTCGGCAACGCCTCGTCCGTCCACGCCGAAGGCCGCGCCGCCCGCGCGATCGTCGAGAGCGCGCGCGAGGGCGTCGCGCGGCTCGTCAACGCGCCGCCCGATGGGGTCGTCTTCACGAGCGGCGGCACCGAGGCGGTTCACGCCGCGCTGCACGGCGCCGTGGGCGCCGGGCTTGCCGATCGCCTGCTCGTGAGCGCCATCGAACACGTCGCGGTCGCGGCCAACGCCGGGACGACGGGCGCGCCGGTCGAAACGATCCCGGTCCAGACGAACGGGCTCGTCGACCTCGACGCGCTTGCGGACACGGCTGCGCGCGCCGGATCCTTCGTCTGTTGCCTGATGCTCGCCAACAACGAGACAGGCGCGATACAGCCGGTGGCGGAGGCGGCGGCGATCGTCCATGAAGCCGGTGGGCTGTTATTCGTCGACGCCGCCCAGGCCGTCGGCAAGATCCATGTCGATTTCGCTGCGCTCGGCGCCGACATGATGAGCCTCACGGGCCACAAGTTCGGCGCGCCGATCGGCGCAGGGGCGCTCGTTCAGCGCACAGACTTGAGCTTAGCGCCTGTGTTCGGCGGCGGCGGGCACGAGCGCGGCCGGCGCGCCGGCACCCAAAACGCGCCGGCCCTCGCCGGGCTCGCGGTCGCCTGCCGCCTCGCCGACGACGCGATCGCGCGGAGCGATGAAATCGCCGCCCTGCGCGACGACGCCGAAAGCGCCGTTTTGTCGGCGGGGGCGAAAGTCTGGGCCGGCGACGTCCCCCGGCTGCCGGGAACCTTGTGCTTCTCCGCTCCCGGATTTTCAGGAGAGACGCAGATGATGGCGATGGACCTTGCGGGGATCGCCGTCTCCTCGGGCTCGGCGTGCTCGTCGGGCAAGGCCGCGGCGAGCCACGTGTTGAAAGCGATGGGGGCGAGCGACGACGAGGCGCGGTCAAGCGTGCGCGTCTCCTTCGGCTGGTCGTCGAGCGACGACGATGCGGCGGCGTTCCGTCGCGAATGGCCGGCCGCCTATGATCGCGCGCGTGCCCGCGCCGCGTAAACCTAGTAAGAATTTGAGGACCTAACACCGATGAGCCAGGTCAACGAACGCATCGACAAAGACACCGTCGCCGCCGCGAAGGCGCTTGAGACGTACAAATACGGCTTCACGACGGACATCGAGACCGAAAAAGCGCCGAAGGGCCTCAATGAGGACACGGTGCGCTTCATCAGCGCCAAGAAAGAAGAGCCTCAATGGCTGCTCGATTGGCGCCTTGAGGCGTTTCGCCGTTGGCTGACGATGGACGAGCCCGACTGGGCGATGGTCGCCTATCCGCCCATCGACTATCAGGATCATTATTATTACGCCGCGCCTAAGACGGGCGCGAAATACGAATCGATCGACGACGTGCCGCCCGAGATCCTGGCTGACTTCGAGAAGCTTGGCATTCCATTGCGCGAGGCCGAAGTCCTGCTCGGCGTCGAGGGCGCGGCGGCCTCCGCCGCCGAAGCGCGGGCCGGCTCCCAAAAGGTCGCCGTCGACGCCGTCTTCGACAGCGTCTCGGTGGCGACGACGTTCAAGAAAGAGCTTGAGAAAGCCGGCGTGATCTTCATGTCGATTTCCGAGGCGGTGCGCGAGCATTCGGAGCTCGTGCGCAAGTATCTCGGCACGGTCGTCCCGACGTCGGATAATTTCTTCGCGACGCTGAACTCTGCGGTCTTCTCCGACGGCACGTTCGTTTACGTGCCCGAGGGCGTGCGTTGTCCGATGGAGCTGTCGACCTATTTCCGCATCAACGAAGCGAACACCGGTCAGTTCGAGCGCACGCTGATCGTCGCCGCGCCAGGCTCCTACGTGTCCTATCTCGAGGGCTGCACCGCGCCGATGCGCGACGAGAACCAGCTCCATGCCGCGGTCGTCGAACTCGTCGCCGAGGACGAGGCGGAGATCAAGTACTCCACCGTTCAGAACTGGTATCCCGGCGACAAGGACGGGAAGGGCGGCATCTACAATTTCGTGACGAAGCGCGCCGACTGCCGCGGGCGGAACTCGAAGGTGTCGTGGACGCAGGTCGAGACGGGCTCGGCGGTGACGTGGAAGTACCCCTCGTGCGTTCTCAAAGGCGAAGGCAGCCAGGGCGAGTTCTACTCGATCGCGATCACCAATAACCATCAGCAGGCGGATACGGGCACCAAGATGATCCATCTCGGCGCGAACACGCGCTCCCGGATCATCGCCAAGGGCGTCTCGGCGGGCAAGTCGAACTCGACCTATCGCGGGCTTGTCAGCGTCCACCGCAACGCGACCGGCGCGCGCAACTTCACGCAGTGCGATTCGCTCCTCATCGGCGACGAATGCGGCGCCCACACCGTGCCCTACGTCGAGGCGAAGAACCCGAGGGCGATCCTCGAGCACGAGGCGACGACGTCGAAATTGTCGGAAGACCAGCTGTTCTACTGCCGCCAGCGGGGTCTCGACGAAGAGGCCGCCGTCGCTCTTCTCGTCAATGGTTTCTGTAAGGAGGTTCTTCAGGAGCTGCCGATGGAGTTCGCCGTCGAGGCCCAAAAACTCGTCAGCGTCAGCCTTGAAGGGAGCGTTGGGTGATCGCGGTCGTCTTGCTTCTCGCCGCCGCCGCTCCGCCCGACCCGCTCGCAGCGGGCTGGGAAGGCGCGCCCGTGTGCGAACTGTTGCGCGAAACGCCGGCGGCGCGCGCCTTGCGATGCTCCTTCGCGCCGGGCGTCGGCCACGAGCGCCACTATCACGCGCCGCATTTCGGCTACATCCTGGAAGGCGGAACGATGCGCGTGACGGACGCCGATGGCGTCAGGACGATCGAGACGCGTGCGGGCGCGTCGTGGTGGTCCGACGGCGTCGCCTGGCACGAAGCGCTCAATGTCGGCGAGACGACGACCGTGTACCTAATCGTCGAACCAAAAACGGGGACTTCGGAATGATCATACGAGCGGCGATCCTCGCTCTCGCGGCGACCGGCGCGCTCGCCGCGCCGCAGCGCTACAACGCGCCGGGCCTGCCTGAAAGCGCGCCTTTTTCGTCAGCCGTCGTCGTTGGCGAGACGATCTACCTTGCGGGCCATCTTGGCCGCGACCCGGCGACGGGCGAACTCGCCAAGGGCGGCGTCGCCGGCGAGACCCGTCAAACGCTCGACAACATGGCGCGCACGCTGGCGGGGCTCGGCGCGGCCCTTAGCGACGTCGTGTCGTGTACGGCCTTTCTCGCCGACATGAAGGACTACGCGGCGTTCAACGGCGCTTACGTCGAAAGCTTTCCCGGGCCGAAGCCCGCGCGCGCGACCGTGGCGGTCGCCGGCCTCGCGCTTGACGCGCGCGTTGAAATCCAGTGCGTCGCGGTTCGCGCGACGGAGGAATGATTGGCATGCTAAAGATTGAAAACCTGCAGGCGTCGGTCGACGGCGCGGAGATCCTCAAGGGCCTCAGCCTGGAGGTTCCCGCCGGCGAGGTGCACGCGCTGATGGGCCCGAACGGCTCTGGCAAGTCGACGCTTTCGCACGTCGTCGCCGGCCGCGACGATTACAAAGTGTCCGGCGGGTCTGTTTATCTCGACGGGGAGAACCTTCTCGAACTGGAGCCGGAGACGCGCGCTGCGAAGGGGCTTTTTCTCTCGTTCCAGCATCCGATGGAGCTCCCCGGCGTCGCGACGATGAACTTCATCCGCACGGCGCTCAACGCCCAGCGCGCGGCGCGCGGCGAAGAAGAGGTCAGCGCGGCGGATTTTCTGAAGGCCGTGCGCGAAAAGGCGAAGCTTGTCGGCCTCGCCGATGAAAAGATCAAACGTCCGTTTAATGTCGGTTTTTCCGGCGGCGAGAAGAAGCGCATGGAGATGCTACAGATGGCGCTCCTCGCGCCGCGCTTCTGCATCATGGACGAGACGGATTCCGGGCTCGACATCGACGCGCTCAAAATGGTCGGCGACGTCGTCAACGACCTGCGCGACGAATCGCGCGGGTTTCTGGTGATCACGCACTATCAGCGCCTGCTCGACTATGTGAAGCCGGACGCGGTGCATGTTCTCGCTGGCGGTCGGATCGTGGCGTCGGGCGGGCCGGACCTCGCTGCGGAACTCGAGGCGTCTGGCTACGACAAGTACACGGAGGCTGCGTGAACGTCGCTGCGCAAACGGACTATGAGGCTGATCTCGCCGCCCGCGCGCCGGCGCTGGCCGGGCGCGGCCTGCCCCATCGCCGCGTCGAGGAATGGAAGTGGACGGACGTGCGCGCGGCCCTGCGCCAGGCGCCGTCCGCCGCCGGAGCGATTACGCGGGAGAGCGCGTTCGCGGCGGCTGACGCTTATGTCGTCGACGTCTTCGCCGACGCGTTCGAGCGACCGGCGCCCGATGGCGTGACGATCCGGGCCGAGGCGCCGCGCGCCGTCGACGCGGAAGGTCATCCGCTGGCGGCGATCGCGGACGCCTTGGCGCCGCGCGTCGTGCGCATCGCCATAGCGCCGGGCGTTGACGTGTCGCGGCCGATCCTTCTGCGCGCCGCAGCGGCCGGCGAGGCCCACGCCGCGATTGCGATCGACGTCGGCGAGGGCGCGCGCGCGCGCTTTTTTGAGGAGTTCGACGCCGCGGACGGAGCGTTCGCCAACGGCCATGGTCGCGCGACGCTCGGCGCGGGCGCTGCGCTGGAGCGCGTGGTTCTGCAGTCCGGGGGCGAGATGGCGACGCTCGCTTCGGTGTTCGACGTCGTCGTCGGCGAGAACGCGCGGTTTGCGCAAACGACGCTCGCCTTCGGCGCCAAGCTGGCGCGTCTTGAAACGCGGTTGCGGTTCGAGGGCGCGGGCGCCGCGGCGCGGCTCTCGGGCGCTGCGCTGCTCGGCGGCGCACGGCATGCGGACCAAACGAGCCGGATCGAGTTCGCGGCGCCCGCGTGCGAGGCCCGTCAGGTCTGGAAGTCCGCCGTTGCGGAGACGGCGCGAGCCGTGTTCCAGGGCAAGTTTTTCGTCGAACGCGCGGCCCAGAAAACGGACGCGCGAATGTCCGCCGACGCTCTGTTGCTGTCCGACCGCGCGGAGGCGAACCACAAGCCCGAGCTGGAGATTTACGCCGACGACGTTGAATGCGCCCACGGATCGACGTCGGGCGCCCTAGATGAGGCCGCGCTTTTCTATATGCGCCAGCGCGGTCTTGAAGCGAGCGCCGCGCGCCGATTGCTCGTCGAGGCGTTCATCCGCGAAGCGTTCGACGGCCTCGCGGAGGGGCCTGCAGCGGACGCTCTGCGCGCGCTCATCGCCGCGTGGCTGGAGGAGGCCTATGGCTGACGGACAACGCCCGACCGTTTTCGACGTCGACGCGGTTCGCGATCAGTTTCCGATCCTGACGCGCGAAGCCTACGGCAAGCCGCTCGTTTATCTCGACAACGCCGCTTCGGCGCAAAAGCCGCGCGCCGTCCTCGACGCGGTCGCCCGCGCGATGGATCATTCCTACGCCAACGTTCACCGCGGCCTGCATCTTCTGTCGAACGAAGCGACCGAGGCTTACGAAGCGGCGCGGGGCAAGGTCGCCCGGTTTCTGGGCGCCGGCTCGCCCGACGAGATCGTCTTCACGGCCGGCGGCACGGACGCTTTCAACCTCGTCGCCTACAGCCTTGGCGAGGGCGAGATCGGCGAGGGCGACGAAATCATTCTTTCGGTCATGGAGCACCACGCCAATATCGTGCCTTGGCATCTCCTCCGGGAGCGGAAAGGCGCCGTCCTCAAATGGCTCGACGTCGACGACGACGGCCGCTTCGACCTCGACGCCTACCGAGCGGCGTTCAGCCCCCGCACGAAACTCGTCGCGCTGTCGCATATGTCGAACGTCCTCGGCGCGCCGACGCCGGCGAAGGAGCTCGCCGCCATCGCCCACGAGAACGGCGCGAAAATCCTTTTCGACGGCTGTCAGGCGGCGGTGCACGGACGGGTCGACGTCGCCGACATCGATGCCGACTTCTATGTCGTCACCGGCCATAAGCTTTACGGCCCGAGCGGGATCGGCGCGCTCTACGGCAAGAAGTCGCTCCTCGACGCTATGGCGCCCTATCGCGGCGGCGGCGAGATGATCGACGTCGTCGAAACCGATCGCGTCACCTATCAGGACGCTCCGCAGCGCTTTGAGGCGGGCACCCCGCCGATCGCGGAGGCCATCGGCCTCGGCGCTGCGGTCGACTGGATGGCGCGGACGGGGCTCGACGCCATCGCGGCCCACGAGGCCGAACTTGCGGGCCACGCCGCGGAGGCGCTGCGCAAGCTCAACTTCGTCACGCTTTACGGTCGGGCGCCCGACAAGGCGCCCATCGTCTGCTTTGGCGTCGACGGCGCCCATCCCCATGACGTCTCGTCGATCCTCGATCGCTCCGGCGTCGCCGTTCGGGCCGGCCACCATTGCGCCCAGCCTCTGATGAAGCGCCTCGGCGTGACGGCGACGAGCCGGGCGAGCTTCGCGGCCTACAACACCCACGACGAGGTCGAGGCGCTCGTCGCCGGGCTTCAAAAGACCCACGATTTGCTTAAGTAGCGAGCCAAGAACGATGTTGGGCCGACTGATGGACAAAATGCGCGACGTGATCGATCTCGCCCCGGGGCGATCGACTGAGCCGCCTGAGGCGACGCCGGCCGTTGCGGCCGCGCCGGAGAACGCGCCGGAGATCGCGGCGACCGCCGCTGCGGGTGCGCCGGCAGCGCCGCTGGCGGAGCCTGAGCTCCAGCGCATCACGGCCGACGTCGTGAAGGGCCTCAAAAGCGTTTATGATCCCGAAATCCCGGTCGACGTTTACGAGCTGGGGCTGATCTACAAAGTGGATCTCTCCGACGAGCGTCTCCTGACGATCGACATGACGTTGACGGCGCCCGGCTGCCCGGTCGCCGGCGAAATGCCGGGCTGGGTCGAGGATGCGGTCCGCGGCGTCGACGGCGTCGACGACGTGAAAGTGAACATGACGTTCGACCCGCCCTGGACGCCGGAGCGAATGTCCGACGAAGCGAAGCTGGAACTGGGGTGGATGTGATGGCCCGTCGCGCGCGACCGAAACCGATCACCTTGACCGACGCCGCCGCCGCGCGCATGCGGACGATCATGGACGCTGCCGAGGACGAGTTCGTCGGCGTCAAGATCGGCGTGAAGAACGGCGGCTGCGCCGGCATGGAGTACACGATGGACTACGCCCGCGAGGCGGGTCCTCTCGACGAGATCGTCGACGACAACGGGATCCGGATCCTGATCGATCCGAAGGCGATCCTTTTCCTGCTCGGGACTGAGGTCGACTTCGTCGCCGAGAAGCTCTCCCAGCGCTTCGTATTCAACAATCCGAACCAGACGGACGCCTGCGGCTGCGGCGAAAGCGTGACGATCACGCCGGCCGCCGAGGTCGACGAGCCAGCCCTATAGCGCCCGTGGCGGTCTCGAACGCCGACATCGACCAGGCGAAGGACCTCTTCGCGCCCCTCGGCGAGATCCGCGTTCGGCGCATGTTCGGCGGCGCCGGCGTTTACTGCGACGACCTCTTCTTCGCGATCCTCGACGACGGCGGCGTTTTCCTGAAAGCCGACAAAGAAACCCGCCGGACCTTCGAGCGCGCCGGCCTCGCCCAGTTCTGCTATGAGAGCGGAGAGGGCGAGATGATGCGCATGAACTACTACGCCGCGCCGGACGCCGTCTTCGACGACGAGACGGAGCTGCGCAAATGGACCGGTCTCGCCCTCGACGCCGCGCGCCGGGCGAAGAAGTAATCGGTCCAGCCCTATCCTGGAATGAAGCTCTCGACGAGGCTGCCGCTCACCAGTCGCCAGCCGTCGACGAGGACGAAGAAGATCAGCTTGAACGGCAAGGAGATGACGATCGGCGGCAGCATGAGCATGCCCATCGCCATCAGGATGGACGAGACCGCGAGGTCGATGATCAGGAACGGGACGAAAACGAGAAAGCCGATTTCGAACGCGCGCCGCAGCTCCGAGATCATGAAGGCCGGCGCGACGACGTGGAGCGGCGTCGCCTCGGGCGTCTCCGGCTCGAGGTCCGCCATGTCGAGAAAGAGCGCGAGGTCCTTCTCGCGCGTCTGGCTCAGCATGAAGTCCTTGAAGGGGCCGAGGGCTTTCGGCGCGGCCTCTTCGATCGTCGCCTCCTCGGCGACGAAGGGCGCGACGCCGGCGGAGTAAGCCTCCTCGAAGGTCGGCGCCATGACGAACGCCGTCAGGAAGAGGGCGAGTGAGACGATCACCGGGTTTGGCGGGCTCTGTTGGATCCCGATCGCGGTGCGCAGTAGCGACAGAACGACGACGATGCGCACGAACGACGTCATCATGATGAGGATCGACGGCGCCAGCGACAGAACCGTCAGCAACAGGAAAAGCTGCAAGGCGCGGCTCGCGACGCCGCCGGCCTCGCCGTCGCCGCCGAGGTCGAGGGTCACGCTTTGCGCCGCGGCGGGCGCGGCGAGGAGCGCCATCGCCAACGACGCCCCGGCGAACGCTATGAGAAGACGCCCCATCGCTGGAAAACGCGGAGACCGGATCATGCGTCGAGCGGCGTCGCGCGCAGGCGGTCGTCATCGGCGCGCAGGGCTTCTGCTTTGCGCGCTGCGCGCGCCCGGGCCGCGTCGCCGCGGTGGAGCAGCAGCTCGTCGGAGAGGAGGCCCGCCGGTGGCGGCGCGGCGTCAGCCTCGACGGGCGCATCCGCGGGATCGTTCGCCTCGGCGGACGGGGGCTTAGCCGCAGGGGCTTCGGCGGCGACGAGGCTGAAGGTGTCGGGGCCGATCGCCATCAGGTGCTCGCGCGCGCCCCAGCGCACGACGACGAGCCGGCGCTTGGCGTCGAGGGCGAGGGTTTCGACGAGTCGCAATCGCCGCGTTCCGTCGTCGCCGGCGCGCAGCCGTCGGCCGGCGAGCGCGGCGAGGGCGATGAGCCCCAGAACGGCGATGAGCGCGAAAGCGGCGCGCGCAAGGTCGACGGTCGACATGGAAGACGCCTCGATATGGTTAATCGCGGCTTTCGCGTTAGACCTCGGGCTTTAAGGCGGGGTTAAGCGCCTGTTCGCCGCAAGGCGCGTTGGCGCTATAAGACGCGAAGCGCTTTCGATGGCGGGCGGTTTCAGAATCAGCGCACCAGCCGTGGGTCGCGTGCAAGAAGCGGAAGGATCGCCGACATGAGCTTACTGTTCGACGCCGTCGCTGAACGGATCGGCGCTGCGGCCCGCCTCGCCGCCGGCGTTCTCGCAGCTTTGGGCCTCGCCGCGTGCGAGACCGGCGACCTTTTCGGCTCCGACAAGCTCGCCGCCGCGCCGACGACGACGTCGACGGCCGCCGAAGCGTCGCCGGAATATTTGATCGGCCCGCTCGATCAGATCGAAGTCTTCGTGTGGCGCGCGCCGGAGTTGTCGACCCAGGTGACGGTGCGGCCCGACGGGCGGATATCGCCGCCCCTCGTCGAGGACATGGTGGCCGCGGGCAAAACGCCGACCCGCCTCGCAAAAGACCTTGAAGGCGTCCTCAAACAATATGTCCGCACGCCGCAGGTGACCGTGATCGTCTCGAACTTCACGTCGACCTTCGACCAGCAGGTGCGCGTTCTTGGGGAGGCGCAACGTCCGGTGGCGCTGCCTTTCCAATCGGGCATGACCGTGCTCGACGTGATGGTTTCAGTCGGCGGGCTGACGGAGTTCGCGGCCGGCAACAAAGCGGTGCTCATCCGCGGCGCCGGCGAGGAGCGTCAGTCCTATCGGCTGCGGCTCGACGATCTGCTGCGCAAGGGCGAAATCACAGCTAACGTGCCGGTGTTGCCGGGCGACGTGATCCTCATTCCGGAGTCGGTGTTTTAGGTTGGGTTTTAGGGCGGGGGCTCGCGGATGGCGGTGCGCGATATAATGATTGGTCAGACGGCGCGCAAGGGCGTCGCGGCGGCGATCGCGCCCGGCGTTGCGGCGATAGCCCTCAACGGCGCTTTGGGAACGACGGCCGAGGCGCAGTTCCGCGACGAGGACCGGACGCAGCTTACCTTCTCGAACAACTATCTCGGCGGCGCGCTGACGGTCAGCCCACAGGCGGCTTACAGCGACAACATTAATCTGGCGCCGTCGCCGAACGAGAACGGCGAGTTCGTTTTGTCGACGCTCTTCAGCGCCAGCGGCATCGTTTCGACCAAGCGGTTCACGGGCGTCGCCAGCGGCGATCTCGATTTCTCGCTGCTGACCGACGAGGCCGACTTCGTCGTCAACCAGAACCTGGGCGGGGCCGGCACGGCGACGATCGCGGAGAACATCGCCTACCTCGACGTGGCGGGCGAGACGACGCGACAGCTCGTCGGCGACAACGCCGCCTTTTCACGGAACGTCAACGCCGCGCGCAATCAGCGCGTGAACGTCAACAGCTTCCAGCTCAGTCCGTACCTCAATCGCGAGTTTCCGTCCGGCGCGGTCGCGGAACTGCGGTATCGGTATTCGCAGGCCTTCACCGATCAGGACAATGTCGGGCAGACGGCGGGCCTGCTGACCGATTCCCGGTCGCAGCAAGTGACGGCGGCCTTCAACACAGGCCCGGCGTACGAACGTCTGCAGATCGGGATCGCCGCCACGGGCTCGCGCGTCGACGAGACCGGATCCTTGGCGCTCGACGATTTTCAGTACGAGCAAGGCACGGTCGTCGGGGACATCGAATACGCGCTTGCGACGCGCTTTGCGGTCACCGGCGCGGTTGGGTTCGACGAGATCCGCTCCGACGCGCCGCCGGAGCTCATTCCGGCCGACGAGTTGTCCGGTTTTTTCTGGCGCGCCGGTTTTCGCGCGCGCCCCGGCCGCAAGACGAACCTTCGCCTCGAATACGGCGATCGCTTCGGCGAGGGCTTCATCAACGCCCAATTTCGATACAATTTCAGTGAGCGGATTTATTTCGTGGCCGACGCCGGCCGCGACTTTCGCTCCCGCGCGCAAAACGCCAACGTCAGTTTTTCGAGCTTGCAGCGGCGTATCCTGCGTTTCGCCGACAGCGTTCGCGAGGGCGAGGGCCAGTCGCCGGAAGGGATCGTTTCAAGCTCGGCGCGGGCCGGGGGGCGCATCTCCGCGCGCGCCGTCGGCGTCGCGGCTACGACCCGCGCGTCCGGCTCTTTGTTCGGGGTGTTGGACCGCGGCTTCATTGGCGGGCGGATTTCCTACCAGGACGAAGACTTTTCGTTTCGCGAGATTCAGACCGCCACGGCGTCGGTGTTTGGCGAACACCGCCTGTCGCGGCGGCTGACGGCGTTTGGCGACGCGTTCCTGCGCTTCGCCGACACGTCGGTCGATCTGCAGTCGTGCCTCGACAACCCTTCGTTCTTCGGCGTCGTTGCGACACCCGTTTTCAGCGAGGCGGCGCTGTGCGCCGGGCTCGTGCAGACGAACGGCGAGACGACCACCGTCGGCGGGCGCATCGGCGCGCGCTATCGCTTCTTCAAGAACGTCGCCGCTTTTGGTCAGTATTCGCACACGAACCGGTTCTCTCCGGAGCCGGTGCTCGAATTCAGCGAGAACGTCGTCACGGTCGGGCTGACCGTCGACTTTTAGGCGCGATGGGCGCGGACGCTTCCAACGCGTCTGAGGCGGGGCCCGGCGAGGCCAGAGACGGCCCGCCGTTCTTCGCAAGCCGAGCCCACGCCAAGGCGCTCGCCTATCTCCATTACGGCGTCAAACGAGGCGACGGCGCGGTCGTTTTGTTCGGCCCGGCGGGCGCCGGCAAGACGGCCTGCCTCCGCCGGCTCGCCTCGCAGATCGATAGCGAACGCGTCGCCCTGCGCACGCTCGACGGACGCGCGTTAGACGCAGCGTCCGCGGCGGCGCGGCTGGACGCGGCGTTCGCGCCCGGCGGCGGCCGCCGGGTGGTCGTCGCGATCGACGACGCCGACGCCGCTTCGATCGCGGCGCTTGCCGGCGTCGGGGACCGGCTGGCTGGCTCCTCCTCTGCGGCGTTGCTTCTGGGGCGGCCGATCCTCGCCGAGGCGTTGTCGGGCGCGCCGCTCGCGGGTCTGGCCCGCCGGGTGGTCGCACGTCATGGACTGGGGCCGCTTGATGAGGACGAGGTGGTTCGCTTTACCGCGTCGGCGTTGGGCGTCAGCGCGGAAACCATCGCGCCCGACGCCCGCCGGCGGCTTCGCCTCGCGACCCGTGGGGCGCCTGGCCCGATCGTCGCCGCCTGTCTCGCCGCGCGGCGGACGACCCAGAATGGATCGCTCGGCGACGACGCGTCCCGCGCGCGCACGCTTCTTGCTAGCCTCTTCGACGAATTGCCGACGTTGGCGGCGACGGAGGGCGACAGGATGGGCGGAGAGGAGCGCGAAAACGGGGCCGGCGAACCGTTCGCAAGCGTTTTCGATCGCTTGCGGGCGCGCCGCGCGTCGCCTGCGGCGGCCGCGACGATCGAGACGCCGGACGGCCCCGGCGGCGCCACCATCGAAGACGTGGCCAAAGCGATTGAGGCCGAGCGGGGCCGCCTGCACGAGGCGCCGTCGGTGCGCGATGGCGTGGATTTTGACGATGAGGCGCTTGCAGGCGACCCTCTCGCCAACGGCGATCCTGCCCGAATGATCGAAGAGGCGCGCGCGGCCGGCGAGACGGCCGGCGCCGCGGCGTTCCACGCCGACCGGGCCGCTGCGCTGGCGCTCGAGGCGCCCGCAGAAGCCGACGGCGAGGCGCCGCCGATCGTTTCCGAGCCCGCGTCCGCGAACGACGAGAACGCGGCAACGCCGCGCGACGAGGCCGCCCGGGCGCTCGTCGCGGCGCAGGCCGATCTCGAGGCGGCCCGCGCCGGCGCGGCGCGGCTCGCCGAGCGGATCGAGGCTCTGGAGGCCCGTCGACGGGCCCATGACGCGGCGCTGCTTGAAGGCCTGTCGCGGATCGAATCGGCTCTCGAGCGGCTTCGCGACGGGTTCGAAGACTAGGTCGTAACCTCTTCAATCGACTGGCGTTTCCGCGTCGGTTTCAGCCGTTGCGCCAGGCGCGTCCTCGAACCGGACGGTCTCGCGGAGCCGCCGGTCGACGCGGAAGTCGAAGACGTCGGGGCGGCTGTAATGGCCGGCGACGTCGCAGGCCGCCTTCGCGGCGCGGACCACGTCCAGCGACCCGTCCGCGTAAAGGATCCCGTCGCCGTCAAGCGGGCCGGCGATGATCTCTCCGCGCGGATCGATGATTGCCGATTGTCCGGTGTGCTCCCAAGTTCCGAGCGGCCGCCAGCGCGCCGGCACGTCCGAGGCGCGCCGAAGGCCCGCGGCGCAAACGACGTAAGCGGCGGCCTGGCTCGCGAAGGCGCGCGAGAGAACGAGTTGCCGCGCCCAGCAGTAATCGGCCGGCGAGGGGGCTTTCTCCCAGCCCGGCCACAAGGCGGCGTGCACCTGCGTTCCTTGTGCGACAAGCGCGTAGCCCGGCAGCATCATCTGGTGCTCCCAGCAATTGAGCGCGCTCGTGCGGGCATAGGGGCGATCGTAGGCTGTGAGGCCCGCGCCGTCGCCGTCGCCCCAGATGATGCGTTCCGCGTGGGTCGGCTTCAGCTTGCGGTGACGCCCCAGAACGCGGCCCTCCCGCCCGATGGAGACCGCCGAGCAATAGGCCGTGCCCTGGCTGTGGGGGTCGCGTTCGGCGACGCCGATGACGACGTCGACGCCGCCCTCCCGCGCCGCGTCGCAGAGCGCGGCCGCCTCAGGGCCGTCGAGATCGATGGCGTTCTCCAGGTAGGCCGCGCTCGCCTCCCAGGTGAGGTCGACGACGCCGTGCTCCACCCAGAAGGGATAGCCGGGGAGCCAGGTCTCGCCGAAAACGGCGAAGTCGGCGCCCGCCGCGCCCGCCTCGCGGATAAGCCCGCAGGCCTTCTCGGTCGAGGCCGTTTTGTCGAATAGGACCGGCGCAGCCTGGATCGCCGCAAGCTTGAACGTCGACATGGATCTTCCTCCCGCGCGAAGCTCGGGTCGGTTCGACGAAGTTCCCCGCCTTGTTGCCGAACCGCCGCTTCACTTCGTCCTAACAATCTCTTAAAGCCGATCGACGCAACGGGTTTGACGGGGGTCGATATGATTCGGGTGCTGCTGCCGCTGGCGGTGATCGCGATTCTGCTGTTCGCACCGGTGTTCGGCGACAAAGTCGAGGGATCGGAGATCGGCGGGGGCGTCGTTCAACTGACCGGTTACGACTACACGAAGAAGTCTATCGACTGCTGGCTGGGCGGCGACTTTTCGCTCGTCGACGAGTGCGCGCCGGAGAGCGGCCTCAAGGGCCTCTCCGTGTTCTTCGCGATTTTTATCGCTGCGGTCGCCGCCGCGTTGGGCGTCATCGGGCTGGTGCCTTTTATCGGGCGGATCACAAGTTTCGTCACGACGGTCGCCGGCGTTGTGATCATCGGCGCAATCGCGTTTTATGTCTTGCAGTCGATGGGCTCCGACGAGGGCATCGCCGGCGTCCAGTGGGGCGCTTACGTCGCCGGAGGCGGCGGCCTGTTGACGACGATTTTCGGGCTTTCCGGCATGCGCGGCGACTAACAACAATAAGTCGCGCAGGTTTCCTGAACCTTGGGAGGAAACCGATCGCGCCCTGCGGATCCGCAGGGCGCGATTTTTTTTATCCGTTCCGTTTGTTTACGCCGCAGCCCGTTCAGGCCCAGGTCGCCATTGGCGGCAGGGACGACAGGATCGATTCGACGTTGCCGCCGGTCTTCAGGCCGAACGTCGTGCCGCGATCGTAGAGCAGGTTGAATTCCGCATAGCGCCCGCGCCGCGCGAACTGTTCGCGCCGGTCGGCGTCGGTCCACGGCGCGTCCATGCGGCGAGCGACCAACTTGGGATACGCCTCCAGGAAAGCGAGCCCGACGTCCCGGGTAAATGCGAAGTCGGCGTCCCAGTCGCCAGTTTCGAGCCGGTCGAAAAAAATGCCGCCAACGCCGCGCGGCTCGCCGCGGTGGGGCAAGAAAAAGTACTCGTCGCACCATTCCTTGAAACGCGGAAAATAGGTTTCGTCGTGCCTCGCGCACGCGCCTTCGAACGCGGCCAGGAAATCGACCGTGTCGGCATGGTCGGCGCCGCGGTAGCGGTCGAGCATCGGGTTCAGGTCGCCGCCGCCGCCGAACCACGTCTTCGTCGTTACGATCATCCGCGTGTAGAGGTGCGCCGACGGCGCATGCGGATTGCGCGTGTGCGCGATGAGCGAAACGCCCGAGGCCCAGAAGCGCGGGTCGTCTTCCGCGCCGGGAATCTGCTTGCGGAACTCCGGCGCGAATTCGCCGTAGACCGTCGACGCGTGTATCCCAGCTTTTTCGTACACGCGGCCCCGCAGCATGGCCATAACGCCGCCGCCCTCGTCCGAGCCGTCCTCGCCGCGGGTCCAGGGCGTGCGCTCGAACCGGCCGGGCGGCGCGTCGCCATAGGGCGTCCCGGCGGCGTCTTCGAGCTTTTCGAACGCGGCGCACAGGCGGTCGCGCAGCTCTTCGAACCAGGCTTTGGCGGCGTCTTTGCGGGTCGTCAGGTCGTCGCTCGTCATGGGATCCTTTCGTCGGGAAGCGGTCGTCGGGCGGCGGCGAGGGCGATCGCCGCGGCGGTCGCGGCGTTCAGGGAGCGAGCGGCCGGCGCGATCGGAATGCGCAAAGAAGCGTCGCAGGCCGCGTGGACCTCGTCTGGCGCGCCGGCGCTTTCCTGACCCACCATAATGAGGTCCGTATCTGCGAAGTCGAAAGACCAGATCGACGCCGCGGCCTTCGTCGTCAACAGAATGAGCCGCCGACCCGCGCGCGCCTCGCTTTTTTCAAAGGCGCGCCAGCTCGCGTGTCGGACCGGCGGCGCGAGAAGGCCGTAGTCCAGCGCGGCGCGGCGGAACCCCCTGGCGTCGAGCGGGAACCCGCAAGGCTCGATGATGTGGAGCCCGGCCTCGAAGCAGGCGGCCGCGCGGGTCGCCGCGCCTGCGTTCTGAGCGATTTCCGGTCGGAAGAGCACAAGATCCATTTGCGCGCGCCTGCGTAATGCCTTGCGAGGCGAAGCGGGTCATTTACAAGCTCGTAACGCTGCGACGGCTTCGCGACCACCGGCCGCATAAGTCGGCCGGTCGAGCCTCGCTAAGTACGATGCAAGTGAACTTCAAGAACGGGATTGGGCATGAGCGCAACGACAGAGGCCATCGCGGGCGAGGGCACGGGCGGTTCGGGCGAAGAGCCGACCCGCCGCAATTTCATCCACCTGCTGGCAGGCTCGACCGCGGCGGTAGGGGGCGCGGCGGTCGTGGTGCCGCTGGTGCACCAGATGAACCCAGCCGCGAACGTGCTCGCCCTCGCGACGAAGGAGGTCGACCTTTCCGCGATCGAGGTCGGTCAGGCGATCAAGGTTTTCTGGCAGGGCAAGCCCGTCTTCATCCGCCGCCGCTCCGAAGCGGAGATCGCCAAAGCGAACGAAACGCCCGTTTCGGCGCTGAAGGATGCTAACGCGCGCAACGACAACGCCTCCGGCGCCGACGCCACCGCGGATGCGCGCGTCACCGCCGCAGACGGCCGGGCGCGGCCCGAATGGCTAGTCATCGTGGGCGTTTGCACCCATCTCGGCTGCATTCCCCTCGGCACCGCGCAAGGCGAGGCGAAGGGCGACTATGACGGCTGGTTCTGTCCGTGCCACGGCTCGCATTACGACACCCTCGGCCGGATCCGCAAAGGCCCGGCGCCGGAGAACCTCGCCGTGCCGCCCTATGAGTTCGTCAGCGACACGCTGATCAAAATCGGTTGACGCCCTAAAGAGTTTCGGAAGGAAGCCCCATGGCTCACGAGAGCACCTACAAACCGCAGACGGGCGTCGAAAAATGGATCGACGACCGTATGCCGATCGTTCGGTTGGCCTACGATTCGTTCGTCGATTTCCCGACGCCCAAAAACCTCAACTACTGGTACACGTTCGGCGGCATCCTCGCGATCTGTCTCGTCGTTCAGATCCTGACCGGCGTCATCCTCGCGATGCACTACACGCCGCACGTCGACCACGCTTTCGAGAGCGTCGAGCACATCATGCGCGACGTGAACTATGGCTGGTTGATGCGATACGTTCACGCCAACGGCGCGTCGATGTTCTTCATCGCCGTATATCTGCACATGTTCCGCGGGCTTTATTACGGTTCGTACAAAGAGCCGCGCGAGCTTCTGTGGATTCTCGGCGTCGTGATCTTCCTTCTGATGATGGCCACGGCGTTCATGGGCTACGTGCTGCCCTGGGGGCAGATGAGCTATTGGGGCGCGACGGTGATCACCAACCTGTTCTCCGCGATCCCGGTCGTCGGCGATTCAATCCGCACGCTGCTATGGGGCGGGTTTTCCGTCGACAACGCCACATTGAACCGGTTCTTCTCGTTGCACTATCTGATGCCGTTCGCGATCGCCGGCGTCGTCGCGCTGCACATCTGGGCGCTGCATGTGCCGGGCAACAACAACCCGACCGGCATTGAGGTGAAAAACGTCGAGAAAGACACCGTTCCGTTTCACCCGTACTATACGGTGAAGGACGGTTTCGCGATCGCGGTGTTCCTCCTGCTCTTCGCGGTGTTCGTCTTCTTCAAGCCGAACGCCCTTGGCCATCCCGACAACTATATTCAGGCGAACCCGCTTTCGACGCCGGCGCACATCGTGCCCGAATGGTACTTCCTGCCGTTCTACGCGATCCTGCGCGCGATAACGTTCGACATCGGGCCGATCTCGTCAAAGCTTGGCGGCGTTATCGCCATGTTCGGATCGATCCTGGTGCTGTTCGTTCTGCCCTGGCTCGACACGTCGAAAGTGCGCTCGATGCGCTATCGTCCGATCGCCAAGCTTTACTTCTGGCTGTTCGTCGTCGCCTGTCTGGCGCTCGGTTATCTCGGCGGCAAGCCGGCGGAAGGCGCGTATGTGCTCTGGGCGCAGATTTGCACAGCTTACTATTTCGCGTTCTTCCTGCTCATCTTGCCGCTTCTCGGCGTGATGGAGACGCCGTCGCCGTTGCCGCGCTCGATCGCGGACTCGGTGACGAAAAAATTAGAGCCCGCGCCGTCGGGCGGCGCCGTGGCGCAGCCGGCCGAGTAAGCTGAGAGGATCTTCGCGATGAAAAAGCTTGCAATGACGGTCGCGCTCGCCGCGGCGGCGCTGATCGGTTCCGCGCACGCGGCTGGCGGCGAGACGAAAGAGCTGAAGCACGGCCACTGGCATTTCGACGGGGCGTTCGGCAGTTACGACCCGAACGCCCTCCAGCGCGGCTACCAGGTTTACCGGACGGTTTGCTCCGGCTGCCACTCGATGGATCTCGTCTCGTTCCGCAATCTAGGACAGAAGGGCGGACCGTTCTATCTGAACGAGTGCCCGTCAGGCGTGCCTGATACGGTTGATTGCTCCAACCCGAACGACAACCCGATCGTTAAGCAGATCGCGTCGGAGTACACGGTTCAGGACGGGCCGGATGAGTTCGGCGAGATGTTCGACCGCCCGGCGACGCCGTCGGATCGCCTGCCCAATCCCTACCCGAACGAGCAGGTCGCTCGCCTCGCCAACGGCGGCGCGTTGCCGCCGGACATGTCGCTTCTCGTTAAGGCGCGCCATCATGGCGCTGATTACATCTACAGCCTGCTGACCGGGTACGAGACGCCGCCGCCGAGCATCGAAGTGCCCGCCGGCCAATACTATAACCCCTACTATCCCGGGGACGTGACGCCCCTTCTGAAGCCGGAGTACGTCGACGAGGAAGGTCACATCGCCGACGGCGTCGAGGCGCCGAAGGGCGGCGTATTCGCCATGGCCTCGCCGCTCGTCGACGGCATCGTCGACTACGCCGACGAGGAACCGCCCGAGACCGTCGATCAGTATGCGAAGGACGTCGTCGAGTTCCTGATGTGGGCCGCCGAACCGAAGTTGGAGGCGCGCAAGCGGCTCGGCGTGATGACCGTCGCCTACCTCGTCGTTCTTTGCGGCGTGCTCTACTGGTCGAGCCGGGCGATCTGGTCCCAGGTCAAGAAGTAAGCGGAACGTCGTTGATTCGCGCGCGGCCGCTGGCGACGGATCGCCGACGGTCGCGCGCTCGACGTTTCGGTGGTATTCCCGCTAGGTATGCGCGCCGCTCGGCGGCATGCGCGTCGCTAGAGCGCCGGGCGTTCAGCTTGGACCGGGCGAAGACCGTTTCAGGCGCTCAAACCCTAGAATCTAGAGCATCCAACTGATTCAATCAGAAAACGTTATGCTCTAGTATGTGGTCGCGCGACCTAAGGGGATCTTCCAATGACGACATCACGTTCGACGGTTCGTCGGTTTGCGATTTTGGGCGCGTCGCTAGGCGCGCTGACCGCCTGCGCCACCGCCTCCGAAGCCCGGATCGAAAGTCAGTTGAACGGCATCGGCGTGTCGCCGAAACGGGCGGGCTGTGTCGCCGGCGAGCTGGGCGACCGGCTCGACGGCGGCCAACTTGTTGAGCTCGCGCGGTTCCTGGACGGCGTGAACCGCGCCGAGACCGCGGGCGAGGGGCTCGACGCCCTGTTGCGTATCGACGATCCGCGCATCGCCGGCGCGGTCGCCCAGTCGGCCTTCGCCTGCGCGTTTTGACGACTGACGGGTCCAGCGCGGTCGACGGGGCGGCGTCGTCGCGTTTCGCGGGCGTACGAACAAGGCTCCGGGAGGCTCTGGAAGCTGAAGACGGGCTCGGCGCGTCGCTTTCGGTGATGATCGACGGCGATCTCGTCGTCGACCTTCATGGCGGCGTGCGCGATCGCGCCGGAAACGAGCCCTGGACCGGCGGCGCGCTGCCTTGCGTCTACTCGAGCGGCAAAGCTGTCATGGCCGTCCTCGTCGCCCGGCTCGTCTCCGACGGCGCGCTCGACTACGAAGCGCCCGTCGCGGGGGTCTGGCCGAACTTCGCGGCGGCCGGCAAAGGCGACGTCACGCTCGCTATGGCGCTGTCGCACCAGGCGGGGCTCTGCGGCTTCAAGGACGAAATGCCCCCGGCGAGTTGGCTCGACCATGGCGAAATCGTCGGCCGTCTGGCGCGCCTCGCCCCGCTTTGGAGCCCGGGCGAGGCGAGCGGTTATCATCCGCAGACGATCGGGTTTATCGTCGGCGAACTGATCGCGCGCGCGGCGGGCGACAGCCTCGGCGGCGTTCTTTATCAAGACCATTACAAGGCTTACGGAGCCGACGTTCATTGCGGCGTCCGTCCGGACGTGCGCCTGCGCGTCGCGGAGATGCGCAAGCCGCCCCGCGCGCCCGATCTTGGCGAGCTGACCGAGTTGAAGGAGATCGCCTTCCTAAAACCCTGGTCGAGCCCTGCGCGCGTCGATCGGGAGGACTGGCTCGCCGCCGAAATTCCCGCTTCGAACATGCACGCGAGCGCGCGGGGGCTCGCCGCGGTCGTTCATCCGCTCGCCAACGAAGGCGCGGGTCCGGGCGGACCGGCGATCGACCCGGCCGTCGTTCGCGACGCGTTGCGTATCAGAATCGAGGGCGACGATCTCGTTTTGCCGTTTCGTATCGCCTGGGCCGCAGGCCTTATGCGCAACGACCATGGCTGGTACGGGCCGGCCCGTGACGCGTTCGGTCACGCCGGGTTTGGCGGATCATGCGTTCTCGTCGACCCGGCGCGGCGGCTGTCCGCGGCGTTCGTCATGAACAAGATGTCGCCGCACCTCGTCGGCGATCCGCGTCCGAAGCGATTGCTGGACGCGGTCTATGAGGCGTTAGACGGCTGAGGCGGGGAAGCGCCGCGTAAGCCAGTCGATGAGGATCGCGTTCAGGGCGTCCGGCGCTTCGTGCGTGATCCAGTGGCCGCAGTCCGGGATCACGTGGCGCTCATGATCGGGGACGAGCGCCGCCATGGGGTCCGCGCCTTCGGGCGGCAGAAAGACGTCGTTTTCGGCTCCGACATAGAGCGACGGCGCGGCGATCGGCGGGTCGGCGTCGGCCCGCGCGGTGTTGTTGGCGTCGATGTTGCGGTAGAGATTGATCCCGCCATGGAGGCCCGATCGTTCGTAGGCGTGCAAATACGCCTCAAGATCGTCCGTGTCGATTACAAGATCGTCGCCGCTGAACGACGCGTCGCTCGAGAAACGGCCCATAAGGTCGAAGACCTTCGGAACGAGCTCCGCCCAGCGGCTTCTCGGCGCGCCCGGCCGCATCATCATGCGGAAGAAACGCCGGAGGTCGCGGGCGAACAGCGCCTCGGCCGCCCCGGGCTCCTGAAAACGGACGATGTAGTGGTCGGGTCCAAAGCGGTCGCGCAGGATTTCCGTCGGCGGCGCCCGCCGCGCCCGCCGGGGGGGGGGGCAACAGCCGAAAACCCCGCCGCCCCCCGCCGCGCAGCGCCAGGGCCAAAAGCCAACACCCGAC
>JBHJHE010000028.1:0-56896 GCA_050331095.1 Parvularculaceae bacterium
TCCGCTTGTTGCGGGTCTGCGGGGGCGGCCGCCGGTTTCTAACGTTCTTTGGTTTTCTCATTGTTCTTCGCATCCTCGGCGGGGCCCCCTCCCCCCCGCCACGCGCGGTTCGACGACCTTGAAGCCGCCCGCGCCCACCTCGACGAGACCCCGGGCCCCTACGTCGTCAAGGCCGACGGCCTCGCCGCCGGCAAGGGCGTCGTCGTCGCCGAAACCCGCGCCGAAGCGCACGGCGCCGCCGAAGCCATGCTCGGCGGCGAATTCGGCCCTGCGGGGGCGGAGATCCTGATCGAGGAGTTCCTGCCGGGCGTCGAGGCGAGCTTTTTCGCCCTTTGCGACGGCGTCCGCGCCCTGCCGCTTATCGCCGCGCAGGACCACAAGCGCGCCTTCGACGGCGACAAAGGCCCCAACACCGGCGGCATGGGCGCCTACGCCCCGGCGCCGGCCTTCACCGACGCCGTCCGGACCCGGACGATAGAGACGATCGTCGAGCCCGTGCTCGGCGAGATGGCGCGGCGCGGGGCGCCTTATCGCGGCGTTCTCTATGTCGGTCTGATGATCGACGACGACCAGCCGCGCGTCGTCGAGTTCAACGCCCGCTTCGGCGACCCGGAGTGCCAGATCCTGATGCGGCTCCTGAAGAGCGACGTCCTGCCCCTCCTTGACGCCGCCGCCCGGGGCGATCTCTCCGCGGCTGACGCAGCGTGGTCGGACGAAGCGGCCGCCCTCGTCGTCCTCGCCGCCGAGGGCTATCCAGGCCCTTACGAGAAAGGCGCGCCGATCCGCGGGCTCGAAGCGGCCGAAGCCCAGACGGGCGTCGTCGTCTTCCACGCCGGCACGCGCGCCGCTCCCGACGGCGGCGTCGTCGCGAACGGCGGGCGGGTCCTCAACGTCTCCGCGGTCGGGCGCGACGTCGACGAGGCGGTCGCGCGCGCCTACGCCGGCGTCGACGCGATCGACTGGCCCGGCGGCTTCTTCCGCACCGACATCGGCCGCCCGCGCGCCGGAGGCGGACGATGACCGCGACGCTCCGGCCCGTCGCCGCCTGGCGCGACGCCGCGCGCCGCTTCGCCTTCGGCGACGATCGCCTCGCCTGGTGGACCTCCGGCGAAAGCGACGACGACCGGCCCTGGCTTTTGTTGATCCACGGATTTCCCACCTCGTCCTGGGACTGGTCGGCGGTCTGGCCCGCCCTCGCCGAGCGGTTCAATCTTCTGGCGCTCGACATGTTGGGGTTCGGATTGTCCGACAAGCCCACGCGCCGGCGCTATTCGATCTTCGCCCAGGCTGACCTCCAGGAAGCGCTTCTTGAGTTCGTCGGCCTCGGCGAAGCGCATGTTCTGGCCCACGATTACGGCGACACGGTCGCCCAGGAGCTTCTGGCGCGGCACAATGAACGCGCGCTGAGCTTCAATCTGAAGTCCGTCGCGTTCCTCAATGGCGGCGTCTTTCAGGGCGCTTACCATCCGCTCCCGATCCAACGTCTCGCCGCGTCGCCCCTGGGGCCGATCGTCTCGCGACTGATGACCCGCGAGCGTTTCGCAGCGAGTTTTTCGACGATCTTCGCCGAGCGTTCGCAGCCGACGGAAGCGGAGCTCGACGCTCACTGGTCGCTGATCTTGGAGAACGGCGGCGCCCGGATCCTCCACAAGCTGATCCGCTACATGGGCGAGCGCGAGACATGGCGCGATCGCTGGGGCGGCGCGATCGAAGAAGCGCGCGCGCCGACGGCGATGATCGTTGGCGCGGACGATCCGATCTCCGGCGCGCAGATGCTGGACGCCTACCGCGAGCGCGCGCCGGGCGCAGCAGACGGTCCGCGCGCAACGCTTCTCGACGGCATCGGCCACTATCCGCAAATCGAGGCGCCGGCGCGTTGCCTTGAGGCGTTCTTCGCCTTCCACGACGCCGGCTTCGTCAACGCCTGACCCTCGCGAAAGGACGGTTCGGCCATGGCCGCAAACGAACAGGACGCATTCTCCGGCGTTGGCGAGGCGCCGCCGGCGCTGCGGTTGGACGCGGCCGCGCTTGAGGCTTATCTCACCGCGCGGATCGACGGCTTCAAAGGCCCGATCGACGTCAAGAAGTTCAAGGGCGGACAATCGAACCCGACCTATCTCCTGACGACGCCGTCGGGCCGCTATGTCCTGCGCCGCAAGCCGCCCGGCGACCTCCTGCCGTCCGCCCACGCCGTCGACCGCGAGCACCGGGTGATGACCGCCCTCGGCGCGCAAGGATTTCCGGTCCCGAAGACCTTCCTACTTTGCGAGGACGAGGCGGTGATCGGCTCCGTCTTCTTCATCATGGACTTCGTTGAGGGACGGATATTCTGGGACGCGAGCCTTGAAGCCGAGCCGAAAGAAGCGCGCGCGCCACTGCACCTGGCGCTCGTCGATACGATCGCGGACCTTCATATGATCGATCCGGACACGGCGGGCCTCAGCGATTTCGGCCGCCGCGACGGCTATTTCGCACGCCAGATCGCGCGCTGGTCGAAACAGTACAAAGCCGCCGAAACGGAAGCGAACGCCGACATGGACCGGCTCATCGAATGGCTGCCGGAGAACATCCCCGCCGACGACGCGACGTCGGTCGTGCACGGCGATTTCCGCCTCGACAACGTCATCTTCGCGAACGACGGACCCCGCGCCCTCGCCGTCATCGACTGGGAACTGTCGACCCTTGGCCATCCGTTGGCGGACTTCACGTATTTTCTGCTGGCGTGGAAGTTTCCGGCGAGCGTGCGCGGCGGACTGCTGGGCCGCGACCTCGAGGCTCTCGGCTTGCCGACGATGGAGACCGCGATCGCGCGCTACTGCGAGCGGACGGGGCGCGAGAGCGTGCCCGACCTCGATTTTTGCTTCGCCTACAACATGTTCCGCATCGCCGCGATCCTGCAGGGCGTCTACGCGCGCGCGCTCCAGGGCAACGCCTCGTCGGCGGAGGCGGCGAAGACGGGCGCGAGCGTCGCCCCCCTCGCCGCCGCGGCTTGGGGCCACGCCCGCGCCGCAGGCGCTTCGGACGAACCTACCGGCTGATCGTCAGGCGCTGGACGTCGCCCTTAAAGCTCGCGCCCCAAGGCTCGCCGCCGAGATAGAGTTTCTGGTTCGGCTCGCGCTTGATAGGCCCTGTTGGGCCGGATTTCGATGCGACGACCGCGCCGTCTACCTCGACCGACAACCGCCCCTCGACGCCGTCATAGACGAGCGCAAGGTCGCGCCACGTCGCCCCGACGAGGCTCGGCGCGTCGACGACGATCCTGCCCGTTTCTCCCGCCCGGTTCGTCACCTGGAAGCGTAACTGGTCGTTCCGGAAGCGGACGAGATAGACGCCTGGAAGATTGATCATCCGCTCCCAGTCGCCGCCCGGCGCCGAGCGCCGCAGGCGCGCGTCGATCCGTAAGCGGAGGGCGGTCGACAGGGCGGGATCCTGCGCGACGAAGTACTGGGCGCCGTCGGCGGGTTTCGAGCCGTTGAAGGTCGCGAAGCGAACGTCGCCCTCGACGCCGTAGCCGGCCGCGGCGCCTTCAAGGTCGGCGCGCTCCGGCGCGGCGTCGATGAAGCTCGGCGCGCCGTCGTCGCCAAGCCCGGCCGCGAGGTCAACGAGCGTCGTCGGGAACACGCGCACGAGCTTCGAGCGCACCGCGCCGCCGACCCGGGCGTCGATGCGCGCAAGGCCCGGCTCGTTGAACCGCCAGTCGGCCGTTGGCCCGCCGGCGCCGGCGCCAAGCTCTCGGAACGACGGGTTCGCGAACGCGCCGTTCATCGGCGCGATGAAGTACCGCCAGTCCGACGCCGACCCTGCGCCGAGACTGAAGGTGAAATCGTCGAGCCGCGCCGGCGCGGCGAGGGCGTGGCGCATGTCGTCGGGCGCGCCGTCGGCGACGTCGTCCGCGTAGCGCGCCCCCGCCCCGCCGAGCGCGGAAAGATCCGCCGCGACGGTGCGCGCGCCCTCATAGGGCGCGACGAGCCAACGGTCGACAAACCCCTCCGCCCAGGGATCGTCGTAGGAGAGCGTCACGTTGTCGCGCGCCTCGGCGCCGGCCGCCATGCGGTAGGACGGGGCGAGATTGCCCTCCACGACGAAGGTTCCGCCCGGATCGCGCACGTCGATCGCGGGCAGGTCATGCGACCAGTCGTAAGCGGCGACCGTGTTGCGACGGATGGCGACGTCGGACGCTTTGTGCACGGCGATCCCCTGGGGCATCGACTGGTGCACGATATTGTCTTCGATCGTCACGCCGACGCTCGGCGTCCGTTTGGAGTTGATGAAGATCCCCTGCACCGGGTCGCCCGAGCCGCGCAGGATGGCGTTGCCGACGATGCGCACGTTCTCATTCGCCCGCGCCGCGCCACGGTCCCAAAGCTGGATCGCGTCCGGGTGGACGTTCTCCGGATCGGCGAGGTCGAAATCGCGGAAGACGTTGCGCTCGACCGTGAGGCCGACGACGCCGCCGCCGGCGAGGCCGTCCGCGGCGTTCGCCTCGAAAACACTGTCGGTCACGACGACGTCGTCAGAATCGTAGATCGTCACGCCACGGAGCGCATTATGGAGCCTGACACGCGAAATCGTCACGGCCCGGCTGTCGTCGATGACGATGGCGTTGCCGTCGTTCGTCGGGTCGCCGTCGGCGCTGCCGAGCGCCTCCCCGCCGTCGACGCTGACGTCTCGCGAACGCAGGATGAAGATCGCGTTGCTGGAGGCCGGCGCCACGGTCGGTCCGTAGGCGACTTTTAAATCTTTCAGGCTGACGCCCGCGACGTCCGTCAACCGAACCTGCGTGAACCGCGCCGGGTTCGCCGGGTCGGCGCTGGCGAACTGGACGCCGGGGGAGTAGCTCGCCCCGCCTAGTCTGAGCTCGCCATAGTCGCCGGGCGCGAGGACGACCCGGTCGCCGGGCGCGAGATCCTCAAGCGCGGCGGTGAGCGCCCCCGGGTCCGACGCCGTAACGTCCCGCGCCTCGGCCGCGCCGATCATGAGCACCGCGGCGGCCGAATTCAAAGCGAGTTTATGCGCAGCGCGCTTCATGTTTCCGATCTCCCCCGTCGACATTCAAAGTCGCAAAATTAATTTCGGATAACTAATCGGCACCCGTCAAGCTCGCGTTAACCATTTTCTAAACGCGCGATCGGAGAAGCGCCCGCAACGGCCACGTGCGGGCGAACGGCGATCAGCGCGCCAACCGTTGGAACGGGGCCGGCAGCGCGTTGGCGGGCGGATGATTTTCGGGATTAACGCGGGGTGTGCGGAGAGATGGTCGACCGATCGTTTCCGCGAGCGCGCGCTTGCGACCACGCGGCCGCGTCTTCGAACCGTAGGCTGGTCGCTCCCTGGTCGGCCGGCGAGAGCGACCCGCGCACGCCGGCGAAGAGCTCGCGGCCCGGAGCGGCGCCGTGGGCGGGCCCGATGTCCCCCTCGCCCGCGATCGCCGGCGGGCGCGCCGCGAACTCGACCGCCGGCGCGTCGACGACGAGCGCGCCGCGCGCCGCGTCAAAGTGAATGACGTCGCCGTCGCGCACCTTGCCGATCGGCCCGCCCACAGCGGCCTCGGGGGTCAGGCAGATGGCGGCCGGCGCCGCCATCGCGGCGATGGGCGCGCGCCCGTCGGTGACGAGGGCGACGTTGAAGCCCTTGCGTTGAAGAACGGCGAGCGGCGCGGCGAGCTTGTGGAGCCGCGGCATGCCGTTGGCCCGCGGGCCCTGGAACCGCAGGACCGCGACGAAGTCCCGGTTCAGGTCGCCATTGCGGAACTTCTTCAGGAACTCCGCCTCGCTGTGGACGACGACGGCGGGCGCCGTGACGCGGGCTGGCGTCGCGCGCGTGGCGGCGACCGGCTCGATCAGAGCGCGCCCCAGATTCCCCTCGAGGACGCGATAGGGCGAGGCCGGCGCGAATGGATCGCGTACGGCGCGTATCGCCCGACGGTCGGCGGATTCGCTCGCCGTTGGCCCCCAGACGAGCCGTTCGCCCTCAAGGCGCGCAGCCTCCGCATAGCGCGCGAGCCCGGGCCCGGCGATCGTCATGACGTCTTTGTGCAGAAGACCGGCGGCGAGGAGTTCGCGGAAGACGAAGGCCGCGCCGTCCGCCGCGTCGAAGCCGTTGGCGTCGACGTCGCCCGTCGGATAGAGGCGCGCGACGATCGGCGTCGCCGCGGCGAGGGCGTCGAAGTCGGACCAGTCGAGGACAATCCCGGCGGCGCGCGCCGCCGCGAGCAGATGAACGCTCGCGTCGGCGGCCGCGCCGGTGGCGAGGAGCGCGACGGCGGCGTTGACGAAGGCGCGCGCGTCGACGACCTCGCACGCCGGCGCGTAGTCCGCGCCCAACGCCGTGATCGCCGCGGCGCGCGCGACGCTCGCCCGGTCGAAAGCCGCGCGCCGGGGCGAGCCTGCAGGCGCGAACGTCGCGCCCGGCAGGGCGAGCCCCATCGCCTCGATCGCGAAGGCGAGCGCGTTCGCCGCGTCGTAGGCGGACGACGCGCCGGGGCCCGGTCGGTTCGCGAACTCCGATCGCCGTAAGGCCTCAGGACCGATTTCGCCGGCCGCGAAGCGCGCGCGCGCCGCGGCGCGTTCGCGCGGGGCCGCACCGGAGGGCGCGGGGCCTGGCGGCGAGAAGGCGGCCGGCAGGTAGCCGAAACGCAGCGCGGCGATGAGAAAGCCGGACGCGCTCAACCCATCCGCAGACAGATAAACTGCGGCGTCGTAGACGTCGCGGACGAGCGACGCGCCGACGCCCATGGCGAGCGCGTCCCGGCCGAGGAGATCGCCCGCGCCCGAGGCCGAAACGCCGACGGCGAGGCCAACGGCGCCGGCGTCCGCGAGCGCGGCGCGCAGGTCGTCGACGGCCGCCGCCGCGGACGGCCGACCGAGGGCCGCGTCGTCGTCAGCGCCAATCAAGGCGACGCTTGGCGCGGCGCCGACAAGGGCGCGCTTGTCGCGCGCCGACGCGGCGGCGACAAGACGCGCGAGCGACGCGTCGGCGACGCTGCGGCGGCGCGGCCCCTCGATCCGCGCCGCGCGCATCCGCTTCAAATAGAGCGTCCGCGACCGGGCGCTGCGGGTCTCGATGCGCTGGACGACCTGGGCGACGATAGGGTTGAGATCGACGTCGAACGACGCCGGCGTCGCCTGTTCGCCGCCGGCGCCGCCGTCGCCGAAGCCGCGATCCGCAAATCCCGCGTCGTCCGCCGTCGCCCGGGGCCGCTCCGCGGGCTGAGCGCTTAATTCGTTTAGCCGCTGAGACAAGCCGCCGAACCTCACGCGCCGCCGTCGGGCCGTCGGCGCGACGCGCGCTCGGCTGACGGGGCGATCGAATGCAAGCGGGTTCGCGCAGCGCGTGCGCGTTCCGGCGGAACCGCCGGCTCCCTGATAACGTTAAGATCGCGCCCCGCGCGCCGGAATGCAAACGTTCCGCGCGGCGAGCGGCCGCAATGCGCGTCAATCAGCGCCACGGATCCGACCCGCGCCGAGGGACGTTTTAAATTGGCGCGAGCGGCGGTCGGCTTATATGACGGATAAACGACGCGCGGCTCGGCTCCCGCGCGCCCGGAGGGCCTGAGGAATGGACTACGACCGGTTTTTCGACGCCAAGTTGGAGGCGCTGCGCGCGGAAGGGAACTACCGCGTCTTCGCCCACATCGCGCGCAAAGCCGGTGCGTTCCCCGCCGCCCGCAATCTCGGCGCCGACGGGCCTGACGACGTCACGGTCTGGTGTTCCAACGACTATCTCGGCATGGGCCAGCACCCGAAAGTCCTGAACGCCATGCGCGACGCTCTGGAGGAGTGCGGCGCGGGCGCCGGGGGCACGCGCAACATTTCCGGCAACAACCGCCACCATGTGCGGCTCGAAGCCTCCCTCGCCGATCTCCACGGCAAGGAGGCGGCGCTCCTCTTCACCTCCGGCTACGTCTCCAACTGGGCGAGTCTGACGACCCTGGCGTCGAAACTGCCCGGCTGCGTCGTCTTCTCCGATGCGATGAACCACGCCTCTATGATCGAGGGCATCCGCCACTCGAAGGCCGAGCGGCATATCTTTAAACACAACGACGTCGCGGACCTTGAGCGCCTGCTTCGCAAGGCCGACCGGGACGCGCCGAAAATCGTCGCGTTCGAGAGCGTCTACTCGATGGACGGCGACATCGCTCCGATCGCCGAGATCTGCGACGTCGCCGAACGCTACGGCGCGCTGACCTATCTCGACGAGGTCCACGCCGTCGGCCTTTACGGTCCGCGCGGCGGCGGGGTCGCCGAACGCGAGGGCCTGATGGACCGCGTCGACGTCATCGAAGGCACCCTCGGCAAGGCCTACGGCGTCATGGGGGGCTACGTCGCCGGCGCGGCGAACCTCGTCGACTTCATCCGCAGCTTCGCTTCCGGCTTCATCTTTACGACGGCGCTGCCGCCGAGCCTCGCCGCCGGCGCGTACGCCAGCGTCGAACACCTGAAAGCGAGCGGCGTGGAGCGCGCCGCCCACCAGGCCCGGGTCGCCGACGTGCGCGGGCGCCTGCGCGCGATCGGCATCCCGACGTTGGAGAACCCGACCCACATCGTGCCGGTGATGGTGAAAGACCCGGTGAAGTGCAAATGGATCAGCGACTGGCTGATGGCGAACCACGGCATTTACGTCCAGCCGATCAACTACCCCACCGTCGCGAAAGGGCAGGAGCGCCTGCGCCTGACGCCCTCGCCGACCCACACCGACGCCGACGTCGACCGCCTCGTCGACGCGCTTTGCGAAATCTGGTCGCAATGCGCCCTCGCCCGCGCCGTCGCGTAAGCGGCGACGCCTGCGCGCGTAGGCGCGCGGATTGCATCCGGCTTGCATAACTGCGATGCGGCGCTGCGTCCGCGAATGCGCCGCGGGCGAAGCGCGAGCGGGAGGCGGGCATGTGCGGCATTATCGGCGTCGTCGGGCGCGACGGCGCGGCGGACGCGATTCTCGAAGGCCTGAAGCGCCTTGAATACCGGGGCTATGACAGCGCGGGCGTCGCCACCAGCGTCGGCGGACGCATCGAGCGCGTGCGCGCCGTGGGCAAGCTCTCGAACCTCGCCGAGCGTCTGAACGAAACGCCCCTCGCCGGCTCCCTCGGCATCGGCCACACACGCTGGGCGACCCACGGCGCCGCGACCGAAATCAACGCCCACCCCCACGCGACCCCGCGCCTCGCCCTCGTCCACAACGGCATCATCGAGAACTTCGCGGACCTGCGCGGCGAGCTCAGCGAAGCCGGCCGCGCTTTCGAAAGCCAGACCGACACCGAGGTGGTCGCCCAACTGATCACCCATTATCTCGAAACGGATAATCTCTCGCCGAAGGACGCGACGGCCAAGGCGCTCGCCCGCCTGCGCGGCGCCTTCGCGCTCGCAGTGATCTTCGAAGGCGACGCCGCCCTCATCAACGTCGCCCGCCGCGGCGGGCCCCTCGCCATCGGCCGCGGCGAGGGCGAGACCTTCGTCGGGTCCGACGCCTACGCGCTTGCGCCGTTCACGAACAAAATCACCTATCTGGAGGAAGGCGACTGGGCGTGCGTGCGCCGCGACGGCTTCGAGATCTACGACGGCGCCGGCGCCCCGGCGTCGCGACCCGAGAAAATATCCGCGGTCTCCGCCAACATCGCCGACAAGGACGGCCACCGCCACTTCATGGCGAAGGAGATCCACGAACAGCCCGAGGTCATCGCCCACACCCTGTCGCGCTACATCGACGCGACCGCCGGCGCGGTGCGCCTGCCCGAGGAAGGCGCCGGAGGCATAGATTTCGCGTCCATCGACCGGCTGACGATCTCCGCATGCGGAACGGCCTTTTACGCCGGGCTTACCTCAAAGTACTGGTTCGAGCGCTGGGCCCGCCTGCCGATCGAGATCGACGTCGCCTCGGAGCTGCGCTATCGCGACCCTCCTTATACGAATAAGGGAGCGGCGCTTTTCATCTCCCAATCCGGCGAGACGGCGGACACGCTCGCCGCCCTGCGCAGCGCCAAGGAGGCTGGCCAGCGCATCGCCGCCGTCGTCAACGTGCCGGAGAGCTCGATCGCGCGCGAGGCCGACGTCGTTCTGCCGATCGCCGCAGGGCCGGAGATCGGCGTCGCCTCGACCAAAGCCTTCACCTGCCAGCTCGCCGCCCTCGCCTGCATCGCCATCGCCGCCGGCCGCGCGCGCGGCGTTCTCTCCGCGGCGAAGGAGCGCGAACTCGCCGAGAACCTGCTCGCGCCGCCGCGTCTCGTCGCCGAAGCGTTGAAGGCCGCGCCCGATATCGAAGAGACCGCCCGCGACATCGCCCAATCGCGCGACGCTCTGTACATCGGCCGAGGCGTCTCCTTCCCCCTCGCCCTCGAGGGCGCTTTGAAGCTGAAGGAGATCTCCTACATCCACGCCGAAGGATACGCCGCAGGCGAACTAAAGCACGGCCCCATCGCCCTCATCGAGGCCGACACGCCCGTCATCATCATCGCCCCGTCGGACGCCCACTACGAAAAGACGATCTCCAACATGCACGAGGTCATCGCCCGCGAGGGCAAGGCGCTCCTCATCTCCGACGCCGACGGCGCCAAGGGCGCGGGCGAGGAGGTCTGGCGCGTCATCGAAGCCCCGCGCACCCACCCGATGCTGACGCCGATCGTCTATTCGGTTCCGATCCAGCTCCTCGCCTATTTCACGGCGACGGCGAAAGGCACCGACGTCGACCAGCCGCGCAACCTCGCAAAGTCGGTGACAGTGGAGTAGGGCGGAGCGAACGGCGCGATACGCGCCCAACCAAACCCCACCCACACCGAAAGATCCAAAAAATGACCATCATCTGCGCCGTATACGATCCCGACGCCGGCAAGTTCTGGCTCGGGTGCAACTCCGGGAGCCTCGTCGGCGATACGATCATTCCGGAACACCGCACCAAATGGCTGCGGTTCGCCAACTGGGCGATCGCGTTCTCCGGGAGCGGCGTCGCCGACGACGCGCTGGAGACCGAGCGGGGGAAGTTTCCGAACCAGGCGACGGACGTTCATCAGGTCACGGCCTTCATCCGCGCCTCGTTCGAGAGATACGACCTTGGCGAGAAAGACGACGGCGCGAAGGATTTTGGCGTTTCGGGCCTCATCGCCCAGACCGGCGGCATGCTCTACGACGTTGACGGACGGTTGTCGCTTGGGCGCATCCCGGAAGGCACGATGTGGGCCCGCGGCTCAGGTATGGATTTCGCGCTCGGCGCCGACATGGCCATGAAGACGAAGGGCTTCGGCCCCCAGGAGCGGCTTGAGACCGCCGTCCTCACCGCCATCGATCTCGACAGCGGCTGCCCCGGCGAGCCGATCGTCGAGAGTTTCGGGTGAGGCTCGCGGGCTAAGCGCTCAGCGGCTCCGTGGGGCGGATCCACGACGGAAAGCTTTTAGCCCTCGAAGATATGCGGATCGAACCGTCGTCGGACGGCGTTGTTTTTCTTGCATCGCCGAACGGCGCCGCTCCCGTATGGTTCGCCGCCGTCGCGCAAACCCGGCGGATGGCCGCCTTCGAAAACGCCGGCCGCGACTTTCCGCGAGCGATCACGTACGCTCGTAGGGACGATAAGTCTGCGGCGACGATCTCAGAAATCGGAGGCGAAAACGCGATCGAGATCATCATGCGGGGGCCCGTTCCTTGATTCGGCGAACGAGGCGCGAGCCGCGGCGCCGACGGAAGCGCTCGCCTGGCGACGGGGTCTCGATGAAATCAGCTTGCTGAGGAGACGACAAGATGAGCGAGAAATTCGGTTTTCATTCCGCCCTCACGGCGTTGGCCGCAACCGCTGTGATTTGGCTGCTGGGTTCGACGGCGTCGCTGGGCCTTCAAAGTTCAGGCGAGAAGAAACCGACAAGTACGGAGGAGCGTTCCATGCAGGTGCAGTATCTTGAGATCGTCACGCCCAACGTCGAAGAAACGTGTACGGCGATGGCCGACCTTCACGGCGTAACCTTCGCCGAGCCTGAACCGAACTTCGGCGGCGCACGGATCGCCGCGCTGAGCGGCGGAGGTCGTATCGGGGTGCGGGCGCCGCGCGCCGAACACGACACGCCTATCGTTCGGCCCTACCTCCTTGTCGACGACATCGAGGCGGCTATCGCCGCCGCTGAGGCCGCGGGCGCCGAGTTCGCGATGAAGGCGACCGAGATTCCGGGCCACGGCAAGTTCGCGATCTACGTTCTTGGCGGGGTCCAATACGGACTTTGGGAGCTGTAGCGGTCGAAACAGCTCCTGTTCCGGCGGCTGGCTTCGGCATTATGTTCGATGGCGGACAAAAATGATCCGGGCGAGCCGATAAATTCGGGCATTCGCCGAGCTTAGCGCGTTACCGGTGTTTGTCGTTGTTCGGGCTGTAGCTCGTCAGAGACGCAGGCGTCGCCGCGCGTCGATGACGACGAGCCGCTGTGTCAGGCGCCCGTCGCCCTAGAGCGCCGGGTGTTCAGCTTGGATCGGGCGAAGACCGTTTCAGGCGCTCAAACCCCAGAATCTAGAGCATCCGACTGATTCAATCAGAAAACGTTATGCTCTAGGAAATGGCGATCTCGAGAGACGGTCCGGCGGGCCGCTTCAGGATCGTCAGCGCCCGGCGCTCTGAAGCGCCGGGCGTCCAACTTGGATCGGGCGAATACCGTCTCAGGCGCTCCCGACAAGGAATCTAGAGCATCCGACCTATTCGATCAGCGGGCGGAATGCCCTAGAAGCGCGCCGTCGCGGCGATGCGGAAGTTGCGCCCCGGCAGGGGAACGACGTCCTTCAGGAACGACGTGTGGAGACGGATCTCTTCGTCGTTGAGGTTGTTCGCCGACACGCTGACTTCGAACGGCGAGCTCTCTCCCTTCGGCCGGAAGGCGAGCGAAACGTTCACCGTCTGATAGCCGTCTGTCGGCAATTCGAACGTCGACGTGCGATCCTGCTCGGCCGCCGCCTCGAACTCGGCGCGCAGATCGAGATAGGGGCTGCGCGCCTCGATGCCCACAAGGCCTTTGAGCGGCGGGATGCGCGGCAGGTCGCCCGTGTCGCTATCGGCGCGCACGAAATCGACCTGGCCGTCGAAATGCACGTCGAACCCGCCGTACCGAAACAGTTCCGCGTCGACTTCAGCTTCGAAGCCGCGGAACGTCGCGTCCTCGGCGAGGAACTCGAAGACGTCGAGGCCGTCCTCAACCTCGCCGTTCGGCGTCAGGACGATAAAGTCCTCATAGTCGGTGTAAAACCCGTTCACAGCAATGGCGAAGCGTTCAAAGCCGACGCGCACGGTCGCTTCGACGCCGAGGGCGACCTCTTCGTCGAGGCTCGGATCGCCGATCTCGAACTGGGCCGTGGCGAGGTGCGGCCCGTCCGAGAAAAGCTCTTCGGACGCCGGCGCGCGTTCGGTGCGGAAGCCCGTGACGCCGATGAACCAGCCCTCGCGCGGCGCGTAGCCGGCGCCGCCGGAGACGGAGAAGGAATCGAACGATACGCTCTCGCCCGTCTCCGACACCTCGCGGTCGGTGTTCTCATAACGCCCGCCGAGCTCAAGGAGCCAACCGCCGAGGCGCCATTCATTGAGGGCGAAAACGCCGTACTCCTCGCTGTCCGTAGGCGGCACGAACGCCTCTTCGCCGATGGCGGAGAAGTCGCTGTTGACGCCCTGGAAGCCGATCGCGCCGTTGTATTCGCCGCCGAAAATCTCGAACGGCCGGGTCACGAGTTCGAAGCGCCCCTCCCAGCCCTCGTTCGCGAAGACCGTGCCGGCCTCGCCGGAGGGCTCGAATTCGGTTTGTTCGAAGTCGGCGTAGCCGAAGCGGATCTTGGCTTTTTCGAACGGGCCGAAATCGCCGCGCACCTCGCCGTTGAGGTCGAGCCGGCGTTGCCGGATGTCGATGGTGACGCCCGCGCCTTCAGGCACGAACTCTTCCTCTTCGCCCTCTTCCCCCTCTTCTTCCTCGCCCGGCCCCGGGATCCCGTAGAACGAATCGACCGCCGTCGCGGAGACGCCGAAGAAGCCGTCGTCGAAGACCCAGGAGAGGCCGGCCGAGCCGCCGGTCGTCGTGAAGTCGGAATTGTTCAGCGTGCCCTGTTCGCGCTCCTCGTCGGGGATCGCCTCGCCTTCGGCCTCCTGAAGCGCGCGAAGCTGTTCGGATTCCGCAAAGCCCGGAATGTCGAAATCCTCGCTGTCGCGGTGGAAGCCGTCGCCGTGGAAGACGAGCGCGCCGTCGCCGAGGGCGCCGAGTTCGACGTCGAAAGAGCCGGCGGTCTCGACGCCGTCGTCGACCGTGGAGCCGCCGACGCGCAGGGAGCCGTCGACGCGGCCGTCGGGGCGTTCTTCCGGTATGCGGCCGTTGATGACGTTGACGACGCCGCCCGCCGCCGACGAGCCGTAGAGCAGGGTCGCCGGGCCGCGGACGATTTCGACGCGCTGCGCCGTTGCGGGGTCGACGGTGACGAAGTGGTCCGGGCTCGTCACCGAGGCGTCGATCGTGCCGATGCCGGCGTCGAGGACGCGGATGCGGTCGCCGTCGAGGCCGCGGATGATCGGCCGGCTCGCGCCCTGGCCGAAGAAGGTGGACGAGACGCCCGGTTCGCGGCGCAGCGTTTCGCCGATGGTGTTTTCAAGCCGGTCGGCGAGCTCCCGCGCGTCGAGGACGCTGGTGCCGACGATCGTCTGCTCCGCCGTCCGCTCGAACGGCGAAGCGGTGACGACGATCTCGTCGCGCCGGAGGTCGTTCTCCGACCCGTCAGACTGGGCGACGGCCGACTGGGTGAAGACCGGCGCGACAAGCGCGGTCGAAAGAAGCAGGGGCGCGACGTAGGCGCGGTTCGAAATTTTGGTCATGGCGCAGCTCTGAATTTCACTTGTGGGGGGGGGCCGCGAACGCGGCGCGGCGCCTCGTTGGGCGACCCGCGCGTCGTCATTCGCAATGGGTACGGACGAAAAGAGGCCGCGGGGCGCCGCGGCGTCGGGTCAGGCGCGCGGCGGCGCGCGGACCCGGTTCGCGCGAGCCTTTCCGGCGCGCTCGGGCTGCCGCGGCGTTTCAAACACGACGCGTCCGCCAAGGTCGGCGGCAGGCGCTTCGGCGCCCTCGTCGCCCGGCGGCGTCGGCGCCGCGCCGCCCAGCAGGCAAAGCCCACAATCGCCGGCGTGGCCGTGCTCGTCGGCGTAGTCATGCGTGGCGGCGAGGAGCTGGATCGACGCGAAAACGAGCGCCATCGCTGCGAACAACGCGCGGAAGACGCCAACGTCACGGCGCGGCGCTTTCAAACGCTCCAACATGCGGCGTAGCTATCACGATTATGCGGACGGATGACAACGGCCCGCGAGGGCGGAAGAGGCGGGCGAGGCGCAAAGTTGATGACGTTCGTCGATGACGGGATCATTGTTGCAGCGCGGCCACACGGCGAGGCGCACGCCGTCGCGGAGGTGTTGACGACGACGCATGGGCTCTGGGCCGGGCTCGTCTATGGCGGCCAGGGCGCGCGGGTTCAGTCCGTCCTTCAGCTCGGCAACGGCGTGCGCGCCGAATGGAAAGGCCGCTTCGACGACAGCCTCGGCCGCTTCTCTCTGGAGCTCGAAACGCCGCGCGCGGCGGCGTTGATGGGCGACCGGCTGGCGTTGAAGGGCCTCGCCGCGCTTTCAGCCGTCGCCGCGGCGGCTTTGCCCGAGCGCGAGGCGGTCCCCGGCGTCCATGACGGGCTCGCCGTCTGCCTCGACGCCCTTTGCGATCCTGATCTCTGGCCCGCCCTCATGGCGCGGTGGGAGCTCGGGCTCCTCGCCGCCGTCGGCTACGCCCTCGACCTCACGAAATGCGCGGCGACGGGGACGACGGACGATCTCGTCTACGTCTCGCCAAAATCCGCCCGCGCCGTCAGCGCCGCCGCCGGCGAGCCGTACAAGGAGCGCTTGTTGCCGCTGCCGGCGTTTCTCGCCGGCCGCGCTCGCGAGGCGTCATTGAAAGAGGCGCTCGACGCGCTGGAGACGACCGGGTGGTTCCTAGCGACCCGGTGCCTTCACCCGGCGAACCGCGACCTGCCGGAGGCGCGCGCGCGCGCCATCGACGCCCTGCGCCAGCGGTTGCGAAACGACGATTAAGGTCCGCCTACGCTGCGTCCGCGAGGCGGCGGCCGTCGCGGCGCTCCGCGCTTGCAAGGTCGAGCGCAGCGCCCTTCGCCTTCGCCGCCGCCCGGGCCATCCACGCCGCCTCGCCCTCGGCGATCCAGAGGAATAACGGGCCCAGAAACTTCGCGCGCCGCATGAGCCGCATGGCGCGCTCCGCGTCGAGGACGGCGTCCTCCGCCGGCGTCAGGATCAGGTGATAGCCGCAATAGCCGTCGAAAGCGTCGATCTCTTTACGAACGAGATACGCGGCCTTGACGTCGCCGACCCGGCGGGCGAGCGCCGCGACGGGCGCGACGGCGTCGTCATAAAGTCCGTGGGCGACCATTGGCGCCTCCGGGTCGAGGGTCGCGACGGCGACCTCGGCGAAGTCGTGCGCCGCGCCTTCGACGCGCAAGCTCTCAAGAGCGTCGGCGGCCGCGCCGACGTCGCCCCGGTCCGTATGGTAACGATAGGCGACGCTCGCGGCGGCGAGCCCAAGGCGCGCGTCCAGCATAGCGGCGCGCTCCAGATAGCGCGGCGCGCGCGGATGGTCGGCCTCGGCGAGCGCGCGGCCCAGCGCGAGCCAGGCCGAGGCGTTCATCTCGTCCCAGAGGATCGCTTCCTTGAAGCGCGAGATCGCCGCCTCGCGCGACATGAAGGACGCGGCGAGCGCGCCGCGTTCGACGGCGTCGGCGGGCCCCAAGCCGCCTTCCGCGGCGCGCTTGTCGAGCGCGGCGAGGGTCGCAAGTCCCTCCTGGGCGCGCTCGTGATCCTCCGCCCACGTCTCGCGCTCGCGGTCGCGCCAGGCCTGGTCGAATTCGCTGCGGAGCGTGTCGTAAAGCGGGCCGAAGAGCGTTAGCGCGCGCTCCGAGCCAACGGCGGCGACGCGCGGCTCGGCGGCGACGCCGGCGATGCGATCGGCGAGGCTCGGCCCCTCGCCCGCTCGCGCGACGCGGCCATCGAGCGCCGCACGCAGCCATTTGTCCGCCTGGGGCCAGGCGCGCATGCCCATGAAGGCTTTCTCCATGTGCTTCAACGGCGCGACGTTCGGTTTCGCGCAAGTGTGAGCGCGCGCGCGCACCTTTGGCCAGAAGACCTCCGTCAAATAGCGCTTGGCGAGCTCCGCCCGCAACAGTCCGTCAGCGTAGCTTTGCGCGTCGGCGCACGCCGCGCCGGCCTTGTCGGCCTCCGTGACGAACGCCCGCCCCGCCGACTCGGCGAGCGCCAGAAACCAGGGCGCGAAGGCGCGCGCGTAAATCCGCAAGGGCGCGGGCGCCGCGCCTTCGTCCGTCGTCAGTCGATCGAAAACCCCGCGCCAGGCGTCCCGCGCGCGCGCGACGAACGCGGCCCGGCGGTCGCCAGTCGTCGCAACGGTTCCGCACGCCGCGCCGACGATCGCCGCGAACTGCCGCGTCGAAGTCGCCTGCGCAAGGGGCACGCCAAGATAAAGCCGGCGCGCCGGCGCGCCGTAAAGCCCGCGGGACGGGGCGGCGCACAGGCGCGCCGCCAGTTCGTCCGTTGCGTAAACGTGGTGGATCTTCGGCGCCCCGATCTTCGCGCGAACGTCGCGCAGGAGCGCGAAAAGATCCGGCGCCTCTTCGATGGTCACGGGCTGGGCCGCCTCCTCGCGCGGGCGCATGAGGAACATGCGGAACGCCGCGATCGCGACGATCAGCGCCACGATGGCCGCGGTCTGCGCGCGCGCGGCGCCCTCGTCCGCGAGGAGGCTCGCCGCGCCGCCGACCGGTAGGGCGAGCGCGGCGACCGCGATCAACGGCGCGGCGTAGCCGAAGACGGCCGCGGCGAAGGCGAGCGCGCGGTATCGGCCCGGCCGCGCGGCGGCGAGCGCCTCCCATTTCTGGGCGCGGTCGAGCGGAAACGCGGCGCGCGCGGATTTGGCGTTGCGATCCATCCAAGCTCCCAAGGCCGAGGGACGACCGATTGGTCGAATTATCGCAAGGTCCGTTAACAAAGGGCGAAGCCCGCGGCTTGCGAACCCGCGTCGAGCGCGGCTAGGCGTCGACGCCCGATCGACGAGGACCCGCCTGCGCCATGACCAAGAAGACGACGAGCCGCGGCCGCAAGTCCGCCAAGGCCCCTGCGCCGCCGCGCGAGGAGGAGATTTTCGCCGAACCGTTAAGCGAGGCGCTCTCTCGCCGATATCTCGCTTACGCTCTGTCAACCATTACCGCCCGCGCCCTGCCGGACGTGCGCGACGGCCTGAAGCCGGTTCACCGGCGGATCCTCTACGCCATGCGCCAGATGCGCCTGACGCCGTCAGGCGCCTACCGCAAGTCGGCCGGCGTCGTCGGCGAGGTCATGGGCAAGTTCCACCCCCATGGCGACGCCGCGATCTACGACGCCATGGCCCGCCTCGCCCAGGACTTCGCCGTGCGCGTGCCCCTGGTCGACGGCCAGGGCAATTTCGGCAATATCGACGGGGATAACCCGGCGGCGATGCGCTACACCGAGGCGCGGATGAGCGCCGCCTCGGAGCTTCTCCTTGAGGGCATCGACGAGGACGCGGTCGACTTCCGCGCCACCTATGACGGGCTCGGCCAGGAGCCGGCGGTGCTGCCGGGGGCGTTCCCGAACCTTCTCGCCAACGGCGCGAACGGCATCGCGGTCGGCATGGCGACGTCGATCCCGCCCCACAATCCGGCCGAGATCATCGACGCCTGCCTCCACCTCATCAAGTCGCCGAACGCGCGCACCGAGACGCTGATGAACTACGTCTCGGGGCCGGACTTCCCCACGGGGGGCGTCTGCGTCGAGCCCGCCGACGCGATGGTCGAGGCCTACGCCACGGGCCGCGGCGGATTTCGCGTGCGCGCGCGCTGGCGCACGGAGGACCTGGGGCGCGGCAAGTACCAGATCGTCGTCGAAGAAATTCCGTATCAGGTGCAGAAGTCGCGCCTCGTCGAGCGGCTCGCCGAACTTCTGCACGCGAAGAAACTGCCAGCGCTCGCCGACATCCGCGACGAAAGCGCCGAGGACGTGCGCCTAGTGCTCGAGCCCCGCGCCGGCTCGGTCGACCCGGCCGCGCTTATGGAGAGCGTCTTCAAGGCGAGCGATCTTGAGAGCCGGTTCCCGCTCAACATGAACGTCCTCGACGCCAGGGGCGCGCCGCGGGTGATGTCCCTGCGCGAGGCGCTCGTCGCCTTCAACGACCACCGCCGCGACGTGCTCGTGCGGCGCACGCGCCACCGCCTCGGCAAAATCGCCGCTCGGCTCGAAGTCCTCGACGGGTTTCTCGTCGCGTATCTCAACCTCGACGAGGTGATCCGCATCATTCGCTATGAGGACGATCCAAAAGCGGAACTCATCGCCGCCTTCAGCCTGTCGGACGTTCAGGCCGACGCGATCCTCAATATGCGCCTTAGAAACCTGCGCAAGCTCGAGGAGATGGAGATCCGCGCCGAGCACAAGGCGCTGAAGAAAGAACAGAAAGAGCTGAACGCCCTCCTGAAGTCCGAGGCCGACCAGTGGAAGCGGATCGCCGACGAGTTGCGCGCTGTGCGGAAGATCTTCGATCCGAAGTCCGATCTCGGCCGGCGTCGGACCGTCATGGAGGACGCGCCGACGGCGGACGAGATCGACCTCGACGCCCTCGTCGAGAAGGAGCCAGTGACGGTCGTCGTCTCCGAAAAAGGCTGGATCCGCGCCCTTAAGGGTCACGTCGAGAACGTCGCCGAGATCAAGTACAAGGACGGCGACGGACCCGGGTTCGTCATCCAGGCCATGACGAACGACAAGCTGACGCTCTTCGGCACCGACGGGCGGTTCTACAATCTCGACGTCGCGAGCCTGCCGGGCGGGCGGGGCCATGGGGAGCCGATCCGCCTCCTCGTCGATCTCGCGAACGACCGGGCGATCGCCGCAGCGTTTCTCGCCGACGCCTCGCCGGAGGCGGGTCGGAGGTTCCTCATCGCCTCGAGCGCCGGCCAGGGCTTCGTCGTCGCCGAGCGCGACGTCATCGCCACGACGCGCAAAGGCAAGCAGGCGCTCAACGTCGGCGACGGCGCGGAGGCCGTCGTCTGCCGGCCGGTTGAGGGCGACATGGTGGCGTGCGTCGGCGACAACAAGAAACTGTTGATCTTTCCGCTTACGGACCTACCGCAAATGTCCCGCGGCAAGGGCGTCACGCTGCAAAAGTTCGCCAACGGCGGATTGTCCGACGCGATCGCGTTCGAAAAGAAAAAAGGCCTCACGGTCATCGATCGAGCCGGCCGTGTACAGACGATCGACGCCTGGAAGGATTTCGTCGGCAAGAGGGCGCAAGCCGGAAAGATCGCTCCGAAGGGCTTTCCGACGAGCAAGAAGTTCAGCCCCGGCGGCTGATCAGCGCGCGCTGCGGGCCGCTTTGAGACGGGCCCGCACGACGCTCCAGTCGGCCGCTGTCGGCGTAAGTTTCGGCGCGGTCTCCGCGCGCGGCGGCGCGCCCCAGGCTTCGTAGCGTTTGACGGGCCGCGGCGCGAACGCCGTCGGCGGCGCGAACGAGATCTCGCTTGGCGACCCGCTTTCGGAGGCCGGCGCGAACTCGACGGACCGGCGCGCTGCGACCGCCTCGCCCACCTGGTCGACGGCGCGGAAGAGCGCCTTGAAATGGAAGAGAAGGTTCGCCTCGCTGACGCCGCCGGCGATCAAGGGCTCCACCGCGACGACCGCGCGGTCGTCTTCGACGAACATTTTCGCGTGCTTCTCCGCGGCGTAGAACCGGTTGACGAACCCCTCGTCGGTGGGCGCCAATGGTCCGAGCACGGCGAAGTACTGAAGCGCTTCGTAGCGTTCGCGGTCCGCCCCCGGCGCGCCGACGCCGACCGCATAGGTCAGAAAACCACTCGACGGATCGGTCAACGTCAGGAACGCCGCGCCGTCGTCACCGATCAGCAGTTCAACGTCCGCGGGCGTCTCGTGCACTACGACACGTCGCGCGAGTTCGGCGAGCTCGGCGATCGAAATCGCCTCTATGCTGCGGGACGCAGCCCTCGTTTCAGCGTCAGGTTGTGCGGACGTCGGCGAAAGGGTTGCGAAAAAAGCGGCGGCGCAGACCGCGAAAGGGCCCGCCAGGCGGACGATCATAACAGCTCCCACTAACGCAACGACGATTTCATTGGGAAGGCGGCGGAACCCCGAAAGTGCCGCGCGAGCCGTCGCTTGTCCAGACCGAGGCTCGCGGGGGGCGAGGCGCCGATCAGCGCCCGGCCATTTTCATGTCCGCGTCGGGGCCGCCCGGCGCTGCGGGTTCGGCGTCGGACGGCGGCGCCTCCTGCGCAAGCCCTCCGAAGCCCGCCTGCGGTATGACGTGCACGTCCCGTTGCGGGAACGGGATCGTGACGCCCGCCTTCTTCAGCTTGTTGAAGACCTCGACCCGAAGGCGCGTCCTCGCGCCGAGCATCGAGCCGACGTCGCGCACGAAGCCGCGCAGTTCGAAATCGAGGGAGCTGTCGCCGAAGCCGGCGAAATAGATGAACGGCGCCGGATAGCCCATGAGGATCGGGCTGTCCTTCGCCACTTCCTCGAGGAGCTTGATGATCTCCTCAGGATCGTTGTCGTAGGAGACTCCGACGGGCACGATGACGCGGCCGATTTTATCCTTGTGCGTCCAGTTCGTCACGGCGCCGGAGACGAGCTCGGAGTTCGGCACGATGACGGACGAGCGGTCGAAGGTCTCGATTTCGGTGGACCTGACGCTGATGCGCTTGACGATGCCCTCGCCAGAGGTCGTCACGATCCAGTCGCCGACCTTGATCGGGCGCTCGAAGAGCAGGATCAGGCCCGAGACGAAATTGTTGACGATGCTCTGGAGGCCGAAGCCGATGCCGACCGAGAGCGCGCCGGCGATGATCGCGAGGTTCGAGAGGTTGAAGCCGAGAACGCTGACGCTCGACATCGCGGCGATAACGAGCCCGACATAGCCGATGAGCGTCTTCAGCGAGTTCTGGGCGCCGGAATCGAGGCGCGTGCGCGGCAGGAAGCGGTTCGCCGCCATGCGCTGAATGAACCGCGCGGCGAAGAGGACGCCGGCGAAGGTCGCCGCCGCGAAGAGGATCTGCGCGAGCGAAATCGTGACGTTGCCGACTTTGAAGCCGAAGAGCGCGTCGGCGACGGCCGCGCGCACGTCGGACCAGTCCGCGCCGAGGGCGAGGAAGGCGATCGGCGTCAGCGCCAGGATGATCATGAGGTCGACGAACGCGCCGATCCAGAAAAAGAGAAGCCGTTCGGTCTCCGTTTCTTCTTCGCCGGCGGCCTTGGCGCGCTTCGCACGGCCGTTGGCGTCGATGCCGCGTAAGGCTTCGTGGGCGATGGCGCGCACGAAGAAGCCAAGCGAGGCGATGCCGCCGAGCATAAAGACCCGCGTGGCGGCGTAGTGCGCTAACGCGACATAGCCGAGGAGCGCCGCGGCGACGATCGCAACGCCCACGAAGCGCAGGGCGAGACGCGCCGTTCCGAGCACGGATTTCACGTCGCCGTCGACGGCTTCCTCGCGCCCGTCAGCGAGCCGCCACAAGCGCCGCTGAGAGATGAAGAGATAGATTGCTCCCATAGCGATCGCGACGAGCGCGCTTTGGGCGAGCGCAAGCTCTTTGTCGCCGCCATAAACCTGGGCGGCGACGGAAAACGTTCGGTCGGCGAAGAAGATCAGCGCCAGGGTCAGGAGCGTCGCCCGCAGCGGCGCGATGCATCCCCTGTCGAGCGGCACGAGGCGCCAGCCGGGCACCGTGGGCGAGAACGCAGCCGCCCCGCCGGCATCGGCGATGATCAGCGCGACGACGCCGGCGAGCGCCGAGCCTGCAAGGCGGGCGTTGTCGGCGTCGACGAGGCCGACGGCCTTGAAACCCTGCAACAGCGCCCAGGCGGCTGCGACACTTGGGATCGCCCGGGCGGCGACGCGCACAAGCGCGGCGACGGCGCGCCGGCCCGGCGTCGGCTCGGTCGCCTGAAGCTTCTGTAGAATGGAGCGCGACGCCCAGCGCTGGGTCGGCCCGAACAGCAACAGGCCTACGACCCCGATCACGCACAGCGCCGCGAGGGAGCGGTTGAGCCCGCCGTCGCGCCGCTTCGTTTCGAGCCAGTCGCCAACGTCGGCCTGCGCCTCGCCGAAGCCGGCGACGAGGCTCGCCGCGGCGCTCGCGAGGATCGCCGGATCGAGCGGAAACGGGCCGCGCGTCAGGATCTCGTCATAGAACTCGTCGCGGCGCCGCTCGACGATGTCCTCGAGCAGGCGGTTGATCTCCGCGAGGTCGAGATCCGACTGACGGATGATCGCGTCGTCCTGGGCGAGGGTCGCGTTCAGACGCTGGCGTTCGGCGGCGATCTCCGGGGCTTCAGCGGGCTCGCCTTCGGCGGGCGGAACGCCGAGCCGGTCGAGATCGTCCTGCGCCTCATCGCGCGCCACGCGGATCGGCGCCACCGCCGTTTCGGCGGCGGTCCTGAGCGCGCGCAACTCCTCGCGCACGGCGACGAGCGCCGTCGCGTCCTCGGCGGCGTTGAGGCGGCGCTCGGCCTCCTCGATTTCGCGGCGGCGCGCATTGACCTCGAGCTGCAGCGCGTCGAGCCGCGCCTGCGCGTCTACCTCGTCGCGCTGGCGCACCGCGCGGCCGATGCCGGCGGCGGCGCTTTTTTGGGCGTCGCCGAGGCGCTCCGCCTCCTCGCGCGCCTTGGCGAGGTCCTCTTTCGCGGCGTCGAGGTCGGCGTCGGTCGGCCCTTCCGCACCCGCCTCGACCGGATCGCCGTCGTCCTTGGGCGGCGCGTCCCCGCCGTCGACCAGCGCTTCGAGCGCCTCGACGCGCGCGCGCGCTTTCTTGCGCGCGGCCTTGAGCCCGTCGGCGACGGCCTCGAGCGCCGTGCGCGCGGCTTCGGCCTCGGCGCGCAAGATGGTCGCCGCGGGACCGTCGTTGTCGTCCATGTCGGCGAGCCGCGTCGTGAGCTTGTCGAGCGCCGCCTCCTGACGCTCGATCGTCTTGCGCGCGGCGGCGAGGTCGAACGGCTTCTCCTCCACCGCCTCGGCGGCCGGCCCCGTCTCAGGCGACGCGGCCGCCTGCGCGAACGCGGGCGCCGCCAGCGCTCCGATCAACGTCAGAAACGCGACAAGCGCCGTGCGCAGAATGAAAGCGTGTTCGCCCACGTAAAAACTCCTCCGCCGGTCGGCGGCGCTAAACTGCGGCGATCGACGGCAGGCCGCGCATGCGCCCGTCGTCGTCCATGCCGTAGCCGACGAGATAATCCTCCGCGCCGGCGTCGAAACCCACATAGTCGGCGTCGATGTCGGCGCTGCGGCCCGTCGCTTTGCGCACCAGGGCGCAAATCCGCGCCGAGCGCGCGCCGCGGTCGAGCACCATGCGTTTGGCGAAATGAAGGCTGCGGCCGGTGTCGAGCACATCGTCGACGATCAAAACGTCGCGATCCTCCAGCGGCTGGGAAAAATCCTTCAGAATGCGCACGACGCCGCTGGAGGCGCGCGCGCCGCCATAGCTGGAGAGCTGCACGAAATCGACGAGCGGATCGGCCCCGCGCCGATGGAGCGCGCGCAAAAGGTCCGCGGCGAAGACGAAAGCGCCCGTCAGCACGGGAGCCATCAGGAAGTCGGGCCCGTAGTCCCGCGCGACGGCGTCGGCGAGAGCGTCGACGCGCGCGGCGATCGCCTCTTCGGTGTAGATGGTGTCCATAGCCGCCCGCCGATACGCTGTTTTCGCGGGCCGACAAACGCCTCGCATGCGCCTCCGGCCTCTTACCCGCCCCCGCCCTAGGGCCGCGGATCGTCAGGCTGGCCGGCCGCGTCCTGCGGCGCCGGGTCGCCGCCCGACACCCGCACGCCCTCGCTCGGCGCGAACGACAGGGCGACTTCGACGACGCCGTCCGGCGCCGGCGCGCGGGTGATGAAGTCGACGCTCTCGCCGACCCCCACCTGGTCAGCGTCGGCGGCGAAGGTCCATCGCGACAACAGGTCGCCGCCAGGGCCAAGGGCCTCGGCTTGCAGGAGCGGCGGCGCGACGACGGCCCCGGCCGCGTTGCGAAGCTGCCCGGTAATCTCGATCGTCGGCCCCGCGGTCGACATGGCGAGGCGATGGCGCACGCCCTCGATCTTGAGGCCGAACGGCGTCGCCTCGATGCCTACGGCCTCGTAGGCGTCGGCCGCGTTCGGGAACATGACGACGATGTTGTCGCGGAAGGCGTAGGCGACGAAGCCCACCGCCGCGACCGCCGCGGCCCAGGCCGTCCAGCCGGCCGCCTTCAGCGGCGACATGCGGTTTTTGTCCCGCGCCTCGGCCCGGCGGCGCGCCTTGCGGATCGCCTTCTCCAGGTCCTTCGGCTGCACGCGCAAGGCGGTGAAGAACTCGTCGCTGAAAATCCGCTCGGCGATCGGGTCGAGATCGTCGACGCGCATCAGGGCCGTCGACCGGCGGCGCTGTTCGCGCAGGCGGGCCCCGAAGCGCGCTGGCCCGTCGGCGGCGTCGCCGCCGTCCCAGGCGAAGTCGCGCGAGGCCCTGAGGCGCGGATCGCCGGCGTAGGCCCGCGAATCGTCGAAGTCGTTGTCTTCGGCGCGGTCGTCGCGCGTCAGGTCCTCGAAGTCCGCGTCGACGAACGATGGCGCGCGGGCGTCGCGACGGCCTCCACGTTCGCCGGCCGCATCGCGATCGCCGAAAAGATCGTCGTCCACCTCTGCGGCCGCGCGACGCGCGCGAGCGTCCGGCCGCCAGCCGCCGCTGCGGTCGCGCCGCGGCGAGCCCTCGTCGGCAGCGTCAGACCGCGCGTCGCCTTCGACATCGTCTTTCGCGCGAGCGACGCGGCTCGCGTCGGCGAACAGCTCGTCGGCGTCATCGGCGGCCTCGTCGTCCCAATCGAAAGGATCTTCCCGCCGGCCCCGCGGCGCATCGTCGAAAAAGGCCGCGTAGTCGTCCGCCCCGTCCGGTCGCGAACCCGCGCGCGGCCCGTCTTCGTCTTCGTCTTCGTCCACGATCGCGAAGCGCGGCCGCCGGCGGGCGCTGGGCGCGTCGCCGTCCTGATCGACGTCGCTCGCCTCGACGTCGCGCCGGTCGAAATCCGTCGCCCTGTCGCCAAACGCGTCGTCGCCAAAAACTTCGTCGCCAAAGACCTCGCCGCCGACGGGCTCGTCGCCGTCGTCATCGGCGGTCGACGCAGCCGCGTCGTCGAAGCCCGCGTCGGCGAAATCGGCGTCTTCGAATTCGCCGGGATCGTGGTAGGCGTCCTCAACAACGTTGTCGTCGCCGCGGACCGGCGGGTCGACGTGCCAGCTCTCGCCGCATTCGGCGCAGCGCACGGATCGCCCCTCGGGCAGAAAGCGCGCGTCCTCAACGTCGTAACGCGTGGCGCAATTCGGACAGGTGATTAACATACGGCCTCAGAATCGCGGCTTTGTCAGGCGTTTGCGCGGGACCCGCCCCGCATGCGGCCGGGCTGCAAGATTTGGTGCGCACAAATGATCGTCGGATTTGAAGACGTCGGCGTCGCCTACGAGCGCGATGAAGACGTTCTGAGCAACGTCAGTCTTTCGCTTGACGAGGGAGAATTCCGCTTCCTGACGGGTCCGTCCGGGGCCGGCAAAACGACGCTCCTGCGTCTGATCTATCTCGCCCAACGCCCGAGCCGCGGCCGCCTGACGCTCTTCGGACGCGACGTCACGGACGCGCCGCGCGCCGAGCTTCCGGCGTTGCGCAGGCGCATCGGCGTCGTGTTCCAAGAGTTCCGCCTGCTCAACCACCTGACCGCCTTCGAGAACGTCGCCCTTCCGATGCGGGTCGCGGGCGTTAACCACACGAGCTATCGTGAAGACGTAAGGGAACTCTTAAATTGGGTGGGATTGGGCCACCGCATGGAGGCGAAACCGGAGACGCTTTCCGGCGGCGAAAAACAGCGCGTAGCGCTTGCGCGCGCCCTCGTATCGAAGCCGGATCTGATCCTTGCGGACGAACCGACGGGCAACGTCGACCCGGCGATGGCGCAAAAAATCATGAAACTATTCATAGAGCTGAATAAGCTCGGCGCCGCAGTGCTCGTCGCGACGCACGACCACGCGCTGATCGAATCATTGGGCAAACCCTGCATGCGGATCGACGGCGGACGGGTCGTCGATGACGGCCCGGCTTCGTCCCGATCGCGAAAGCGCGGTAAATCCTTACACAGAGCGACATCGCGATGAGCGCTGCGAAGACGAAGGACGCGGGGCCAGCGGCGCCGCCGAGACGCCGCCCCTCGCCCCTGTTGCCGGAGGCGGGCGCGGCCGGCGGATCGTTAACGGCCGTCCTCGCGGTCATCGCCGCGCTCGCCGCCCTCGCCCTCGCCGCTCTTGTCGCGATCAACGTCGCGGCGAACGCCTGGACCGAGGAGCTCGCCGCGTCGATGACCGTGCAGGTTAAGGGCGTCGACCGGGCGGAGATCGCCGCGCGCGCCGACGCCGCCGTCGCCGCGCTCGAGACCGCCCCCGGCGTCGTCGACGTGCGCCTCAGGAGCCCGCGCGAGGCGGCGCAGTTGCTGGAACCCTGGCTCGGCGAGAACGCCGACCGCTACCTCAACGTGCCGGCGATCATCGAGGTCAAGGTCGAGCCCGCCGTCCGCGACGATCTCGAAGCCCTGCGCGCGCGTCTCGCCGCCGCAGCGCCGGGCGTCGTCCTCGACGACCATGGCGACTGGAACCTCATCCTCGCCTCGGCTGCGCGCGGCGGCCAGCTCGCGGCCTTCGGCGTCTTCACGCTGATCCTCGCCGCGGCGTGCGCCGTCGCGGCGTTCGCCGCGCGGGCGGGCCTCGCCGCCAACGCCGATATCGTTTCGCTCCTGCACCTGATCGGCGCGACCGACGACTTCATCGCCGCGGAGGTGCAGCGCCGGTTCCTCGCCATCGGGTTGAAGGGCGCGCTCGCCGGACTTGTCGTCGCCGCGCGCGTCGCGTTCTTCGCCATTGCGGTCGCCGGGGCTCGCGGCGGCGCCAACGTCTTCGCGCCGGGCCTCGCGCTCCATCCCGGCCTTTTGTTGCCGGCGATCGCCGTGCCGTTGGCGATTTGCCTCGCCTCGGCGGCGAGCGCGCGGATCGCCGTTCTCCGCTCCCTCCGGCGCGAATACTGAAACGTCTTGAGGCGGCTGGACCGGGCCCTGCGACGCGCCCATATTCGAAGGCTTAGGGAGACGCTCGGCCTTGAAACGCGCCTTCGTTATCGCCCTCGCCGCGGCGCTCGCATGGACCGCAGGCCTTATCGCCTTCGCCGACATGGCGAGCGCGCCGGTGCGCGGCGCGCCGCAAAAAGCGGAGGCCATCGCCGTCCTGACGGGCGGATCGGCCCGCATCGACGCCGGGGTCTCGCTCCTGGCGACCGGCGCCGGCGGGCGTTTGTTGATCTCCGGCGTCACCCCGCAGACGAGCCGCGCGCGCATTGCGGATCTCTGGGGGGGCGACGCGAAAATGTTCGACTGCTGCGTCGATCTCGGCGTTGAAGCGCGCACCACCGCCGGCAACGCCGAAGAGATCCGCGCCTGGATGGCGTCGCACGCCTTCACGACCGTTATTCTGGTGACGTCGGACTATCACATGCCGCGCGCGCTCTTCGAAGCGCGCCGGCGCGCCCGCGGCGCCACCATCACGCCCCACCCCGTGCGCTCCGGCGGCTTCGCCGACGACCGCAGGCCGCGCCGCCTCGCCGACTGGCGGATCGTGGCTACGGAGTACACGAAGTACGTCGCCGCCCGGTTCGGCGCGCTTTTCGGCGTCGCGTCGGCCTGAGCATGGCGCGACTGCGCGGCGTTCTTTTCCTGGCGGCGCTCATCCTGACGACGCTCGTTATGGCCCTCGTTCTGTGGCCGTCGCTTCTGATGGGGCGCGAGGCGTCGCGACGGATCGCGAAGCTCTGGGCGCGAACGGCCTTGTTCCTCGCCTGGGCGACCGCCGGCGTCGGCATGGCGGTCGAAGGCCGCGGGAACCTGCCGCGCGGACCGGCGATCGTCGCGGCGAACCACCAGTCGATGTGGGAGACGCTGGCGCTCTACGCCCTCCTGCCGCGGCCGATCGTCGTCGTGAAGCGCGAACTCCTCCGCATTCCAATTTTTGGAGCCTGGCTCAAGGCCGCTGGCTCGATCGCGATCGACCGGTCGGCGGGGCCGAAGGCCCTGAAGCGCCTCGTCGCCGACGCCCGAGCGCGCGCCGCAGACGGCGCGCAACTCGTTATCTTTCCTGAGGGCACCCGCGCGCCGGCGGGCGCGAGCCTGCCCGTTCAACCGGGCGTCGCGGCCATTTACGCCGCGCTCGACGCGCCTTGCGTACCGGCGCTCCACGACAGCGGGCGCTACTGGCGTCATCCGGGGCCGGACAAAATCCCCGGAAAAATCACTTTGCGCTTTCTGGAGCCAATTCCGCCTGGATCGCCGCGCAAAGAGTTCGCACGCGAATTACAGCGCCTTATCGATCAGGAGCGTCCGGACGCCGACCGTTCAGAGGGTCACGCGTAGAGGGCGGCGCGCATCATCGGCTGACGCGCACGGGACTGGACGAGGCTTGAGAACTTGTCGACGAAGATCGCCCCGTCGGGCGTCTTCTGGACGAGCACGACCCGCCGGTCGGCGGCGTCGCGGACGCGGCGGACGAAGCCGAGGATCGACAGGGCGTCGAGCGCGCGCGAGATCGCCGGCTTCGGCACGCCAAGCTCCTGCGACAGGGCGCGCACCGTGTGCGGGCCAGGCTGGAGGTAGATCGTCAGAAGGATCGCCCACTGGCGCATCGACAAGTCGGGGCTCTCGCCGCGCACCGCGTCGACCATGACCTCGCGCCAGGTTGAAATGCTATCGCTGATCGCCATGCCGCCCACCGCCTGGTCTGCCCTCGTCCGGTCGCCGAAAAGGCGGCCGCGTCCTAAACTTGCAACCGTTCGGCGAGCGGGAGCAAGCGGGTTTCAGCGAGGCTTTCGACGACCTGGCGGGGCCTCTTTCAAAATGAAACGCCGCCTGGCGAAGGGCGTCTCTTTGCGGCGCGCCCGCGATGACGGATCTTTAGCGTCGGCGAGGCCAATTATGGGCGGGCGAAGCGTCGCTCGAAGACCTTGAACAAGGCGCGGATCGTCTGCGCCTCGCCGCCCACCGGACGCCCGGGGGCCGCTTTCGGCCGCCAGGCGTAAAGGTCGATGTGGGCCCAGAGCCCCGACGCCGGCGCGAACCGCTTGAGGAACAACGCCGCAAGGATCGACCCGGCGAACGGGCCGCCCGGCGCATTGTTGAGGTCGGCGATCGACGAGGCGAGCATCGCTTCGTAGTCCGGCCAAAGCGGCATGCGCCACGAGGGGTCGTGGACTTGAGCGCCGGCGCGGACGACGGCGTCGGCGAACGCGTCGTCGTCGCAGTAGAGCGGCGGCAGATCCGGTCCGAGGGCGACGCGCGCCGCGCCGGTGAGCGTGGCGAGCGTCACGGTGACGTCGGGCGCGGCTTCGCCGGCGTAGGCCATGGCGTCGGCGAGGATAAGCCGACCCTCCGCGTCCGTATTGCCGATCTCAATCGTCAAGCCGCTGCGGGCGCGCAGAACGTCGCCCGGCCGAAACGCAGAGCCGGACACCGCGTTTTCGACCGCCGGGATCAACAGCCGCAGGCGGACAGGCAGTTTCGCCGACATGATCATCTCGGCGAGCGCGAGGGCGTTCGCCGCCCCGCCCATGTCTTTCTTCATCAGCGCCATGCCGCCGGCGCCCTTGAGGTTGAGCCCGCCGGAATCGAAGCACACCCCCTTGCCGATCAGCGTCAGCTTGGGCGCGGCGGCGGGTCCCCAGACGAGCTCGATCAGGCGCGGCGGCGTCGTAGAGGCGCGGCCGACGGCGTGGATCACGGGAAAATTCCGCTCAAGGAGCGCTTCGCCCACGATCGTCTCGACGCCGGCGTCGAAGCGCGCGCCCGTCTCCTCGACGGCCGCCTGGAGCGCGTCGGGCAGCATGTCGCCGGCCGGCGTATTGACGAGGTCGCGGGCGCGGTAGACGGCGGCGGCGGCGCGCTTGACCGCGGCCGTGTCGACGCCTTCAGGCGCGACGAGACGCGCCTCGGCCCGCTTCGCCTCTTTGTAGCGGTCGAAACGGTAGCCGCCGAGTAACCAGCCGAGACAGGCGGCCGACATGTCCGCCGCAGGGTCGGTTTTCGCGAGGGCGTAGTCGCCGGCGGGAAGACGCTCGGCGGCCGCGGCGACGGCGAAGGGATCGCGCCCGTCGCCAACGCCCACGAGAACCCCGTCCTCGCCGGCGACGACCGAACCGCTTTCGCCGCCGAAACCGTTGAGCCGCGCAAGGGCGGCAAGCGAGGCCGGCGCGTCGGCGAGGTCCTTTTTGGACGCCGTTTCCCGAACGAGCCGCACGGGACTCGCGCGGCCGAAGGCGGCTGCGTCGTAAGGCGTCAACAGGTCGTCGATCATGGCGTCGTCCGTGGGATCGGCGGGCGGGCTAGGCGGGCGGGCCCAGAGTTAAGCCTTTATTGAACAGATTCCGCAATCGTCCGCCCCGATTTCGAAAACGCCGGGCCGGCTCGGCAGACGAGGGCATTCATTCATGGCAGCGCGCCTTAGCTCCACCGCCGCGCTGGGCGGCAAACGCGTCGCGACGGCGGCGCTTGCGGCGCTCGCCGCGGGTTGCGCCAACAGCGGCGCGAACCTCGACGTCGCCAACGAACGGGCGGTCTACCGCGACGAGATCAGCGCATTCGCGAACCCCAACGGCTCGGGCGAAGAGCTCGACCCGGTCGCCGCCGCCGCGCTCTGGAGCGTGCGCTATGACCAGAACCCGGAAGACTGGCGCGCCGGCGTCGCCTACGCCGCGGCGCTGCGCAAGCTTGGATCCCTTGAAAAAGCGGTGGAGGTCATGGGCCGCGTCTCGGCGCGCGACGGCGACAAGCCGGAAGTCGACCTTGAGATGGGCCGCACGCTCATTGAAGCAGGCCGCGCCTTCGAGGCCGTGCGCTTTCTCGAAGAAGCTACCGCCGCTCGACCGCGCGACTGGCGCGCCCAGTCGGCCTTCGGCGTCGCCCTCGACCAGATCGGCGAGCACGCCGAAGCGCGCCGCAAATACGAGATTGCGCTGACGATCGCCCCCGGCGCGGCGACCCTGCTGAACAACAAAGGCCTGTCCTACGCGCTCTCCGGCGATCTCGACAAAGCCGTGCAGGTCTTGCGCGCCGCGGCGACCGCGCCCGGCGGCGACGCGCGCGTGCGTCAGAACCTCGCCCTCGCCCTTGCGATCAAGGGCGACCTGACGGAGGCGGAGCGCCTGGCGCGATCAGACCTGCCGCCGCAGGTGGCGAACGCGAACATCGACTACTTCCGCTCCCTCGTCGCTCAGCCGGCCTACTGGCAGGACTTCGCGGCGAGCGACGTCGACGCGCCGACCTTTGGCGACGAGGCGACGGCGGACGACGCGCCGTCCTTGACGTCGCGCCCCTCGTCGGGGCCGCAAACGCTTTCGCCTGCGGGCGCTGACGACGCCCCCGAAACCGACGACGACCAGCCGACCTTGCGCCTCGAACCGCGCGAGCCGGCACAAGAGGAAACGCCCGACGAGGCCCCCTCGCCCCTCGCCCTGACGCCGGCGACGCCGGTGACGAACGCGTCGAACGCCGGCGAGGAGACGCCGCTGCGCCTCACGCCGCAAACGACGGCTCCGACCGAACCCGCCGCCCAAGCGACGGACGGGGCGGTCCCGGAAGATCTTCAATTCATCGAACTCGACGCGCCCGAAGAAGAACGCCTGAGCGTCGGCGGCGCGGACGAGGATGACGAAGAAGACGACGCCGTCGTCGACCTCAAAGACGTGGACTGAAAACCGCCGTCAGTCTCGCGCGTCGCGTTCTCCGGCTGAATCAATGGGGTGCGCCGGTTTCCGGGTCTTGAGCGCCTGAAACGGTCTTCGCCCGATCCAAGTTGATCGGCCGGCGCTCTAGCCGTGGGCGCTGCGTCCCGAGCGTCGGAAGCCATAATAGCCGTGCAGGAACCATTCCTCCGGCAGGCAGAGCGTCTGGCGCCACCAATCAACGCCCTGCACCTCGCGTCGCCCGACGAGCGAGCGCGTGTTGTCGACGACGAGCGCATCGCCGCGGCGCAGGACGATCGGCGCGGCTTCTTCGGCGGCGGCGAGGCGCACCGCCTCGATCAGAACGGCGAAGGCGCGGCCGATGGCGCGCTCCTTCTCCTGGGCGAGCTCGATCCAGTTGGTGTAGTTCGGGTCCCACCGCAACCGCCAATCGAACGTGTGCAGATTATCTGCGTTGCTCTCGATCACGCTGCGGGTCAACTCGACGCCGGTGGCGCGCAGAACCGCCTCGCGCTTCGTCGCCGCCTCGCCGTCGTAATTGAGCGTGCGCAGGTCCCACTTGTCGAACATCTCCAGTTCGGTGTCGACGAGCTTGAAGACGACGTCGGTCGTGGTCTCGCGCCGGCGCGCCACGGCCTCCTCGGTGTCGCCGGCGCAATCTTCGAAGAACCGACTGACGACGAGCGGAATGCGCTCGATGACGTCGCGCACGGCGATGACGAAGAGGGGCTGGCGCACCGGATTCTCGACGCATACGAACGTTCTGTAGAGCGCGACTTCGTTGCGCGATGACGGGCGGTCCGACGGCCAACGCAGGTGCGGCGTGCCAGTGCGAAACCGCAGATGCACGTCGTGGGAGTCCTTCAACGCCGAAAGCTGCGCGTTCTTCTCCGAATAGTAGTGGCGCCGCCAGCGCTCGCCGTCCGGGGTCTCGTCCCGCAACTCGCAACCGAGTTCCTGATAAAGGAGCGCGATCTTGATGTCGTTGCGCAAAAGCCGCGCGCGGCGGAAGTACCGTCCGTAGCTCAACGGCAAGTTCGCCTCGGCCCCGCGCGGGCCGACGAGCCCGTCCGTAAAAAGATAGTTATAGCCGGGCTTGCGCTCGACGAACCGTTCGATCACGAGCGCGCAGATCTTGTCGGACGGATCGCGCAGTCGACCGAGCGCCTTGACGACGCCCGGACGGAAGATTCGCGGCCGGCGCTCCTTTAGCCCGCGATAGTTTTCAAGGATCCGGTTCGGCTCGAACCGCAACACATGCTCGACCTTGTCGATGAGGTCGCGCCGGCCGGCCTCGGAACGCGCGTATTTGCGCTCGGAGATCGACCAGTGGGCGACGAGGTCCATCAGTTGCGCGCTGAGCCCGCTCGCGACGAAGTAGCCGGCGAGGATCGCGACCGTCCACGTCAGCACGCTCGACGGGGGCTAGCCCTCGAACTGGTACCAGTCGGCGTCGAGGACGACGGCGTTGAAGTCGCCGACCGGAGCCGGGAAGGCGGCCGCCAACTGGGACAGGCCAAGCCCGAAAAGGCCGATGAGAACGATCGGCATCACGCCGACGAAAACGTTCTCCAGCCGGTTGATGTTCTTGAATTCGGAGGTGCGTTCGAGAATGAGGTCGACGAAGAGCCGTTTCGAGACGCCGATGATCGGACGCCCCTGAAACGGCGCCGCCGGCGCCGTCGTCACGTGCGGATGCTTCGTCCCCATATCGCCCCAGCGTCGCCCTGCCCCGAGAAGCCGCGGGCGCGCGTCGCCGACGCGCCCGACGACGATGGTTAACACGGCGGCCGCCGGCGACACTATGCTCGCGCCGCAACAGGCCATGGCCAAGCCCCGCCGCACGGCTCGCGCCGGCGCGCCGGGCGGGCTAGGACGGTTGCGCCATGAAGTTTCTCGATCGCGCCAAGATCTACGTCGCGTCCGGCGCCGGCGGCGCGGGCTGCCTGTCGTTCCGGCGCGAAAAGTTCATCGAGTTCGGCGGCCCGAACGGCGGCGACGGCGGGCGCGGCGGCCACGTCTTCGCCGCGGCCGTCGACAATCTGAACACGCTGATCGACTTCCGGTATCAGCAGCACCACAAGGCGAAGCCGGGCCGGCCGGGCGAAGGCTCGAACCGCACCGGCGCCGACGGGCCTGACCTCACGATCAACGTGCCGACAGGCACCCAGATCCTTGAAGAAGACGAAGAGACCCTGATCGCCGACCTCGACGCGACGGGCGATCGCGCGCTCCTCGCCAAGGGCGGCAATGGCGGCTGGGGCAACGCGCGCTTCAAATCGTCGACGAACCAGGCCCCGCGACGCGCGAATCCCGGCCAGCCGGGCGAGACGCGCACGATCTGGCTGCGGCTGAAACTGATCGCCGACATCGGGCTCGTCGGCCTGCCGAACGCCGGCAAGTCGACGTTCCTCGCGGCGGTCTCGGCGGCGCGTCCCAAAATCGCCGACTATCCCTTCACGACGCTCCACCCCAATCTCGGCGTCGTGCGCGTCGGCGAGGGCGAGAGCTTCGTCATCGCCGACATTCCGGGGCTCATCCAGGGCGCGAGCGAGGGCGCGGGCATAGGCGTGCGGTTTCTCGGCCACGTCGAACGCTGCGCCGGCCTCGTCCATCTCGTCGACGGGACGGCGGAGGACGTGGCGGCCGCCTACCGCATCGTGCGAGCGGAACTCGCGGCCTATGACGCGGGGCTCGCCGCGAAGCCGGAAATCGTCTGCCTCAACAAGATCGACGCTCTTGACGATGCGACGCGGAACGCGCGGCTCGCGGACCTTTCCGCAGCAGCCGACGCCCCGGCGCGGGCGATCTCCGGCGTCTCCGGCGAAGGCGTGGCGGCGCTCCTCGCTGCGCTTGCAGGCGTGCGCGCAGCGCCGGAAACGGCCGTGCACGACGAAACCGGGGCTTGGTCGCCGTGAGCGGCGGCGGCGCCTTCGACGCCTCGCGCGCGCCGCCGCGCCATGACGCCTCGCGCATCGGGCTGCTTGGCGGCTCGTTCAATCCCGCCCATGACGGCCACCGCGACGTCTCCGTGTGCGCCCTCGACGCGCTTCGGCTCGACGCGGTGTGGTGGCTTGTCAGCCCCGGCAATCCCTTGAAGGACCCGGGCGAATACGCGCCCTACGAGGAACGCCTAGCGACGGCGCGGCGCGTCGCGAACCACCGCCGCATCGTCGCTTCGGACTTCGAGCGCCGAAAGGGCCTTCAGTACACAGTCGATACGCTTCGCATGGTGACTGATTTGTGGCCGCAAGCCCGCTTCGTCTGGCTGATGGGCGCGGACAGCTTGCGAGATTTTCATCGGTGGCGGGATTGGCGGGAGATCGCGAGCCTTGCGCCGATCGCCGTCTTCAATCGACCGGGCCACGAAGAGGCGCCCGTCGGCGCGGAGGCAGCGATAGAACTCGCCGCGTTCAAGGTTGATTCGGCCGAGGCGTCGTCTATTTTGGAGAAAGAGCCGCCGGCCTGGGCTTTCATCGGCCGGACAGCCAATCCGACGTCGTCCACCGACATTCGCCGCCGAATGGATCGGCGGGACTAAGACGGGCGGAAGAAAGGATCTTCATGACGCCGATGACCGAGACGCCGCCGCGGGACGGCGACGCCAGCCTCATTGCGCCCTATGAGAGCCTTTCCTTCTTTTTGAACCTCAATCCGCCGCAGGCGGACTTCCGGGCCGACGCCCTCGCCGTCCTGTCGGGCGCCGCGCCGTCCCTGTCGCCGAAATACCTTTACGACGCGAAGGGCTCCGCGCTCTTCGAGCGCATCACGGAGCTGGAGGAGTACTATCCCACGCGTGCGGAGCAAGCGATCGTCGCCGACAACGCCGCCGCCATCTCCGCCGCCATCGGCCCAAATCGCGCCGTCTTCGAATACGGGTCCGGCGCGTCGGAGAAGATCAAGCGCCTCATCGGCCTCATGGAGAAGCCGTCCGCCTACGTTGCGCTTGACATTAGCTGCGAGCACCTTCTGGCGAGTTCGACGGCGCTCGCAGGCGACGTCGACGTTCCCGTAGGCGCGATCTGCGCCGACTTCACAAGCGATGCGCGCCCGCCGGCGGAGCTCTTCGCCGCCGACCAGGCTTGGCTCGGCTATTTCCCGGGCTCGACCCTCGGCAATCTCTCCGACGACGAAGCGATCGGGCTTTTGAACCGCGCCGCGGCGGCCCTTGGGCCCGGCGCGCGGTTTCTCGTCGGCGTCGACCTCGCCAAGGACGAAGAAACGCTGAGGCTCGCCTATGACGATCCGGCCGGCGTGTCGGCGGAGTTCAACCTCAACCTGTTGCGCCGCATGCGCCGCGAACTCGACGCGGAGATCGAGGTCGACGCCTTCGTCCACGACCTGACGATCGCGCCGAGCCCGCAGCGGGTCGAAATGCGCCTGCGCGCGATCCGGGACACCGAAATCCGCCTGCCCGTCAGCGAGGAGGCGGGCGCGGAGACGCGCGCCTTCGCGTTCCCGGCGGGCGCGGCGCTCCACACCGAGACGTCGCGCAAGTACGACCTCGAAGCATTCGACGCGTTTCTGGCCCCGACGCCCTGGCGCGCGGCCCACGCCTGGACGGACCCGAGGCGGTTCTTCGCCGTGTGTCTCCTGGAACGCGATTAAACGCGCGAACTTAAGCTTTGCGTTTACCGTCGGTCGGCCTAATTTACGTGGTGCGAACAGATCGTTCGCGTTGGTATGGAGGCGGAGCTGAGCTTCGGACCCACCGCGGTCGCCAATGGCGGGCCGCTGAAAGTCGTCGGGGCGCCCGGCGGGGCGTCGGGGATCGGCGCGGACGGCGCGCCCGGCGCGAGCCCAGACGAGAATTCGGATGAGATCGGCGGGGAGCTCGCCGCCATCGCGCCGGACCGGCGCGGCGGCCGCGTCCTGGAAATCGTCGCCGCCGAACTTGCGGAAGACAAAGCCGAAAACGTCGTCACCATAGATCTCGCGGGCAAATCCGACATCGCCGACGCCATGGTGATCGCGTCCGGCCGCTCGCAGCGCCATGTGGGCGCGATGGCCGACAAGATCGCCCGACGCCTGAAGACGGCGGGCCTCGGCTCGGTGCGCTCGGAGGGCCAGCCGGCCTGCGACTGGGTGCTGATCGACGCCGGCGACGTCATCGTTCATCTGTTCCGGCCCGAGGTGCGCGAATTCTACAATCTCGAGCGCATCTGGTCGGAAGCGGCCCACGCGCCGGCCGTCTCCGTCGCCAACGCGACGCGGACCTGACGGCGGCGCGCCTTTCCCCGTGCGCCTAGCGGTCGTCGCTGTCGGCGCGGCCCGCGGGCCGGAGAAAACGCTCGTCGACGACTACGCCGCGCGCATTCGGCGCGCCGGCCCATCGATCGGCTTTCGCGACTTTGAGACGATTGAAGTCGACGCCTCCCGCCGCGCCGAGCGCCAGCGCCGCCGCGCCGAAGAAGGCGAGCGGCTGATGGCGGCGGCGGGCGGGACAACGAGCCCGATCCTGCTTGACGAGCGCGGCGCGCGCGTTGACAGCCTCGCGTTCGCCGAACGGCTCGCGGCCTGGCGCGACGAAGGCCGGCGCGGCGCGACGTTCCTGATCGGCGGCGCGGACGGACATGGGCCCGAAATCCGCGCGGCGACGCAGGCGGCGGGTGGCGAATCGGTGTCCCTCGGCGCCCTCACCTGGCCGCATCTTCTGGCGAGGATCATGTTGTGCGAACAAATCTACCGCGCCGTGTCGATCTTGTCGGGCCATCCCTACCCCCGCGCCTGACGTCGCTGGCCCTCGGCCTGTTTGCGGCGCTCGCCGCCGCCGCGACCGCGCGCGCGCAGACCGACCGTGGCGATCTTGAAGAGCTGAAACGCCTCGAACGCGAAATCGAAGCCCGCGAACGCGAAGAGGCGCGCCTGAAGGACGAGGCGCGCGCCCGCGCCAAGGAAGTGCGGGCCTTGCGCGCGCGAATGATCGAGACCGCCAACGCGCTGCAGGACGCCGAGCGGCGGATCGACGACATCGCCGCTGAGCTTCTCGCGCTCAACGCCCGCAAGACGACGGCCGAAGCCTCGTTGCGCGAGCAGCAGACCCATCTCGGCGACGTGCTCGCGGCCTTGCAGTCGCTGGAGCGGGCGCGGCCGCCGGCGCTTCTCGTTTCGCCGGACGACGCCGCCGAAGCGGCCCGCGCGGCGATGCTGCTCGCCGAGGCGGCTCCGGCCCTCGACGCCAAGGCGGAAAAACTGCGCGCGACCCTCGCCGAACTCGCCGAGGTCCGCGCCCGCCTCGACGACGAGCGCGCCAACTACGAGCGCACGAACGAGGAAATCTTCGACCGCCGCACGGTGCTCGCCGAGCTCCTGCGCACCAAGCAGCGCGAGCGCGACGTCGCCCTGGAGCTCGCCAAGGCGGCCCAGAGCGAGACCGCGGCCCTCGCCGCGCGGGCCACCAACCTTCGCGAGGTGCTGGCGCGACTGGAGCGCCTCGCCCAGTCGATCACGCCGCGCCTGAAGCCGCCGCCGGCCGCGCCGGGCGCCGACTCGACGCCAGCGCCGAGCCTCGCGCGGGTCCGTCGAGTCGCGCCGTTTCGCCCGTCGACGCCGTTCGCCAGCGCCCGCGGCAAGCTGCGCGCGCCGATCGTCGGAGATGTGGTGGGCCGGTTCGGCGACGCGCGGGAGGATCTTGGACCGCTGGAGGGCCTGCGCTACCGCGCAAGCCCCAACGCGATCGTTACGGCCCCCTATGAAGCGAGCGTCGTCTTCGCGCGCTTTTATGAACCGACCGGCAATCTCATAGTTCTAGACGTCGGGGACGGCTACCATATACTTTTGATCGGCGTTGACGCGTTCTTGGTCGACGAAGGCCAGAATGTCGCAGCCGGCGAGCCGATCGCGTTGATGCCGCCCCGGGCGGCGCAGTTGGGTCTGGAAATCCGACGCCGGCGCGAACCCGTAAATCCTGCGACGTGGATCGCCGGGGGCGCGGACGGCTGACGACCACCTCTGGCGGACGCGCGCTCGCCCGTTCGCCGTGTTGATGAAGGACGACGAACGACCCATGACCCAACGCCCGCCCCACGCCGACCAACTGCGCGAAACGGACCGCCGACGGACCCCCATCGGCGTGCTCGCCCTCGCGGCCGCCGGCGGCGCCCTCGTCAGCGCCGCGATACTGTCGGCCGGCTTCGCGCGCTCCGCGATCTCGGCGGACACGTTCCGCCAGCTGGACCTCTTCGGCGAGGTCTTCGAACAGGTTCACGCCAACTACGTCGAGGAACCGGCGGATTCGGAGCTCATCGAGGGCGCGATCGACGGCATGCTGAGCGAGCTCGATCCCCATTCGAGCTACCTCTCGGCCGATGATTTCGAGCGTATGCAGGAACAGACGCGCGGCAGCTTCGCAGGCCTTGGCATCCAGGTCGTGATGGACACCGAAGGCGACGATGAGGGCTTCGTCAAAGTCATCGCGCCGATTGACGACACCCCCGCCGCGCGCGCCGGCATGCAGCCGAACGACCTCATCGTCGAGATCGACGGCGAGCCGGTTCAGGGCAAGACGCTCGACGACGCGGTCGCCGAGCTGAAAGGTCCGAAAGGCACGTCGGTGACGATCGCCGTGGTGCGCGACCGCGAAAAACCGTCCTTCGACCTGACCCTGGTGCGCGACATCGTCCGCGTCGAAGCGGTCGTCAGCCGGGCGGAGAACGAATTCGGCTATATCCGCATTCGCACGTTCAGCGAGCGCACCGAATCGGGCGTGAAGAAAGCCGTCAAGAAACTTGAAAAAGAGATCCCCGGCGGCGCGAAGGGCTACGTCCTCGACCTGCGCTCCAACCCGGGCGGGCTTCTCGACCAGGCCGTCGCCGTCTCCGACGCGTTCCTCGACGGCGGAGAGATCGTGTCGACGCGCGGCCGCGACCCGCGCGACTCCATGCGCGAAATGGGCACGCGCGGCGATCTCGCAAAAGGCAAGCCGCTCGTCGTTCTCGTCAACGGCGGCTCCGCGTCGGCTTCGGAAATCGTCGCTGGCGCACTCCAGGACCGCAAGCGCGCGCTGCTTCTTGGCACCAAGAGCTTCGGCAAGGGGAGCGTGCAGACGGTGATCCCGCTCCACAACGGCCTGCGCGGCGCGCTCCGCCTCACGACGGCGCGCTATTACACGCCGTCCGGCCGGTCGATCCAGGCCCAGGGCATCGAACCCGACGTCATCATGCCGGTCGTCTATCCGGGCCAGGACGGCCCCGCGAAGCCGGCGAGCGAAAGCGACCTGCCGCGGGCCCTCGACGTCGCCAAGAGCGACGCGGAAGAGGAGGCGGTGGTCGAAGATCTGCCGAACGCGGTTGAGACGGCGGACGACGAGGCGGCGGGAGAGAGCGGCGTCGAACCGTTCATGTGCGCCTTCGAAGAAGACGGAACGACGCCGCGCGATTGCCAGCTCGAGCGGGCGCTCGAAATCCTCGCCGACGCGACGCGCTACACCTCGCTTCTCGCCGACGCCGGCCCTGCGCAGCAGTAGGCCCGGCAGGACCAGGCGCGCCGCGGCTTGTGACGCAGGCGTTTTCCCTCCGTTAACCGCGGCGGCGTAACGCCTGAAGGGTTGTTAACCACCCGCGCGCACCGCCGCCTTCGGTGTGGCGCGTCAAGCGGCCGTTTCGCCCATGCCCCAACCGCGCCGATTTCGCGCCAAACTCCCGGTCCTGAGCCGCCTCGCGATCGCCTGGTGCGTCTTCGCCGCAATTGCGGTCGCCGCCGGGGCTTTTTTCGCGGCGCCTGGCGCGTCTGGTCCCGGCGAAGTGGCGTTCGCGATCGACGACGACGTCGCCCGCCGGCTCGCGGAGTTCGGCCGCGCCGAAGCCCGCCGCGCCGAAGCGCCGCAAAGGGCGGACGCGCCGCAAGCCGCCGGTCCGGCCGACGCGCTCGCGCCCCAAAACAACGTGGAAGAAGACATCGAGGTCGCCTCCCTCGCCGAGGACGTTGCGCCGTCCTCGTCCGAGCCCGCGGCGGACCTTGGGACCGCCGGCGAGATCCGCCTCGTCGACGCCGAGCCGCCGTCCGTCGAAACCAACGACATCTTCGCCGACGAGGCCGCTCCCGTCGCGACCCTGGCGCAGCCGGCGCCGCGGATCGTCAACGTCCGCGAGGGGCCGAGCGACGTCGTCATCACCATCGACGGCGCGCCGGCGCGCGCGCCCAAAGGAACCCGCGGCGCGGTTTCGCCGCTTGAGGCGGCGCTCGCGCCGACGGCGATCGCCGCGCCCGTCGCGGCGCTTAGCCGCAAGACCGCCTACGGCCGCGCGCCCGCCATCGCCGCCGACGGCCGGCGCGCCTCGCGTCTTTACGCCCGCGACTACGAGCCGCCCAAGGACGCGCCGACCGTGGCGCTCATCGTCGGCGGGCTCGGCCTCAACGCCCGCGTCACCGAACGCGCCATCGAAGAGTTGCCCTCGGTCGTCACCCTCGCCTTCGCGCCCTACGCCAAGGGCCTCGACGGCTGGGCCGCGGCGGCGCGGGCGGCGGGTCACGAATTCCTGCTGGAACTGCCGATGCAGCACGTCCGGCGCAACGGCGTCGGCGCGGACGCGCTCGGCCCGGCGGCTCTGCGGCTTGGTCGTCCGTGGACGGAGAACGCTGCGCGCCTCGACTGGCTGATGTCGCGCACGGACGGCTATTTCGGCGTCACGAACTACCTTGGCGCGGCGTTCGCGGACGACCCCTCCGCCATCGGACCGGTTCTCGCCCGCGTGCGCGCGGCCGGCCTCGCCTACGTGGACGACGCCGGCCTGCCGGCGCGGCTCATCGAAGGCGACGTCGCGCAGGTGAGCCGCGTGATCGCCGGCAACGACGATCTTGCTGCGGTTGAACGCGACCTGCGCGCGCTCGAACGAAGCGCGAGGGCCGGGCGCCCCGCCCTCGCTAAGGCATATGTGAGCGGCGCGACGCTCGACGCCCTCGTGAGCTGGTCCTGGGGCCTCGCCGACGCCGGCGTCGCGCTGGCGCCCGCCTCCCACGTCATGCGGCCCGACGACGACGCGCGCCGCGGCGAGGCGCTGTGAGCGCGCCGGCGGAGGTGCGCGCGGCGTTCGAGGGCTATCGGCCGAACGTGGGCGTCGCGCTCTTCAACCGTCGCGGAGAGGTCTTCTTCGGCCGGCGGGTGGGCGACTTCTCCGACGCCGGCGCCATGCGAGAGGCCTATCGCTGGCAAATGCCGCAAGGGGGCGTCGACCCTGGCGAGACGCCCGCCGAAGCCGCCGTCCGTGAGCTGAAGGAAGAAACGGGCGTCGTCGCCGCGCGGCTCCTCCTCATGACGCCGGGCTGGCTCGCCTACGACTTTCCGCCGGAGCTCGGCAAACGCTGGCGCGGTCAGCGCCAGAAATGGGCGGCGATGCTGTTCGAGGGCGAGGACGCGGAAATCGATCTGATGGCGGACGACCATCAGGAGTTCGACGACTGGCGGTGGGGGGCGCTCGAAGAGGCGCCGAACCTCATCGTGCCGTTCAAGCGCGCGGTTTATGAAGACGTCGTGGCGGCCTTCGCGCCGCTGCGTGATTTCTTGCGCGACCTTTAGGCCTGCACCAGCTAACCTGGCGCGTGGCGAGCGCGAGGACGGCCGTTGGCGCACCGACCCCGGAACCTGAGCCGACCGGCGGACTTTCTGCTGGCGCGCGTCCTCCACCGCGACGGGCTCATCCTGATCGTCGACAAGCCGGCGGGCCTGCCCGTCCACGCCGGCCCCGGCGGCGACGAGGCGCTTGAGGACTATTTCGACGCCCTGCGCTTCGGCCTCCCGCGCGCGCCGGCGCTCGCCCACCGGCTCGACCGCGACACGTCGGGCTGCCTCGTTCTCGGCCGGCACGCGAAGGCCTTGCGCAAGCTGGGGCGCCTGTTCCAGGCGGGCCTCGTCGAAAAGACCTATCTCGCGATCTGCGAGGGCGCGCCGACCGAGCCCTCGGGCCGCATCGACGCGGCGCTCGTCAAAACCACGCGGCCCAAAGGCTGGCGGATGGAGATCGCGGCGGCGGACGCGCCGGGCGCAAAGCCGGCGCTGACGACATACCGCACGCTCAAGACAGCAAACGGACGATCCGTCATCGAAGCGAAGCCGAAAACAGGACGCACGCACCAGATCCGCGTGCATCTTGCAAGCCTCGGCTGCCCGATCGTCGCCGACGCGGCCTATGGCGCCGACGCAAAACGGGTCGGCGAACCGCTCATGCTCCACGCGGCGCGGATCGTCTTGCCGCTTTCAACGACGAAACCGCCCGTCGCGGCCGAAGCGCCAGCCCCGCCGGCGATGCGCGACGCGCTGGAGCGGCTCGGCGTCGGTTAAAGAGCCGCTTGCAATTCGCGCAATTGCTGGAGTTCGGCGGCGGCGCGTTCGCGGGTCGCGAGGCTGGCGTCGTCTGCGGCCAGATCCTCCTCCGCGAGCTTCATACGGCGGATGATCTCTTCGGCGTTCAGTTCCGCGACCGGAATCGCCTCCTCGGCGAGGACGGTGAGGCTTTCCGGCGTCACTTCCGCGAAGCCGCCGCGCACGAAGACGCGGGTCACGTCCGCGCCGTCGACCACGCGCACGACGCCGGGCGCCAACGTCGACATGAACGGCGCGTGGCGCGGCAGGACGCCGAAGACGCCCTCCGCCCCCGGCGCTTCGACGAGATCGACGTCGGCGGACATGACCTCGCGCTCGGGCGAGACGAGGCTGAAACGCAGTTTTTCGGACATTGGGGAACGCTCTTCTTCGTTTTGATCCGTTGGCGAACTGGCTTGCGGCCTTAGGTCGGCGTGTCCTTGTGGCCGCGAAGGATGCGGAACTGGGCGCACAGCCAGTTCTGGTAGCGCGCAAGCTCGTAGGTGGGCTCGCGCTCCGCCCAGTTCCAGATATCGCCGCCATTCTCGTCCATGAAGAACGCGATCTGATCGTCCGGCGCAAGCGTCGCGCTGACCATGGGCTTCACATAGGCGACCCGCTCGATGCAGCGCCGGCGCCAGCGCGCGAAAAGGACCCAATAGACGCTAAGGGCCGCGAACAGGGGCCCGAAAAACGCCAGGAACCCAGACCAGCTGAGGTCGAAGCCGAGCCCGCCGCCGTCGACGTAAGCCGCGCGCAGAAGGACGCCGCCGGCGAGGGAGAAGACGACGAGCGCCGCCCCGATGCGCAGGTGGGCGCTCATCTTCAAGTGGTTGCTGCGGAAGACGTCCTCAAAGACGAGGTACTGAATATTGAGGTACGTCTCGACGTCCCATTTCAGGAGCGAGGCGAGCCAGGCGTTCGTGATCCACACGGGCCCCCGTTCCCAATGATCATCGCGGGCTTTCTGGAAGTAAAGCTGGCGGTTCGAATCGATCTGATCGCCGACCATCTCCTGCTGTTTGCGGCGCGTCTCTTTGATGTCTTCGCGGTCGAGCTTGGGCAGGAAGTCGACGAAGCTCCAGTAGGACCGCGCGACGTAATGCGCCAGGAGCCCGACGACGACGGCCGAGACAAGGCAGACGACGCCGACGGCGAGGGGCGTGCCGTCGAGCGGCAAATAGCTTAGCTTGATCCAGCACAGGGCGAACGTCACGAGCGCCGCGATGATCGGCAGGCGGCGGTGATAGGTCATCAGCTTCGAGAGCGTTCGGTCGTAAAGGCCGGTCTTGCGGTCGTTGCGCAGTACGTCGGTGACCCCCCGCCGCGCCGCGCGCAACGCGTCTTGTGTGAAGGGGTCGTCGAACGCGTAGGCGTCGCAGCCCTCGCCGGCGACCCGCGGCTCGAAGCTCTCTATATAGCTGAAGAAGTCTCTGACAGCCCTGTTGTTCGCGAGCTCGTCGCGCCCCGCCTTCGCGCCCATGGCAAATCCCCTTCGCCGCCCCGTAAGCGCTTCACCTTAGCGCATCGGCGGCGCGCTGCGAATTCGAAGGACGCCCCGGCCGCTAAGGACCCCGTCCCGTGCGCGGCTGATCGAGCGCGGCGTCGAACGCCACGACCGCGCGCTCGAACTTGTCGCGGCAGTCGGGATTGCAGAAGCCGACGGTCGCGCCGCGGTGCGACGTCAGGCTGTCCGCGGAGACGGGCCGCCCCGACCACGGACAGACGTCGTTGACGCAGTCCTCAAGCCGCAAGGCGTCGCGGGCGGCCAATTACGCCGCTTCGGCCGCGAGCCGGCCGGCTTTCTCCACCGCCTTATCGATGGAGCCGACCATATAGAACGCCGCCTCCGGCAGGTGGTCGTACTCGCCGGCGACGAGGCCCTTGAAGCCTTTGATCGTCTCTTCGAGCGGCACCTGGACGCCGGGGCTCCCGGTGAAGACCTCGGCGACGTCGAACGGCTGGGAGAGGAAGCGCTCGACCTTGCGGGCCCGCGCGACGACGAGCTTGTCGTCCTCCGAGAGCTCGTCCATGCCGAGGATGGCGATGATGTCCTGCAGCGACTTGTAGCGCTGGAGGATGCCCTGGACGTCGCGGGCGACCTGATAGTGCTCGTCGCCGAGAATGCGCGGGTCGAGGATCCGCGAGGTCGAATCGAGCGGGTCGACGGCCGGATAGATGCCCTTCTCCGCGATCGACCGGTTGAGCACCGTCGTCGCGTCAAGGTGGGAGAACGACGTCGCCGGCGCCGGGTCGGTAAGGGCGTCCGCCGGCACGTAGATCGCCTGGACGCTAGTGATCGAGCCCTTGGTGGTGGTCGTGATCCGCTCTTGAAGGCCGCCCATGTCCGTCGCGAGCGTCGGCTGATAGCCGACGGCCGACGGAATGCGGCCGAGGAGCGCGGAGACCTCGGAGCCCGCTTGCGTAAAGCGGAAGATGTTGTCGACGAAAAAGAGAACGGCCTGGCCCTGGGCGCGGAATTCTTCGGCGACCGTAAGCCCCGTGAGCGCGACGCGCGCGCGCGCGCCCGGCGGCTCGTTCATCTGGCCGTAGATCAGGGAGCATTTCGATCCGTCCGCGGATCCGCCCTGTTTCTGCGGATCTTTGTTCACGTTGGATTCGATCATCTCCCAATAGAGATCGTTCCCCTCGCGGGTGCGTTCGCCGACGCCGGCGAACACGGAGTAGCCGCCGTGAACCTTGGCGATGTTGTTGATCAGTTCCTGGATCAAGACCGTCTTGCCGACCCCTGCGCCGCCGAAGAGGCCGATCTTGCCGCCCTTGGCGTAGGGGCACAGAAGATCGACGACCTTGATGCCCGTCGCAAGGATCTCCGCTTCCGTCGACTGTTCGACGAAGGGCGGCGCCGGCTGGTGGATGCCCCGGCGCTCGGTGAACTTGATGGGCCCAGCATCGTCCACCGGCTCGCCGATGACGTTCATGATGCGCCCGAGGGTGCCCTCGCCCACGGGCACCTGGATCGCGTCCCCCGTGTCCGACACCTTCTGCCCACGGACGAGCCCCTCGGTGGAGTCCATCGCGATCGTGCGCACGGCGTTCTGACCGAGGTGCTGCGCGACTTCGAGGACGAGGCGATTGCCGTTGTTGTCCGTCTCCAGCGCGTTCAGGATCGCCGGCAGATGGTCGTCGAACTCCACGTCGACGACGGCGCCGATCACCTGGCTGATGCGGCCTTGTGTGCTCATGGTTGTGCTTCCTCAGGTCCCGTGTGTTTCGTGTCTCAACGTATGAATTCAATTTGTACGGGCAGGCCAAAGCCCGCCCAGTCCCGGTCCGCGGTGACGACCGGCGCCGACAGGCGCTTCGCCGCCGCGACGCAGAAACGGTCGGCGAGCGAGAAGCCGCGGATCGCGCTCCATCGCCCGACAAGCTCGGCGTCTTCGTCCGTGGGGCGGTCCCACTGCACGCCGCCGCGCTCAAGCCGCAATGCGACGCCCTCGGGCGACGCGCCCGTGCGTACGAGGCGCTGCAGCACCTCCGTGAGGTTCACGACCGACACCCCGCCGTCGACGAGCGCGTTAGCGGCTTTTTCCTCGCCGCGCTCGCCCAGCATGACGGCGAGGATCGCCGATGCGTCGACCACCTTCACCGCGCGTCGCGCTCCCACTCGCGTTCGGCGTCCGCGCGTTTCTCGCGCAGGAAGTCCTCGACCGTATTTTCCGGCGGCGCGCCGTCGTAAAGGCCGCGTACGTGCGCCTTGAGATCCAGAAGCGCCGCAAGGCGATCCTCGAGCGATCTCGCGCGGCCCGCCGCGCGCGACAGCACCTGGCGGACTTCTTCCTCCATGCTGCGCCCGGCTTGCGCTGCGCGAATTCGAAGCGTCTCGTGGACGTCGTCGGGCACCTGTCTGATCGTCAACGTTTTCATGGCTCGGCGGGTATGCATCGCCAGCACTGCTGTCAATGCTGGCAGGTTAGAGCGCCTCGGCGCCGGAGATGATCTCGATCAGCTCCTTGGTGATCTGCGCCTGGCGGGCGCGGTTGTATTGCAAGCTGAGCTTGTCGATGAGTTCGCCGGCGTTGCGCGTGGCGTTGTCCATGGCGGTCATCGAGGCGGCCTGCTCGGAGGCGGCGTTCTCAAGCAGCGCCTGGAAGATCTGCACCGCAACGTAGCGCGGCAGCAACGTCGACAGGATCTGCGTTTCGTCGGGCTCATATTCGTAAACGGCGCCGCCTGCGGGCGCGGCCTCGGCCGCGTCCTCCGGCGGTTCGGCAGGCGCGATCTGGCGCGCCGTCGGAATCTGGCTGATCACGGATTTGTATTTGCCGAAGAACAGCGTCGCGACGTCGAACTCGCCGGCCTCGAACAGCGTGAGGACCTTGTCGGCGATGACCTGGGCGTCGGCGAAACCGATCGTCTTGACGTCAACGAAATTGACATGGTCGACGATGACGTCGCCATAGAGCCGCTGCAACTGCTCGTGGCCCTTGCGGCCGACCGTCAGCAGCTTGACGGTTTTGCCCTCGCCCTGGAGCTTGACGATGTGCTCGCGCGCGAGGCGGACGATCGAGGAGTTGAAGCCGCCGCAAAGGCCCTTGTCGGCCGTCGCGACGATGAGGAGCCGGGTCTTGTCCTCGCCTGTGCCGACGAGGAGCGCCGGCGCCTCCGGATTGTCCTTCGCCGACTGCGTCAGGTTGGCGAGGACGCCCTCCATCCGCTCTGCGTAAGGACGGGCCGCCCGCGCGGCCTCCTCGGCGCGCCGCAGCTTCGCCGCGGCGACCATCTGCTTCGCCTTCGTGATCTTCTGCGTCGACTTGATCGACCCGATCCGGTTTTTGAGTTCCTTGAGAGAGGGCATCGCGCTTCGTTATTCCATCCGCATACTTTGTTTCACGCCGTACGCTTTAGGCGAAGCTCTTCGTGAACGCGTCCAAAATCCCCGAGAGCTCTCTCTCAGCGTCGTCGTCGAGCTTGCCGACGTCGCGGATCTTGGCGAGGAGTTCGGCGTGGTCGGCGTTCAGCTTGCGGAGAAGCTCCGCTTCGTATTCGCGCACCTTCTCCTTGGCGATCTTGTCGAGATAGCCGCGCACGCCGGCGAAGATGACGCAGACCTGCTCCTCGACGAGGAGCGGCGAATATTGCGGCTGCTTCATAAGCTCGGTCAGGCGGTCGCCGCGATTGAGGATCCGCTGGGTCGTCGCGTCGAGGTCGGAGCCGAACTGGGCGAACGCCGCAAGCTCGCGGTATTGGGCGAGCTCGCCTTTGATCTTGCCCGCGACCTGCTTCATCGCCTTGATCTGCGCGGCCGAACCGACGCGGCTCACCGACAGGCCTACGTTCACCGCCGGCCGCACGCCGGAGTTGAACAAGTCCGTCTCCAGAAAGATCTGGCCGTCGGTGATGGAGATGACGTTGGTCGGAATGTAGGCCGAAACGTCGTTCGCCTGAGTCTCGATGATCGGGAGGGCCGTGAGCGAGCCCGATTTGTGGTCTTCATTGAGCTTCGCCGCGCGCTCCAGGAGCCGCGAGTGGAGATAGAAAACGTCCCCCGGATAGGCCTCGCGCCCCGGCGGACGGCGCAGGAGCAGCGACATCTGGCGGTAGGCGACGGCCTGTTTCGACAGGTCGTCATAGATGATGAGGGCGTGCATGCCGTTGTCGCGGAAGAATTCGCCCATGGCGCAGCCGGCGAACGGCGCAAGGAACTGCAAAGGCGCGGGCTCGGAGGCCGTCGCGGCGACGACGATCGAGTAATCGAGCGCGCCGTTGTCTTCGAGGGTCTTGACGATCTGGGCGACGGTCGAACGCTTCTGGCCGACCGCGACGTAGACGCAGTAAAGCTTCTTCGACTCGTCGTCGCCCTGGTTCGCGGCGCGCTGGTTGAGGATCGCGTCGATGCAGATGGCGGTCTTGCCGGTCTGGCGGTCGCCGATGACGAGCTCGCGCTGGCCGCGGCCGATGGGGATCATGGCGTCCACCGCCTTGATGCCCGTCTGCACCGGTTCGTGCACGGACTTGCGCGGCAGGATGCCGGGGGCCTTGACGTCGACGAGGCGACGCTCGGCGGCGTCGATCGGGCCCTTGCCGTCGATCGGGTTGCCAAGGGGGTCGACGACACGGCCGAGTAGGCCCTTGCCCACGGGCACGTCGACGATCGCCTCCGTGCGCTTGACCGTGTCGCCCTCTTTGATTTCGCGGTCTTCGCCGAAGATCACGACGCCCACATTGTCGGCCTCGAGGTTCAGCGCCATGCCCTTCGCGCCATTGGCGAACTCGACCATCTCGCCCGCCTGGACGTTGTCGAGGCCGTAGACCCGCGCAATGCCGTCGCCGACGGAAAGGACCTGGCCGATCTCGGAGACCTCGGCGTCCTTGCCGAAGTCGCGGATCTGCTGCTTGAGGATCGAGGAAATTTCAGCGGCCTGAAGCTCCATTGCGCTTACGCCTCTTTCAGTTTGGATTTCAGTCGATTGAGTTTGGTGCGCAGCGACCCGTCCACCATGGTCGAGCCGATCTTGACGACGACGCCGCCGAGAAGATCCGGGTCCACCTTGGCGACGAGGTTCACCGCCTTGCCGACGCGACGTTCGATCTCGCCGCGCAAGCGTTTCGTCTGGTCGTCGCTCAAGGGCGCGGCGGAGATCGCCTCGGCCGACACCTCGCCGCGGTGGGCGCTGAGCCGCGCGGCGAAGGCCAGGAGGATGCGCTCCAGCATAAAGAGCCGGCGATTGCGCGCGACAAGCCCGAGGAAGTTCCGGGTGAGCCCGGCGAATCCCGCGCGGTCGGCGAGGGCCGCGATCGCCGCGCCCTTCTGGTCGGCGTCGTAGACCGGACTTTCCAGAAGCGCGCGAAGATCCGCCGACGTCGCAATCGCGGCCTTCAGCGCGTTCGCGTCCTTCTCGACGGCCTCGATGTCGCCAGCCTCTTCGGCGAGATCGAACAAGGCTTCCGCGTAGCGCGCAGGCGCGCCGGACTTGTCTTGCGGTGTCGCCATGGCGGCTTCTTTGGATCCTGCCCATCCGCGCCGGGCGGGCCCCGACGGCGGCGTCTCGAACCATCGCGCGTTCGGACAAAGCGTTGTTTTAGAATTGAGTTTGACGCCCGACGCCGGTCGCCCGCGAGCGCGCCCCTCTGAATTTCGCGCGGCCTAACATGGGCCGTTCGCCAGCGCAACAAGCGCGCCGCCGACGATCCCGCCCGCGCCTCGCGGCGACGATGCCGCAACTGTGACGCGCCACGAGGCGGCTTTGATGTGCGGCGTTAAGCGAAAGCTGGAATGACGACCGTGAAAGCTGACGCGCGCATCGGGCGCCAGCGGTAATCTGGGAGCGTTGTCCATGTTGAAGAACGTCTTTGTCGCCTCGTCGGCCCTCGCCTGCGTCTTCGCCGCGTCCACGGCGAGTGCGGGAGACCTGTTCAATCTCGACCCGGCGCCGTCGGGCGTCTACGCGGCGGTTTACGGCGGCCGGCCGTTCTTGAACGACAGCGCCTTCTCGGGCGTCTCGACGCCTGAAGCCGGCGTGCCCGGCCCCACCGGCGCGGCGGGAGTTCCGCTGAACGCTGACCTGGAGTTAAGCGGCGATTTCACCGTCGGCGCCGCGCTCGGCTATCAATTGCCGTTCCGGTACTTCTCGATTTTCCACCCGCGCCTTGAGGTGGAGGTGAGCTACCTGGAGCAAAACGTCGAGGGCGGATCGTTTAACGGCGGGGCGCAGATCTTCGGCGGCGAGCAAGAGCAAACCTTCGTCTTCTTCAACAACTACAGCGACATTATCTTCAGCGAGAACCAGCGCTTCACGCCCTACGTCGGCGGCGGCATCGGCGTCGCGTTCGTCGATTCGAACGCCGTCTATTTCCCGCCAACTGCGGCGGGGCCGACCTTCGGGATCGTCGGCGAAGACAGCGCCCTCGCCGGCCACTTCGCCGTCGGCGGCCCGTTCGACGTCAGCGACAATGTCGAGTTCTACACCGAAGGCCGTTACTTCCGCATTCAAAACGTCGACCTGGAGCGGCGCTTCATCGGCGGCGGCGCGGACTTGTTGAGCGGCGCGGTCGAAGACGACATCGAAGGCTTCACCGCCACGGCGGGCCTGCGCTACCGCTTCTAAAGGCGGCGAGCGGCTCTCCCCCCCTCCCCGCGGGGGGCTAGCCGCCGGCGGCTGAACCGCGACGACGCCCACCGCGTCCTAATCTTTTCAAGAATGGCCCCGTGCGTTAACCTTTCTTCCAAGTAAGGTTCCAGAGGGGGCATGGGGCGGTTGTTTCATCTGTTTTTGGGCGTCGGATTGGCGTCGATCATCGCGTTCGGCGTCGTTTCGCCGGCGCTCGCCGCGGACAAAACGCGTCGAGCGGCGATTTCGGCGGACGGCGCCGCCTACGCGTTGCTGCAACGCATGGGCGATCAGGGCGTCGTCAGCTTCCATCGGATCGACGATCCGCGCCGAAAACCCACCGGCGGCGCGCTTGGCGATCACGACGTGGACCGGCTGCATTGGAAAGGCGGCTCGCACGTCGTCATTCGCATCGTCGGCATGGACGCGACGGTTCGTTCAACGCGCGGGCTGACGGACATGTCGTTTTCGCGTTGGATTTCCGTCGACGCGACGTCGGGCGACACCAAGAACTTCTTCGGGAACGAGGGCGGCAACGACTATGGCTATTACATCGGCTCGGCCGGGGAACTGCAGGCGACGGCGCCGAACGACCCCAAAAAACTGATCTTTTCCCGCAGCACGATCGAACGGGTCATCTCCGGGCCGTCACGCTTGTCCGGCAACAAAGAGGATTCGATCGTCTACGCGCTGCAACAGGTCGACGTAGCGAGCGGCCGGAAAAAACGCCTGCGCATGGGCGAGACCCAAACGCAGGCCTGGTTCGTGGACGCCGACGGCGACGTCGTCGCTCGTGTCGATTGCGACGAAAACGGCGGCGTTCATGAGCTGTACACGCCGGAAGGACGTCTTTTGCGCAAAGCTTCGCAGGTGGCGTCAGGCTCGTACAAAGCGTTTCGCGTGTACGGACCGGCGCCGGAGCCGGGCAAGCTCATCGTCAGCACGCAAATGGAGAAGGGCCCGATGCAGTTCCGGCGTCTCGATATCGCGACGGGGGCGCTCGGCGACGGCGAATTCTCGGTCTCAGCGCCCGTCGTCGAAACCGTTTACGACCCGCGCCGGGCGAGGGTCCATGCCGTCGTCCACGGCGGGGGACGGCGCGTTCGCCATTTCGACGCCGACGATCAGGCGCTCCAGGCCATGTTCGAGCGCTCGCTGCCCGGCTCGGCCGTCCTCATCGAATCGGCGTCGGTCGACCGGACGCGGTTCATCGTCAAAGCCGCCTACGCCGACAAGGAAACCGAGCGCTATCTCTACGACGCGTCGAACAAACGCTTCGAGCTGATCGCGCGCGGATGATGCGACGGCGACCGGGACCTGCCGTTATGGCGCGTCCCGGTCGGAGCGCCTGAGCGCCGCTTCGACGGGCCGGCCGTCTCGTTTATAGACGACGCCGCCCTTCATAACGAAATCGACGCGCTGGAAGAGCGCCGGGTACGTCAGCGCGTCGCCCTCGATCGCGATGACGTCGGCGTAGCGGCCGGGCTGTAGCGTGCCCCAATCGTCTTCAACGCCCATCAGCTTCGCAGGCCAGTAGGTCGCGGACTGCACCGCCTCCATCGTTGGCACGCCCATGATCCGCGTCCAGACGTCGATCTCATGCCAGGTCGACATACAGTGGAACTTGAGCGGAATGCCGCTGTCCGTGCCGACGAGCAGGACGACGCCCGCCTCGCGCAACTGCGAGAACTTGCGCTTCAGGGTCGGTTTGCGTTTCGGCGTAAGCTGAAAATAGTCGAGCCGGTGCGGATGTTCCAGGGACCGTTTGATGTCGGCGATCGTGTCGTCCTTGAGGCCGCGATGCCAGCAATCCCCGTCCCGCTCCTCCGGATTGTTGCGCATCTCCGGATAATTCCAAAGCCCCTCGACCGTCGGCGTCCAGTAAAGCGGGCCGCCGGCGATGCGCCCCTTCGCCGTCCGCTCGCGGAGCGCTTCCATGATGTCGGGCGGATATTCCGGGGCCGTCGTCAGGCCGGTGTGCTCGAAATTATCGACCCCAATCGCGAGGCCGATGCGGATCTCGTCGGGCTTGTGGGAGTGGGCGACGACCTTGAGGCCGCGGGCGTGGGCCGCGTCGACGACGGCCTGGGCCTCTTCGAGGCGCATGAGGTCGTGGTCGATGAGCTTGACGACGTCGACGCCGGCGTCGGCGATCTTGTTGACCTTGGCGACTGCGTCCTCCGGCCCGTCGACGCCCCACCGAAAGGCGTCCGTACCCGGATAAGGCGCCTTCTGGATGAAGGGGCCGGAGACGAAGAGCCTCGGCCCCGGGATCTCGCCGCGCTCGATCCGGCGCTTCACCGAGATCGACGCCTCGAGCGGCGCGCCAAGGTCGCGGACGGTGGTGACGCCAGCGAGGAGAAGCTGCACGGCCGAGGCGGGCATGATCTCGTCTTCAAGCCGGCCGAGATAAGTTCTGTCCCAATGGACGTAGTTACTGTGGCCGTTGAGCATGAGATGGGCGTGCATCTCCCACAAGCCGGGAAGCACCGTCATGCCCTCGGTGGAGATCACTTCGTAGCCGTCGGGCGGCGTCAGCTGGCCGACGACCCCCATCGCCTCGATGCGCTCGCCGTCGATAAGGACGACGCTGTCGAGCAAGGGCGCGCCGCCGAAACCATCGACGAGCGTGCCGCCCACGAGCGCCTTTTTCGTCGCGCCGCCCGCCCCTTGCGCGGAAGCTGGAGCGGCCAGGGCCGCAAAAACGACAAGCAGACAAGCGATCAACCGCGCCATGGCGTCCTCCAAAAATCGTTCGCGTCGGAGAGGATGCCCGAGGCGTTCGGACCTGGCCACCGCGGGCCGCAGCGCGGTCGCCACAAGTAAAGCTTTACAAAAACGTGTAGGGATCGATGTCGACGGTGCGCCGCACCGGTCCCGACGGGCGGACGCGCCCGAGCCAGGCCGACAAAAAACCTTGCAGATCGACGTCGCGACGCGCTTTGACGAGGAAGCGCAGGCGCATCTCGCCGCGCAAGCGATAGAGCGGCGCCGGCGCCGGGCCCCAGACGACGATCCCCTTCGCCGCGAAGAGCGCGGCCCCGTGGGCGCGGGCGACGTCCCCGAGCGCTTTTTCATTCTTTGAGCGGAGAATGATCGCCGCGAGCCGGCCATAGGGCGGAAACCCTTGCGCTTCGCGACCGGCCGCCTCGGCGGCGAGGAAGGCGTCGCGGTCATTGTCGCGCAACGCCTGGAGCACGGGCGCCTCGGGCTGGTGTGTCTGGAGAAGCGCGCGCCCTTGCGCCCCGGCGGCGCGGCCCGCGCGGCCGGCGACCTGGCTCAAAAGCTGATACGTGCGCTCGGCCGCGCGCAGGGCGCCCCCCATAAGCCCCATGTCCGCGTCGACGACGCCGACGACGGCGAGCCCGGGGAAGTGGTGTCCCTTGGCCGCCATTTGCGTCGCCACCAACAGATCGACCTCGCCCGCGGCCATGGCGTTGAGCCCGGAGCGCGCCGCGCCCGGCCCGACGCCGGCCCCCTGGGCTTGATCCGAGGACAGAACGGCGCGCCGCGCGTCGGGCCACAACCGCGCCGCCTCCTCCGCCACGCGCTCGACGCCGGGCCCGCACGCGGTGAGCCCGCCGGGCGCCTTGCATTCCGGGCACGCGGCGGGCTTCGGCATGGAAAAGCCAGTATGGTGACAAACAAGCTTGTTCTCATAGCGGTGCTCGACGAGCCAGGTGTCGCTGTCCGGCGCCTTCATGCGATGGCCGCAACGCCGGCAAAGCGTCAGCGGGGCGTAGCCGCGCCTGTTCAGGAACAGCATCGCCTGGCGACCGGCGGCGAGCGCCTCGTCCACTGCGTCGACGAGGCGCGGCGCCAGCCATTCGCCGCGACGCTCGTCGGGCTTGTCGGCCGACGGGGACCCAAGCCGCTCCTTACGCAGATCGACCAGCTCCACGTCGGGCAGTTGCGCGCCGCCGAACCGCGCGGCGATGCGCGCAAGGCCGTAGCGCCCGCGGTCGACGTTGACGACGGTTTCAAGCGAGGGCGTCGCCGAGGCGAGGATCACCGGAAAGCCTCCGCGCGCGCCGCGGGCGACGGCGAGATCGCGGCCCTGGTAGATGAGCCCGTCCTCCTGCTTGTAGGCGGCCTCGTGCTCCTCGTCGACGACGACGATCTTCAGGTTGCGGAACGGCAGGAACAGCGCTGATCGGGCGCCGACGACGATGCGCGCTCCGCCGTCGAGGACCCGCCGCCAGACGCGCCGGCGCGCGGCGAGCCCAAGCTCGGAATGCCAGGCCGCCGGCTCGGCGGCGAAACGCGCCTTGACCCGCTCCAGAAAGGGCAGGGTCAGTGCGATTTCGGGGAGCAGGACCAGCGCTTGCGCGTCCGGGTCGCGGCGCAGCGCCTCGGCGACGGCCTCGAGATAGACCTCCGTTTTGCCAGCGCCCGTGACGCCGTCGAGGAGCGTCGTTCCCGCGCCCGCCTCAACGGCGGCGATCAGCTTGTCGGCGGCCGCTCGTTGCGCGCTCGACAGGGTCGGCGCGGCCGCGTCCGGGGCCGGCGCGGGAAACGGCGGGTCGGGATCGATCTCGACGCTCGTCAGAACGCCGGCGCCTGCAAGGCCGCGCACGACGCCGGTCCCGACGCCGGCGGCCTCCGCGACCTCGCGCGCGCTCAGGGGCGCGCCCGCCGCCTCGAACGCGGCGACGGCTCTCGCCCGCGCCGGCGTCGCGCGCGCAGCGGCG
>JBHJHE010000029.1:0-55424 GCA_050331095.1 Parvularculaceae bacterium
CGCCGAAAGCGCGACGCCGCACGCCCTGCGCCACGCCTTCGCGACCGAGCTCCTGGCGCGCGGCGGCGATCTGCGCGCCGTACAGGAATTATTGGGACACGTCTCGATCGCGGCGACCCAGCGCTATACCAAGGTCGAGGCGTCGCGGCTCCTGGACGTCCACGCTCGCGCCCACCCGCGCGCCGGGTAGGCCACCGTCACTTCAGCTTTTTTTCGTACGCGCGCAGATCGGCCTTCAGCTCCGGCAAGAGAAGGTAAAGCGCGACGACGTTGGGCACGCTCATTGCGAACAGCATCGAGTCCGTGAAGTCGATGATGGAGCCGAGCGACACCGCCGCCCCGGTCGACAGAACGGCGCACAGGAGGAGCTTGAAGACGACGTCTACGCGCCGCGTCGCGCCGAAGAGGTACGCCGCCGCCTGCGCGCCGTAATGCGCCCACGCGACGAGCGTCGAGAAGGCGAACAACACGACCGACGCCAACAAAACGTACGGGAACCACGATAATCCCTGCGCGAAGGCGGCGGAGGTGAGCTCAATCCCGACGATGTCGGCCTTGTCGGCGTAGAGAAAAGGTTCGTAGACGCCCGTCGCGACGATCAGAAGACCGGTGACGGAGCACACGACGACGGTGTCGATGAACGGCTCCAGAAGGGCGACGTAGCCTTCCGTCAACGGGTTGTCCGTCTTCACCGCGGCGTGGGCGATCGCCGCCGAGCCGACGCCGGCCTCGCTCGAATAGGTAGCGCGCTGAACGCCGTTGATGATTGCGCCGACGACGCCCCCGCCCGCGGCCTCAAGGCCGAATGCGCTGTTGACGATGACGCCGAGCGCCTCGGCGATCGCCGTCGGCTGGGCAAGAAGGATAGTCATGGCGGCGACGATATAGATGGCGGCCATCGCAGGGACGAGAATCCGCGTCACGCGGCCGATCGTCCGGATGCCGCCGAGGATGACGATCGCGACGCCGGCCGAAATCACGACGCCATAGGCGAGGGGCGCGTCGAGGCCCGTAACGTTCTGGAACTGCGCATGGGACTGATTGACCTGGAACAGGCTCACCGACGCGCCGATCGTCATGACCGCGAAGAAGACGCCGGCGATGCGCCCCAGGCGCGGCAGGCCGCGGCGAGCGAGAACGTTCTCGATATAGAACATCGGTCCGCCGACGACCGCGCCGTTCGGCTGGACGGTTCGGTACTTCACCGCAAGGGCGCATTCGGCGAACTTCGACGACATGCCGAGAAAGCCGGCGACCACCATCCAGAAGATCGCGCCGGGGCCGCCAAGGCAGACGGCCACGGGCACCGACGCGATGTTGCCGAGCCCAACCGTGCCTGAAAGCGCGCTCGACAGGGCCTGAAAGTGGGAGATTTCCCCATCGCCGGCCGACGTCTTCGGAACCTTGCCGGACACGATCGCAACCGCATGGCGAAAGCCGCGCAGATTGACGAAGCGGAAGGAGATCGTGAACGTCACGGCGGCGGCGACGAGCCAGACGAGCACAAGCGGCGTCCGCACCCCGAAGATCGATACGGAGAAGAAAACGACGTCCGAAACGGCGCCGCTTAAGGGCGCGAACGCATTGTCGATGGCGTCGGCGAGCGACATGGAGGACCGGCCTTGGTGTTGACGAATAGTGAGCGCGACGCCGCAGCTTCGTCCGCGCCGGCCAAGTGCGCAACATCGCCGTTTCGTCAATTGACGCGCACGTTGCAAGGCGTCTAGCCTGATTGACACATACGGGGTCGCGCCGACGTACGGTCGGTTCGAGTTCGCGCGACGACGGCTTCTCCCCCTTCCGGCGCCGCGCGCGCGGCGTCGATCCTCCCCCGGTCGACGCCGCCACTATTCGAGGGCGATCAGCGGCGCGAAAGAGCGTGTGCTGAGCGTCCGTCTGCGTTATGGTTCGCTGGGGGCGGGCCTTGCGCGCTCAGAGGCCTTTGAGCGCGTTATCGAGATCAGCGCGCAGATCTTCGACGTCTTCGACGCCGACGGACAGCCGAACAAGCGCGTCGTCGACGCCAAGCTCGGCGCGACGCTCCGGCGGAATAGAGGCGTGGGTCATCACGCCCGGATGTTCGATAAGGCTCTCCACGCCGCCGAGGGATTCGGCAAGCGTGAAGATTCGTACGCGTTCGAGCATGGCGCGTGCGGCGTCGAGACCGCCTTTCAGGTAAATCGTGACCATGCCGCCAAAGGCGCTCATCTGGCGCGCGGCGACGGCGTGGGCCGGGTGGCTTTTGAGGCCCGGATAGACGACGCGGTCGATGGCGGCGTGACGCTCGAGCCACTCGGCGAGGGCCAAGGCGTTCGACGACGCGCGATCAAGCCGAAGGCTCAGCGTTTTCACGCCCCTCAGCGCCAGGAACGAATCGAACGGCCCCTGAATGCCGCCGACCGAGTTTTGCAGGAAGGCGAGACGGTCGGCGAGATCGTCGTCCTTGACGACCAGAAGACCGCCGACGACGTCGGAATGGCCGGCGATGTATTTCGTCGCCGAATGCATGACGATGTCCGCCCCCCAGTCGAGCGGCCGCTGGCAGAAGGGGGACGCGAAAGTGTTGTCGCAAGCGACGAGCGCGCCTTTCTCGCGCGCCGCGCGCGCGACCGCCTCGATGTCGACGACTTTCAGCATCGGGTTCGTCGGCGTTTCGATCCAAATGAGCTTCGTCTCGGCGCGGATGGCTTCAGCCACGCGATCCGGGTTCGACATGTCGACGTAATCGACCGCGAGGTTCGCCGACGTCTTCCGCACGCGCTCGAACAAGCGAAACGTGCCGCCATAAACGTCGTCCGTCGCCACGACGTGGGCGCCGGCGGGAAAAAGCTCGAGCATGGTCGCGATCGCCGCCATGCCCGACGCGAAGGCGAAGGCGCGGGTTCCGTTCTCAAGGTCGGCGATGCAACGCTCGTAAGCGAAGCGCGTCGGATTGTGGCCGCGGGCGTAGACGAAGCCTTTGTGTTCGCCGGGGCTCGTCTGGGCGTAGGTCGACGTCTGGTAAATCGGCTGCATGACCGCGCCGGTGAGCGGGTCGGGCGATTGGCCGGCGTGGATCACGCGGGTGGAGAAGGCGAGGCGGTTGGTCGATGTCGACGCGTCGTCTGTGCTCATGGGTCGCGGTCGCTTTCGTTTCGGCGCGCGGGTTTTACCGCGCGCGACGGCGCGGATAAAGCGCGTCGTCCGTAAACGAAAAAACGCAGCGGCCTGGGGTGAGCCGCTGCGTTCGTCGCGCCGTCTTTCGGCGCGTTCGGTTAGCGCGACAGGGTTGCGTCGCGCTGGGCCTCCATGTCGCCGAAGTCGTTCTCGAGGAGCGCGTCGAGCGCCGGGTCGCGCGCCGCGCTCACGGTCGTCGCTTCAACGCGTCCTTGAGGCGCGTCGTTGAACGGCGAGGCGACCTGATCGATCTTGCCCGCGCCGGGGCGGGCGTCGGCCTGGCGGCCGGTGAACGCGTTGAGGTCGCGCACCCGCGCGAGGAACGCCTCGCCGGTGGCGCGAACGTTGTCCGCCGAAACGCCGCCGAAAACGACGTGCTCCAGGCTCAAGCGCACGAACTCGCCGTTGGCGACCGTAAGCTTGCCGTAGTTGGTGCGCTGGTTGAATGCGTTCAGCGCCGCCGGGCTGAGGGAGCCGCGGCGAAGATGGAGAAATCCAACGCCCTGGCAGCGCCGCGGGCCGCCGCTTACCGAGCGGCAGCCGATGCCGCCGACGGCGAGGCGATCGCCGGTGTTGGCGTTCGTCGCGAGATAGGAGCCGCCGTCTTCGATGGGCTGCACGGAGAAGACCAACGGCTCTCCGTTGTAGGAAAGCCGGCCGTTGACCATGGCGCCCAGCTCCTGGATCGTCAGACCGCCAGACTGGTCCTGGGCCGTCGCGGGCGCTGAAACAGCCGTCGCAACGAAAACAACGGCAAGCATCGTCCGGATCATGAGACCCCCTTCCTTTTCCCCACCCAAAGCGCCCGCATGCGCGGGCTGCAAAAGGATAGTGGCGTACGGGGTCGGCGCCGGCAAGCCGCGCGCTTAAGCCACCTGCAACCGCAGATAGTTCAGCAGATCGGTCCGCGTGATCAGTCCCTCGAACGCGCCTTCCTTAGTCACGACGGCGACGTGGCCCCTAGCGAAAACCGGCAAAAGGTCCTCCATCGGCCGGCCGGCGTCCAACGTTTCGACGCGATAGGTCATGGCGGATTTGACGGGATCGCGGAATTTGTCGCGGTTGCGCACGACGGCGAAGAGAATGTCCTCCTCGTCGAGAAGCCCTTCGATCGCGCCGCCGTCGTTCAACACCGGCAGTTGCGAGATGTCGTAAAGCTTCATCCGTCCGTAGGCGGTCATTAGCGTGTCGTCGGGCTTGACGGTGACCGTGGCGCGTTCGGAGTGCTTGCGGCTGACGAGATCCGTCAGGTCGCCGCGCGGCGCGCGCTTCAAAAAGCCCTGGTCGTACATCCAGTAGTCGTTGAACATCTTGGAGAGATACTTGTCCCCGCGGTCGCACACGAAGGCGACGACGCGCTTCGGCTTCTCCTGCTCGCGGCAGTAGCGCAGCGCGGCGGCGAAGAGCGTGCCCGACGACGAGCCGGCGAGGACGCCCTCCGTCTTGAGGAGATCGCGCGCCGCTTCGAAGCTCTCTTTGTCGTCAACGGCGTAGGCCTTCGAGACGCGCGAGAGGTCGCAAATGTCGGGGATGAAATCCTCGCCGATCCCTTCGACTAGCCAGGAGCCGACGTCATTCGGAAGGGAGCCCGTATTGACGTAGTCGGCGAGGATCGACCCGACCGGGTCGGCGAGCACCATTTCGACGTGCGGCGCCGCCTTTTCGAAGAAGCGGGAGAGGCCGGTGATGGTGCCGCCGGAGCCGACGCCGCACACCATGGCGTCCATGTCTTCGTTCATCTGTCCCCAAATCTCGGGCCCTGTCGTATCGACGTGGGCGCGGGGATTGGCTTCGTTCCCGAACTGATTGACGTAAAACGCGCCGGTCTCGTCGGCGATGCGCTGGGCGACCTCCTGGTAATACTCCGGGTGCCCTTTGGCGACGTCCGAACGCGTCAGCTGGACGTCGGCGCCGAGGGCCTTCAGGTGGAAGATCTTCTCCTGCGCCATCTTGTCGGGCACGACGATGGTGAGCCGATAGCCTTTCTGGGCGGCGACGAGGGCGAGGGCGAGGCCCGTGTTGCCCGCAGTCGCCTCGACGAGAGCGCCGCCCGGCTTCAGCTTTCCGTCGGCCTCCGCCTGCTCGATCATGGCGAGGCCGATGCGGTCCTTGATCGACCCGCCGGGATTGTTGGCCTCGAGCTTCAGGAACAATTCGCACGGACCGGTGTCGATGTTGGAAACGCGCACGAGCGGCGTCCTGCCGATGCCTTCGAGCACGGTGTCGAATACGGGTCCGAACGGCGTCTCGCGCATCGTGGGGGGCTCCTTAACGGGTCGGCGCCGATTTAGCGCGTTTAGCGACGGGCCAGCAACAATCGGGCCCCGCCGCTTCTTTAGCGGCGGGCGCGGGTTCGCGCGCGTTTCATGTCGCGAATGAAGAAGCGCGCGGGATGCAGCGTTTCGGCGACCTCGCGTGGAACCGGAGACAGCGCGCCGGCGATGCGGTTCGCGACGATCTCAGCGCAAAGGGGCGCGGTGACGAGGCCGCGCGAGCCGAGGCCGAGGACGGCGTAGAAGCCGGGATTGACCCGCCCCGGCGGATAGTCGCGGGGGCGGCCGAAGCGCAAATCGTCATAGGCGCCGCTGAACCAGGCGAGGTCGGGCAGAGCGCCGGCGACGGGCGCGCGGTCCGGCGTCTGGCAGCGCACCGCCGCGCGGGGGCGCGACCCGGCGACGTCGAACGCCGCCGGCTCAAGCCCGGCTAGCGGCGCGCCGGCCGCGACGTTGGCGAGCGTCCCTGGTTCGCTCGGCGCGGGGGCGCTCGCCGCGTCGCCCGGCGCGTAGGTCGCGCCGAAGAGGACGCCGCCCCGTGGGCCCGGCGCGACGTAGGGCCCGGCGGCGATCGCGAACTCGGGCGCCGGAGCGCCGGGAAACCAGTCGATCTGACCGGCGACGCCTTGCAGCGGCAGGGTTCGCGCCTCGAAGAAGGAAAGCGCGCTGCGGCCGTTCGCGAAGACGACGGCCCCGAACGGACCCGCCGCTCCGCCGTCCGTCAGGGTCAGGAAAATGTCTTCGTCGCGTCGTTCGGCCCTTGCGACGTCCGTCCGGCGGACGACGACGTCGCCGAGAAGCGCCGCGACGAACGTCGGCGGATCGACGACGCCCGCCTGAGGCAAAAAGGCGCCGTCGCCGCGCGGAATAAGCCAGTCGTCCGGTAACGGCGCGGACGCGAGGATCTTCCGAATGCGCGCCGCGTCATCGTCCCCGGACGGACGAAGCCAGGCGCCGACTTGACGAAAGACCCGTTCGTCCCCGAGATCGATTAGGGTACGGACGGCGTGCGTGTATGCTTGCAGAAAAAAGCGCGCGACCGGCCCGTCGCCGAGATCGAAGCGCGGCATGATAAGCCCCCCCGGATTTCCCGACGCCCCAGCGGCAGGGCCGCGGCCGTCGAAGACGATCGGCTCGAAACCGCGCCCGGCAAGCGCGCGGGCGAGGCTCGCGCCGGCGACGCCGGCCCCGACGACGGCGATCGGCGCGCCGCCTGGCGCGGGCGTCTCGTTCGCGTCGGCGAACCATGGCGCGCTCGCCGGCGCTGATGACGCGGGACCTTCGTAGCGCGCGACCTGCATTTCGCGCTTGCGCCCGAACCCGGGCGCGCGGGCGACGGCGAACCCCACGTCGGCGAGCCTGCGCCGGACCTCGCCCGCGACCGTGAAGGTCGACAGCGCGGCGCCGGGCGCGGAAAGCCGCGCGATCGCCTCGAACGCCGCCGGGCGCCACATGTCCGGATTTTTCGCCGGCGCGAACCCGTCGAGAAACCAGGCGTCGATCCGGTCACGCACGGCGCCAAGGGCCGCGACGACGTCTTCAAAAACGAGCGTCAGCGTTACGTCGCTGTCGAGCGGGAGATGGTGGAAGCCGCTGACGGACGGCGGATAGACCGCTGCGAGACGTTCGGCGAACGGGCTCAGCGACGGCCATGCGCCGGCGGCGCGGCGGAAATCGTCTGTGCGGAGAGGATGCTTTTCGACGGAAAGAACGTCGAGCCGAACGCCGGGCGCTTTCGGCGTCGCGCGCCACAGCTCCCAGGCGGCGAGGACGTTGAGGCCTGTGCCGAACCCGGTTTCGCCGAGGGCGAATGACGCGCCCGGCGCCAGCGCGGCGAACTTCTCGCCTAGTCCGCAGCCGGCCAGAAAAACGTGGCGGCTCTCGGCAAGCCCGTCGCCGGCGAAATAGATATCGTCGAACGCAACGGACCGGGGCGCGCCGGCGTCCCAGTCCAGATCGGCGCAGCGGACGTTAGGCGCCCGCGCGCGCCCCGTTGTGGCGTCGCCCGTCATGGACGGGCGACATCGCTTACTTCGACGCGAACGGGAAGACGGTCGTGAACGTCGGCGCTTTGCCGAACGCGGTCGTCATGGTGCGCGACATCGGCTCAACCGTTTCGCGGACGGCGTCGACGGTGGTTTGCGTCATCGTGCGGAACCGGTCGACGCGGGCTTCGAAAAGGCGCGTGGCGTAGTCGCGCGGGATTTCGAGCGCGTCGGCGATCGTCTTCGCGCGGGTGAGTTCGTTGGCGAAGTCGACGGCGTCGGTCATTTCCTGGCGCGCCGCGTCCATCGCTTCGGCGCCGACGCTCTGCATGTTCGTTTGAACGTTCTCAAAGCCTTCGCGCGCGGCCTCGAACATTTCCTGCGTGCGGCCGTGGAGCTCTTCGGCGTTTTCGTTGAACGACTTCAACATCGCGTCGTACTGGCCGCGGGCGGCGTCGGAGAACGCGAACGCATTGTCGGCGGCGGCGTTGACGGACGCGGCGGCGGTTTCGACCGTCGTCTCAGCGGTTTTTGCGGCGGGTTTCGCCGCCGGAGCGGCTTTCTTCGTAGCAGTGGCCATTTCGATCCTTCCCGTAATTCTTGTTTCGGCGATATTGCTGCATTGCAATATCAACGCACATAGGCGCGTTTGTGCGTTGCAGCAAGCGTCGAAACGGTAATTTTCGCGGGGGTTCGGCGCAGACTTTACGACGTCAGGCGCTGGAGCGTCGCGGCCGAGGCGTAGCCGTCGGCGGGATAGCCGTTGGCCCGCTGCCAGGCGCGCAACGCCCTCTTCGTATTGGCGCCGATGACGCCGTCGACGGGGCCGGGATCGAAGCCGCGGTCGTGCAGCGCTTGCTGAAGGGCCTTGCGCTCGTCGAGCGATAATGCGCGGTCTTCGCGCGGCCACGCCGCCTTCGGGCCCGGACGGCCGCCGGCGACGCGGTCGGATAGGAGCCCAACGGCGAGCGCGTAGGCGGTCGAGCGGTTGTACTTCAGGATCGCCTCGAAATTGTCGAAAACGAGAAACGCGGGGCCGTCCGCGCCGGCGGGCACCAGCGCGCGGGCCCGGGCGTTCGGGTCGAGGCGGGCGAGGCGATCGGCGTCAGCCCCGACAAGGCCGAGGGCGCGCCATTCGGCGACGGGCTTGCGGACGGCTGGGTCCGCGAGGGCGTAGTCGAAGCCCGCCGGCAGCGTGACCTCAAGGCCCCAGGGCGCGTCGACCTTATAGCCGGATACGGCGAGGTAGTTCGCCGTCGACGCGAAGACGTCCCGCAGATTCGCCCAGATGTCGCGCACGCCGTCGCCGTCATGGTCGATGGCGTAGGCGAGGTAGGTGGTCGGGATGAACTGGGTTTGCCCCATCGCGCCGGCCCACGAGCCCTTAAGCCGCTCGCGGGGCGCGTAGCCTTTCTGGATGATCTTCAGCGCGCCGATAAGCTGTTCGCGGCCGTAGGCCGTGCGCCGCCCACGCCAGGCGAGCGTCGCGAGCGCCGAGATCGAGTCGTAATCGCCGAGAATCGCTCCGTAGGACGATTCAAGCCCCCAGATCGCGACGATGATCTCCGCGTCGCCGCCGTACTCCGCCTCGATTCGTTGCAGCAGCGGGGCGTTTTCGAGCTGGCGCGAGCGGCCGTTGTCGACCCGCGTCTGCGAGACGGCGCCGTCGATATACTCCCAGATCGCTTTGGAGAACTCCGGTTGGTTTTCGTTCAGCTCAAGAACGCGGGCGTTGAGGTCGACCGTCGCGAACGCGTCCGCCATGACGTCGTCGCGCACGCCGGCGGCGCGAGCCTCCGCCTTGAAGCCGTCGAGCCAGCCGCGGAAACTCGTGCGGTCGCCGGCGGTGACGCCGCTCGCCGCGTCCTGCGCCGAGGCGGCGCCGAAAAGCGCTCCTGCGGCTGCGATGGAAACGGCGAGCGTGCGCCGTGCGAAAGCCGTCATGTCCCCGCCCTTTTTTCGTCCTCACATACGCGCCATTCGTTAGGCTGCGCTGCCGTCGCGCAGCAAGTAACACGCCGGGGCGGGCGAAGTTGTGGCGCCGCGGTCAACGTCCGTGGGAATTCGCAGCCGCGGGTTCGCGTTTGAGGAGGACTGGGATGTCAAAGCGCATAGTCGCGGGTTTCGCCGCGGCGATCGTCGCCGTCGCCGGCGTCGCGGCGGAGAACACGGCCCCGCGCGCCGCGCCCCGCTCAATCTTCGAACAGGACCTGGCGCTGCGCTCGCTCGTCGCTGGCTACAAGGCGGCGTTCACCTGTTCGGCCTATTTCATCGCGGGCCGGTCGCTCGACGACATCGCTGGCGACGAACTCAATCGCATTTATCCCGATTATCGCGAAACCTTCGCGAGCCTGCCGGACGTCATGATCGACGACGCCGCCAAGACGGTCTCGGTCGCTTACGCCGAAGGCGCGCCGGCGCGGATCGCCGCCTGGCGGCCGTTCTTCGGCTGCGCGCAATTGCCAACGGGCGCGGGCCCCGCCGCCGCCGACGACCTGCCGCGGCTTGCGGATCTGGATCCGCCGTCCGCGCCGAAACCGCTGCCGAAGGCCGACGAGACGCGCGCCGAACTGGAGGCCGCGCTCGCCGCCGCCTTCGACCGCAAGACCTATGGCGTCGGCACCGAGACGTCGGCCGCCCTTGTCGTCGTCGACGGAACCATCGTCGCGGAACGCTATCGCCGCGGTTTCGGGCCCTCGACGCCGCAACGCACGTGGTCGGTGGCGAAGTCGATCGCCGCGACGGTGATCGGCGCGGCGGCGGAGGAAGGGCTCATCGACGTCGAGGCGCCGGCCGACCTTGAATTCTGGTGCAGCCCCATGGACCCGCGCGCGGGCGTCCGCGTCGACGACCTTTTGCGCATGGCGAGCGGCCTGACGTCGACCGCCGCCGGCAACCGCACGGACGATATCTATTTCGGCGGCGGGCGCGTCATCGACCACGCCGGCGGCGACCGCCTCGTCGCGCCGCCGGGCGCGCGCTGGCGCTACGCCAACAACGACACGCTCCTCGCAATGCGGGCCCTTCGCGAGCGCATCGGCGACGACGAGGCGTTCTGGCGCTTCCCGTTCGAGGCCGTGCTCCATCCGCTGGGGATGACCGATACGTTTCTCGAGACCGACTGGAACGGCGACTTCGTCATGTCGAGCCAGGTCTGGACGACCGCGCGCGACCTCGCCCTGCTTGGCCTTCTTTATCTCGCCGACGGCGTCCACGAGGGCGAGCGCATTCTGCCCGAGGGATGGACCGACTATGTCGCGAGCGATCGCGGGCCCCAGCCGCTCGCGCGGCGCGACGGCGAGGTGCGGCCGGGCTATGGCGCGCAGTTTTGGCTGTTCGACGAACGCCACGGGTTGCCGGCCGGCGCTTACGCCGCTCTCGGCAATCGCGGACAGTCCCTCGTGATCGTCCCCGCGCGGAACGCTCTCATCGTCCGGCGCGGCTTCGACGACAATGGCGGGGCGCGGTTCGACGTCGCCGCCTTCGCGTCGGACGCGCTTGCGGCCCTTGACTAGCTCACGCGGGCTTGATTTGCCGCGCGGCGCGTCCCACGCGATCGACCGGTCGACATTTCATTCGGAGGGAAGACCCATGTTGAATCGCGCCGCGCTTATCGCGTTTTCGTGCCTCGCCGCCGTCGCCTGCTCGGGCGAGGGCGGGCCGAAAAGCGCCGAAGCGCCCGCCGCGCCCGCGGCGGTGCAAAACGTCGGCGACGCCAAGCTCGCCGCTGTGTTGACGTATGCGGATTGGTGCTCGAGCTGCAAGATCCTTGATCCGAAGCTTCGAACCGTTAAGGCCGATACGGAATTTCCGGGCACGGCGTTCGTTACGCTCGACTACACCGCGCGCGACGGCGAGGCGATGTTCAAGGCGGCGGACGCCGCTGGCGTCGGCGAAGCCGTGCGCGCGCATCTCGCGGACGAAATCAAGACCGGGCTGCTTCTCCTCGTGGACGTCGACGACAAGAAAGTGCTCGACGTCGTTCGCAAGAACATGAGCGAGGCGGAGATCACGGCGGCGATCGCGAAAGCCGCCGGCGCTGCGTAACCCGCTGCGGCGTAGCGGTTGCGGCGTGACTTCGCCGGCGGCGTGTGCGATCTATCGCACCCTCTCGTTCGGCCGCCCGCTTTGGCGGCCGGACGTCGGCTGACGAAAGGAACCTCGACGCCATGACCGATAAAGAACGCGCTCTGACGACCTCCGAACGCGCCGCGCGCGCTACGGCGCGCCAGTTGATGCTCGACCATCCTTACTACCGCGCTTGGGTCGCCGGCGAACTCGACATGGCGACCTTGCGCGACTACGCCGAGCAATACTTCCACCATGTCGACGCTTTTCCCCGCGCCGTCTCGCGCACGCACGCCGCGTGCGAGGATCGCGACGGTCGGCGCATGCTCGCCGAAAATCTGGCTGAGGAGGAAGGCGTCGAGAGCGGCAAGACCGATCACCCGGAACTGTGGATGCAATTCGCTGAAGGGCTCGGCGCGTCGCGGCGCGACGTCGAGGCGGCGCGATTAAACGACGAGACGTCGGCGCTGATCGAGGCGTTCCGCCGACTGAGCGCCAAAAGCTACGCGGCGGGCCTCGGCGCCCTTTTCGCTTATGAAAGCCAGATCCCCGACGTCGCGCGCACGAAAATCGAAGGCCTCAAAGTGCGTTACGGCGTCGACGATCCGCGCTCGCTGAAGTTTTTCACCGTGCACGAAAAAGCCGACGAGGAGCACGCTGCGGTGTGCCGCGAACTCCTGGACCGGTTGTCGCCCGCGGAAGCGGACGAGGCGGTCGCCGCCGCCGACGAGCTCGCCGGCGCGCTCTGGGGCTTTCTCGACGGCGTTGAAGCGACCCGTCAGGCGCGTCTCGCCGCCTAAGCGGCTTGTCCGTCTCGCTCAGCGTTCCGCCCGCGCCCTAAAAAGCGCCGGCGGGGCCGGGGAACACGACGGGCGTCTCGCTGCCGTTCTTCGCGACCGCCGAGACGCCGAAGAAATAATTGTCGACGACAAGGTTGGTGAACTCGAATTCCGTGACGTCGCCGACGAACCGCGAGCGCGTCCATTGAGGCGCGGTCGTCTCCCGCCACCAGACGCGGTATCCGGCGCGGTTGACGCCCCGCTCATTCGCCTCAGCCTTGTTTAAGTCGCTTTGGGCCCCGCCGTGGGACCATGTGAGCGTCGCCGACGGCTCCACGGCCCCACTGAGTTCGACATCTACGGGGAAGGGCGGCGCGCCGGCCACGCCGGCAAGCGTCACGGCGTTGAGCGCCGTCATTTTCGCCGCGCAGGCCGCGTCGACGCCGTCGAGCGTATCGCCGTAGACGCGCCCGTCCTCGACACGAATATACTGATGCTGACGATCATAGTGCTCGTGCGCCTCCATGATGCGCACGGCCGGGAAGCCCGCCTCGACGAACGGCAGATGGTGACCGCCGCGCCGGAACCGGTCGACGCGGTAAACCATAAGCGGATCGAGATTGACGACGTATTGGTCGGCCATACGGGCGACGTACCGTGCGAGATTGCGCGAGGCGCTGTCGACCTCGCCGCCGGCGCGCCGGCGCTCACGCGCCTCCTCCGGCGTTTCGGCGATGCGTACGCCCTCGGAGAAAATGCGCGCAATCGTGTTGTCGATGACGCCGTCAATGCCGGCGATGTTGGATATCATGTCGTTGTTCAAGACGCCGACGATCCGCCAGCCCCGCTTTTTGGCTTCGCCGGCCAGGATGCGTCCGCCGAAGAGGCCTTGTTCCTCACCCGCGAGGGCCGCGTAGACGATAGATCCGTCGAACTCGTACTTCGTTAAAATACGTGCGGCTTCGAGCGCGCCGGCGACGCCAGACGCATTGTCGTTCGCGCCCGGACTGTCAGTCGTTGCGTCCATTACGTCGGAGACGCGACTGTCGATGTCGCCGGACATGAGGATCATGCGGTTCGGGTCGCGCGCGCCGCGCTGGATGGCGACGACGGATTTGACTTCGACCGGGTCCGGAATGCGGCGCTCGCCGGAGATCGTCTCCGAGACGTAGAAAACTTCGAGGCAGTCGCCGCAGGCGGTGGAGATTTTTTCGAACTCGGCGAAGACCCAGCGCCGCGCGGCGCCGACGCCACGGGTCTCGCTTTCGGTCCCAGAGGCCGTGTGGCGCGTCCCGAAACCGACGAGCGTCTCGATGTCGGCGCGGATGCGCGCGGGCGAAGGCGCCGCGGCGATGTCGTGGAGGTAGGGAACTTCGGACGGCGCGGCGGGCGCTGCGTCGGCGGCGACGACCGCGAAAGCGGCGAGGACGGACAGCATGGGGAGCCTCCAACATGAAAGACGCGTCAGCTTATCCCGCCGCCGCGACGGCTCAACCGCGCCCGCGCGCGATCGCCGTTTTGCCGCCGGGCGCGCGGCCGAGTTCGCCGGAGATCCACAAGCTCGTCTCGATCAGGGCGTCGAGGTCGACGCCGGTCTCAAGGCCGCCGCGCTCGACGGCGTAGGCGACGTCTTCGGTCGCCACGTTGCCGCTCGCGCCTTTCGCGTAAGGGCAGCCGCCGAGGCCGGAAACCGAGGCGTCGAAGACCCGCACGCCCTCCTCGATCGCGCCCCACAGGTTCGAGAGCGCCTGGCCGTAAGTGTCGTGAAAGTGCCCCGCAAGCGCGTCGACCGGAACTGCGTCGGCGACGGCGCGAACGAGGGCGCGCGTCTCCGGAAGCGTCCCGACGCCGATCGTGTCCCCGAGGGAGACCGCGTAGCAGCCCATCTCGTAAAGCGCTCCCGCGGCGCGCACGACCGCGTCGATCGCGATCGCGCCTTCGTAGGGGCAGCCATGGACGCAGGAAACGTAGCCGCGCGCGCGGACGCCGTCGGCCGTAGCCGCCTCGACGACGGGGCGAAAGCGCTCGAGGCTCTCCGCAATCGAACAGTTGATGTTCTTCTGGCTGAACGCCTCCGATGCTGCGCCAAAGACGGCGATCGTGTCGGCGTTCGCGGCTTTGGCGCCCTCGTAGCCCTTCATGTTCGGCGTCAGAACGGGATAGGCGACGCCGGGCGCGCGCGCGATCCGCGCCATCACCTCGTCGCTCGCCGCCATTTGCGGCACCCATTTCGGCGAGACGAACGCGCCGGCCTCGACCGTTCTGAGGCCGGCGGCGGCGAGGCGCTCAATGAGCGCGACTTTCGTCTCGACCGGGAGCGTTCGCGGCTCGTTCTGCAAGCCGTCGCGCGGCCCCACCTCGACGATCTCGATACGGTCGGCCATGGCTCAAGCCGTCTCTTCGAAGTCGGCGAGGAGGTCGCCCTCCTTCACCTGTTGGCCAGGCTGGAAGCGAAAGGCCGACAAAACGCCGGCGGCGGGCGCCTTGATGGCGTGCTCCATCTTCATCGCCTCCATGACGAGCAGCGTCGCGCCGCTCTCGACCCGCGCCCCGGGCTCGACGAGGAGATTGGTGACGACGCCGGGCATCGGCGCCACGAGCGAGCCTTCGGCGGCGCCGTCGCCCGCCGCGCCGGCGAGCGGGTCGGGGAATAAAAAGTCCGTATGCGCGCCGTCGATCCAGACGCGGGCGCCGGCGCCATGGCGCGCGACGAAGGCGCGCCGCGCCCGGCCATCGACGGTTATCGCGACCGCATCGTCGTTCAACGCGCGAGCCGAGAACGAAAACCGCCGCGGTTCGCCGGCCGCCTCGCCGGCGCGGCGGGCCGCGGCGGAGACGTTCGGCTCCAACGTGACGTCGTAGCCCTCGCGCGCGGGCGTCAGCCGTGCGAGGGCGGCCGCGCCGTCGAGCGCGATCCAGACATGGCGCGACGGCGCAGCGTTGAGGCGAAACCCGCCAAGCGCCGACCACGGATCGTCGCTCAATAGGCCGCGCTCGGTCAGACGCCAATGGAGCGCGGCGGCGAGGAACGCGTCGTCGGCCGCCGGCGCGTCGAAGAGAGCGGGGTGATCGTCGATGTAACGCGTCGAAACGTCGCCGTCGGCGAAGTCTTCGTCGGCGGCGAGGCGGGAGAGAAACCGCTGGGTGGCCTCAACGCCGGCGACGCGGGTCTCGGCGAGCGCGGCGCGCAAGCGGCCGAGCGCTTCGGCTCGCGAGCCGCCGGCCGTGACGATTTTCGCGATCATCGGGTCGTAGTAGGGCGTGACGTCCTGGCCTTCGCGAACGCCGGAATCGACCCGCGCGGTCTCCCGCGGCAATCGAAGGGTCGTCAGCGTTCCGATCGCCGGCGCGAAATTCTGGTCCGGATTTTCGGCGTAAAGACGGGCCTCGAAGGCGGGCCCGCAGGCGACGATCTCCTCCTGCCGCAGCGGCAGCGGCTCGCCAGCTGCGACGCGCAACTGCCATTCGACGAGGTCGACGCCGGTGATCGCCTCGGACACGGGGTGTTCGACCTGCAGGCGCGTGTTCATCTCCATGAAGTAGACGCCGTCGGCGCCGTCATAGAGAAACTCCACCGTGCCGGCGCCGCGATAATCGACGGCGCGGCCGGCCTCGACGCCGGCGTCAAGGAGCTTCCTGCGGGCCGTTTCGGGCAGGCGCGGCGCGGGCGCCTCTTCGATGATTTTCTGGTGGCGTCTTTGAACGGAGCAGTCGCGTTCGAAAAGATGCACGACCTCGCCGGCGCCGTCGCCGAAGATCTGTACTTCGACGTGGCGGGCGCGTTCGACGTACTTTTCGATCAGGATGCGGTCGTCGCCGAAGGCGCTCGCCGCCTCGCGCCGGGCCGAGGCGAGGGCGTCGTTGAGATCAGCCGCGCCCGCGACCATCCGCATGCCCTTGCCGCTGCCGCCGGCCGTCGCCTTCAGCAGTACGGGGTACCCGACGCGGCCGGCCTCGCGCGCGAAGACCGTGGGAGACTGGTCCGCGCCCTGATAGCCCGGGGTCGTCGGCACGCCCGCCGCCTCCATTCGGTCCTTCGCCGCCGACTTCGAGCCCATGAGCTCGATCGTCTCCGCCCGCGGTCCGACAAAGACGAGCCCCGCCTCGTCAAGCGCGCGCGCGAACGCGGCGTTTTCGGAGAGAAAGCCGTAGCCTGGATGGATTGCTTCGGCGCCCGTCGCACGCGCCGCTTGGACAATCCGCTCGATACGCAGATAGCTCTCCGCCGGCGCGGGGGGGCCGATGGACACAGCCTCGTCGCACGCCTCGACGTGGGGCGCGCCGGCGTCCGCCTCCGAGTGAACGGCGACGGTGGCGACGCCTAGACGGCGCGCCGTGCGGGCGATCCGCACGGCGATTTCGCCGCGATTAGCGATGAGCAGCTTGTCGAACATAAAGGCCCGCCGGGCGCGGTTCAGGCCGACGAGCCCTCCGCGCCGCTAATCTTCCAGGAATGGATAGTCGGTATAGCCCTCGGCGCCGCCGCCGTAAAACGTGTCTTGGTCGGGCTCGTTGAGCGCCGCGCCGCGGGCGTATCGCACCGGCAGATCCGGATTGGCGATGTAAGGCCGGCCGAATGCGACGGCGTCGGCGTCGCCGTTTCGGATCGCCTCCGCGGCGCGCGTCGCGTCGAACCCGCCGTTCGCGATGTAGGCGCCTTTCCATCGCTTCTTCAGGTCCGCGACGACGCGCTTGTCGTCGGCGCTCGATTCCTCGCCTGGGAACGTTTCGACCATGTGGAGATAGGCGAGGCCGAAATCGTTGAGGGCGTCGACGGCGGCGGCGAAGGTCGACGCCGGATCGCTATCGGACATGTCGTTGAACGCGCCCGTCGGCGACAGGCGAACCCCGACGCGATCCGCGCCGAAAACGTCGACGGCGGCGCCGACGGCTTCGCGCAGGAACCGGGTTCGGTTGTCCGCGGATCCGCCATAGTCGTCGTCGCGTTTGTTCGAGCCGTCGCGCAGGAACTGGTCGATGAGATAGCCGTTGGCGGCGTGCGTCTCGACGCCGTCAAAGCCCGCCGCTTTGGCGTTCTCGGCGGCGGTGCGGTACTCGGCGATCGTCGTCGCGATGTCGTCGAGGCTCATCGCCCGCGGCTCCGAGACGTCGACGAACCCGTTGGGCCCGAAGGTCTGGGCCGCGGCGCGGACAGCCGAAGGCGCCAGCGGCCGCTCGCCGGGCGGCAGCAACGAAACATGGCTGATGCGGCCGCCATGCCAAAGCTGCAGGACGATGCGCCCACCGGCGTCGTGGACGGCGTCGACGATCTTGCGCCAGCCATCGACATGCTTGGCGTCGTGGACGCCCGGCGTGGCGAGATATCCCTTGCCCATCGGCGAGATCTGGGTCGCCTCGGTGAAGATGAGCCCGGCGCCGGCGCGCTGGCGGTAGTATTCGATCGCCATCTCGTTCGGCGCGCCGTCGCCGTGGGCGCGGTTGCGCGTCAGCGGGGCCATCAGGACGCGGTGCGGCGCCTCGATCGCGCCGATGGCGAGGGGGGCGAACAGCGGCGCGAGCGCGTCGTCTGAAGGCGTGAGCGCTGCGTTTGCGGTCATGGGTCGTTCCTCGGGATTGGCCGCGGCGCGAACGTCGCCGCATCGCGGCATGTGCGCACGGACGTCGCCGCCGCAACGTTTCGCCCCGTCACGGTTTTGTGTCGGCCGGTCGTTAACGTATGGATCGATCAGATGGTTCGCGGATTGAGGAGGGGCGAATGAGCGTGATCAGTCGTGTGATGTCGCTGGCGTTGCTGGCGCTGGCCGCGGCGGCGGGCATGTACATCCTGCCGCAATGGAACGTCTGGCGGGCTGAGCTCGCCGGTCGCGCCGCGCTCGCCGAGGCGGAGAACGAGCGCAAGGTGCTGATCGAAGAGGCGAAGGCCCGCCTTGAGTCGGCGAAATTCTACGCCGACGCGGAGGTCGAGCGCGCCAAAGGCGTGGCGGAGGCGAACCGCATCATCGCCGACGGCCTTGGCGGACCCGAAGGATACCTCCGCTATCTCTGGATTCAGCAGCTTGGCGAAAACGATCAGGACGTCATCTATATTCCGACCGAAGCCGGCGTGCCGATCCTCGAAGCGGGCCGCTCCGTCGAGACGGCGCCCCTTCCATAAACGGGCCCTGCCGTAAACAAACGAACGTGCGCTCGCCCCGGCCCGGGTAGCGTCGGTCGCTTCGGTCGTCTCGAAAGCGGCGTCGCGCCTCAAGCGTCGTTCGCGGCGGGCAGCCAGGACGGACGGCGCTTTTCGAGAAACGCGGTGAGTCCCTCGACGGCTTCGTCGCTCGCGCGCACGCGGGCGATGATCCCGGCGACCGTCTCCATCGTCGCGTCGCTCAACGGGCTGAACGCCACGGCGCGGACAAGCTCCTTCGCCTCTCTGAGAGCGGAGGGGCTCGCTTTCAGAATGTCATCGACGACGCCTGCGACCGTTGCGTCGAGCTGCGCGCCCATCGCCACCATGTGAACGAGGCCGATTCGCTTCGCCGTGTCCGCGTCAAAACGTTCCGCAGTCAGAAAGAACCGGCGCGCTTCGCGCGGGCCCATGGCGCGCACGACGAAAGGAGAAATGACGGCGGGAATAAGCCCTACGCGAACTTCAGTAAATGCGAAGATCGCCTCCTCCGCCGCGACGGCGACGTCGCAGGCGGCGACGATGCCAAGCGCGCCGCCCCTCGCCGGGCCGTTGATGCGCGCGATCGTCGGTTTGGCGCAATCGTGGATCGCCGTCAGCATATGCGCCAGCCGGCGGGCGTCGTCTTTGTTCTCCGCAGGGGAATAACCGGCCGCCTCGCGCATCATGTTGATATCGGCGCCGGCCGAGAACGCCGAGCCTTCGCCTGTGATGACGACGACGCGAACGGCGGGATCGGCGTTTAACCGTCCCATGGCGTCGCAAATCGCGTCGATGAGCTCGGCGTTGAAGGCGTTGCGCACGTCGGGCCGGTTCATCGTCAGGCGCGCGACGCCGCGCGCGTCGACGGCGATGTTGAGCGTTTCTTCGGCCATGGCGCAGGGCTCCTCCGTTTCCCGCGATCTTACCGCGGGGGACGCGATTGCGCCAACGGGCCGATTTACATGCGAAAGACGCCGAAACGCGTGCTTTCGACCGGGGCCGACAGGCTCGCTGACAAGCACAGTCCGAGGACGTCGCGGGTTTGCGCGGGATCGATGACGCCGTCGTCCCAAAGCCGCGCCGAAGCGTAATAGGGCGAGCCCTGGCGCTCATAATCGGCGCGGATTTTCTCCTTGAACGCCGTTTCCTCGTCCGCCGGCCAGTCTTCGCCGGGTTTGAGGCCGTCGCGGCGCACCTGCGCGAGAACGCTCGCGGCCTGTTCGCCGCCCATCACGGAAATGCGCGCGTTCGGCCACATGAAGAGGAACCGAGGGCCGTACGCGCGCCCGCACATGCCGTAATTGCCGGCCCCGTAGGAGCCGCCGACGACCACCGTGAATTTCGGGACGCGCGCCGTGGCGACGGCGGTGACGAGCTTCGCGCCGTCCTTGGCGATGCCGCCGGCCGCGGCCGATTTGCCGACCATAAAGCCGGTGATGTTCTGTAAAAAGACGAGCGGCGCGCCCCGCTGAGCGCACAGCTCGATGAAGTGCGCGCCTTTCTGGGCGCTTTCGGAAAAAAGGATGCCGTTATTCGCGAGAACGCCGACGGGGAATCCGTGCAGATGGGCGAAGCCGGTGACGAGCGACGCTCCGTAGAGCGGCTTGAACTCGTCGAGAACCGATCCGTCCACGATCCGTGCGATGATTTCCCGGGCGTCGTAGGGTTTGCGCGGATCGGCCTCGACGACGCCGTAAACGTCTTCGGTCGGATAGCGTGGCGGCGCGGGCGGAACGCGCGTCAGCGAGCCCTGCTTGCGCCAGTTCAGCCGGCTGACGATGGCGCGCGCGAGCCCGAGGGCGTGATCGTCGTCTTCGGCGAGATGGTCGGCGACGCCGGATTCGCGCGCGTGGACGTCGCCGCCGCCGAGTTCTTCAGCCGTCACTTCTTCGCCCGTCGCCGCCTTGACGAGAGGCGGCCCGCCTAGAAAGATCGTGCCCTGACGGCGTACGATGATCGCCTCGTCGGACATGGCCGGCACGTAGGCGCCGCCGGCCGTGCAGCTGCCATGGACAACGGCGATTTGGGGTATCCCTTGCGACGACATGCGCGCCTGGTTATAGAAGATGCGCCCAAAATCGTCCTTGTCAGGAAAAACCTCGTCCTGCATTGGCAGGAACGCGCCGCCGGACTCCACGAGATAGACGCAAGGGAGCCGGTTCTCCTCGGCGATCTCCTGGGCGCGCAGGTGCTTTTTCACCGTCATCGGATGGTAGGTGCCGCCTTTAACCGTAGGGTCGTTGGCGACGACCATGCAGATCGTCCCGGCGATGCGGCCGATGCCGGCGACGACGCCCGCGGCGTGCACGTCCCCGGAATACATCTCCCAGGCGGCGAAGGCGCCGATCTCCAAAAACGGCGCGTCCGGATCGATCAGTCGTTCGATCCGTTCACGGGCGAGGAGCTTGCCCCGCGCCTTGTGGCGGTCTGCGCGCGCCGGCCCGCCGCCGCGAGCGACGACCGCCGACTTCTCGCGCAAATCGTCGACGAGGGCGCGCATCGCCGCGGCGTTGTCGGCGAACGCGGGCGAGTTGGGATCGACGGCGGATTGTATGACGGACATGAGATCGGGCGGCCCCGGCGGCTGACGTACGAAGTCGCGATATCAGAGGCCGAACGCCGGCGCCAGCGCGCCGCCGTCTCTTCGCACCGCGGCCGACTTATTGTTCATCCGCCGGCGCAGCCGCGCCGCGACGCCTCTGCGCCAAGTCTTCGTCGGGTTCGCCGCGCACCGACGGATCGACGTACATGACGTCGCCCGCGAAATCGATCACGAACCGACGCACCGACAACATGTCCGCGCCGGCGATGATCAACGGCTGACCGGCCCCGCCGAAAATCTCAAGCGGTTCGAGGTCGAGAACGCGCATCGTCGGCTGGCGCCAAAGGTGCCGGCCGATGCGGATCGACGGCATCGTCGCTCGAACGACGGGGTAGCCGGTCTCGATCGCGCCTTGCACTTTGTACCGCTCACGGAGCTCCCGTTCGACGCGCCGCAACATGCGGTTGAACGACGCCGCCTCCCAGTTAAGGACGGACGGCGTCGTCCCGGTGTCGATGAGGACCGGACTTTCGCCGCCGTCGAAGGACCCCTCGGCGAAATGCAGCCCGAAGTTCGGGCCTGCGTACGGATTGGCGGACAGGCGGACCCGGTCCCAGCGCCGCGCGCGGCCGGCTTCAAACGCCTCCGCCGGCGTCAGTTCGATGCGCCGCGATTTGGGATCGAAGGCGAAGGCGTAGCCCGACAGGACGTTCATGCCGATGACGCCGTCGATGTCGTCGCTGAACTTCGGCCGGGGGAGCACGACGGCGCGCACGTCTTCGTGGCGCAGCGGACCGATCTCGACGGACGCCAGCGTCGCCGTCGGCCGGATCTCAGCGCCGAGAAGTCCGCTAACGCGGCTTTCGCCCGCGATAGCGTCCGACGATAGGCCGGTTCGGCGCAGCGAGTCCTCGAACAGGGCGCAAACCGTCGCGCCAGTGTCTAGCAAAAAGGGGCGGCGGGGGCCGCCATTGATCCGCACCGGAACGACGAAGACTTCTTCGGAGGGCAAGGCGCGCAGGCTGACGGTCCGCGACGCCGGCTGCGCGTGCGCGGCGGCGGTCGTCAAGGCGATGGCGACGGCGAGGCATGCTAGCGCCCGGCGCGCTGCGGCGTATCCAGCGATCTTTTTCCGCTCCTGTCGTGCCCGCCGATGCGTCGGCGCTATTCGTGCCGCCGGTCGTAGAGGCCTGTGAACAACGGCGTCCATTCGCCTTTTTCAGCGTTGAATTGTTCGAAATGCTGGCGCACGCGGTTCGGCCCCATCGCCGTCCAGGTCCCGCGGAACGGCGCCTGCGCTCCGTTGCGATAGGAGATCTTTCCCTGAAGAACCATTTCGCCGTCGTCGTTGAGCCCGCCCGAGTAATCGATGGTGAAGCCCGCCGACACCCAGACTTGCCGCCACGCGCCGGTGGCGGGATCGAAGTAGTTGTAGCTCTGGCCCGTGCCGCCATTGACGCTGCGCCAACGTTCGACGACGAGGCAGCCGTCCTCTTCCCTGGAGATCACGTTGCGGCCGGCCGATTTTCCGTCGGGGGTCGTCACGTCCCAGTCCCCGAGCCAGAAGTCGAAGGCCGCGTAGTCGGACCCGTCGCATCCCGGCTGGGGCGCCTGCGCGCGCAACGGCGTCGCGCTGAGGAGGGCCAACGTAACGAGGGCGGATGCTCTCATGGGGCGCGCCTTCAGTTGCGGTTGAACGAGAAAGATCATGCGCGTCGCCGCGCCGGTTGTCGACGTCGCCGGGGCCCCGGGCGGCCGCTAGAACAGGCCTCGGACGGCGTCGATCGTTTTGGGCCCCCAGCGCCACAGAGCCCAGGTCGTCAGCGCAACGCACCCGTAGCCGAGAGCGGCGAAGAGCCCGTCGCGCGTTGTCAGGCCGATGCCGAAGAGCGCGACGCCGATCGCCGGCAACACGACGCCGCCCGGCACGATCGACAGGGCGAACATGCCGATCGCGAGGGCGAACGAGGCGGCGGCGGCGGCGTAGGCGCCGCCTGGACCGATGAGCGCGGCGAGGCGGCGGTGGGTGACCCCGTCGAGCCGCCGCAGCCACGGCCGCACGGCCGCTGCGCCCTTGGCGAACGCATCGCACGCGAACGAGACGCGCCGCACGCCCGCCGGCGCCCAGACGCAATGGCGCGTCCCGATCGGGGCGAGGTGCTGCGCCGACCCGAGCAGGATCAGCGCCGCCATCGTCCACGACACCCCGGGCAACATGCCGATAATTGGGGCGATCGCGACGACGGCGGGGATGAAAAGCAGCGGGCCGAGCGCCCGGCCGCCAAACGCGCTTAGAATGTCCCCCACCGAGACGCGCTCGCCGTCGCCGCTGCGCAGGAGGTCGTCGAGCACGCGCTCCAGCGTGTCGGGCGCGTCGCCGCCGCCCGCCTCTCCTGTCCGTTCGACCGTCTCCGTCACAGGCGCCGCCTCGCGAAAATTGACGGCGACCCCGCCGTCGACCAGTCGGTTAGAGCATAAACAAAGGACCGATCGTTATGGCCTCGCTGAGCGCCCCGCCATGTCAATATAGCGGTACCGAGCCCGAGCCCTGCCCGTAAGCGGCCGGCCGCGCGCCCGCCGAAGCGGTGAAGCGCATCGCCCTCGGCGCGGCGATCCTCGCCTCGTCGATGGCGTTCATCGACGGTTCGGCGCTCACCGTGGCGCTGCCGGCCTTGCGCGACGACCTCGGCGGCGACGTTGGCGCGGTGCAGTGGGTCCTCAACGGCTACATGCTGGCGCTCGCGGCGCTGACGATGGTGGGCGGGGCGCTCGCCGACGCTTACGGCCGCGCGCGGATGTTGCGGCTTGGCTGCGCGGCGTTCGCTCTCGCCTCGATCGCTTGCGCGCTGGCGCCGGGGGCGGGCAGCCTCGTCGCGGCGCGCGTGCTCCAGGGCGTCGCGGCGGCGCTGGTGACGCCCGCGAGCCTCGCGCTCATCGGCGAGACCTTTCCCAAAACCGAGCGCAGCCGCGCCATCGGCGCCTGGGCGGCCGCCTCGGCGCTCACGACCGCCGGCGGGCCGGTGCTCGGCGGCTGGCTGACCGAGACCTTTAGCTGGCGGGCGGTTTTTTGGATAAACGCCCCCATCGCGGCGCTCGCCATCGCGTTGCTGAGCCGCCTGCCGGCCGGCGCGCCGACCAAGAAAGGCCGCTTCGACGTCGCCGGCGCCGCGCTCCTCGCGGCCGCCCTTGCGTTCCTCGCCCTGGCGCTGACCCAGGTCGGCGGCGGCGGCGAGGCGGGCGAGGTCGCGCGCGCCGATTTCGCGGGCGCCTTCGGGCCGGGCTTCTGACTGCGTTCGTCGTCTGGGAGCGGCGCGCGCCGCAGCCGATGGCGCCGCCCTACGTATTCGGCTCGCGCGCCTTCAATGGCTTGAACGTCGCGACGCTGACGATTTACGCCGGCCTGTCGCTGATGTTCTTCCTGCTGCCGTTCGACCTTGACGCGCGGGGCCTCACGGCGACGCAGGCGGGGCTCGTCTTTCTGCCGTTCACGCTCGGCGTCGGGCTTCTGTCGCGGGTCTTCGGCGGGCTCGCCGATCGCTTCGGGCCGAAGCCGATGCTGATCGCCGGCGCGCTGACGGCGGCGTCTGGTTTTGCGTTCATGGCGCTTCTCGAAGGCGGGCCGCTGTGGACGTCCGTCATTGCGCCGGTGGGGCTTGCGGGGCTCGGCTTCGCGCTGCTGGTGGCGCCGTTGACGGCGGCGGTGATGATGAGCGTCGAAGACGCCGACGAGGGCCTCGCGTCCGGCGTCAACAACACCGCGAGCCGCGTCGCCCAGATGGTCGGCGTCGCTCTGGCTGGCGCGTTCGTGGCCGGCGGCGTCGCCGACGGCCTGTGGCTCGCAAGCGGGTTGACGGTCGCTGGGGCCGCGACCGTTGCGTTTGCGGTCCCGCGCGCTGAAGCGAACGCGCCCTAAGCCCCGCGTATCGCGATCGCCCCGAGGGCGGCGCATGCGCCGAGGGTGAGGCGAATGCGCAACGGTCCGTACCAGGCGGGCAGGCCGCCGCGGCGGACCGCGCGCAGGTCGCGCAGGAGGAGCCAGGCGAAGACGATGGCGAGCGCCCCGGCGCGGGCGGCGAGCGACGGGTCGACGCCGAAGATCGCCGGCGCGGCGGCGAGCCAGGCGACGAGCGCCGCGACCATGCCGGCGAGGAGCGGCTCGCGCGGGCCTTCCGCCCGCACGCCGACGAGAAGCTCGCCCGCGCCGACGCCCGCCATGTAGGCGGCGATGATCCCGCCATAGGCGACGCCGACGCCCGCGGCCTCCGCAGCGTGGGGCGCGGGCAGGACCCACGCGCCGACGGCCCCCGCCGCGAACGGCAAGAGCCCGGCGTAGCCGAGGAAGGTCAGTTCGCTCTGGCGGTCGGACATCGCGGCGACGCCCTCACGCGTCCATCTTCAGCGCCTTGATGAACGCCTCTTGGGGAATTTCCACGCGGCCGAACTGGCGCATCTTCTTCTTCCCCTCTTTTTGCTTTTCGAGGAGCTTGCGTTTGCGCGTCGCGTCGCCGCCATAGCATTTTGCGGTGACGTCTTTCCTCAGGGCCGAGATCGTCTCGCGCGCGACGACGCGCCCGCCGATCGCCGCCTGGATCGGGATCTTGAACATGTGGCGCGGGATCAAGTCCTTCAGCTTCTCGCACATGGCGCGCCCGCGGGTCTCGGCCTTGTCTCGGTGGACGATGATCGACAGCGCGTCGACCGGCTCCTCGTTGACGAGGATCTGCATCTTCACAAGATTATCGGCGCGATAATTGAGGAGCTGATAGTCGAAGCTGGCGTAGCCCTTCGAGATTGATTTCAGGCGATCGTAGAAGTCGAACACGACTTCATTGAGTGGAAGTTCGTACACCAACATCGCGCGCGAGCCGGCGTAGGTCAGCTCCTGCTGGACGCCCCGCCGCTCCTCGCAGAGTTTCAGAATCCCGCCAAGATAGTCGTCCGGCGCCATGATCGTCGCCTTGATCCACGGCTCTTCGATATGGTCGATCTTCACCGGGTCCGGCATGTCCGCCGGATTGTGAAGCTCGATCATCTCGCCGTTCGTCAAGTGGATCTCGTAGACGACGCTCGGCGCCGTCGTGATGAGATCGATGTTGAACTCGCGCTCGAGCCGCTCACGGACGATCTCGAGGTGCAGGAGCCCCAGAAACCCGCAGCGGAAGCCGAAGCCGAGCGCGGCCGAGGTCTCCATCTCGAACTCGAAGCTGGCGTCGTTGAGGCGTAGTTTCGCCATCGCCTCGCGCAGGTCTTCGAAGTCCGCCGCGTCCACTGGAAAGATGCCGCAGAAGACAACGGGCTGCGACGGCTTGAAGCCGGGCAGGGGATCGTTCGCAGGCCGACGGTCATCGGTGATGGTGTCGCCGACCCGAGTGTCCGCCACCTCCTTGATGGAGGCGGTGAGGTAGCCGATTTCGCCGGGGCCAAGGGCGGCGACCGGCGTCTTTTTCGGCGTCGACACGCCCACCTGGTCAACGGCGTAGGCTGCGCCGGCGCGCATCATGCGGATCTTCATGCCCTTCTTCAGGACCCCATCGATGACGCGAACGAGGACGACGACGCCGAGATAGGCGTCGTACCAACTATCGACGAGTAGCGCCTTCAAGGGGGCGTCGGGGTCGCCCTTAGGAGCCGGCAGGCGCGCGACGATCGCTTCGAGCACGTCTTCGATCCCGAGGCCGGTCTTCGCCGAGATCTCCAGAGCGTCCGTCGCGTCGATGCCGATCACGTCCTCGATCTGCTCGCGCACCCGGTCCGGCTCGGCCGCCGGCAGGTCGATCTTGTTGAGGACCGGAACAAGCTCGAGGTCGACGTCGATCGCCTGGTAGACGTTGGCGAGGGTTTGCGCTTCGACCCCCTGGCTCGCGTCGACGACAAGGAGCGCGCCCTCGCACGCCGATAGGGAGCGCGACACCTCGTAGCCGAAGTCCACATGGCCCGGCGTGTCGATGAGGTTGAGGACGTAGGTCTCGCCGTCCTTCGCCTTGTAGTCGAGGCGCACCGTCTGCGCCTTGATGGTGATCCCGCGCTCGCGCTCCAGGTCCATGGAATCGAGAACCTGCTGCTTCATCTCGCGGTCGGTAAGGCCGCCCGTCGTCTGGATCAGGCGGTCGGCGAGGGTCGACTTCCCATGGTCGATATGAGCGACGATGGAGAAATTGCGGATGTTGGCGAGAGCGGTCATCGCGCCGATATAGAGTGCTCGCTGCGGCGCGCCAATCGGGCGGATTGGCCGATGCGGCGTGAAACAAAAGGCCCGGCGGGTCGGCCGGGCCTTCAATTCGTTAATGCTTTTCGTGCGCCCTAGGCGCCGCGAGCTTTCAGGGCGTCGCGGATCTCTTCGAGCAGAACTTCCGAACGCGGCGGCTCCGGCGCCTCGGCCTCGCCCTCCTCGGCCTCCTTCTTGAGCTTGTTCATGCCTTTGATGAGCATGAACAGCACGAACGAGACGATGAGGAACGCGATGGTCGCGTTGAGGAACGAGCCGTAATTGATCGTCACCGGATCGCCCTCTGCGGTGTCCACCGGGAGCCTCAGGGCGAGAGCGGAGAAGTCGATGCCGCCGATGAGCCATCCGATGGGCGGCATGATGACGTCGTCGACGAGCGACTTCACGATGGTGCCGAAGGCGCCGCCCATGATGATGCCGACCGCCATGTCGACCATGTTTCCTTTGACGGCGAACTCTTTGAATTCGTCGATAATGCCCATGTGGTTCGCCCGTTGACGGACGTGGTCTCGCGAATTTCTGTATTGGAAAGCGACCGCGCGGCCGCGCGATCGATCAACCTAAGCTTAACAGACGTTTCGGGATTAAGCGAGCCGCACCGCGGTGCCGTTGCACGAAACCATCAGCATCGCGCCTTTTCGGGTGTCGACCGTCTCGTAGTCGATGTCGATGCCGACGATCGCGTCGGCGCCCAGCGCTTCGGCTTCCTTTTGCATATCGGCCATGGCGTGGCTGCGGGCCTCGCGGAGGGCTTTTTGATAGCCCTTGGATCGGCCGCCCAGAATGTCCGTGATCCCGGCGAAAAGATCACGGAAGACGTTGACGCCGATGATTGTCTCGCCCGCGACGACGCCGAGGCTTTCGCGCGCCTCTCGGCCGGGAATGACGTTGGTGGTCGCGATCAGCATCGGCGGGCTAGCGACAAGCCGACTCGGCGCGCTCCAGGGCTTTCGTCACGCCGCGCAAAGAGACGTTATAGCTCGTCGCCGTGCCGCGGGCGGAGACCGCGCTCACCCGCATGTCCGCGCCCTTGCGCATCGCCGAGACGAGCGTGTTCTCCTCGCGGTCGCTTTCGATGAACGCTTCGTTCTTTGAGACGTACATGTCCCATTTCTCGCTGCCGATCCGCAAAGACGGTTTCGGCCGGTCGTCCATATTATAGCCGGTCATGAGGCTCGGCTGGTGTTTCGCTGCGCCGGACTCCCACGTGGCGACGAGGAAGAAGACGCCGCCATGGGTCACCGTCTTCGGCGATTTGTCCGCGGCCTCCGTCGCCGCGAAGCAGATCTTGTCGCCGTCGACCTCGCGCACGAATACGCTCCAGTCGCTGTAGGTCGCGACCGCCTCCGGCTCGTTCGCGCTCGCCGCGCCCGACAGCGCGAGCGACGCCGCAGCGGCGCCCAAACCGATACCTAAACGTCCAAAATGCGTCATTGCGGGCGCCTCCTGATCCTCGTCGCGTATCATCGCCGACAAACGTCCTAACACTATTCGCGAAGGCGGCCAGCGTTTGATTGGCCGGCCGAAACGGCCGCGGGGCCGCCGTCGCGGGGGCGTGGCGCGTCGTTTGCGCGCCGACCCGCGATCCGCCATAGAAGGCGCGAGATTTGGCGAAACGGAGGCGGCTGATCGTGATCCCCGGACAAGACACCCTGAAAACGAAGAAAACGCTCGACGTCGCCGGGAAATCTTACGCGATCTTCAGCCTCAGGGCCGCCGAGGCGGCGATCGGCGACGTTTCGCGGCTGCCGTTTTCGCTGAAGACGCTCCTTGAAAACCTGCTGCGCTTCGAGGACGGGCGCTCGGTCAGCGTCGACGACGTCAAGGCCTTCAAGGACTGGCTCGACGGCGGTCGGTCCTCGCGCGAGATCGCCTATCGGCCGGCGCGCGTTCTGATGCAGGATTTCACCGGCGTCCCGGCGGTCGTCGACCTCGCGGCCATGCGTGACGCGATGAAGTCGCTCGGTCAGGACCCGGAGAAGATCAATCCGCTCGCCCCCGTCGATCTCGTGATCGACCACTCGGTGATGGTGGACTATTTCGGCGGGCCGAAGGCTTTTGAGAAGAACGTGACGCGCGAGTACGAGCGCAACGGCGAGCGTTACGCCTTCCTGAAATGGGGGCAGAAAGCGTTCGACAATTTCCGCGTCGTGCCGCCCGGCACGGGGATCTGCCACCAGGTCAACCTCGAATACTTGGCCCAGAAGGTTTGGACGGCGGACCATAAAGGCGAGACCTACGCCTATCCAGACACGCTTGTCGGCACCGACAGCCACACGACGATGGTGAACGGATTGTCCGTTCTCGGCTGGGGCGTCGGCGGCATCGAGGCCGAAGCGGCGATGCTCGGCCAGCCGATCTCCATGCTGATCCCGGAAGTGATCGGCTTCCGCCTCGAGGGCAAGCTGCCCGAAGGCGCGACGGCGACGGACCTTGTGCTGACGGTGACGCAGATGCTCCGTGAGAAGGGCGTCGTCGGCAAATTCGTCGAATTCTACGGCCCCGGCCTCGACAATCTCGCGCTCGAAGACCAGGCGACGATCGCCAACATGGCGCCGGAATACGGCGCGACGTGCGGTTTCTTTCCCGTCGACGCCGAGACGCTCCGTTATCTGAAGGCCACCGGACGATCCGCAGAGCGCGTGGCGCTCGTCGAGGCCTATGCGAAAGAGCAGGGCTTGTGGCGCGACGCCTCGACGCCCGATCCCGTGTTCACCGACACGCTGTCGCTCGACCTCGCGTCGGTGGTCCCCTCGCTCGCCGGGCCTAAACGCCCGCAGGACCGGGTGCCCCTGAGCGAAGCCGATGCGTCCTTCGCCAAGGCGCTTGACGTCGAATACGGCCTCGCCAGCGAGGCCGACAAGCGCGTGCCCGTCGACGGCGAGGACTTCGACATCGGCCAGGGCGACGTCGCCATCGCGGCGATCACGTCGTGCACGAACACGTCGAACCCGTCCGTGCTCGTCGCCGCCGGCCTCGTCGCCCGCAAGGCGCGGGAGAAGGGGCTCAAAGTGAAGCCTTGGGTGAAGACCTCGCTTGCGCCCGGAAGTCAGGTGGTTACGGACTATCTGGAAGGCGCCGGCTTGCAGGACGATCTCGACGCCCTCGGCTTCAATCTCGTCGGCTACGGCTGCACCACCTGCATCGGCAATTCCGGCCCCCTGCCGCCGGCGATTTCGAAAGCCGTCAACGAACACGATCTCGCCGTGGCGTCGGTCCTCTCCGGCAACCGCAATTTCGAGGGCCGGGTCTCGCCGGACGTGCGCGCCAATTACCTCGCGTCGCCGCCGCTGGTGGTCGCCTACGCCCTCGCCGGATCCATGAAGGTCAATCTGACGAAAGATCCTTTGGGTCAGGATAAGGACGGAAACGACGTCTTCCTGCGCGACGTTTGGCCGACGAACCATGAAGTCGCCGAGCTAGTGCGCGAGAACGTCACCGCGGAGATGTTCGCAAGCCGCTACGCTGACGTGTTCAAGGGCGACGATCACTGGCGGGACATCGATGCGGGCGACGGGCAGACCTACAATTGGCCCGCGTCGACCTATGTGGCGAACCCGCCCTATTTCGAGGGCATGGCGCTGGAGCCGAAGCCGGTCGCGCCGATCGAGGGCGCCCGCATCCTGGCGCTCTTCGACGATTCGATCACCACCGACCACATCTCGCCGGCGGGATCGATCAAGGAGGACGGGCCTGCGGGCGAGTACCTGAAGTCGCATCAGGTCTCTCCTCGCGAGTTCAACTCCTACGGTTCGCGGCGCGGCAATCACGACGTGATGATGCGCGGCACGTTCGCCAATATCCGCATCAAGAACAAAATGCTGCCAGGCACGGAGGGCGGCGTTACGCGCCACGTGCCGACGGACGAGGAAATGGCGATCTACGACGCCGCCATGAAGTACAAAGAGGCCGGCACGCCGCTCGTCGTGGTCGCCGGCGAACAGTACGGCACGGGCTCGTCGCGCGACTGGGCCGCGAAAGGCACGATCCTCCTCGGCGTGCGCGCCGTTATCGCGGAGAGCTTCGAGCGCATCCACCGATCGAACCTCATCGGCATGGGCGTTCTGCCGCTGCAGTTCAAGGACGGCGCGTCTTGGCAAGACTTGGGCCTCAAAGGCGACGAGGAGATCACCGTCCACGACGTCGAAAACGTCAGTCCGCGTAGCGATGTGAGAGTGACGATCAAGTTCCCAGACGGATCGACGAAAGAGATCGAGGCGCTTGCGCGAATCGACACCGCCGACGAGCTCGACTATTTCCGGAACGGAGGCATCCTCCATTACGTGATCCGCAAGCTTGCGGCGTAACCCGGTCTGAGCGTTTCGAAGGGAACGGACGTTTAGCCGTCGATTCCGAGATCGCGGCGGACGGCGTCAAGCCGTTCGGGGAACCGGTCTTCGAGCCGCTCGCCGAGCAAAAAGTCGGCTCGCAGGCCCATCTCGCGGCCCTTGGCTTTCGCGGCGAAAATTTCGCGCGCCCCCCAAGGCTTCAGAACAGGATAAAGCGCCGTCGCGAAGGCGAGGGCGACTGACTGTTCCTTCGCATAGCCTTGCGCTTCTGCGAACGCGAGAACGCCTATTTCGCCAGCAAGCGATGTATCGAAACCGGTCAGCACGTGGAACATGTCGTGCGTGACGGCGTAGCGCAGCGCAAAGACGTTGCGGTCGGCGACGTCCGCGAGCTCGTCGGAGACCTCGATTGGCGTCAGCCGGCGGCCGACCATCCAGTCGGCGTAGGCGCGCCCGAACGTGCCGTCCGGGTACGCCTTAAGCGCGTCGAGGTCGATCTTCGGCCGATAGCCCTTGACGGCGTCAAGCATCGCCGCGACCGCCGGCGCAGCGCGCGCGCCCAGGAGGTCGGCCTTCAGGACAGCGAAATCGCCGCCGCGCCCCTCGCTCAAAGCTGAGAACGCGAAGAGCCACCGCGCGAGCCAGCCGCGCGGCGGCCTCCTGGCTGTCGTCGCAGCCGCCAGCGTGCTAGCCCGCCGCAGACTGACCGGCGATCCACGCGTCGACGCGCGCGTCGAGAAGCGCCATCGGCAACTCGCCGCCGCTGAGGACGACGTCGTGGAAGGTCCGGATGTCGAACTCGGACCCCAACGCTTCCCGCGCTCGCGCGCGCAGCTGCAGGATCTTTATCATCCCGACTTTGTAGGATGTCGCCTGGCCGGGCATGACGATGTAGCGCTGTACTTCGGACTTGATCTGGCCTGCTGCGGCCGGCGAGTTCTCGGTGAAGTAATCGATCGCTTCGGCTTCCGTCCAACCTTTCGAGTGAAGCCCCGTGTCGACGACGAGACGGATCGCCCGCCAAATCTCGGTCGTCATCCGCCCAAAGTCTGAGTACGGATCTTCATAGGCGCCCATTTCCTTCGCGAGCAGCTCCGAATAGAGCGCCCAGCCTTCGCCATAGGCGGTGAAACTCGCCTGGGCGCGGAAGTCGGGGAGGCCCTCCACCTCCTGGCGGATCGAGTTCTGCAGGTGGTGGCCGGGATTGCCCTCATGATAGGCGATCACTTCGAGCTGCGGGATCGGCATAGCGCTCATGTCGGAAAGGTGGGCGTAGAAAACGCCCGGGCGCGAGCCGTCGGGCGTCGCGGGGAAGTAGTGCTGCGCGCCGCCGTCGCGCTCGCGGAAGGCCTCGACGCGCTTCACGATGAGGTCCGCCTGCGGCAGAACCCCGAAATATTGCGGCAGTTTCGCTTCGATCTCGCCAAGTCGGTCGCGCGCCGCCTGGAGATACTCTTCGCGTCCCTCGTCCGTATCGGGATAATAAAACCGCTCGTCTTCGCGCACGAACTCGAAGAACGCCTCCAGCGAGCCTTCGAAGCCGACGCGCTCTTTAAGCGCCTCCATGTCGCCGCGGATGCGCGCCACTTCGGCGAGGCCGAGTTCGTGCACCTCGTCGGGCGTCATCTCCGTCGTCGTCGAAAAGGCGAGACGCTCTTCGTAGTAGGCTTCGCCGTCAGGCAGAGAGCCGACGCCGGTGGCGATCTCGGGCGAGTTCTCAAGATCAGCCTCCGCGAACGCGACGATCGCGTCGTAAGCGGGCTTCAACTCGCTGACCATCGCTTCCTCGGCCCGCGTGCGCAGCGCCGCGGCGGTGGTCTCGTCGAGTTCGCCCGCCTCCACGAGGGCGGCGAGTTTCTTCTTGAGGTCCACGTATAGCGGCGCCTCGCCGGGACCGTCGAACGGTTCGCCCGTCGTCAGCGCCGTCGCCTGCTCGATGACCGCTTCGTAGGCGAACGTCGGCGCGTGGACGCCTTCGCCGGCGGCGAGTTTCGCCCGATCGAGCGCCTGGCCGAGGGCGCGCGCGGCGCCGGACAGGCGCGCGACGTAGGCCTCCATATCGCTGGCGTCTTCAACCTTGTGGAAGTTGATGAGGAAGTTGGGAAGCTGCGTATGCGGACCGCGCATCTGGTTGAAAACGTACGACCGCCGACGAAACGGCGCTGCGGCTTCGGCTTGCGCGAGCTGATACTCGAATATGTCGTATGACGTCTGGGCGGCCGGCGTCAGCAAGTCGTAGTCGAACGTTTCGCGCATCTCCGCGCCCGCCGTGCGCCGCCAGTAGAGCAGAGCTTCTTCGCCCGCCTCGCTGAAATCGTCGATTTTGTCGTTGTCTTCTTTCAGGCCCAGATAGGTCTTGAAGAGCGGGGAAAAGTCGAGCTCCTCCTGCCACTTCTGGTCGAACCAGGCGTTGATGCGATCGGTTCCCGCCGCGACGGCGGCCGCTGACGGCGCGCTGGCGGCTTGCGCGGCCGGGTCGGCGTCGCGCGCCGGCGATTCCCCGGTTTCGCCGCCGCAGGCCGCGAGCGCGCTCGTTCCTAAAAGAGCGATGAGAAGTTTTTTCATGTCGAGCCGTCCTTTTTGTCGGCTTTGGTTATTGGAAGCGCGCCGCTGCGCGTCGCTTTGGCGCGACCATTTCGAAGCGGACCCGCCGGCGCAATGCGGCGGGCCCTCACGAAAGTGAGATCGCAAGACGAGCGCTGCGCTGGCGACGTTCGTCAAGCTCGCTGTCGATAAGGCGCTTAGAACGCGTCTGCGGCGAGCGCCATCATCGGCTCGGCGCCGGTCTTGAGCTTCGCGAGGTTCGCCTTCGCGTCCGGCAAGATCCGTTTGAGAAAGAAGTCGCCGGTGACGAGCTTGTTGTCGAAGAACGCGTCGCTCTCGCCCGCGGCCTTTTTCTCTAGCGCCGCCTTCGCGAGCTGCGCCCAGCCGTGCGCAAGGCAGGTGAGCGCCATCAGGTGGAGATAGTCCATCGAGGCGGCTCCGGCGTTGTCGGGGTTCTGAAAAGCGTTCGCCATCAGCCATTGCGTCGCGTCAACGAGGTCCGCCTTCGCGCTCGCAAGGCCCTCTGTGTAGGGAGCTAAGCCGTCAATGGCCTGATTGTCCTTCACGAATTCGTCGATCTCCGCGAAGAACGCCTGGATCGCCCGGCCGCCCTCGCGCGGCAGTTTCCGCCCCACAAGGTCTAGCGCCTGGATGCCGTTCGCGCCTTCGTAAATCATGGCGATCCGCGCGTCGCGTACGAACTGCTCCATGCCCCATTCGCGGGTGTAGCCGGAACCGCCGAGAACCTGCTGGGCGCTCGAGGCGTGCCAGAAGCCTTTCTCGGTGAGATAGGCTTTGAGAACCGGCGTCATCAGGCCGCGCACGTCGTCGGCGGCCTCGCGGGTCTTTTCGTCCTCTGACTTATGGTGAAGGTCCGCCTGCAACGCCGACCAGTACATCCACGCGCGACCGCCTTCGATGGTCGCCCTCTGCTCCATCAGCATGCGGCGCACGTCCGGGTGGACGATGATCGGGTCCGCCGGCTGGTCAGGCGCTTTCGCGCCGGTGAGCGAGCGGCCCTGGATGCGCTCGCGGGCGTATTGCGCCGCGTTCTGATAGGAGACGTCGGAAATCGCAAGACCCTGGATCGCGACGCCGAGCCGCGCCTCGTTCATCATCACGAACATGGCCTTGAGGCCCTTGTTCTCTTCGCCGATGAGCCAGCCGGTCGCTTCGTCATAGTTCATGACGCAGGTGGCGTTGCCGTGAATGCCCATCTTGCTTTCAAGGCCGCCGCAGGCGACGGCGTTGCGCTCGCCGAGCGAGCCGTCGTCCTTGACGAAGAACTTCGGCACGATGAAGAGCGAAATGCCTTTGACGCCCTCCGGCGCGCCTTCGATCCGCGCCAGGACAAGATGGACGATATTGTCGACCATGTCGTGCTCGCCGGCGGAGATCCAGATCTTCTGGCCGGAGATCTTGTAAGTTCCGTCCGTCTGCGGAACGGCCTTGGTTCGTAGGAGCCCGAGGTCCGTGCCGCAATGGGGTTCGGTCAGGTTCATCGTCCCGCCCCACTCGCCGGAGATCATTTTCGGCAGGTATGTCTCTTTCTGCGCGTCGGAGCCGTGGGCGTAGATGGCGTTCGCCGCGCCGGCTGCGAGGCCCGGATACATGCCGAACGCCATGTTGGCGCCGGAGATGAGCTCGTTGACCGCGACCGACAAGACGTAAGGCAGTCCCTGGCCGCCGTACTTTTCGTCGAAGGAGAGGCCCATCCAGCCGCCTTCCTTGAACGTCTCATAGGCGTCCTTGAAACCCGTCGGCGTCGTCACCGAGGCGTCGGCATTGCGGGTGCAGCCCTCCGCATCGCCGACATGGTTCAGCGGATGAAGCACGTTCGCGGCGAGTTTGCCGCCCTCGTCGAGGATCGCCTCGATCGTGTCCTCGGTGGCGTCGGCGAACCCCGGTAGGTTCGAATACTTGGAGATTTGCAATACGTCGTTGATCACGAACGCCATGTCGCGAACCGGCGGATTGTAGAATGTCATCGCGTCGTCTTCCTCGCTTCAGCGGCGCGCGTGGCGCGCCCGCGCGTCGGCGCGCACACTATGGCGCGCGGCCTCGCCGACAAAGCGCTTGACGCAGCGCGAAACGACGCGCCGGGGGACAGGCGCTGGCGGAGGCCGCCCAAAGCGGAAAAATTCTTGGCGATCTTGGGTTTGCGCCCCAACCGAACGCCCTTACCGATTAACCTCTTTTTTAGACCCGTTTCATCTTTAAAGCGGGAATCAACGAAGGCGGAACCAAACGGTTCGGCGAGAAGAGCCGGTGAAGCGCGATGAAATCGACCGCCCCCTGGAGCGTCAAAGGGATCGAACGGGACGCCCGCGAAACCGCCAAGGAGGCCGCGCGCCGCGAGGGGATGACGGTCGGCGAATGGCTCAACAACGTGATCTTCACGGTGGGCGATCCTGACGCGCCGCCCTTGGGCGCCTCGGGCGAGATCGACGGGCTCAAGCTTCAGGACATTGCGACGGCGGTCGAGCATCTGAGCCGCCGGGCGAGCGAAGCCGAAGGCAAGAGCGTCGAGGCCGTCGACGGGCTCGCGCGGAGCGTCGGCGGCGTCGTCGAGCGCTTGCAGCGGCTGGAGCGCGACGGCGCGCCGGGCCGCGCGCCCGACGAGGAGCTCGAACGCCGTCTCCAGCGGCTCGAAGAAAAGTCCGTCGACCGCCAGCGCCTTGACGCCTTGAAGGCGCTCGAAAAGGCCGTCGCCCAGGTCGCCCAGCAATTCGATTCCAGCCAGCGCCAGGCGCTCGAGCGGCTTGATTCCCACGACAAGCGTCTCGCCGACCTCGCCGAACGATTGACCGCGTTGCCGGCCTCGCCGGAGAGCGACGGCGACGCCGATGCGATCGCGTTCCTGAAAGACGCGATGGACGGCATGTCTTCGCGTATCGCCCGGGCCGAGCGCATCGCGTCGGAAGCGCATCAGCTGAACGCCGACGCCGCGAACTCCGCCGACGCGGAGTTCGTCGAGCGCACCGGCAAGCGCCTTCGCGTGCTCGGCGACGAGATCAAACGCAGCGGCGACCAGGTGCGCGCGCTTGAAACGTCCATCGAGCGCCTTGCCGAACAGATCGACGCCGCCGAGCGGCGCAGCGCCGAGGGCGTCGGCAAGGTCTCCGAGACGATCGCCTCCCTGAAGGCCCAGATCGAAGCCTCGCGCGAGGAAACCGGCGGCGATGCGCAAGCTCTCTTGAGCCAAGCGGTCGACGCCTTATCCAGGCGCACCGAGCCCCGCATCGCCGGCTTGCAGCAGGCGTTCGACGCCCTCGTCGATCGTTTGGACGCCGCCGCCGCCGACCGAGCGCAGGCCCCCGCCAAACACGTTGCGGCGCAGGTCGACGGGGCCGCCGAACGCGGCGCCGGCGGGCTTGCGAGCGCTTTCGACGCGGTCGGCATCGACGACGCGGAGACCGGCGCCGCCACTCCCGCGGCGGAGACGCCAAGCCGGCTCCGCCCGGCGGCGGCGCGCGCGGAACCATCGGCGAGCGAGGCTGTCTCAAAGCCGCTGACGAGCGCCGATCCGTTTGAGGATATTGAAGATGCGGGCGAGGTCGCGCCGGCGGACGACGCCGTCGTCTCGCCGTTCGACGACGATTTCGGGTTCGACGAGCTGGAGGAGCTCGACGACGACGCGCCCGCCGACGTCAACGCTGAGGCCGAACCGGCCGGCGAACAGTCGAACTTTCTAAGCCAACAGGGCGAGGCGCGCGCCACTTACAGCGCCGACGACTTTTTCGATGACAGCGAGGAACGGCCGATCTTCGGCCAAGCCCGCGGCGACGGCGACGCGCTCGCCGGCCCCGACGCGCCAAGTTACGACGCGATGGAGGGCGGCGACCGGCCAGCGTCCGACGGCGGCGATCTCGGCGATCTCCACGAAGCCGAGGACGACGAACCGCTCGATCCGAGCGCCGCGGTCGACGAGCAGGATTTCCTGAGGCGCGCCCGCGCCGCGGCGAAACAGGTCGCGGCGAAGGCGACGAGCGAGGATGAGCAGAAGGCGAAGCGAAAGCTGACGCCGCGCCAGCGCGCCATCCTGGCGGAGAAGATGCGGCGCAAGCGTCTCGCCGAAGCCGAGGCGGCCGCTGCAAGCGTCGATCCCGAGCGCACCGGTCCGCGGGGCGCCGCCGACAAGGGCGATGAGCCGAAGAAACGCGGGCTTTTCAGCTTCCTGGGCCGCGCGAAGAAGGAGGCGGCCCTCGACGCCGAGCCGGCGGTCGCCACTGAGGCGACGGCGACAGCGGCGGCGACGGCGGCGAACGACGACGTCGATGCGCCGGCCAACGACGCCGGGGGGCCGTTGGCGCGGCTTAAGTCGCGGCCAACGACGGCGGTGCTGGCCGTCGCGCTCGTCCTTGTCGTCGCCGCATTGGCGTTCCTCGCGCAGGACATGCTGTTCAGCGACCGCGCCGCGCCCTCTGTCGCCGGGGCGGGGCCCACCGCCGCCGTCGTTGGCGCGCGCCCGTCGCTGAAAGAGACGGCCGACCCACAAAGTGTCCTGCAGCCGCGCGACCTCTACCTGACGGCGATGCAGGGCTTCGCTGAATCCGCCTCGCCCGCGGACGACGCCGCGGCGCTGGCGCGCCTGCAGGAAGCGGCCGCGCTCGGCCATCCTCCGGCGCAGTTGCAACTCGGCGAAATGTACAAGATGGGCCAAGGGCTAGAAAAAGACCTCGACCGCGCCCGCGTCTGGTACGAGCGCGCCGCCAACGGCGGCAACGTGCTCGCCATGCACCGGCTTGGCGTCATGTCCGCGCGCGGCGAGGCGGGCGACATCGACATGGCGGCGTCGGTCGACTGGTTCCAGAAGGCCGCGAATTTCGGCCTTGTCGATTCGCAGTACAATCTGGGCGCCACGTTCCACCCCACGGGCGAGGGCGACCCGGCCGGCCTGCAAGACCGTTCGGAGGCGTATTATTGGTACGCGCTCGCGGCCCGCAATGGCGACGATCAGGCCGCGGAGCTGGCAGAGGGCGTTGGCCAGGCGCTGTCGAATGACCAGCGCGCCGCGCTTGACGCGCGCGTCGGCGGTTGGGCTGCGCAGACCCCGGACGCCTCGGCGAACGAGCGCGTCGGCGCCTGAAGGCTTCTGCTAGATCGTCCCTATACGGATTTAGTCGGTCGTGCGCTCTAGACTTCTTGTAGTGAGCGCTTGAGGCGGTCTTCGCCCGATCCAAGCTGAACGCCCGGCGCTCTAGAAACCGCCGCCGGTCTTAAAGCCGCCGCCGCCGCTGAAGCCGCCGCCGGTTCGAAAACCGCCGCCAGACGGAAAACGCACCCGCGGACGCGGCGCGCGCGGCACGCGGCGGGAGCGACGGCGCGAGGCGCCGCCCCAGTCGCCGCGCCAGTCGCCGCCCCAACGGTCCGGCAGGCCGAAGCCGCCGCGCCAGTCGTCGCCGCCGAAGTCCGAGCCCCAGTCGCGCTGGCGCGTGCGGTGCGCCTTGGCGATGCGGCGCCAGAGATCGTCGCGGGAAAGCGAGCCGCGCAGAAAATCGCCGAGAAGCGCGCCGATCGGATCCCGTCCTCGGAATTCTGAGTACGGACTGTCGTAGCGCTGACTTTTGAAACGCCGGCGCACGGCTTCAAGGTCCGACAAAACGAGCCTTTGGCGTTCAAGCCGGCGCGCGGCCGACGCCCGTTGCTCCTCGTACTCGAACCGCTCGCGCCTAACGACGATGAGCTCGTCCACGAGGCGGTCGTCCTCCTGGCTCGGCGTCTCTGCGACCAGCACCCGCAAATCCGGCACGCTCATCGTCCGCATGCGTTCGAGAACGATGCCGCGCGCCTCGTGGAACGGCCCGGCTTCGCCCTCCGCGGCGTCGGCGAGGGCCTCGTCCGTCTCGTGCGCGCGGGCCTCCGCGTCGTCGATCGCCGCGTCCGCTGCTTCGAGCCTCGTCTGCGCCGCGGCGACCTCGTCGCGCAGCGCGGTGACGCCGTCGGCCTCAAGCGCGGCGCGCTCGATTTTCTCCAGCGCGTCGGCCGCTTCGCCCGCCCGCGCGTCGAGACGTTCGGCGTGTTCGCCGAGGCGCACGGGCAGTTCCAGCAGGCGTTCGTAGTTGAGGCGGTGGCGGCGATAGTCAACGATGCCCGCGACCCAGCGGTCGAGCATCGCGACGAGAGGAAAGGCGCGATACGCCTTTGTCGCGAATTTGCGGTCGTGGAGATACTTGAAGAGGGGGGCGGCCTCATAGGGCGCGCCCTTGGCCTCCCGGTCCGCTTCTGCGAGTTCAAGCTTTTGCGCCGCGCGACGCGCCATGGCGTTCGCCGCCTCAAGGGCGTCGGCGGCCGACTGGTAGGCGGGTTCGTCAGCGAGCCGCGCCGCGGTTTTTTCGGCGGCCTCTTCATGTTCAGCGATCGCCGCGTCGTGGCGCGCCTCCGCCTCGCGGCGCTCCGCTTCGGCGTCCGCGACTTCGGCGACGATCGCGTCGCGCGCGGCTTCGAGCTCGGCAAGGTGCGCGTCGTGGCGTTCGATCAGTTCGGCCGCGCGTCGGTCGACCTCGCCAAGTCCGCCGGCGTTATCCGCGTCCTCCGTTTGCAGGTGCGCGAGCCGGACGTCGGCGAGACGCTCGGCGATCCGAAGTTCGCGCGCCTCAAGATCGGCGAGCGCCCGCGCGACGCCCGTCGCCGTACGCGAGGCCTCCTTCAGGGCGACGCGCGCGTCGGCGATCGCCGCGTCGATGCGGTGCAGGGCTTCGCGGCCGGTGGTCATGCGCCGTCTCTCGCCGTTTCGCCGATCGATGGGATGCGCGTCACCATTCGAGGATCGCTCCGCCTTCGGCGGGAATTCGATAGTCGGGCGTCAGGGCGCCCGGCGGTTTTCGTCCGATGACGTCGTTCTGGATGATCTGATCGTCGCTCTTGTCCGCGGCTATGCGGTTGTATTCGCCTTCCGGCACGCGCAGACCCCAGGCGGCGACGCGCTTCGTCGCGCGATCCTCCTCGCTTGTGATTTCGAGCGAACGAGCCCGTCCGCGCGCGTCGACGGCTTCGACGATGAGATAGTAATTGCGCGCAGCGGGACTATCGTTGGGTATGCGGAAGACGCCCGAACGTTCGCCCGGTCGTGAGACGACGCGCACGGTGAGATCGGCTTGAAGGTCGCCCTTCAGCGTCGCAAGATCGTTTACGGCCGCGCGCGCGCCGCTCGCGTTCTCGGCGGCGAGCGCGGCGGCGCCGTCCTGGTAGGCCGTTTCGACGCGCGTTCTGGCGCGGTCTGTTTCCGCCACGGCGAGGGCGGCGTCGCGCGCTTCCGCGAGCGCCGTCGGCAGAGTCTCGGCTATAGCGACGCGTTCGGCCTCGATGCGGCGCTCCCGCGGGCCGTCTATCCCGAGTTCGTAGGCGGCGGTCAAAAACGCGGCGACGCCCGCAACGATCGCCACCGGCTTCAGCCAGCGGTCCCTGCGCACGTAGAACTTCGCCAGGGAGACCTGGAGCCCCGGCTTCGGCGGTTCGTAGACGAAGCGTTTTTCCTCAAGCGCTTTGACGCCGTCGCGCAGGATGCGCTCGGGGACGTCGATCCCCTGGGCGTCGTAGATCTCGCTCAGGCGCTCAATCATCGCCGCCTCGCGGGCGTCGGCGGAGAGCTCCTTTTCGACGACAAGCGCGCGGTGGCGCAGAGTGTCGACGATGTCCATCGCCAACATCACATCATCGAACGCCGCCTTTTCAGTCGTCTTCGCAGTAGGCGGCGATTGGGCGTCGTCGTTCATGGGGCGGAGGAGGCGTCGGCCGTTACGCTTTTTCGAGCGCGCCCGTTGCGCCAGCCTCAACGAGCTTGGCGAGACGGCGCTTGCCGTCTTCGACGGCGTTGCGGATTTCGCTGGAGTTCTCCGTTGCGGCCTGGCGCATTTCGGCGATGATCTCTTGACTGCGCTCTTGGTAGGAGACGACGGATTCAACAAGGCTCTTCACCGCCGCCGCCGAGACCGTCGGTCCGTAACCGGCTTCGATCGCCGCCTCCTGCACCTTGCCGCCAATGTCCGACAGGGTTTCTAAGCTTTCGTTGACGCCCCGCTTCATGGCTTCGAGGGTTTGCGTCGACTCGTGGAGCCCGTGCATCCCGGTGAAGGTGGCGCTTAGCGCCGTCAGCACGGTCTCATTCGTGCCGAAAAACGAAACCGCCTGGGCGTAGACGCGGTCCTTGGCGTTCGTCGTCTGCACGAGCCGGGTCATAATGACCTCCGACGTGTTGTACCCGATGGGTATGTTGTCGGAGAGGTCCTTCGCGACCTGATAGCGCTTCTCCTCCTTCTGGAGGGCGCGCAGGGCCTCGTCGCGATCAAGCTCCAGCCGGGCTCGCTCGGCGGCGTTGTCGCCGGCGAAAGCCGTCACCTTGTCAGACGCCGCCGTAAGGGCCGTTTTCGCAGCGTCGAGCTCGCCTTGCGCCGTCTCCAACACTTCAAGCGCCAGGACCTCAGACTGCTTCAACGCGCCGCGGAAGTCGCGATAGGCTTCGAGTATGCGCGTTTCGCGCTCCACCTGGTCACGGGTGTCGTTGGCCACCTCGAGATACAGCTTCTTGATCTTGTCGAAACGCGTGGCGATGTCGCCACGGGTCATTTTCATCCAGACGTTGGCGACGCGCTCCATCGTCGAAACCTTGCCGTCGGCGTACTGATCGACGAGCGAGCGGGCGTCGTCGCGGATCGAGTCGAACGCCGCGGTGATCCCTTCGTAGCGTTCGGCGATCTTCATGCCGGCGACCTGTTCGCGCACGACGTCGTTGAAGTAGGACGCCTGGTCGAGCGTTCGGGCGATGGCCGCGACGCGGTCCTCGTCGAGGGCTGCGATCTGGTTCAAAAGCGCGATCACTGGCGCTTGCGCGCCGCCGTCCTCAGGCGCGAAGCCGAGCGCGCGCAACTCGCCCATGGCGCGGTCGAGATACTGAAGCGCGGTGGAACGTTCTTGTTCGGTCATGGCGTCTCCTCCCGAATCGCTGACGGCCCGGCCGATCGGCGCGCCTTGCGTAAGCGTAACGTCGGCATAGTCGCCAAGCGACGGCGCGCCAAGTCCTCGCGCCGGCCGAACTTCGAACGAAGGCCAGGTTCGCCGCGCCGCCGTAACGCTTTGTCCATGGTTAATCGGGCACAAACGGCCCGGCGGACGACGCAGGACGGAACGGCGTGACGGACCTCAAGATCGGCCTTCTCTGGCATTCGATGAACTCGGATAATCTGGGCGTCGGCGCGCTCACGGTCGCGCACATGGCGCTCGCGGCGCGCGCGGCGGCGCGGGCCGGCCGCACGCCGCACTTCACCGTGCTTGGCTGGGCCGATCCGAAGCCGCCTTACTTCACGGCGGACAATCTGGAGATCGCAAGCTTCCGGCTCGGCGATTTCGCGAAGGCGCGCGGCGGCTTCGTGGAGCGGGCCAAGGGGCAGGACATCATCCTCGACATTGGCGCGGGCGACAGCTTCTCCGACATCTACGGCGCGTCACGGATACTGAAGATGATCGCCGCGCAGAACCTCGTCCGCCTCGCCGGCGCGCCCCTCGTCATGGCGCCGCAGACGATTGGGCCTTTCGAAAACCCGCTGGTCGAGCGGCTCGCCTTGAGCGTCCTGCGTCAGGCCGATCTCGTCGCGACGCGCGACTGCCTTTCAACGGCTTGCGCGCGCGAGATGGGCTTCGACGACGACATCGTCGAGGCGACCGACGTCGCGCTTGGCCTCGACTACGAGCCGCCGACGCGCGCCGACGACGGCAAGGTTCGCGTCGGCCTCAACGTATCGGGCCTGCTCTACAATGGCGGCTATTCGCGCGACAACATGTTCGACCTCAAGGCGGACTACCGTACGCTGATCGACGCCGCCGTCAGCGCCTTCGCCTCGCGCGCGGGCGTCGAGGTTCATCTTGTCGGACACGTGCTCTCCGAGACGCAGCCGATCGAAGACGACTATCGCGCCTGCCTGGACCTCGCCGAGCGGCGCGAAGGCGTCATCGTCGCGCCGAAATTCAAGACGCCGTCCGAAGCGAAGTCCTACATCGCCGGCATGGACTTCTTCGCCGGCTCGCGCATGCACGCCTGCATAGCCGCGTTTTCGTCCGGCGTGCCCACCTTGCCGCTCGCCTACAGCCGCAAGTTCCGAGGCCTTTTCGGCTCGCTCGGCTACGACGCCGTCGCCGACTGCAAGACCGACGACGCGACGGCCATTCTCTCGCGTCTCTCTGAAGCCTTCGAGAACAGGGAAAATCTGAAGGCGCGCGCGATCGTCTCGGCGCGCCGCGGCCGCGCGCGGCTCGACGCTTACGAAGCTTCGCTCGCGCGGCTGTTCGCTGATCTGCCGATCATGCGCGCGGCGAGCTAGGGCCGGGATCGCAAAGGGTGAGCACGTCTTTGTCACGCGTGGCGGAGGGCCGACTTTGCGCCGGTTGCGGGGCATGCGTCGGGCTTTCCGGCGGAAAAGTCGAGATGCGCCAGCACGCCAACGGGTTCGCGCGCCCTACGGTCACGCGCGCCCTCACGGCGGTCGAGGACCAGGCGATCGCTGAGGTTTGTCCCGGGCTTAACGTTCGCCAGAACGCCGGCGACCGACACGACGATTTCCTCTGGGGACCAATCGTCAGCCTCTATCGCGGCCATGCGACCAACGCGCCCCTGCGCCACCAGGCGTCGTCGGGCGGGGCCCTGTCGGCGATGTTGCAGCATCTCCTGGCGCGGGGGCTCGTTAAGTTCGTCGTGCAGACGGGCGCCAGCCGCGAGACGCCCTACGCCAACGCCGAAGTCGTCAGCGATACGCCGGAAGCGGTCTATCGCGCGGCCGGCTCGCGCTACGCGCCGTCCTCGCCCCTCGCCAACATCGAGAGGCACTTGTCGCGCGGCGCGCCTTTCGCCTTCGTCGGCAAACCGTGCGACGTAGCTGCGTTGCGGGCGCTGGCGCGGCGCGATCCAAGGGTCGACGAACTCATTCCGTATGCGTTCTCATTTTTCTGCGCTGGCGTTCCGAGCGGGGCCGGGGCGGAAAAGCTGATCGAGAAAATGGGCTTACGGACGGACGACGTCGTTGAGTTCCGATATCGCGGCGACGGCTGGCCGGGTTATGCGACGGCCGTGACTCGCGACCGGCGCGAGCTCCGTATGAGCTATCATGCGAGTTGGGGCGAAATCCTCAGCAAACGCCTGCAACTGCGCTGCAAGATCAGTCCCGACGGCGTCGGCGGTTTCGCCGACGTCGTGTGCGCCGACGCCTGGGAGTGCGACGCCGACGGCTATCCGATGTTCGAGGAGCGCGATGGCGTCAGCCTCGTTGTCGGGCGCACGGAGAAAGGCGCAGAGCTTATCGCCGCGGCGGCTGAGGCGGGCGATATCGCGCTGGCGCCGGCGCGCGTCGCCGACATCGCCGCCATGCAGCCGAGCCAGGCGCGACGTAAGCGGCTTGTTCTCTCACGCGTTCTCGCGTTGAAGGCGTTCGCGCGTCCGACGCCGCGCTACGCCGGCCTTAACCTGGGGCGGGCGGCGCGCAGCGCCGGGCTCGGCGCCAATCTCAAAAGCTTTCTGGGAACGTGCCGCCGCGTCGTCTTCGGCTGGCTTTAGGCGTCAGTCTTCGTCGACGAAGGTCAGGCGGCCGTCGCGTTCGACGCGCCGGTAAAAGCACGAGCGCCGACCGGTATGGCACGCGGCGCCCGCCTGCTCGACGCGCAACTCGACTGCGTCCTGATCACAGTCGATCCGCATCTCAACGACTTTCTGGGTGTGGCCGGACGTTTCGCCCTTGCGCCACAGCGACCGGCGCGAGCGCGACCAGTAGTGCGCCTCGCCCGTCTCGATCGTATGGCGGAGCGCCTCGTCGTTCATCCAGGCGACCATGAGGAGGCGGCCGTCGCGCGCGTCGCACGCAACCGCCACCACGAGGCCGTCGGCGCCGAATTTCGGACGAAGCGCGCGCGCTTCCTCCGCTTCCGGATCGCCGCTCACGTCTTGATGAGGCGCAGGAAACGTTCCTCGAGCGACTTGTCCTCCAGGAAAGCGCCGGTGAAGCGGGTCGTGACGGTGTCGACGCCGTGCTTGTGAACGCCGCGGGTCGACATGCATTGATGCTCCGCCGACACCAGGACTGCGACGCCGCGCGGCTGGAGCGCCGTTTCGATGGCGTTGGCGATTTGCGCCGTCAGCTTCTCCTGCACCTGAAGGCGTTTGCTGTAGGCGTCGACTAGGCGCGCGAGCTTCGAGATGCCGACGACGCGGTTCGACGGCAGGTAAGCGACGTGCGCTTCGCCGATGATCGGCGCCATATGGTGCTCGCAATAGCTCTCGAGGCGCACGCCCTTGAGGAGCACGATATCGTCGTAGCCGTCGACCTCCTCGAACGTGCGTGAGAGGATTTCCTCCGGATCTTGATCATAGCCGTCGAACCACTCTTCGAAGGCCTTCGCCACGCGTTTCGGCGTGTCGAGAAGGCCTTCGCGGGCAGGGTCGTCGCCCGCCCAGCGAATGAGCGTCCGCACGGCCGCCTCGGCTTCGGCGCGGCTCGGCCTGCTGGAGATAATCGCCTCTTCCGGCGTTTGGTCACGCGTAAGGGCGTCGTAGGCAATGGCGTTCATGGGCCTGTCCTATCGTAGCGAAGCGATTATGAATTCGCGGCTCTTCGGGGGAGGAACCGTGACGGTTACGACGCCGAATGTACGCACGGATCAGTGGCGTGACCACTCTCGATTGCGTTATTGGCGACGTGAGGTAGATGGGGCTCGCGCCGGCCGGTTCAAGGGCGGGCGGCGGCCCCCGCGAGGACGGACGATGGCGCTCAGCCTTTACGATAGCTTAACGCGCGAAAAGCGCGTTTTCGAACCTTCGGACCCGGCGCGCGTCACCATGTATGTCTGTGGACCGACTGTCTACGACCACGCGCATATCGGCAATTTCCGCGCCGCAGTGGCCTTCGACCTTCTTTTCCGCGTCCTGCGGCAAGCCTACGGCGCCGGGGCCGTCGTTTACGCCCGCAACGTGACGGACGTCGATGACAAGATCATCGCCGCGGCCCGCAAAGCTGGCGCGCCGATCGAGGAGATCGCGGCGCGCTACGAGAAAGCCTATCTCGACGAGACTGCGCGGCTCAACGTTTTGGCGCCCACGATCAGTCCGCGGGCGACGGCGCATATCGCCCAAATGCTGTCGATGATCGAACGGCTGATCGAGAGCGGCGCGGCCTACGCCGCGGAGGGCCACGTTCTTTTCGACGTTAGCGCCCATGCGGACTACGGCGCGCTCTCGGGCGTCGAGCGCGATGAGATGATCGCTGGCGCGCGCGTCGAAATCGCGCCGTACAAGAAGAACGCCGCCGACTTTGTCCTGTGGAAACCGTCCGCTGACGATGAGCCGGGCTGGGAGAGCCCTTACGGTCGCGGCCGGCCGGGCTGGCATCTTGAGTGCTCGGCGATGATCGAGGCCAATCTCGGCGGGACGATCGATATCCATGGCGGCGGGCAGGACCTCAAGTTTCCGCACCATGAGAACGAAATCGCCCAGACGGCGTGCGCCTGCGGCGGCGCGCCGCTCGCGCGCTACTGGCTCCATAACGGCTTTCTCCGCATGGGGAAGGACAAAATGTCGAAGTCTCTGGGCAACGTCGCCCTGCCAAGGGATCTTCTGGAGACGCACCATGGCGAAACGCTGCGGTTCGCGTTGCTCTCCGCGCACTACCGCCAGCCACTGGAGTGGACGGACGATCTTCTCGCCGGCGCGAAACGCCAGCTTGACCGGTTCTACCGCGCCCTCGCCGACGCGCCGAAGGCGGAGGGGCCGGCCCCCGAACCGCCGCAAAGCGTCGTCCTTGCGCTCGATGACGATCTCAACACGCCGGCGGCGATCGCCGGTCTTCACGAATTGCGGGACATCGCCCAACAGGTCGACGGCCCGGCTCGGGCTGCGGCGACGGCGCGCCTCAAAGCCGCCGGCCGGCTCATGGGGTTCTTTGAGGAAGACCCTGCGCGCTGGTTTCAAGGGAGCGCCGGCGACGGCCCGAGCGCAGCGGAGATCGACGCCAAGCTTGAGGCCCGCACCGCGGCGCGCAAGGCCAAGGACTTCGCTGAAGCCGATCGTATCCGCGACGAACTCGCCGCGGCGGGCGTCATTATCGAAGACGGCCCCGACGGCGCGACCTGGCGGCGGGGGTAGGGCGCTACTCCCTTGTCGGTCGTAGGCGGACCATCCCGCGGCGAACGCCGAAGACAATGCTGCGATCGGGGAGGAGGGCGTTTGTGTTGCCGCCATCCACGTACTTTGCGGAGCGCCCCAACGGGACCTCGAACGCGACGTCGCCCGTTGCGCGGTCGAGGCCGCGATAGACGTACTGACAATTGCGGTCCCGCCCGCTCCCATAAAGCAGTCCGGAGCCGGAGCTGATCGTCATCTCGTTGTTGAAGGGCGTGTCCGGGTTCGCCCTGAGCAGGTCGAGCCGGTTGGCGTCGGGGTCCCAGCGCGCCATCTGCACGCCGCGGGGCGCGCCGCCGCGCAGGCGCCGGCAGCGCGGGTTGACGCCGAGGCCCGCGAACTGGGCGACGGCGATGTCGTAGCCGGAGACGGGCGGCGAGTTCTCCGCGGTGAAGCCGAGGCCGGCCCAGGTGGAGTGGGGCAGCGGCAAGACGCCCGCGACGCGTCGGTCCTGGCCCGGGAGGGCCGTCCAGTCCGCAGGCGGTTCGTTGCGCCAGAAAGCGACGAGATTGTTCTCGCGATGGCTGTCGACGACGACGACAAGCTCGTCCATGCCGTCTCGTCCGACGAGCGTTGGCGTCGTGCCTGTGCCGGTGCACGATTTGCCGGTGATCGCCTTGAAAACCTCCTTCTGTCGCTTCTCGTTCGCCGGCGGGCAGTTTTCGCCGCGGAAATTGTAAGGCGCGCGCCAGACGAGCGAAAACCGCTCCCCGTCCCAATTGACTTTCGTCATGGCGAAGAAGGAAGCGATGTAGATGTTCCCGTTCTCGTCCATGGGGAACGAGTTATGGGTCGACAGATCGTTCGTCGCTGCGCCAAGGTCAAAAAAGCGGTGATCGGAGAAATCCTGGCGCACCGCGCCGATATAGGCCGCGTCCGTGACGTAAATCACCCAGCCGTCATACGAAAGATTGAGGACGATCGGCTCGCCCTTGACGGCCTCGGGCAGAGCGAACGCCCCTTCCGCAATGATTTTCGACATCGGGCTCTCGTCCGCGGCCTCGCCGAATCGCAGGATTTCGCGCGTGTTCGGGGAGGGAACGAACGCCGTGTTTCCGCGCGCGAGCTGCATGTTCCAGTGGATGTTCCAGTCGAGCGCGCGACCGGTGATCTCATACGCGTCGGCGAGTTCGAACGCCTCGCCCTTGATCCGCGCCTTGACGATATGAGTGAGGGTCGTCGACCAGGCCGTGCGCGAGCCGTCGGGGTATGCTTCGGAAATGTGCATCTGGGTCGGCGCGCCGCCGCGGCCCGGAACAGCGATGTACTGAACATCGAACGCGTCGCCGGCCTCGGGCCCGCGCGCCGTCGTCGCGGCCTGGGCGTACCCGTTGCGGTGAAACTGGCCCCAGACGTCGCCTGCGGCGTAAGGGTTCGCCGGCGCTTCGCCCCTGCGGTCTAGCTCCGACTGCGCTGACGCCGCGTTCACCGCAATGCAAAAGACTGCCGCCAGCGCCGGCCCGACATCGACAAACGCGCGCAAAAAAGCCTTCATAACACCCTCGTCATCGTATTATGCGTCAGCATAATAAAGAAGGGCCGCCGTGGAATGAAGCGCGAAAAGCCGTCGTCGCTCAAAGACTCGGCGAAAGTCGTCGCCGAGCCCCGGCGCATGCCGCCCGACGACCGCCGCCGGGCGCTGCTTGACGTCGGCCTCAAGCTTTTCGGCGCGAAAGCCTATGATGCGGTGACGCTCGACGAGATCTCGGCCGCGGCGAACGTCAGCCGACCCTTGTTGCAGCATTATTTCGGCGGCAAACGCGCGTTCTTCGTCGCCGTCGTCGCCCACGCCGTAGCGACCATGGAGAAGACGGCGCGCCGCAACGCCGACGACAAATCGTTCAACGCGGTCGAAGGCAATATGCGGACGTTTTTTGCATTCATGCGCGACCATCCGGCCGGCGCGACCTTGATCCGCGGGGCCGGCGGCGTGCCGGAAGTCGCGGCGATGTTCGAGGCGTTCCGCCAACGAACGGTGGATCTGATGCTCGACGTCCTGCCGCCCGGCCAATCGCCGGAGACCGTCGCCGCGCTCCACGCCTGGAACGGCGTCAACGAAAGTCTCGTCGCGCGCCTTCTGGCCGACCCGCGCCTTGAAGTCGCCTGGGCGGCGCGCTTCTCCCGCGACGCTCTGGCGGCGCTGATCATGGCGTCGACGCAGGCGGGGTGAGGGACGCAGCGGGGATTGCGTCGCGCGGATCCGCGACCATTAAGCGCCGGGCCGATGGCCATGGCGGCGCGACGCGCGTCCGCGTAGTTCGTCACTGTAATGACGATATGGACGCCCATGCGCCGTCGCCGGTTTTTGCGGCTGCGCGCCTATTTGCGGTAGTCGAGCGGCGGCTCGCGGTCGCCGAGGAGCGAAGCGTATTTGAAGTTCGGGCCGCGGCGTTCCTCGAACTCGGCGCGGGCTTTCTTCCGCAAGTCCTCGTTTTCGAAGAGCTCGATGGCGATCAAGCTCAACGCCTTCGCCGCATTGTGCGCGCCTTTGAAGCCGATCTGGTGGCCGGAGGCGGCGACCGCCTGCCAGCTATGGGCGCTCGTCCCGGGCACCCAGGTGGCCGTGCGCACGCCGACGGTGGGCGGCGCGTAAGAGACGTCGCCCACGTCCGGCGAACCATAACCGAGCGAGACTTCGAAGGGTTCGACCTTGGTCTCGTCGCCAAGCTCCTTGGACGGATTGTCGAATGAGGCGTAGATCTTCCGCGCGAACGACCTGTCGCTTTCGGTGTACTGAACGCCGCCGACTTCGCGCAGTTTCGCGTCGGCCACCCTCGCGAGCGCCTCGTTCACGAGCACAGGGTTGTTGCCGTGAATGATCTCCCAGTCGACCTCCGTGCCCGTGCCTTGCGCGGCGCCGCGCGCCGCGTCTTCGACGCGCTTCCAGATCTCTTTAACCTGCGACGCCTTTGGGTGCCGGACGTAGTAAAAGACCTCGGCGAAGTCGGGCACGACGTTCGGGGCTTCGCCGCCCGAGGTGATGACGTAGTGGATGCGCGTCTCCTGCGGCACGTGCTCACGCATCAGATTGATCATGTGGTTGAAAACCTCGACGCCGTCGAGGGCGGAACGGGCCTTGTCCGGCGCGCCGGCCGCGTGGGCGGAGACGCCGGTGAAGCGGAACTTCGCCGACCGGTTCGCGAGCGACGTGCGCGCCTGGGCGGAGTTTTCATCGTCCGCATGCCAATGGAGCGCGATGTCGACGTCGTCGAAGAGTCCGGCGCGAACCATATAGACCTTGCCGCTGCCGCCTTCTTCGGCAGGCGTACCGTAAAGGCGCACCGTTCCCGGTTTGCCGCTTTCGGCGAGCCAGTCGCGCACGCGGATCGCCGCGCCGAGGGAGCCGGCGGCGAAAAGATTGTGGCCGCACGCGTGGCCTGCCTTTTTGCCGGGGATCGGCGAGCGGTCGGGCTTGGCGTCCTGGTTGATGCCGGGCAGGGCGTCGTACTCGGCGAGGATCGCGATGATAGGCTCGCCCGAGCCGTAGCTTGCAACGAACGCCGTCGGGATGTCGGCGACGCCCTCTTCTACCGTGAAGCCTTCGTCCTTCAGCTCGTTCTTGAGGAGCGCGGAGGACTTCGTTTCCTGATAGCCTACCTCGGCGTACTTCCAGAGCTCGCGGGCGACCCGCGCCGTGCGCGCATAGCCATCGTCGTCCTCGCCGTCCGTCGCGGCGGCGGCCGGATTCTTTTCCTTTTCGTGGTGGTTCGCGAAGGCCGGCGCGGCGAAAACGAGGGCGAGCGTCACGACGCCCAGCGCGGCTTTGGATAACTGGATCATTACGACGAAGCTCCTTGAGCGCGTTTCGCGCGAATGTAGGCTGACGCCGCGTAAGCGTCAAAAACCGCCGCTGAAGCTTCGCGTCGCGGCGACGCAGTTGACGGCTTTGCGTCGCTGGTGTGCGTCCAAGCGCGCCGCATCACGGGAGACAACGATGTCGACGATCGGTCGCATGGCGATCGCGGCCGCTTGCTTCGCCTTAACATCGTATGGGCCGTGATACTGCTTGGCGCTTGCGACGCCTTCCCGAAACGCAAAAACGCCCCGCCGGAGCGGGGCGTTCTTACGGGACGCAACAGGACGCGGAAGCGTTGTCTTTGGTTTGGCCGGCTAAGCCGCCTTCTCTTCCGCCGGGTCGCGCAGGACGTAGCCACGGCCCCAGACGGTTTCGATGTAGTGTTCGCCGTTCGTCGCCGCCGCCAGCTTCTTGCGCAGCTTGCAAATGAAGACGTCGATGATTTTCAGCTCGGGCTCGTCCATGCCGCCGTACAGGTGGTTCAAGAACATCTCTTTCGTCAGCGTCGTGCCTTTGCGCAGCGAAAGAAGCTCAAGCATCTGATATTCTTTGCCCGTCAGGTGCACGCGCTGGCCTGCGACCTCGACCGTTTTGGCGTCGAGATTGACGGTGAGATCCCCCGTGGTGATCACGGACTGGGAGTGGCCTTTGGAGCGGCGGACGATCGCATGGATGCGCGCGACGAGTTCGTCTTTGTGGAACGGCTTCGTCATGTAGTCGTCGGCGCCGAAGCCGAGCCCGCGAACCTTGGTCTCGATGTCGCCCTGGCCGGTGAGGATAAGGATCGGCGTATTGACTTTGGAGACGCGCAGCGACTTCAGAACATCAAAGCCGGTCATGTCGGGCAGGTTGAGGTCGAGGAGGATGATGTCGTAATCGTAGACCTTGCCTAGGTCGACGCCTTCCTCGCCCAGATCGGTCGTGTACACATTGAAGCCGTCGGACTTCAGCATCAGCTCGATGCTTTGCGCCGTCGCGCCGTCGTCCTCAATCAACAACACCCGCATCGCGAAACCCTCCTGTCGTCGACGGTCTCGCTGTTCGCCCCGACCGCGCCATCGCTTTAAGCAAACGTTAGGTTGATTTGCTTTCATAAAGGTTAACGCCCGTGGCGGTTTTTCCGAGCCGCGGCGAAAAAATTTAAGCGACTGAAAATCTTCGTTATTCGCCGGCTTCGCGAAAGCTGAGGCGGGCGCTCGTTTTCCTCGTCGTCGGCGCGGCGGCGTTTAGAAACGACGCGCGGCAATTCTCTTTCGCGATTCACGCCTTCACGCGAGCTTAACGCGCGGCGCGGCACGTCGCGGGGTTATGGACGGCTACGGATCGACCCATAGCGCGTCGCGCCTGCGCGTCTCGCCGACGACGATCGTCGGCGAGGTCGTCGGCGCGTCGGCGCGCGGCGTGCGCGTCGCGGACCGGCTCCGCGCCTTGTCGCTCGGCGCGCGCGTCTCGGTGTCGTCGGCCGACGGCCAATCGTTTCTCGCCGAAGTCGTTGCGCTTGATGACGGCGCGGCGCTCTGCGCGCCGCTCGCGGATCCTGCGCGCGCCGGCGTGCGGTGCGGCGCGCGCGTCGTGTTTCCAAACATCGGCGACCGCGGTGTCGCGCAGGGCGACCCCCGCGCGCTCCTCGGGCGGGGCGTTGACGGCTTCGGCGCGGCGATCGACGGCGGTCCGGCTCTCGAAGCCGTCGCGCGAGGGCCGCGCGGGCCCGTCGCCGGCGGCGCGACCCCGCCGGCGCCCTTGCGTGCGGAGCTTGGCGGGCCGCTCGACTTCGGCGTCAAGGCGATGAGCGTCTTCGCCCCGGCGCGGATCGGCCAACGGCTCGGGCTCTTCGCCGCCGCCGGGCTTGGCAAGTCGACGTTGCTCGCCTCAATCGCGCGCGGCGCGGACTGCGACGTCGTCATCGCCGCCATGGTCGGCGAGCGGGGACGGGAAGTGCGAGAGTTCGCCGAGGACGGTCTTGGTCCCGACGGGCGGGCCCGTTCGGTCGTCGTCGCCGCAAGCGCCGAGGCGCCGGCCATGATGCGCCGCGAGGCGGCGTTCTTCGCGCTCGACGTCGCTGAGGCGTTCCGCGATCAGGGCAAGAACGTCCTTCTCCTGATGGATTCCCTGACGCGTTTCGCTCTTGCGCAGCGCGAGATCGGCCTCGCCGCCGGAGAGCCGCCAACGACGCGGGGCCACACGCCCTCCGTATTCGCCCAATTGCCGCATCTCGCGGAGCGCGCCGGGCCCGGCTGGGCCGCCGCCCACGCGCCCGCGGGCGTCGTCCCCGGCGGCGCGATCACGGGCGTTTTCACCGTGCTCGTCGAAGGCGACGACCATGACGAGCCCATCGCCGACGCCGCTCGCGCCGCGCTCGACGGCCACGTGGTTCTGACGCGCGCCGTCGCCGAGCGCGGACGGTTCCCGGCGATCGACGTCGTCTCCAGCCTCTCGCGCACAGCGCAGACCGCGCTGACGGCGCACGAGCGCGTCCTTGCGAACGACGCCCGCAAGGTCATCGCGCTCGAGGCGGAGATGCGCGATCTTGCGCGCCTCGGCGCCTATCGCGCGGGCGCGGACCCCGCCATCGACCGCGCGCTGCGCCTTGCGCCAAGGCTCGAAAGCCTATTCGATCAGCCATCGGACGTTCATGTCGCGCGCGACGAGGCGTTCGCGGCGCTCGCGTCGATCCTGTCGGACGAACCGGCGTGAAGACACGGACGCTGGACGCCTTGGCGCGCGCCGCGAAAGCCCGCGAGACCGCCGCCGCGGCGCGCGTCATCGAAGCGCGCGCGGACCTCGTTGATGCTGAGGCGCGCATCGCGGATCTCGAGCGCCGCTGGGCCGAAGATCGGACGCGGCCCGTTGACGGCCGCGGCGCGCTGGACGCCCTTGCGTTCCTCGCGGCGCGGCGCGACGCCCGCCGCGCCGCTCAGGTCGTGCGGGCCGACGCAAACGCGCGTTTGGCCGACGCGACGGCGGCGCAAAGCGCAAGCGAACTCTGGCGCAAAGCGCTCGATGCGGCGGCCGCCCGGCGGGCTTCGGACAAAGCCCTAAGGCGACGGCGGCGCCGACAGGCGATCGACGACGACGCGTCGTCAATACAAAACGTATGCATCACTCTAGATTTTTAGTATAAAACATTGAATATAATATAGAATTTAACGTTGTTGATGCGCGTTTGAGTCGCGCGATGGGGCGTTCGGGACGCAGTCAAGATCCGTTGATTCCCAATTCAGCCCATGTTAACCCAACATTTGGCGATAGGTCCCGGATCAGTCGTCAGTGGTGGATCTCAGAACCATAGCGGGCCCGGATCGACGGATGCGTCGAGGGTCGATCGGAGCGGGAAATTGCGCATTGCAGCCGCCTCGACCTCAACCTTGCAAGCGCCGGCGCGCCCCCGTTTAGCGGCGCGCGCGCCGGCGTTAGGGGGCTTGAGCCATGCGCGCGGCGGCAGCGAAGTTAAAGGGTTAAAACGCAAACAAAGTGGGCGCGGAAGGGCGGATGGAGCATA
>JBHJHE010000030.1:0-35880 GCA_050331095.1 Parvularculaceae bacterium
GGCGCGCGGGGCCGAAGCAGTCGGCGGCCTGCGAAGATCATTTTGCCGCGCCGCCGAGGTCGCGCGCCGCAGCGGCGGCCGCAGCGCGCGCGCCGGGGCGTCAGCGGATGACCTGGCCGGCGACCGCGCCGACCGCCGCGCCGGCGGCCGCGCCGCCAAGCGCCCCGCGCTCGGCGGTGCCGGACTGGGTGCAGCCGGCGATGGCGAAGCTCGCGCTCGCGGCCAACAAAGCAATGGTCTTCATCGTCTATCTCCGAATGGCGAAACGGCCGCGACGCGAGCCGTCGCGGCCAAGTAGCATGGGTTCCCCGCGCCGCGCCGCCTTAATTGTCGCCAAGGCGAGGGGCGCAAGATTCAGTAGCGACGGCGGCGGTTGCGACGCCGGTCGCGATGGCGCACCCGGCCGTCGTCCCAATAGGTGTCGCCGTAGTAGGGGTCCTCATAATAATGGCGGCGCGCGCCCCGGTCGTAGTGTCGACGGCCGTGGTAGCGCGCGCGGCCGAAACAGGTTACCGAATTCGAACAGCCCTCATAAGCGCCGACGGCCGCGCCGATCAGCGAGCCGTAGGCCGCGCCGCGCCCCGGCCGGCCGGCGAAGACTTCGCCGGCGACCGCGCCGCCGGCGGCGCCGAGCGCCGCGCCGTAAAGCGCGCCTTCGCCCGTCGACTGACAGCCGGCGAGTCCCAAGCCAAGGGCCGCAAGGGCGATCGACAACTTCTGCATGGTCGCCTCCTTCCACAAACTGGTGCGGACATGGTTGGCGGCGTCCCACGGCGAGAGTGGGGCTTGGCCGGGGCGAATGATGGCGACGTTAAGGCTTTTTGGGTCGCGCGGGCCTGGCGGCGCGCGGCCGCCGGCCCCCGCGTCAACCGCCGATTAAGCCCCGCCGCGCAAAGGATAGCGCCTCGGGCGAGGGCGCGCCGCCCCGCGCTATCAGGGCCGCCGCTGGAGCGGCGATCGCCGATTTATGGTTCACGCCGCCGCCAGCGACGCCGCGTCGTCCGGTCGCGCCGCGCCGGCGGCCCCGACCCTGGCGAAGGTCGGCCGGGGGTGGCCGATCCTCGCCGCGCTCGCCGTCGCCGCCGCTTTCGTTTCGCCGACGGGGCTCTTCACCGTCGACGAGTTCTTCTACCTGCAGATGGCCGCCGCGTTCGCGGGCGACGGCGGCTTATCGTTCGTCCAGATGCGGCTCGACGGCGTCGACGCCGTCGACATGGTCTTCGCCTCGCCGAGCGACGGCGAGCCCCATCGCCTCGTCCCGCAGTATCCGTCGGGATACGCCGTCGTCGCCGGCCCGTTCTACGCCGCGTTCGGCGAGCGCGGGCTTCTTCTCCTGAACGCCGTCGCGTCGGTCTTCGCCGCATGGGCGACGCACCGCATCGCCCGGCGCGTCTACGGCGACGCGGACGTCGCCGTCGCCGCGGCCTGTCTTTTCGCCTTCGCGTCGATTGCGCCGACCTACGCCCACACGATCTGGCCGCACATGCTCGCGCTCGCGCCGGCGCTCTGGGCCATCGCGCTCCTGCTCGACGCGCTCGTGCCCAACGCGCTCGTGCTCAATGCGTCGGGGGCGGACGGTCGCGGGGCCCGTATGCGGCCAGCGGCGGCGGCCGGCCTGCTCCTCGGCCTCACGGTGTCGCTCCGGGTCGACGCGGCGTTGGCGATGGTCGCCGGCGTCGTCTGGCTGCGCGCGTTCGTCTGCGCCGACCGCCGGCTGGCGCTCGCCTTTCTCGTCGGGAGCGCGCCGGGGCTGGCGTTCGCCGCGGCGCTGAACTTCGTGAAGTTCGGCGTTTTTCTGCCCATCAGCTACGGACGCGTCGAGGGCGTCGCGGCCTTGTCGACTTATGCGCCGCTTTTCCTCGGCGTGGGAACGACGTTGGTCGCCGCGCTCGCCCTTGACCTCAAAGCCCTCCGCCAACGCATCGCCTCGCACACGGCCTCGCACACGGCCTCGCACATCGCCTCGCCGGGCCGGCGGCGCGTTCTCCTCGGGGCGGGCGCCGTCGCGGCGGTCGTCGCCGTTGCGGCCGGCGAGCGCGTCGCCGCGCTCGCCCACGGGTTCTACGCCCTGCTGATCGACCTGCAGGTCCATCCCCACGAGGTCGGCGGCTGCCCCGTGACGGCGGACGCGAGCGGCGTTTACGCGTTCTGCGGGCTCTACAAGCGCGCGCTGACGCAAAGCATGCCGTTTCTTGGCCTTGCGGCCCTGTCGCTCTGGCGGTTTTTCCGCGGTCGAGGGGGCGAGGGCGAAGGGCTTTTGTGGCTTGTCGCCGGGGCGTACGTCGCGTTTTACGCCATCGACGCCTGGCACGGCGGCCTTGCGGTCAACATGCGCTATCTGCTGCCGACGGCCGCGTTGATGTGCGCGCTATGCGCCAAACCGCTCGTCGATCTCGGCCGCGCGGCGGGCGCGAGCGTCCTCGGCCCGCTCGTCGCGTTCTTCGCCGGCTACGCCGTCAAGATCGCGGGGTCGTTTCTGGCGGCGACGCCTTATGCGGGCGTCGCGCAACTCTACCCTTACAGCGCCGCCTTTGCGCTCGCCGCCGCCGCCGCCGTCGCCTATGCGGCGAAGGACACGGCGTTCCGGGCGCGCGCCGCCTTCCTCTGCGCGCTCGCGGCGGGCGGCGCGGGCGGTGGGGCCGCCGGCGGGGACCTTGTTTTCGAGCGCGGCCAGCGCGCCGAAACGCTGGCGCGCGAAACGCAAATGAGCGCGGCCGTCGCCCGCGGATCGCTGGTGCTCGCCGACGATCCCGCCTGGTTCGCGCGGCGCGCCGCCGCCGACGTCTCGCTCGTCTACGGGAGTTTTCTGAGCGAGGACGAGATCGCCGCGATCGCCACGCCCTTCGCCGCGGCCGGCCGGTGCGTCTTCGTCCATGGCGACCTGTCCCACGGGCGGGTCGCCGCGGCCGGGCTCGTCGCGGCGCCGGTCGCCGAATACGCGCGCGGGGAGCGCGCATGGACCCTGTCGCGCGTCGACGTTACCTACGCGGCCGGCTCGTCGGGCCCTTGCGCGCAATAGCGCTTGACCGGCGCAGTCCTGCGCGATACCGCTCCCGCCTCGTCACGAGACGCGCGGGTGTAGCTCAGTTGGTTAGAGTGCCGGCCTGTCACGCCGGAGGTCGCGGGTTCGAGCCCCGTCACTCGCGCCATTCTCGGACTCTTTTCCACAGATCGAGCCGCCATCCGCGCCCAAACGGTGGGACGAGCTGAATGACCATGGCGGATCCGCGGCTGGCGGCGATCGTCATCGGCCGCAATGAAGGCGCGCGGCTTGAGGCGTGCCTCGACAGCCTCGCGCGCGACGATCTTCAGCTCGTTTACGTCGATTCAGGCTCCGCCGACGGCAGCGTCGCCGCGGCCCGGCGGCGTGGCGCGGCCGTCATCGAGCTCGATCTTGCGACGCCGTTCACCGCCGCGCGAGCCCGCAACGCCGGCTTCGCCGCGCTGGCGAACCGCGGGGCGCTGGATTTCGTCCAGTTCGTCGACGGGGATTGCGCCGTCGCGCCCGGCTGGCTTGCGGCCGCAGCGGCTTTCCTGAGCGAGCGCCCCGACGTCGCGGCCGTTTGCGGACGACGCCGCGAGCGCCGGCCCGAGGCGTCGGTGTACAACCTCTTGTGCGACGTGGAGTGGGCGACGCCCGCGGGCGAGGCGCGCGCGTGCGGCGGCGATTTCATGGTCCGCCGCGAGGCGTTCGAGGCGGTCGGCGGCTTTGACGAGGGGCTCATCGCCGGGGAGGAGCCGGAGCTTTGTTTTCGCCTGCGCGCGGCAGGTTGGCGGATACACCGGCTCGACGCGGAAATGACCGTGCACGACGCGGCCATGTCGCGCTTCGGCCAATGGTGGCGACGCAACGTGCGCGCGGGATACGCTTACGCCAATGGGTTCGCTTTGCACGGAGGAACGGCCGAGCGGTTTCGCGCCAGAGAGGTCGCGCGCGCGGTCGTTTTCGGCGGAGCGTTGCCGGCGCTGGCGATCCTCGGCGCGCTCGTGTCGCCGGCGTTCCTGGCCCTGTTCCTTATCTATCCGCTGCAAGCGGTGCGGGTCTTCATGAAGCGCGCCGATCTCTCCCGCGGGCGCCTCGCCTACGCCGTCGCCTGTGTCGCCGCGCGGGCGCCGGAGTTCGTCGGCGTCGCGACGTTCGCGCTGGCGCGGTTGCGCGGGCGGCCGGCGGCGATCATCGAATACAAATGACCGCCGACGCGCCGCGCACGTTCCGCATCTGCCATCTGGGGCCGGAGACGCCGGGCCTGTCGCTGACGTTCGTCTATCGCGAGGCGGCGGCGCTGAAGCGGCGCGGCCACGACGTGACGGTCGTCAGCGTGCGGCGGCCGATCCACCTTGCGACCGATGCGGACATCGGCCCCGTCGCAACGCTTTACGACGAGCCGAAGTCGGCGCTCGTCGGGAGTTTCGTCCGCGCGTTCGCCGGCGATCCGGCGGCCTTCGCCGCGACGCTGGCGCTCGCCGTGCGTGACGTCGCGGCGAGCGCCGCGCAAGGGCGGTTCGCCCCGGCGCTCCTGTGGCACTGGTTCATGGGGCTGCATCTGGCGCGGCTGATGGTCGACCGGCGGATCGAGCATTGCCACGTCCACTTCGCCCATTTTCCGGCGCAGATCGCGCTTTACGCCGGCCGATACGCGGGGGTTCCCGTCACCATTACGGCGCATGCCAACGACATTCACCAGGCCGGGCTTCTGTTGAAGGAGAAAGGCGAGCGCGCCGCGGCGATCGCCACGATCTCGGAGTTCAACGCCGATCATCTCGCCCGGCGCGGCGTCGATCGCGAAAAGCTGCCGATCGTTCGATGCTGGGCGCCGTTGCCTTCGCGTCGGGCGCCGGCGCCGCCGGCGCGCCCGTTACGGATAGGATGGCTCTGGCGGCGTGTCGAAAAGAAAGGCGTCGCGACCGCCGTGCGCACCGTCGGCATACTGAAGGAGCGCGGGTTCGACGTCGTTTTCGAGATCGTCGGCGACGGCCCCGAGCGCGCGCGCATCGAGGCGGCCGTCGCCTCGCTCGGCGCGGGCGACGTCGTCAAGCTTCTGGGCGCGATGCCCAATTCGGCCGCGCAGTCGTGGCTTCGGAGCCTCCATCTCTTCGCGATGGCGTGTCAGGAGGATCGCAACGGCGACGTCGACGGCGTTCCCGTCGCGATGATGGAGGCGATGGCCGTCGGCGTTCCCGTGGCCTCGACCAGGGTCTCCGGCGTGCCGGAGCTCGTGATCGACGGCGAGACCGGCGTCCTCGCGCCTCCGGAGGACCCGGCGGCCTTCGCCGACGCCATCGAGCGTTGCGTCAGGGACGCGGCGCTATACGAACGCCTGCGGCGCGGCGCCGAGGCGCGTGTCGCGACGGAGTTCAGCGAGGAGGTCAATGTGGGCCGGCTCGAAAAACTGATCACGGATGTTCAAACGCGGCGGGCGCGCCCGTGAGCCACGTCGTCGTCTCGCCCTGCCGCAACGAGGCGGCGTACATGCGCGCGACGCTCGCCAGCATGGCGGCGCAGACCGCACGGCCGGACCTATGGGTGATCGTCGACGACGGCTCGAGCGACGAGACGCCGACGATCCTCGCGGAGTTCGCCGCGACGAACGACTGGGTACGGATCGTCGCCAAGCCCGACCGCGGCCGGCGCGCGGTCGGGCCCGGCGTCGTCGAGGCGTTCTATTTTGGTCTCGACACGGTGGATCTCGACGCTTTTGACTTCGTGACGAAGCTCGATCTCGATCTCGACCTGCCGCCGCGCTACTTCGAGGCGCTCCTTGAGAAGATGGCCGCCGAGCCGCGCCTCGGTTCGGCGAGCGGCAAGCCCTATTTCCGCGGGTCCGACGGCGCCCTGCGCAGCGAGAAGCGCGGCGACGAAATGTCCGTGGGCATGACGAAATTCTACCGCACAGCGTGTTTCCGCGACATTGGCGGCTTCGTGCGCGAGGTGATGTGGGACGGGATCGACTGCCATAAGTGCCGCCAGCTGGGCTGGATCGCGCGCAGCTTCGACGAGCCGGACCTGCGCTTCGAGCACCTGCGGGCGATGGGATCGAGCGAAAAAGGCGTCCTGACAGGCCGCGCGCGCCATGGCTACGGCCAGTACTTCATGGGCTCCGATCCCGCGTACTTCGTCCTGACGGCGATCTTCCGGATGCAGTTCAGGCCTTACGTCGTCGGCGGTCTCGCTTCGATGTGGGGCTATTTCGGCGCCATGGCGCGGCGCGCGCCGCGGCTCGACGAGCCGGACCTGCGGCGCTTCATCCAGGCTTACCAGCGCCGCGCGCCCGCCGTCGGCAAGCGGCGCGCGACGGAGGAGCTTGAGGCGAGCGGCCGCGAAATCTGGCCGGGCGGCGCTCAGCGCACGGGCGGATAGCGCCGGTCGAGCCCGCGCTTGAAGCCGAACGCCCATTTTAGTCCGAGCTCGAACAATCGGACGTTGGTGCGGAACTCGCCCCAGGCCGCGAAGCGCCGGTCGGACGAGACGGCGATGCGGTTAACGATGCGCGCCCGGCCGCGGGCGACGAGCTTGAGGCAGAGATCGGCCTCCTCCATCACCAGGATCTCCGGATCGAACCCGCCGACGGCCTCGAAGTCGGCGCGGCGGAAGAACATCGCCTGGTCGCCGAAGATCAATCGGCCGCCCTTGAGGAAGAACAGCGGCCGGAAGAACAGCGGCGCGTACCAGCACTTGATCCAGTTGTGGAAGCTGCTCGCCCAGCGCACGTCGTCGGGCCCGGCGATCAGCGGCACGAAGCCGCCGAGGCTCGTTTTCGGGTCGGCGAGGGTGCGCCGCACGGTGCGCAGGGCGTCGAAGGGAACCTCGGTGTCGGCGTGGAGCACGCAGATATAGTCCGCCTCGCACGCGGCGACGCCGGCGTTGATCTGCGGCGCCCGCCCGCGCTCGGCGGACAGGACGCGAAAGCCCGCGGCGGCGGCGCGCGTCGGGCTGTCGTCCGTGCTGCCGCCGTCGACGATGACGACGTCGTCCGGCTTGGGGGCGAGGCGGGCGAGGGAGGCCGCGAAACGGTCGATCGTCGTCGCTTCGTTAAGGATCGGCGCGACGACGCCAATGCGCGGCGGCCGCATCTAGCGCTCGAGGACGTAAAGCGCCTGCGCGAAGAGCCCGAAATAGGGCTTTCGATCGGCGAAGACGACGCGCCGACGGAGCTCGGCGAAGGCGTCGCGCCAGCCGGCGTCGTCGCGGTTGGCGTGGGGGTGGCCGGCGAATTCCAGATTCACGAGGGAGTCCGCCATTTTCGTCAGGCGTCTTTGCCAGGGGCCGTCATAGACGTCTTCGATGACGACGGTCCGCGGCGCGCCGCGCGTCGCCTCGGACAACACGCGCACGGGATCGTCGCAATGGTGGAGCGTCGTCAACGCCAGCGACACGTCGAACGCGTCGTCGGCGAAGGGCAGGGCCTCGCCGTCATAAAGAAGCGGCGCGACGTTGGCGGCGTAGGCCGTATCGCGCACGTCGACGGCCGTGACCGCGACGCCGCGGGTCCGGAGCGCCTCGACGACGCATCCCGGGCCTGAGCCCACCTCAAGCGCGCGGGCCCCGGCGGGCGCGAAGGGCGCGAGCCACTCGGCCTTCCGCCGGGCGTCGGCGCGCCACAGCTTGAGGGCCGCTTCGCCGAGGAGCGGCGTTCGCCATCGGCCGCGGCGCGTGGCGGCTCGCGTTGCTGCAGGCGCGAAATCCATAAGCCGGTTCATAAGCGATTTCCGCGCGCGCCGCGCGTCAACCCCGCGTGAGCGGGCCCTCGGGCGACGCCCGATCGACGCGGCGCCGCAGCGGCTTGCGCCGAGCGCGCGACGAATTTACGTCATCACGAGCTTTGGAGGCCCGTCGATGACGACGCCCGACTTTTTGTTGGATTATCTGCCCATTCTCGTTTTTCTCGGCATCGCCGTCGCGCTGGCGATCGGCTTCGCCGTCGCGCCGCTGCTCATCGCGCCGGCCGAGCCGGATTCCGAGAAAGTGTCGACCTATGAGTGCGGGTTCAACGCCTTCGACGACTCGCGGATGAAGTTCGACGTCCAGTTCTACATCGTCGCTATTCTCTTCATCATCGTCGACCTCGATGTGGCGTTCTTGTTCCCGTGGGCGGTGACGCTGTTCAACCCGACGCTCGGCGCCGACCGCGACTTCCAGATCTTCGCCTTCTGGTCGATGTTCGTTTTCATCGCCGTGTTCGCCGTCGGGTTCCTCTACGAATGGAAGAAGGGGGCGCTCGAATGGCGCTGACGACGAAGGGCGCGCCCGCGATCGACCAGACGCTCGACGCCGACGGGCCGGTTTACCGTCCTGACGCGAAGGATCCGTTCTTCGGCGAGTTGTCGGATCAGCTAGCCGACCGCGGGTTTTTCACCGCGCCGGCGGACGCGCTCGTCAACTGGGCGCGCACGGGCTCGCTGATGTGGATGACCTTCGGTCTCGCCTGCTGCGCCGTCGAAATGATGCAGGCGTCGATGCCGCGCTGGGACATGGAGCGCTTCGGCACCGCGCCGCGCGCGAGCCCGCGCCAGTCCGACGTGATGATCGTCGCCGGCACGCTGACGAACAAGATGGCCCCGGCGCTGCGCAAGGTCTTCGACCAGATGCCGAACCCGCGCTACGTTATCTCCATGGGCTCGTGCGCCAATGGCGGCGGCTATTACCATTATTCCTACGCCGTCGTGCGCGGCTGCGACCGGGTCGTGCCCGTCGACATTTACGTGCCGGGCTGTCCGCCGACGGCGGAGGCGCTGATCTACGGCATTCTGCAACTGCAAAAGAAAATCCGCCGCGAGGGATCGATCGTCCGCTGATCGGCCCCGCGGGCGAGAAGGCGCCGCATGCTCGACCTTGAGAAAATCGAAGAGCTGAAAGAACTCGCCGACCATTTGTCGTCGTCGATCGATGACGACGTGCGCGACGTCTTGGTCGCGTTCGGGGAGCTCAACGTCCACGCCCGCGCGGACCGCATCGTCCCCGTGCTGAAGTTTCTGCGCGACGACACGCTGTGCCGCTTCATCCAGCTCATTGACCTTTGCGGCGTCGACTATCCGGAGCGGACGAAGCGGTTCGACGTCGTCTATCACCTGCTCAGCCTGCACAACAATCAGCGCGTGCGCGTACGCGCGGTCGTCGGCGAGGGAGAGACGATCGCCAGCGTGCGCGACGTCTTCCCGTGCGCCGACTGGTACGAGCGCGAGGCGTTCGACATGTACGGGATCGTTTTCACGGGCAATCCCGACATGCGCCGTCTTCTGACGGACTACGGCTTCGAAGGCCACCCGCTGCGCAAGGACTTTCCGCTCACCGGCTATACGGAGGTCCGCTATGACGACGAACAAAAACGCGTCGTCTACGAACCGGTGAGCCTCGTCCAGGAATACCGCGACTTCGACTATCTGAGCCCCTGGGAGGGCGCGCAATACGCGTTGCCCGGCGACGAAAAAGCCGATGGGGACGCGACGTGAACGACGAACCGGCGAGCGCTGAACCGCGCCCGACGGACGGCCGCGTGAAACAGGCGCTCCAGGATTTCGACTACTTTTTCGATCGTTGGATCCTCGCGACGCCGTTGAAGAGCTTTTTGATCTTTCTCGCCGCGCTCGCGGGCGCGATTTTCATCGGGACGGTGCTGATATGAGCGAAAGAACCGGCCGGTGCCTTTGCGGCGCCGTCGCCTTCAGGGCGACGCCGAAGGCTCACGAGGACGGCGTCCACGTCGCCGCCTGCCATTGCGGCATGTGCCGGCGCTCGGTCGGCGGCCCCCTGATGGGCGTCGAGCTCGACGGGCCGCTGCGCATAGACGATACGACCCATCTCGGCGTCTACGCGTCGTCCGACTGGGCGGAACGTTTGTTCTGCAAAGTTTGCGGGTCGAACCTCTTCTACCGGCTGACGGACGGCTCGATGCACACCGTCAACGCCGGCGCGCTCGACGATTTGTCGGACGCGAAGTTCACGATGGAAATCTTTATCGACGACAAGCCCGACTATTACGATTTCGCGCAACCGACGAAAAAAATGACGGGCGCGGACGTGATGGCGGCGTTCGGCGTCGTTTGAGGCGAGGGATCATGGCCGACGGCACGAGCGTCATCACCGTTGAGGATTCCGCGTCCGATGCGTCTTCGGAGCGGAAGTTCACCATCAATTTCGGGCCCCAGCACCCGGCGGCTCACGGCGTCCTGCGCCTCGTCCTCGAGCTTGACGGCGAAATCGTCGAGCGCGTCGACCCGCATATCGGGCTTCTCCACCGCGGCACCGAGAAGCTGATCGAATACAAGACCTACCTCCAGGCGATCCCTTATTTCGACCGGCTCGACTATGTCGCGCCGATGAACCAGGAGCACGCGTTCTGTCTGGCGACGGAGCGTCTCCTCGGCGTCGAGGTTCCCCGGCGCGCGCAACACATCCGCGTCCTTTTCTGCGAAATCGGCCGCATCCTGTCGCACCTCCTGAACGTCACCACCCAGGCGATGGACGTCGGCGCGCTCACCCCGCCGCTGTGGGGGTTCGAAGAGCGCGAAAAGCTGATGGCGTTCTACGAACGCGCCAGCGGCAGCCGTCTGCATGCGGCCTATTTCCGCGGCGGCGGCGTGCACCAGGACCTGCCCGAGGCGCTCCTCGACGATATCGACGCCTGGTGCGACGGGTTTCCGAAGGTGATGGACGATATCGAGACGCTGATCACCGAGAACCGCATCTTCAAGCAGCGCAACGTCGACATCGGCGTCGTCAGCGAGCAACAGGCGTTCGACTGGGGCTTTTCCGGCGTCATGATCCGCGGCTCGGGCCTCGCCTGGGACTTGCGCAAGAGCCAACCTTACGAGACGTATGCGGAGTACGACTTCGACGTGCCGATCGGCAAGAACGGCGACTGCTGGGACCGCTATCTCTGCCGCATGGAGGAGATGCGCCAGTCGCTCTCGATCATGAAGCAGGCGATCGCGAAGCTTCGCGAGGAAGGCCCTGGCCCCGTCATGACGACGGACGGCAAGGTCGCGCCGCCGCGGCGCGCCGAAATGAAGGGCTCGATGGAGGCCCTCATCCACCACTTCAAGCTCTACACAGAGGGCTTCCACGTGCCGGCCGGCGAGGTCTACGCCGCGGTCGAGGCGCCGAAAGGCGAGTTCGGCGTCTATCTCGTCGCTGATGGCGCCAACCGGCCCTACCGCTGCAAGATCCGCGCGCCGGGCTATGCGCACCTTCAGGCGATGGACTGGATGAATCGCGGCCACATGCTGGCCGACGTCTCCGCGATCATCGGCACGCTCGATATCGTTTTCGGGGAAATCGACCGTTAGGCGGCCCGCACGGCGGGAGATGGCCGCATGAGCGCCATTTTGACGTGCGGCGCCCACGGCCGCCAGCCGGCGACGCTTGTCTGCCGCCATATCGTCGAGACGGTCGCCGACGGCGAGCCGCGAGGCTTTTTCTGGAACGTGGTCGATGGGAGCTACGAGGCGATCTGCGCGGCGTGCAACGCGCTCTCGCAGGACGAGTTCGCCGACAGCGCCGAAGACAACGTTCGCGAGCTCTGCTTCGGCTGCTTTCGCGACGCGGCGGCGATCAACGGCGTCCATCTGGAGTAGGGCGCGCGCCAGCGCCGGCTTTCGCGGTGAAGTGGGAACCTCTAAACACCCGATGACGTCGCCTGCAGGGCGGCGAAACTGAGGATTTATCGATGGCGGCGAGACGACCGGCGGCGGACCAGCCCGCGACTTTTGAATGGACGGCGGAGAATTCGCGCTGGTGCGACGCGCAAATCGAGAAGTACCCCGCGGGCCGCCAGGCCTCCTGCGTCATCCCCTTCCTCTGGCGCGGCCAGAAACAGGAGGGCTGGATCTCGATCCCGATGATGGAGGCGATCGCCGAGCGGCTCGCGATGCCCTACATCCGCGTTTACGAGGTCGCGAGCTTCTACACGATGTTCAATCTCGCGCCGGTGGGCCGCTATTTCGTGCAGGTGTGCGGGACGACGCCTTGCATGCTCCGCGGCGCCCATGATCTGCGCGAGGTCTGCAAAAAAAGGATCGGCGCGGAGACGAAAGTCTCCGACGACGGCGCGTTCTCCTGGCTCGAGGTCGAATGCCTCGGCGCCTGCGTCAACGCTCCGATGGTGCAGATTTCCACGGCCGACGGCGATCACTACTATGAGGACCTCGACGCGGCGACGTTCGAAGACCTGCTTGAGAAGCTGCGCCGCGGCGAAGAGGTGAAGATCGGCACCGTCCGCAAAGATCGGCAGACGTCCGATCCGGCGGGCGAGCTGACGACGCTCCTCGACCCCGCGCTTTACGACGGCTCCGCCGCGAAGCCGATCGGCGAGTTGCCGAACTCCGAACCGACGCCGGCGTAGCCGCGCCGCCCCGGACGCTTAAGGAAGCGATCGATGCTCGAAGACAAAGACCGAATTTTCACCAATCTCTACGGCCTCCAGGACTGGCGCCTCGAGGCGGCGAAGAAGCGCGGCGCCTGGAACGGCACGGCGGACATCATCCGCATGGGGCCTGACTGGATCATCCAGCAAATGAAGGATTCCGGGTTGCGCGGGCGCGGCGGCGCCGGCTTTCCCACGGGGCTCAAATGGTCGTTCATGCCGAAGGAGGTGGGCGAACGGCCGCACTATCTCGTCGTCAACGCCGACGAATCCGAGCCCGGCACGTGCAAGGACCGGGACATCATGCGCCACGATCCGCACCTCTTCATCGAGGGGTGCCTCGTCGCGTCCTACGCCATGAAGGCGCACGCCTGTTACGTCTACATTCGCGGCGAGTACGTCGACGAGCGCGAACGCCTGCAGGCCGCGATCGACGAAGCGTACGCGGCGAAACTTCTCGGAAAGAACGCGGCGGGCTCCGGCTGGGACTTCGATCTCTACGTCCACCACGGCGCCGGGGCGTACATCTGCGGGGAGGAGACGGCGCTTCTCGAAAGCCTCGAAGGCAAGAAAGGCCAGCCGCGCCTGAAGCCGCCGTTCCCCGCAGGCGCGGGGCTCTATGGTTGTCCGACCACGGTCAACAACGTCGAATCGATCGCCGTTGCGCCGACGATCATCCGCCGCGGCGCCGGTTGGTTCAAATCCCTCGGGCGCGAAAACAACGCCGGCACGAAGGTTTTCTGCATCTCCGGCCATGTCGAGCGGCCGTGCAACGTCGAGGAGGAGATGTCGATCCCGCTGAAGTCGTTGCTCGAGCGCCATGCCGGCTGCGTGCGCGGCGGCTTGGACAATTTGAAGGCCGTCATCCCCGGCGGTTCGTCCGTGCCGTTGTTGCCGAAGGAAATTTGCGACGACGTTCTGATGGACTTCGACGCCTTGCGCGACGTGAAGTCGGGCCTCGGCACCGCCGCGGTGATCGTCATGGACAAGTCCACCGACGTCGTCCGCGCGATCTCGCGCATTTCCTATTTCTACAAGCACGAGAGCTGCGGTCAGTGCACGCCGTGTCGCGAAGGCACGGGCTGGATGTGGCGGGTGCTCGAACGCATGGCGCGCGGCGACGCGCAAACTGCTGAAATAGACCAGCTTCTCGAGGTCGCCGGCCAGGTCGAGGGCCACACGATTTGCGCCCTTGGCGACGCCGCCGCCTGGCCCATCCAGGGGCTTATCCGCCATTTCCGCGGCGAGATCGAAGAGCGCATCAACGCCTATCGCGCCGACCGCGGGCCCGTCGCCATGGCCGCGGCCGAGTGACGAATCGCCCTTGCGCGTGCGGATCATCCGCTTGGGGCGCAAGCGCGAGCGACCTTTCGGGCGATCGCTCCCGGTGCGGAAACGCCTGAAAAACGGGCGTTTTCGCAACATCGCTCGTCAATGGCCGGGTAACGAACTCGCGCTAAGTATTGTCAAGCGGCGAATCCCATGATCCTGTCGTCGCGAAAGGCCAATTGAGCGCGAAGGAAACTCCATGGCTCCGGCGAGAAAAGCTGCGAAAAAAACCACCAAGAAAGCGACGGCGAAGACCGCCGCGAAGTCGACGGCGCGCAAAGCGACCAAGAAAGCGACGAAAAAGAAAGCGGCGAAGAAAACCGCCGCCAAGAAAGCCCCCGCGAAACGCAAGACGGCGACCAAACGCGCCGGCGCTAAAGCCGCGCCGGCCGTCGTCACGCTGAAGCACATGGCCGCGGACCTCGCCGAAGCGCACGAGATGCCGAAACGGCAGGCGGAGGAGTTCCTCGGCGAGTTCGTCGACATGATGACGACCCACCTCAAAAAAGGCGCGAAACTGCGGCTTTCCGGGCTCGGCATCTTCCAGGTTCGCCATCGTCCGGCGCGCATGGGCCGCAACCCGGCGACCGGGGAATCGATCCGCATTAAGGCGAGCAAGAAGGTCGCCTTCCGCGTCGCGAAGGATCTGAAAGAGGCGGTCTGACGGCCGTTTCGAACGGTTCTCCACCTTATCGATCTCGCTTCGAAGGGCCGCGTTTGCGCGCGGCCCTTTCTTCGTGTTTCCGCCGCCGTCCGCGCCACAGGCGCGCGCCCGCCTAGCGAACCGCGGCCGTCCCCGCTATCTCACCCCTTGAACGAGCGGCGCGCGAAGGACGGCCAATGGAAGAGACGCGACTGATCAAGGTGAACGGGCGGGAGATCGAGGCCCCCTCGTCGATGACGCTGTTGCAGGCGTGCGAGCTCGCCGGCGAAGAGATCCCGCGGTTTTGCTATCACGAACGCCTCTCGGTCGCCGGCAATTGCCGCATGTGCCTCATCGAGGTGAAGGGCGGACCGCCGAAGCCCGTGGCCTCGTGCGCGCAAAACGTCCGCGACCTGCGCCCGGGGCGCGACGGCGAGCCGCCCGAACTCGTCACCAACAGCGCGATGATCAAGAAAGCGCGCGAGGGGGTGATGGAGTTTCTCCTCATCAACCACCCGCTCGACTGCCCGATTTGCGACCAGGGCGGCGAGTGCGACCTGCAGGACCAGGCCGTCGCCTATGGCCGCGGTGGATCGCGGTACACAGAGAATAAGCGCGCCGTCGAAGAAAAGCACATGGGCCCGCTGATCAAGACGATCATGACCCGTTGCATCCAGTGCACCCGCTGCGTGCGGTTCGCCACGGAGATCGCCGGCGTCGACGATCTCGGCCTCGTCAACCGCGGCGAGAACGCAGAGATTACGACGTACCTGGAGAAAGCCGTCGAGAGCGAGCTCACCGGCAACCTCATCGACGTGTGCCCCGTCGGCGCGCTGACCTCGAAGCCCTACGCCTTCAACGCCCGCCCATGGGAGCTGACGAAGACCGAGACCGTCGACGCGATGGACGCGGTCGGCTCGAACATCCGCGTCGACAGCCGCGGGCGCGACGTTCTGCGCATCCTGCCGCGGCTTCACGAGGACGTGAACGAGGAGTGGATCTCCGACAAATCGCGCTTCATCTGGGACGGCCTCAAACGCCAGCGCCTCGACAAGCCTTACGTGCGCGACGGCGAGCGCCTGCGCCCGGCGTCCTGGGACGAGGCGTTCGCGCGCGCAGCCGAACGCATCAACGCAACGTCCCCGGACAAAATCGCCGCGATCGCGGGCGACCTCGTCTCCGCTGAGCCGGTGAAGGCGCTGAAGGACCTGATGGACGCCCTCGGCTCGCCCCACCGCGATTGCCGGCAGGACGGCGTCGGGCGCGGGCTCGCGCCGTTCGGCGTCGACGGCGCGCCGCGCGAAAGCTATCTCTTCAACACCGGGATCGCCGGGCTGGAGCGCGCCGCCGCGATACTCCTTATCGGGACGACCCCGCGCCGCGAGGCGACCATGGTCGGGGCGCGCATCCGCAAGGCGTGGCTTGCAAACCTCGAGCTCAAGATCGGCCTTGTCGGCGAACCCGCGGATCTCACGTTCGACTACGAACATCTGGGAACGGGGCCGGCGGACCTCGACGCCGCGTTCGACATCCTGCGCGGCGCGGAGCGTCCCGTCGTCATCGTCGGGGTCGGCGCGCTCGCGCGGCCCGACGGCGCGGCCGTCATGGCGCGGATCGCCGAGCTCGCGGCTGCGACGCACGTGGTGCGCGAGGGCTGGAACGGCTTCAACGCGCTCCACACCGCGGCGGGGCGCGTCGGCGCGCTTGATCTCGGCTTCACGCCGCGCGGCGACGGGCGCGACTTCGCCGGCATCCTCGCGGCCGCCCAGTCCCGCGACGTCGAAGTCGTCTACAATTTCGGCTGCGACGAGTTCGACGCGGCGAAGCTCGGCGGCGCCTTCGTCATCTATCACGGCCACCATGGCGACGCCGGCGCACGCGGGGCTGACGTCATCTTTCCGGGGGCGGCTTACACCGAGCAGAACGGTCTTTACGTCAACACCGAGGGCCGGGCGCAATTCGCCCGCCGCGCGCACTTTCCCTTCGGCGAGGCGCGGGAGGACTGGGCGATCGTCCGGGCCCTGTCGGACCGCGTGGGCGCCACCTTGCCCTATGACGATCTCTTCGCGCTTCGCCAGGCGATGATCGTCGACGCGCCCGCGCTCGGCCGGATCGATGAGGGGCCGACGGGCGAGGCGCCGCTCGATCTGCGCGCGCTCGCCAAGCTCTACAATGACGAGAGCGCGCTCGCGCCCTTGTCCGACGAGCCGTTCGAGCCGCTCATCCGCGACTACTTCCGCACGAACCCCATCGCCCGCGCCTCGGCGACGATGGCCGAATGCGCGCAGGCGATCGGCGGCGCGGCGAAGCTCGCCGCGGAGTGAGCCGGCGCGCGGCTTAGAGCCGCGCGCGCAACGTGACGAAGACGGAGCGCGGGGCGCCCGGCGTGATGTTGTTGTCGTTGTGGGCCGTCGGGAAATAGAACGCGTTGAAGAGGTTCTCCAGGTTAACCTGGAGTTCGAGCGCGTCGTTGAGGGCGTAGTAGCCGGCGACGTCGACGCGCGTATAGGCGGGCAGGGTCACGTTGTTCGAGATCGAGGCGAAGACGTCGCTGCGGTAGTTGACGCCGACGCCGAGGCCAAGGCGCTCCGTCGCCTGAAACCGGTTCCACGCGGAGAATTCGTGGCGCGGCACGAGGGGAACCTCCGTGCCCGGCGTCGCGCTCGCGGTTTCGGACGTGATTTCCGCGTCCTGCAACGCATAGCCGATGACCGTCGTCCACCAGGGCGTTATCTGGCCGGTGAGGCCAAGCTCGATCCCGCGGCTGCGCTGCTCGCCCGTCAAGACGGTGAGCGCCGTGATCGGATCGATCGCGCGGGTGTTCGTCCGGTCGAGGCGATAGATCGCGCCGGTGACGGCGAGCTCGGGCGTCAGGTCCCATTTGACGCCGACTTCGATGTTCTCGAAGCGCTCCGGCTCGAGCGCCGCCGTCGTCACCGACAAAGAGCCGAACTGGTCGCCCGACTGCGGCAGGAACGAGAACGAATAGCTGGCATAGATCGAGGCGTTCTCGGCCGGCTTGAAGATGACGCCGCCGCGCGGGGAGAAGAGATCGTCCGTGCGCTGGAAGTCCTGAAGCTCCGGCCGGTTGTCGTCGAACTCAAGGTCGAAATGGTCGAACCGAACGCCGCCGACGAGCTTCAGCCAGTCGGTGACGTCGATCTGGTCCTGGAGGTAGACCGAGGCCGTCGTCAGATCGACCTGATTGTCGTTGCGCACGACCGGGTTGAAGACGATGGGACCGAAGAACGACGGCGCGTCGATCGTCACGGTTCCTGCGGCGTTGTTGTTCTCCTGACGGAAGTTCAGCGTGTCCTGATTGCCGACTTCGAACCCGGCGAGCAGGGTGTGGCCGAGGCCCAGAAACGTCGTGTTCCAAACGAGGTCGGTCTGGGAGAAGAGGTTCTCGCGGTCCGTCGTCGAGAAATAGTTCTGCAGGCCGACGACGCCGTTCTCGTCGACGGGCGTGTTCGGCTGAACGTTGGCGTAGAACTTGTTGTAGTCGCCGTAGAGCGTGCGGTTGCGGATCGACAGATCGTCGGAAAACGCGTGGACGAACGAGAAGTTGAAGAGGTTCACCTCCGCTTCGGCCTCGTTGAAGTTCGGCGCGCCGAAGAACGCCGTGCGGTCGCCGCGGAAGGGCAGGCCGTCGACGGACGGCACGCCCCTGTCGACGTCGCGCTGGTCGCGGAAGTATTCGTAGCTGCCGGTGACGAAGGTCCGCTCGCCGAGCCGCGCCGTCGCCGTCGGATTGATCCCGATCTTCTCGACGCCGACGAAGTCGCGGAAGCTGTCGGCGTTCTCGTAAAGCGCGTTGAGCCGCGCGGCGACATTGTCGGTCAGCTGCGCGTTGGCGTCGAACGCGCCGCGGAAGGTCTCGAACGAGCCGCCGGTGAGCGCGACCTCGCCGAAGTCTTCGAACGAAGCCGCCTTCGAAATCCGGTTGATGACGCCGCCGCCGCCGCCGCGGCCGAAAATCAACGCGTTCGGACCTTTCAGGATGTCGATGCGTTCGGCGTTGTAGGGGTCGCGGAAATACTGCACGTCGTCGCGCACGCCGTCGACATAGAAGTCCGCTGTCGTCGCCTGCCCGCGGATCGTCGGCGCGTCGCGGTGGCCTTCGCCTTGTCCGAACTGGACGCCGGGGACGTAGCGGGCGATGTCCGCATACGTCGTCAGGCGCGTCTCCGCGAGAAGCCCCGCATCGAAGCTCGTCAGGGATTGCGGCACGTCGACGAGCGGCGTCAGGGTCTTCATCGCCGAGGCGCTCAGGTCTTCGCCCTCGACGCGCTCGCCGTCGACGTAGACCCGGTCCGATGCGCGCAGCTGGATCTCGTTGGAGGCGTCGTCCGCCGACGCGCCGCTCGCCAAAGCGCCGGCGGCGCACGCGCCGAAGAGAAGGGCGGGGAGCGAAACGCGGCGGGCGGACATGGCGACCTCACAAAACTGAGAATGATTTGCAATTTCGCGGTACGGCGCCCGTCCGATCCGCGCAAGTGCGAATTAGTATCACAAGCGGAAAAAACGATGCGGCCGGCCGCGCGATCCGCGAGGCGAACGGCGTGGGGCGCCGGCCCCGCGCGCGTTAGGGTCCCGCCAACGAAGCCGCACTCAGGAGAGAGAAACCGATGAGAAACGAAGCGACAGTCGCCCGCCCCGCGATCGCCCTCTTGGTCCTAGCCGCCTCAGTCGTCGCCCTCGTCGCCGTACAGGCCGCCGGCGCCGCCGCGCGCGCGGCGGACGTGGCCCGGACCTACGACCTTCAGGGCTTCGACCGGATCGAGATCGCCGGCGTCTACGACGTCGATATCGAGGTCGGCGAGGACTACGCCGTGGAGCTGGAAGGACCGGCGGACGAAATGGCGCGCGTCGACGTGCGGATCGAGGACGGCGCGCTCGTCCTCGGCGTCGACAAGAAGCGCCGTCGGGGCGGCGACCGGCAGGGCGTCGACGCGGTCGTAAGACTGCCGAACCTTACGGGTCTCTCCATCTCGGGGGTCGCTGAAGTCGACGCGCGCGGCGGCCGGTCGGACCGGTTCGAAACCGCGATGTCCGGGGTCGGCGACGTGACCCTCGCCGGCGAATGCGGCGTCTTCGACGCCAGCGTCTCCGGCGTCGGCGACCTCGACGCCGACGGGCTGCGCTGCCGCGACGTCGCCGTTCGCGTCTCGGGCGTCGGCTCGGCGAGCGTCTACGCCGCGGAGCGCGTCGACGCGAAGGTCTCGGGCATGGGCTCGATCGACGTCAAAGGCTCGCCCAGCGAAGTGAAGAAACAGGGCGGCTTTTTCTCCAGCGTCGACGTCCGCTGAGCCGGGGCGCTCGCCGGCGCGACTAAGTCCCGCATTTCGCGGCGCGTTTTTCCGATGACGCGCCGCGGCGATGCCGTTATGTCGTCGCCATGCTCGACTACGCCTGGACTCTTTTCACCACCCGCCCCACCGACCAGGGCTGGGGCGTCTGGCTCGCCGCGACGACCCTGCAGGCGCTGACGTTGATCGTCGCGCTGCTGTTGGCCCAGGCGTTCCTGATGTACTTCGACCGTAAGGTCTGGGCCGCGGTCCAGATGCGCAAGGGGCCGAACGTCGTCGGGCCTTTCGGGCTCCTGCAGTCCTTCGCCGATTTCCTGAAGTTCGTCTTCAAAGAGACGATCTTCCCCGCCGGCGCGAACAAGACGCTGTTCGTCATCGCGCCGATGCTGACGTTCGTCCTCGCGTTCGTCTCGTGGGCGGTGGTTCCGGTGGGGCCGGGCATGGTCGGCGCCGACATTAATGTCGGCGTCCGCTACCTCTTCGCGATCTCCTCGCTCGGGGTTTACGGCGTCATCATCGGCGGCTGGGCGGCGAACTCGAAATACCCGTTCCTCGGCTCCCTGCGCTCGGCGGCGCAAATGGTGTCCTACGAAGTCTCCCTCGGCTTCGTCATCATCACGGTTCTCCTTCTTGTCGGGTCGCTCAACCTGTCCGACATCGTCGAAAGCCAGGCGCGCGGCGCGGGCGCGCTCAACTGGCACTTCATTCCGCTGTTCCCGATGTTCGTCGTCTTTTTCATTTCCGCCCTCGCGGAGACGAACCGGGCGCCTTTCGACCTGCCGGAGGCGGAGTCCGAACTCGTCGCCGGCTATCAGGTCGAATACTCCTCGACGCTCTATCTCCTGTTCATGATCGGCGAGCTCGCGAACGTCGTCCTGATGTGCGCGATGCTGACGATCCTGTTCTTCGGCGGCTGGCACTCGCCGATCCCTTGGGCGCCGCTGGAGAGTGCGCCCGTCCTGTGGTTCTCGCTGAAGATCCTGTTCTTCTTTTTCCTTTTCGCCATGGTGAAGGCGATCGTGCCGCGTTACCGCTATGACCAGCTGATGCGCATCGGCTGGAAGGTGTTCCTGCCCCTGTCGCTCGTCTGGGTGCTGCTCACCGCCGGGGCGCTGATCGCGTTTCCGGGGCTCGCGGACCACTTCCAGAGCTGGAGGACGTCATGAGCCGGATCGCCCAGGCCCTGCGCGGCTTCATGCTGCTCGACTTTCTGAAGGCTTTCGGCCTCGCCATGCGCTACTATGTCAAGCCAAAGGCGACCATCAACTACCCCTTCGAAAAGGGGCCGATCAGCCCGCGATTCCGCGGCGAACACGCCCTGCGGCGTTATCCGAACGGCGAGGAGCGGTGCATCGCCTGCAAGCTTTGCGAGGCGGTGTGCCCGGCCCAGGCGATCACCATCGAGGCCGAGCCGCGCGAAGACGGCTCGCGGCGCACGACGCGCTACGACATCGACATGACGAAGTGCATCTATTGCGGCTACTGCGAAGAATCGTGCCCCGTCGACGCCATCGTCGAAGGTCCGAACTTCGAGTTCGCCACCGAGACGCGCGAGGAATTGTTCTACGATAAGGACAAGCTTCTCGCGAACGGCGACCGGTGGGAGCGCGAGATCGCCAAGAACCTGGAGCTCGACGCCGCCTACCGCTAGGGCCCGCCTAGCGCCTACCGCTAAGCCGGCGCCTCGCCCCTCAACAACGACATGGCGGCGTTCTTCGCGCGCTTGAGGCGCGAGGCGGGCGCGCCGGCCTTCGCCATCACCCGCAAGCCGAAATAGGCCGCCAACACATGGTCGGCGAGGGCGCTTTTTACGCCGAGGGCGGACTTTAGGGCGTTGCGCATGGCGTCCATTCCCGCGATCGTCGCCGTCTCCACATCCTCGTCGAACGGCGCGAGCTCCACCGCCGCGTTGCAGATGAAGCAGCCGCGCCGGTCGCCGCGCCGCTCCACCGCGTCGACGGCTCCGGAGAGGAAGGCGTCGACCCGCGCGACGCCGTTCTCGATCGAGCCGTCGCCTTCGAGCACGTCGACGGCGCCCGCGACTTCCTCGCGCACGTAAGCGTCGACGGCGCTCAGATAGAGCGCGCGCTTGTCGCCGAAGGCGGCGTAAAGGCTGCCCTTGCCGCGGCCCGTCGCCTCCATGATGTCCGCATACGATGCGCCCTCGTAACCCTTGAGCCAGAACCGCGCCTTCACGGCGCCGATCGCCGCGTCCTCGTCGAACTCCCGCCGTCTCGCCACGTTTGTCTCCTTACGCCACTCGTCACGCCGAGCCTCACGCTGACGTGACGCCAATTATCTTGACCATTCGGTCCAGATATTGGATATGCGCGTCAGATTATGGAACATGCGGTCCATAATCAAGCCAGCGGAAACCGCATAGCATTATGGGATGACCAATATGTTCAAGACATTCATCGCCGCCGCCGCGCTCGCAAGCGTCCCGTTCCTCGCCGCGCCGGCCGCCGCCCAGGACGCCGCCGAAAACACGGCGTCGTCGATCGTTCAGCACGGAACCTTCAAAGGCCTCAGCGACCACGACACGTCGGGCGGCGTTTCGATCCTCAAGACCGCGTCGGGCTACGTCGCCGTCCTCTAAAGCGATTCCAGCCTCGACGGCGCGCCGGCGCCGACACTTGGTTTTGGTAATGACGGGTTTGAGAAGAAGACCGAGTTCACCAAGCTGGAGTCGAAAAAAGGCCTCCAGATCTACACAATCCCCGCGAGCGTGAACCCGGCGGACTATGACGAGTTCTACGTCTGGTGCGCGAAATTCAGCGTGCCCCTCGGCGTGGCTGATCTTTCCGCCGCGCGGTAACCTAAAAAGGGAGAAGCCAGATGCGAATCATTCCAGCCTCCGTCCACGGCGTTCTTGACTATCTCGTCGCCGTGTCCCTGATCGCCGGGCCCTTCGTCCTCGGGTTCGAAGGCGTCGCCAAACTGCTCGCCGTCGCCGGCGGCGTCGGGCTGATCGCCTATAGCCTGATCACGGATTATTCGACCTCGGCGCGGCGGTTGATCCCGTTCCGGACGCACCTGTTGTTTGATTTCCTCGCCGCCGTCGTGCTCGTCATCGCGCCGTTCGCGTTCGGTTTCGCGACATTGGCGACATACTTCTACGTCGCCATCGGCGCCGCGGTGATCCTCGTGGTGCTCGTCACCAACCCGGAGACGGGCGAGGCGGCCGCGTAGGAGGTCTCGCCGTTCGGCTTGAGTGGGACGAAGACCGTCTCAAGCGCTGAAAACAGCGGATCGAGAGCGTTCAGTCGCTTCAATTGGAGATCGGAACGCTCCGGTCCGCAATCTGATCAAGGCGCGTCTCGGGGGAGGCGCGCCGGGGGAGAAGCCGGCGGCGGGCGCTACGCTCGCCGCCGGCCTGACGTTCGCTCGCGAAAACGCGTCGCGGGCGGCGCTTCGTCGAAGAGCTCCGCCAGTTTGTCCACCATCGCCCCGCCCAGCTGTTCGGCGTCGTAGATCGTCACCGCGCGCGCATACCAGCGCGTCACGTCGTGGCCGATGCCGATGGCGAGCAGTTCGACGGGCGAGCGGCCTTCGATCTCCGCGATCACGTCGCGCAAATGGCGCTCAAGGTAGGCGCCGCCGTTCGCGGACGACGTCGTGTCGTCGACTGGCGCCCCGTCGGAGATGACCATCAGAATGCGCCGGGTTTCGGGCCGGCCGAGCAATCTTCCGTAGGCCCACAACAGCGCTTCGCCGTCGATGTTCTCTTTGAGAAGCCCCTCTTTCATCATCAGGCCGAGATTGGCGCGCGCGCGCCGCCAGGGGGCGTCGGCGGATTTGTAGATCACGTGGCGCAGATCGTTGAGCCGTCCGGGGCGGGGCGGCCGTCCGGCGGCGGCCCATTTCTCCCGCGACTTGCCGCCTTTCCAGGCGCGCGTCGTGAAGCCGAGGATCTCCACTTTGACGTTGCAGCGCTCCAGCGTGCGCGCAAGCACGTCGGCGCAGATCGCGGCGATCGAGATCGGCCGCCCGCGCATCGATCCGGAGTTGTCGATCAGCAGGGTGACGACGGTGTCGCGAAACTCCTGGTCGCGCTCCTGCTTGTAGGAGAGGGGCTGCATCGGGTCGATGACGACCCGGGCGAGGCGCGCCGCGTCGAGATAGCCCTCGGCGAGAGCGAAGGCCCAGCGGCGGGTCTGCTGCGCCAGCAGCTTGCGCTGCAGCTTGTTGGCGAGGCGCGCGACGACGTTGTGGAGGTTTTCAAGCTGGCGATCGAGCGAGCGACGCAGGCGGACGAGTTCTTCGGCGTCGCAAAGCTCGCTCGCCGAGGCCGTCTCGTCAAATTCCATCGTGTACGCCGTATAGCGCGCGTGGGAGTCGCCTTCCGCCGACGACCGGATGGACGAGATCTTGGCGTTCTCGACCGCGCCGTCCGCGTCCGCTTCGTCGTTGGCGTCGGAGACTTCCTGCTCGGAGATCTCGGCGTCGTCGTCGGCGTCGTCGCCGCCGTCGGGGGCGAGGTCCTCCGGCGCGTCGGTCTCGCCCTTATCGTCCGTATCCGGTGTCTGATCGTCGTCGGGGTCGGCCGCGTCGTCGGGGTTTTCGCCGTCATCGCTTTTTTCGTCGCCGTCCTCGTCGTCCTCGAGATTGAGGTCGCGGATGACGGCGCGCGCGAGGTCGGCGAAGGCGGCCTGGTCGTCGAGCTCGGCGCAGGCGGCGAGGGCGTCGAGCGCGCGCGCGGCGAGGTCCTCCACGTCCTGCGTGCACGCGGCCATCATTTCCGCGGCGGCCGGCGGCGGCGCGCGCCCGGTGAGCCGTTCGCGGAGCAACAGCGCGGCGACCTCGGCGACCGGCCGGGCGGCCGACTGGTCGAGCCGGTCGAGGCCGCGTTCGGCGATGCGTTTGTTGAGCGCCGCGCCGAGATTGTCGCCGACGCCCTTCAGGGCGCGCGCGCCGATGGCTTCGACGCGGGCGTGTTCGAGGGCGTCGAACACGGCCTGGGCGTCGGGCCCCGCGGGCGCGCGCGCGAGATGAGCCCGCGCGTCGTGGTGGGCGAGGCGCAACGCCGCGCCGTCGCTTTCGCCGCGCGCGATCTGGGCCGCGTCGGCGTCGAGCACGCGGGCGGGCAGCGGGATCTTCGCGCTGTCGCCTGTGACCGCGGCCTGGTCGCCGCCGAACGCCACCTCGACGCCGTCTCGGGCCGAGAGCGCCCGCGTCGTCTGAATGAGCGCCCGTTTGAAGTCTTCCCGGGCTTTTTCCTTCGGCGTCATGGCCCATGGATCGCCGATCGCGGCCCTTTTGCCAAGGCGAGCAATCAACCCATTATCAACCATTGCCGTGAACCAACGCGCCCGTGGCGCGACTGATGGAAACGCGAAAACGAAACGGGGCGAAGCGATGGCGACGGGCAGGGGCGTTCTTCTGATGGCGGCGATGTTTGCGGCGGCGGGCTTCGGCCCGGCGGGCGCGGCTGAACGCCGCGAGGTCGGCGCGTTGATCCTCGACGGCGTGCCGGAGACGCCGCCCGAGACGGCCGCGGCGATCGCGCGCTACCAGAACGCGCGCGCGGCCGTGGCGCGCGGTTACGCCGCGGACGGCGGCGGGCTTTATGTCGCCACGCGCTTCGGCGAAACGACGCAGGCGCACTTTGTGGCGACGCCCGGCGGCGCCCGGCGCCAGCTCACCTATTTCGACGAACCCCTGCGCACGATCGTTCCCTCGCCGACGGACCCGAACGTCTTCGCGTTCCTGCGCGACAATGGGGGCGACGAAAACTTCCAGCTCTACGTCTTCGACCGTGCGACGGGCGACGAACGCCTCGTCTCCGACGGCGCCGGACGGAAAAGCGCGCCCGTCTGGTCGCGCGACGGCGCGCGCCTCGCTTGGCAGGCGACGCGCGCGGACGGCCGCCACGCCGTTATCGTCGCGAGCCTTGACGAGCCCGCGGCGCGCGCGGCCGTTTTCGAGGGCGACGGCTGGTGGGCCCCGACGGACTGGTCCGACGACGGCGCCCGGCTTCTTCTGTTGCGCTACGCGTCGATCAACGAGGCGGACGTGCACGTACTGGACCTCGCGAGCGGCGAGACGCTCCAGGTTCGTCCGTCAACGAAGAAAATCGCCTATGGCGACGCCGTCTTCGGACCGGAGGGCGACACGGTCTATTATACATCGGACGAGTACGGCGAGTTTCTCGATCTTGTGCGCCACCATCTCCCGTCCGGCGAGCGCATGGTGCTCTCGAACGACGTCGACTGGGACGTCAGCGAGTTCGCCATCGCCCCCGACGGCAAGACCTACGCGTTCTTCGCCAACGAGGCGGGCCGCACGACCATGCGCGTGCGGCGCTTGCGCGGCGATCGTCCGGTTCCGGCGCCGGACCTGCCGGCCGGCGTCGCGTCGGACCTGTCGTTTTCGCCCGACGGCGAGCGGATCGCCTTCACCTTGAACGGCGCGACGTCGCCCGGCGACGTCTATGTCTGGGACTGGCGCGCGGCGCGGGGCGGCGACGACGGCCTCGCGCGCTGGACGGAAAGCGAGGTCGGCGGTCTGTCAACGGAGGATTTCGTCGCGCCGACGTTTTTCGACTACCCCACCTTCGACGCCGTTCAAACGCCGGAAGGCCAGGCGCCGGACGGCCAGACGCCGGAAGAGTCGCCGCTGGAGGGGTCGACGCCGCGGCGCATCCCGGCGTTCGTCTACAAGCCGGCGGGTCCGGGCCCGCACCCGGTCGTCGTCTCGATCCATGGCGGGCCGGAAAGCCAGGCCCGGCCGACGTTCTCCGCGACGATCCAGCACTGGGTCCGAGAGCTCGGCGTCGCGGTCATTCGCCCCAACGTGCGCGGCTCGCGCGGCTTCGGCAAAACGTACCTGACGCTCGACAACGGCGTCCTGCGCGAAGACGCGGTCAGGGACGTCGGCGCCCTCCTCGACTGGATCGCGGCTGAGGACGATCTCGACGCCTCGCGCGTCATGGTCGCCGGCGGCTCCTATGGCGGCTATATGGTCCTCGCCGCAATGGCGGCCTATGGCGACCGCCTCGCCGGCGGCGCTGAAAGCGTCGGCATATCGAATTTCGTCAGCTTTCTTGAGAACACGTCGGACTATCGCCGCGATTTGCGCCGCGCCGAATACGGCGACGAGCGCGAGCCGGAAATGCGCGCGTTCCTGGAGCAGATCTCGCCCTTGACGCGCGCGGACGATATCGACAAGCCGCTCCTAATCGTTCAGGGCCTCAACGATCCGCGCGTGCCGGCCTCGGAGTCCGACCAGATCCTGAAGGCCGGGCGCGCGAACGGGGTCGAGGCCTGGTACATGGCCGCGCGCGACGAGGGCCACGGTTTTCGCAAGAAATCGAACGTCGACGCCCAGCGGGAAGCCTACGCCCTGTTCATCGAAAAGATCATTGGGCGGAAAGACGAGGCGGTTCCGGAGACGCCGTCGCAGGAGCCTCGAAGCGCCGACGCGTCGGCGGCGGGCGAGTAGGGCTCAGCTCGTTTCGGCGAGAAACGACAATTGCGTGATCATCGCGTCGCGGTCTGCCGCGTTGAGGTCGGTCAGCGTCGTCGGATAGTCGCCGGTGAAGCAATGGTCGGTGAAGGCCGGCGCTTCGTCGTCGCGGCGGCCCTTGTCGAGCGCCTCGTAAAGGCCGTCGAGCGAGAGGAACGCAAGGCTGTCCGCCCGGATTTCGCGGCGAATGTCCTCCACAGACTTGGTCGCGGCGATCAGCTCCTCGCGCGTCGGCGTGTTGATGCCGTAGTAATCCGGATAAAGAATGGGCGGGCACGCGATGCGCAGGTGGACCTCCCGCGCGCCGGCGTTTCTCAGCATGGTGACGATTTTGCGGGAGGGCGTGCCGCGGACGAGGGAATCGTCGATGAGGACGACGCTCTTGCCGTCGACGACCGACTGGTTCGCTGAGTGCTTGCGCGAAACGCTGTCTTCCCGGATTTTCTGCTTCGGCTCGATGAACGTGCGGCCTGAGAACAGGCTGCGGATCAGCGCCATCTCGTAGGTGAGGCCCGTCTCGTGGGCGTAGCCGATCGCCGCCGGCACGCCGGATTCCGGGATCGGCGAGACGATGTCGGCGCTCGCGCACGGCGCTTCGATCGCGAGCTGTCGCCCGAGCGCCTTGCGCAACTGATAGACGCTCTTGCCGTCGACGACCGAATTCGGCCGCGCGAAATAGATCAGTTCGAAAATGCACGAGCGCGCATGGGGCGGCTCCGGGAACACCTGCCTTGAGACGATCTCCCCGTCGCGCCGGCAGATCACCACCTCCCCGGGGCGCACGTCGCGCGCGAAGGTCGCGCCGACGATTTCGAGGGCGCACGTCTCGGAGGCGAGGATCGGGCGGCCCTTGAGGCGGCCGATGATCAGGGGGCGGATGCCGATCGGATCGCGCGCGCCGATGAGCGCGTCGGGCGTCAGGACGGCGAGGGCGTAGCCGCCTTCGACGTCGCGCAGGCTCGAGACGAAGCGGTCGACCATCGACAATTGCGGCGCGCGCGCCGTCAGTTGCAGGAACAACTCCGAATCCGACGTCGACTGGAAGATGCAGCCGCGCTGGATGAGTTCGGTCTTCAGCTTGCGCGCGTTCGTCAGATTGCCGTTGTGGACGATGGCGATGCCGCCCTTGTCGAGATCGGCGTAGAGCGGCTGTACGTTGCGCATGACGGTTTCGCCCTGCGTCGAGTAGCGCGTGTGGCCGATGGCGGCGTCGCCCTTCAGCCGGTCGAGGACGCGTTCGCTCTTGAAATAGTCCGTGACAAGACCAAGCCCTCGCTCGGTGTGGAAGCGCGCGCTCGCGCCTTCCGCGTCCGGGTCGACGCTGGCGATCCCGGCCGCCTCCTGTCCGCGGTGTTGCAGCGCGTGGAGGCCGAGCGCGGTGATGCTGGCGGCGTCGTCGGTGCCGATGATGCCGAAGACGCCGCATTCCTCGTTAAGGGCGCGGGGCGGCGTCTCGCCGTGCGCTTTGCGCCAGCCCGCGCCGAGGCGTTCGAGCCGCTCCGCGGCGGCTGCGTTAGGTCTTTCGCCGCCGCCCGCCATCGCCGGTCCTATCGGTCGTCGTCATCGGCGGCGACGACGGCGCCGCTCGCCGCCGCGTCGACTGCGGAGGCCGCGTGGCCATCGGTCGTCGTCACGGTGCCGACGAGCTCCTCCAGATTTCGGCGGCTCACCGAGGATGAGGAGAGGTCGTCGTCCAACTCGTCTTCTTCGGCCGCGCCGCTGCGCGACACCGCCGGCACGGGCTCGCCATCGTTCTTGTACGGCGCTAGGCTGGCGATCGCGTTCGCCGCGCCTTCCGCCACGGGCAACAGCGCCGCGCGCGTCACCGCGTCGGGGCGCTGGGCTTCGTCGGTGTAAAAGCCGTAGCCTAGGAAACCGAGGCCGACGAGGGCGAGGGCGCGGACGAGGCCGATCGCGCCGCCGCCGACCCGGTCGGCGAGGGCGTTGCGGCCTTCGAGCTTGAAGCGTCCGAGAAGGAGCGCGCCGCCGACGTAAAGCGCGGCGAAGCCCAGGGTCGCGACGACGGCCGCGACGAAGATCAGGCCGAAGAACGAGCCCTTCATGCCGAGCGCGCTCAGAATGGGGCCCACCGAGACGAACGCGAGCCACGCCGCGAGCGCCAGCGCCGCAAGGGTCAGCGTCTCGCGGAGGGCGCCGCGATAGGCGGCGAAGAAGACCGAAACCGCGATCACGCCCAACACGACGGCGTCGAAAATCGTCATACTCTTAAATCCTCGCCCGCTCGCCGCCGGGAGACGCGCCGCGACCAGAATGCGGCGTTTCGCTACAGGACGCAAAGCCCGGGCCGTCCGCCGCCTGCCTTGGCTTTTGCATCGCAGATAGCGTTCATCGCCGCGTCCGACAACCGCCGGCCGGGCGCTTCGACAAACGCGTCTCAAGCGGCGCGCGTCCAGGCGACAAGCTCCGACAGACTTGCGACCGAAACGCGGTCGATCGCGCGCGTCGCGCTGTCCCCGGCGGCTTCGGCGATGGCGCGCGGGCCCACGGCCCGGGCGAACCCGAGCTTGCGCGCCTCTTTCAGCCGCGCGTCGATCTGGTTGACCGGCCGCACGTCGCCGGAAAGCGCCGCCTCGCCGAAGAAGACCGCGTCGCTCGGCATGGCGCGATCAAAAAGCGAGGAGCAGAGCGCTGCGGCGGCGGCGAGGTCGCCCGCCGGCTCGGAGATGCGCAAGCCCCCGGCGACGTTGAGGAAGACGTCGGAGCGGGAGAACTCAAGGCCGCACCTCGCCTCAAGGACGGCGAGAAGCATCGAGAGCCGGGCCCCGTCCCAGCCGACGACCGCGCGGCGCGGCGCGGCGAGGGTCGACGGCGCGACGAGCGCCTGAATCTCCACAAGCAGGGGCCGCGTGCCCTCGACGCCGGCGAAGACCGCCGAGCCGCTCGCCGGCGCGCCGTCGGCCGGCAGAAACAGCGCCGAGGGGTTCGCCACCTCGCGCAGGCCTTCGCCCGTCATCTCGAAAACGCCGATCTCATGGGCCGCGCCGAAACGGTTCTTCACCGCCCGCAACAGCCGGAACGCGCGCCCCTGTTCGCTTTCGAAATAGAGGACCGCGTCGACCATGTGCTCGACGACCCGCGGGCCGGCGATCTGGCCGTCCTTCGTCACGTGGCCGACGAGGATCGCGACGCACCCGCTCGACTTCGCGAACCGGATGAGTTCGTGGGAGGCGGCGCGCACCTGGGGCACCGTGCCGGGGGCGGCGGGCAGGGCGTCGGACCACAGCGTCTGGATCGAATCGACGATGACCACGTCCGGAGGGTCGGCCTTCAGGGTCGTCAGAATGTCCCGGAGAGACGTCGCCGAGGCGAGGTCCACCGGCGCTTTTTCGAGCCCCAACCGCGCCGCGCGCAGGCGGATCTGCGCCGTCGCCTCCTCGCCCGAGACGTAGGCGACGCGCCGCCCGCGGGCCGCCGCGCCCGCTGCGATCTTCTGGAGATGCGTCGACTTGCCTACGCCGGGGTCGCCGCCGATGAGAAGCGCCGCGCCGGGCACGAGGCCGCCGCCGCAGGCGCGGTCGAACTCGGCGTTGCCCGTCGCCCAGCGCGGCTCGGCCGACGCGTCGGCGGCGAGCCGCGCGAAGTCGAGCCGCCGGCCCTTCTTGCCCCCGGCGTCAAGCGCCGCGCCGCCGGGGGCGCTCGCCTCCATCGGCTCCTCGGCGATCGTGTTCCACCCGCCGCAGGCGTCGCACCGGCCCGCCCATTTGGAGTGGACCGCGCCGCAGGACTGGCAAACGTATTGGACGGCGGACTTGGCGATGGCGGCGGTTCCTTCTCGGGCGGCGAGCGGGCTTGGATGACGAGCGGGCCTGGACGGCGAGCGGGTTCGGTTGAGGCGGCCCCGGCGCTCGTCTATCAGCGTTCGGCCGTAATCAGGAGCGCCGCCCCATGCGCATCGACGCGATCGCCATCGGCGACAACCCGCCGGACGACGGCAACGTCATCGTCGAGGTGCCGGTGGGAGGGCAGCCGATCAAGTACGAGATGGACAAGGCGGCGGGGGCCCTCGTCGTCGATCGGTTTCTTTACACGCCGATGTCGTATCCGGGGAATTACGGCTTCGTGCCCCACACGCTGTCGGACGACGGCGACCCCATCGACGTCCTTATCTGCAACACGCGCCCGCTCGTGCCGGGGTGCGTCATCAATGTGAGGCCGGTGGGCGTGATGCTGATGGAGGACAATTCCGTCCTCGACGAAAAGATCATCGCCGTGCCGATGCCGAATCTCTCCCCGCGCTACGCCAACGTGCACGAATATTCCGACCTGCCGCAAATCACGTTGCAGCAGATCGAGCACTTCTTCGAACACTATAAAGACCTCGAGCCCGGAAAATGGGTGAAGATCGGCGGCTGGCAGGACAAGGCGACCGCGCAAAAGCTGATCCGCGAAGCGATCGACCGGGCGAAGGGCTGAGGGGCGGGTGCGCCGGCTCGACGCCTACCTGGCCGGTCCCGACGTCTTCCTACCGAACGCGATCGACGTCGCGCAGGCGAAAAAAGGGATCTGCGCCGCGCAGGGCTTCGTCGGCCGGTTTCCGCTCGACAATGATTTTCCGCCAGCGGACGATGGGCGCGCGCTCGCCGGCGCGATCTACGCGGCGAACGTCGGCCTGATGCGCGCCTGCGACGTCGCCTTCGCCAATCTGACGCCCTTTCGCGGGCCGAGCCTCGACGCCGGCACGGCGTTCGAAATCGGCTTCATGCGCGCGCTCGGCAAGCCGGTCTTCGGCTATTCGGCGAGCGGCGCAACGTATGCGGACAAAACGCCCGCCGCCGCGCGCGAGGGCTGGCGCGCCTTCGACGCGGACGGTTACGAGATCGAGGATTTCGGGCTCGCCGACAATCTGATGATCGTTTGCGGGATCGAGGAGGGCGGCGCGCCCGTAGCGGCGGGCGATGCGGCTTGCGATCTTGCGGCGATGGCGGCGTTCGAGGCGTGCGTGCGCGCCGCGGCGGCGGTTTGCGCCGGGCGCGAGGCGTCGTAAGCCTCAGGTTCGACCGAAACCGAACACCTGCGAGGCGCGCCCTATGAAGTTCTTCCTCGACACCGCCGACGCCGGCGAGATCACGTCGCTCCACGAGACGGGCCTCATCGACGGCGTCACCACCAATCCGAGCCTCATCATGAAGGCCGGCCGCGACTTGCGCGAGGCGGGCCGCGAGATCTGCGAGATCGTCGCGCCGGGCCCCGTCAGCCTTGAAGCCGTCGCGACCGACGCCGCGGCGATGGTCGAGGAGGGCCGAACGCTCGCCGACATCGCCGACAATGTCGTCGTCAAGCTGCCGCTGACCCTCGACGGCCTCAAGGCGTGCCGCGCGCTCACGGACGAGGGGATCGACGTCAACGTCACGCTTTGTTTTTCGGCGAACCAGGCGCTGCTCGCCGCGAAGGCCGGCGCGCGCTTCATCTCGCCCTTCATCGGCCGGCTCGACGACCAGGGCCAGGACGGCATGGAGCTCATCCGGGAAATCAGGATGATCTACGACAATTATGATTTCCGGACGGAAATCCTCGCCGCCTCGAACCGCGGGCCGATGCATGTGCGCGATGCGGCCATCGCCGGGGCGGACGGCGCCACCGTGCCGCCGGCCGTTCTGAAGGGCCTCGTCAAACACCCGCTGACCGACAAGGGCCTCGCCGCGTTCCTCGCGGACTGGGAGAAGACGGGTCAGAAAATCCTCTAAAGACGCGAGCGCGCGAGCCCATGGTTGCGCGAAGGACACATCGCGCCGCACCATTTCGCGCGTCATGCAACCGTCACGGTTGCGATACGAATCCGTCACGGTACGTTCGTAGCACCTCGCTGACGATGCGCGCATTCGACGGCGGCCGGCCGTCGCGGTCGAACGTTGCGCGCACGCGATGCGCCGGGAGGGGAGCGCGCCAGTGCGCCCCGTTCGCCGCGCGACGCGGCCGTTTGACGGGCCGGGGGGCCCGAAGGCCGTGATCAGCGCGCGGGCGGGGCGCCGACGCCCTTTGCGCCCCGCTCTTGCGGCGGGGACGCTGCGGCGGATATCTCGCGCCGAATGAACGCTGTCTCGCAAACGCTCGCTTTCGCCGCGCCGCCGGCCGTGCGCGTGCCGGTCGCCGACGGGCGGTTCTTTCCCGTGCGGCGGATTTTCTGCGTCGGCCGCAACTACGCCGACCACGTCGCTGAAATGGGCGGCGACGCGCGCGCCGACCCGCCGGTCTATTTCACGAAACCCGCCGACGCGCTCGTCTTCGGCCCTCGCGCGGCTTACCCGCCGAAGACGGACGATCTCCATTTCGAGGGCGAGCTCGCGCTGTGCCTTGGTCCCGGGGCGGAGCGCATCGCCGACGCCGCCTCGGCGCGCGCGGCGGTCTTCGGCCTCGCCGCGGCGTGCGACCTGACGCGCCGCGATCTCCAAAAGGCCGCGAAGGCCGCGGGCGGGCCGTGGGACATGGCGAAGGGGTTCGACGCATCCGCGCCGTTGGCGCCGATCGCGCCCGGAGCGGCGGCGCTCGACGACGCCGCGGCGCGCCTGCGCACGCGCGTCAACGGCGAGGTTCGCCAGGACGCGGCCCTCGCCGAGATGATCTGGGAGCCGACGGAGATCCTTGTGGACCTTTCTTCTTACGTCGCGCTCGCGGCCGGCGACGTCGTCCTCACCGGCACGCCGGCGGGCGTCGGGCCGTTAAGCGCCGGCGACGCGGTGGCCGTCGACGTCGACGGCTTGCCGTCCCTCTGGTTCGAGGTCGTCGGTGGGCGCTAAAAAAGAAACGTATGCGGAGGTCGCGAAGGAGATCGCGGCGACGATCGCGGGCGAGGCGAACCTCGTCGCGCGCATGGCGACGGTTTCGAACATCCTCCACCACCGCTTCGAGCGTTTCTACTGGACCGGCTTCTACGTCGTCGATCCCGACAAGCCCGACGAGCTCGTCGTCGGCCCCTATCAGGGCACGCTCGGCTGCCTCAGGATCCCCTTTGGCAAGGGCGTCTGCGGCGCCGCGGCGGCCACGCGCGAGACCGTCATCGTCGACGACGTCCACGCCTTTCCGGGCCATATCGCCTGCGACGCGGCGTCCGCCTCGGAGATCGTCTGCCCCGTGATCGACGGCGACGGACGCCTCATCGCCGTCCTCGACGTCGACAGCCTCTCGAAGGCCGCCTTCGACGCAGACGATCAGGCGGGCCTTGAAGCGATCCTCGCCGCTTCGTTCGCCGCCTCGTTCGCTGCCTCGTCCGCCAGCGAGTGATCGACGGCGGCGCGAGGCGGCGCCTTATCCGTCGTCGTCTTATCCGTCGTCGTCGTCGTCGCCGTCCGTCGCGCCGGGGCGGCGTCGGGCGACGAGTTCGATCTCGAACAGCAAGGGCCAGTTCTTTCCGGTTACGAATAACCGCTCGCCGACCGGATCGTAGGCGACGCCGTTGAGGACGTTGCGCCGGCGGGTCTTGCGCTCCATGCGCCTGCGTTCGTCGTTCGGCAGAAGGCCGGACAGGTCGATAAGGCGGCGCACCTCGCCGTTCGCCGGGTCTATGACGACGATATAGTCCGTACGCCAAACGTTTGCGAAGATCTCGCCGTCCACCCATTCGAGCTCGTTGAGGTCGCGCAGGGGGCGGCCGCCGAGGCGCACCTCGACGCGGCGGCGCTCCTCGAACGTCTCCGGATCGAGAAAGCGCAAGCTCGGCGTGCCGTCGCTCATGACGAGTTCCTCGCCGTCGGTCGTCAGGCCCCATCCCTCGCCGGCGTAGGAGAATTCATCGACGCGTTCGAGGCCGTCGAGCGAGTGGACGAAGCCGCGGCCCGACTTCCACGTCAACGAGACGATCCGATCGCCAACGATCGCCGCGCCCTCGCCGAAATAGCCGTCTTCAAGCGGCGTCAGCGCCAGAACGTCGCCGGTCTCGAGGTCGACGCGGCGCAGGCTCGATTCGCCGTAATTGCCGGTGCTCTCGAACAGCTGCCCGTCATGGAAGACGAGCCCCTGGGTGAACGCATCCTCATCGTGCGGATAGCTGGCGACGACCCGGTAGTCGTAGAGCGCGACGCCGCCATCGGCGCGCGCCGGCGAAACGACGCCCATAATGACGCCAACGACGACGCAGAGCGCGGCGAAGATCAGTCGTCCGACCATGCGAATCCGCTGGCTGCAAGACCTTCCGTCAACGTTGTTCTCGGATCCTTCAGACGTTCGTAAGCGACGCGTTCAATGAACGTCGCCGTTCCGGCGTCGCCCATCGCCGCCACGCGCCGGGCGAACGTCTCGCCGTTCCAGGGCGCGCCGCCGCGCACGTCGGCGAGGAACGCAAGCCACAAGTCGAAATAGTCCGCGTCCCCGGCGCGCGCGACGCTCGACGCGGCGGCGAGGTGCAGGAAAACGCCGCAATCGTAGTACGCCTGGAACGCGTCGCGCTCGCGGGCCTCGAAGAGCGGTCCGTCGCCGAGCGCAGTCGCGCACGCGTCGAGCGTCTTCGACAGGCGCTGCGGCAAGTAATCCGGGCTCGTCGCGTTGAGGTCGGACAGCGCGAAGTAGGCGAGGGCGTCCGCGCCGCCCTCATGGATCCAGCTGTCGCCCTCCTCATAGCGCGCGGACCGGTGGCGCTGGTAGAGATGCCCGGCTTCGTGCGCGAAGAACCAGGCGAGAAACCCGGGGAACGTGGGCGCCGCGGGGCGGGAGGCCCCGCCCGCGCCGGCGGAGTGGATGAAGACCAGACCGGGCCGCCTGACGCCCATGATGGACGCCCCAATGCGCGCCGCAGGGTCGCGGCCGGCGGGGTAGCGCCCGG
>JBHJHE010000031.1:0-32013 GCA_050331095.1 Parvularculaceae bacterium
CCCTACGCCCCCCCCTCCCCCCCCCCCCCTTTTCAAACTCTGCGCCCGGCCAACTCGTGCGGTTTGGGCCCCGGCGCCCGCCGCGACGAGGGTAATCGAGGCGAGCATGACGAGCGTCACGACGCTACGGCTCGCCGTGACGCGGTCGAGCGTCTGCAGGACGAACAGCGGCACGGTGAGCTTCATCAGATTGACGAAGACGCTGAAGACCGCGATCGCGCCGAGGCCCGGCTTGGAGTCGCTCCACGCCTCGCGGACCAGCCGCGACGCGGTCGCCTTCGATTCTTTGCTCGCGCGTTTCATGTCACCACGCTCGCCGCCCCGGCGCCGCTGTTTCTATGGCGGCGAAGGGCGCGCGAATTCAAGGGCGGCGCGACACGCGTCGGTCGCGTCCGCGTTACGCTCCGACGGCGTCCCGGCCCTGCTCGAGGAACGCGGCGTCGCCTGCGCGCTCGTAAGCCGCCCGCTCGCGGTCGAGGCGAACGACCTCTTCGCGCGGGGCGAAGGCGTCGATGAGCGCGCCGCGGCGGAGCTCTTCGGGGTGCCGCACCGGCACATCGAGGCGTTGCGCCGCCTCCCGCATGGCGAGCGGCGACCGGCAGATCTGCCCCGACACGGCGAGGACGTTGTGGCCGTACGCGCGCAGGCGCTCGACGCCGAGCTGCGCGCCCATGGCGTCATAGGCCGAGAACAGAACGCCGCTCGTCAGGCGGCGGATCCGCGGCGAGCGCAGCAGGGCTTCGGTTTCTTCCTGTTCGAGGCCGTCGGCGACCTCGACGACCGCATAGTCGCAGCCGGCGCGCGCCGCCTGGCCGACCAACAGGTCGGCGACGTCTTCCAGGTCCTCGATCGGCGTCTTGTAGGTGCTGGCGTAGCCTGCGTCGGTGAAGTCGTAGACGACGTCCGCGCCCATGTCGCGATACTGCCAGAGGTCGCCCCCGGCGCCCGTGCCGGTGATCTTCACGCCGGCGACGCGGATGTCGTTGGTGCGGAAGCCGCGGATCGTCGACGCGGCGGCGAAGGTCTTGCCCGCGTTCATGCCGGATCCGACGACGAGGATCGCTGTGATTGGCCGCGCGGCGGACGCGGCGCCGCTTGGCGCGCGCACGGCGTAGTCGGCGAGGTTGATGCGGCGGCCGTCGGCGTCGCCGACGAGGCCGACGGGCGCGATCCAGGTCGGCGCTGGCATGCGCTCGTGGCGACAGATCTCGCGCGACGCCAGCCCGCCGGCGGCGACGAGGTCGCACGGGCCCAGATCGTCGCCGATCAGCGCTTCGAATTGGTCAGTGGCGTAGCGGTTGCCATAGGCGACGACGATCTCGTCGCCGGCGATCAAATGCGCCCGACGCCCCGACCGCAGCTCGAGACGCTTCTGCTTGCCGATCTCCTGGACCGTCGCGAGGACCACGTCGCCAGGGACGGGACGGATGTCGCCGCTCAGCAGCGTGCGCATGTCCGGCGTCGGCACGCGGCGCGTCGTGAACGCCTTTTTGGCGCGCTGCGCCCGGTGCCGGTGAAGAACGCTTACGACCATAGTTGACCTGCTTTCGCCCCATCGACCGGCGCTGGGCCGCGTCGCTACACCCACGTTCGCCTGCTACTGTCGGCGGGCGAAACTCCGAACATTCAAGGATCGATGCGCCAAAGGCAGGCAGCGTCATCCCGCGATCGCGTCTCATATCGTTAACGCGCTCGTCAACCGTCAGTTCGCCCGCCTTCCGGCGAATTAAAGTTCGTTGGCGTCCGGCCTAAACGGCTGCGCGCGCCGACCGTCGGCGCCGACGTCGCCTGGAGCTTGCGCCCTTTTAATTCGTGGACAAAACGTAAGGACTGCCTAGGTCAAACGCCCTGATTTCACCCGCCGACCGCAGAAAGTCCCGCCTCGCGCGCCGCCGCCTTGCGCATCGACCGATTTTTTCTCGCGCCGCGTGTGCGCCCGACGGCGATGCGCGAACCGCCGGCGGCGCCGACCCGTTCGCCCAAGCTTGCCAGCGTAGCCTTAGCTGTTATCCGACCGGCGACCCGGCCGATGATTAACGCCGCATTGGCGACGCGCCGGCGACCAAGGGAGGTTCGATGATGAGCGACGGCATCGGCGACGTCGTCCACGAGGCGGAGGATTTCCTGAACGGGACGAGGCCGCGCGCGCCGGTCGACCGCGACGCGCTGCGCCATCGCGGCTTGCGTGCGTTGACGTTCGCGGCGTTCGAAGGCGCCAACGTCCACCACGCGAAAAGCGTCGCGGCGCAGACGGTCGACGCCGGTCCGCTCGCCGCGCAGGACGCGCGGCGCCTCGGCGCGCGGTTCGTCGCGCGATATGTCGAGCGCTTCGACAATCTGAAGAGCTTCGACGACGCCGGGGCCTTGCGGCGCGACGTGGTCGGCCGGCTGGAGGCGCGTGAGCGGGTGGCGTTCTTCGAACTCGCGCTCCACGCGGTCCTCGCCGTGGAGATGGCGGCGAACTTCATCCAACGCCGTATGCGGCCGATCGACTATGCGGCGATCTCGGCCGGGGACGTCGCGGCGCAGGCGACGTTCGTCTGGAGCAGTCGTCATCCGGAGACGTCGCGCCTCTCGGCGGCCGCGGCGCTGATCGGCCTTTCCGAAATACTGCCCGACGAGGTCAGATGGCCGTCCACGGACGGCGCCCCGACGTTCGACGCCGCGTTCCGATCGATGCGCGCCGTCGCGCGGTCCGTCCGGCCGGCGCCGCCGGCGGCGGTGATGATCGACGTCGCCGAGCGCCGCGGCGTGCCCTGGGAGTTCATCAACCGCGATATCCTGCGCCTCGGCCAAGGCGCGCGCCAGCACCGCATCTGGTCAACGGTGACGTCCGCGACGTCACGCGTCGCGGATCGGCTGTCCAAGGACAAAGTCGCGACCCGCAACATCCTCGCCGACGCCGACCTGCCGGTGCCCCGGCAGATCCCGGTCGAAACCGCGCGCGATGCGCGCCGGGCGGCGGAGAAGCTGGGCTTTCCGGTCGTCGTCAAGCCCGTGGGCGGCAACACCGGCAAAGGCGTCAGCGCCAACCTGACGACCGCGGGACAGGTCGCGACGGCGTTCCCGGGCGCGAAGGCCGTCGGCGACTATGTGATCGTCGAAGACTTCGTGGCCGGCGTCGACCACCGCCTCCTCGTCGTCGGCGGACGCCTCGTGGCGGCCGCGCAACGCACGCCGCCGCGCGTCGTCGGCGACGGCGTGCGGACGATCGCCGAGCTGATCGCGGAAGTGAACAAGGACCCGCTGCGCGACGAATTTAGACGCACAAAGATCAAACAGGACCGAGAGCTCGACCGCATACTGAGAATACGCGGCGTTAGCCTGACGTCGGTGCTGCCCGACGGCGAAGCGCTGCTTTTGAGGACGACCGCCAACATCTCCACCGGCGGGGTCAGCGTAGACGTGACGGATACGGTCCACCCGGACAATGCCGAGATGGCCGTCTGCGCGGCGGAGGCGATCGGCCTCGACGTCGCCGGCATCGATTTCCTGACGCCCGACATCGCGAAATCCTATAAGGAAGTCGGCGGCGGCATCGTCGAAGTGAACACGCGCCCGGCGCCGCGCTCTCATCTTTGGCCGATCGAAGGCGCGCCGCGGGACGTCGGCGGCGCGGTGCTCGACACGATGTTCGAGGACGGCGACGCCGGCGTCGTGCCGCTGGCGGCCGTCGTCGGCGACGCGCCGATCGCGGACGCGGTCGCGGCGCGGTTGACGGATCTTCTGTCGATATGCGGCCGCCATGCCGCGCTCGTCTCCTCGGGGGCCGGCGCCGGCGCTGGCGCCGACCTGCGCCGTCGCCTTCGGGACCATCGCGTCGAGGCCGTCGTTCTTCGTCTGCCGTCGGACGATGTGGTCGAAAAGGGCCTCGTCGTCGATCAGTGCGCCGCTTCGGTCGTGCTTGACGACGCGCCGAGCGCGGCGACGGCGGCGGCCCGCGAGGTGTTGCGTCGCGCCACGTCGAACGCGTTCGTCGAGCCGTCGCCGTCCCCAGACGCGCGCGACGACGACGATGCGCCGCGCCGCCTCGCGGCTTATGTCGACGCTGCGCCGACGGGCGCTGAGGTCGGCGGGCCGGCGGTCGTCGCGCGCGCCGAGCGCGGCGGCTTCAAGGTGATCGCCCGGGGGCTTGAGCCCGACGGCCGCCGCGGCTCGTCGGAGGTCGCGGCGTTGCCGGCGGCGACGCCCGAGACCGAGGCGAGGGCTTATGCGCTCGCGGCGGCCCTCGCCCTCGGCATGGGGCTTTCAATGGACGATCTTTGCGCCGGCGCGCCGGGCGCGCGCCGTGCGCCGCACGGCTCGAAGCGCCGACGGTTGGTCTCGGCCGTGCGCAGCGCGTTGTGGTCGCCGTCGCCAGAGGAGAATTCCGCGTCATGACGCTTGGTCGCGTATATCATTGGGAGCCGGACGAGGCGGAGTTCAGCGGCGGGGTCCTCCGTCTCAAGACGGTTCCGCTGCGGTGGCTCGATCGCGCCGAGGGGCGTGGCGACAAACGCCTGCGCGGCCGGTTCGTCCAGGTCGCGAGCGCCGCCGCCCTGAACGACGGCGTCGCGATCGGCGACGCGCAGCCCGACGCCGGCGGCGATTTTCTGTTCGCGCCAGCCGCGGGCGGCGGGCGGCGGGCGAAAAAAGGCGCCCGCCCGTTTCTCGACGAAGAGGCGATGACGTCGGCGAACCGCTTCGGCGAGGTCAACGCTTACCACCACATCACGCTGATCGCAGAGCGGATCGACGCCGTCCTCGCGAGCCTCGGCGCGAAGCCGTTGCCGCCCGTCCGAGCGGTCGTCAACGCTCGCGGCCCGCAACGGCGGGGGGAGGAGCGCGCCGCGCCGCTCAAGTCGAGCCGTTATGCGCCGGGCGCGCGGGGCGCCGGCGCGCCCGGCGAGACCCGATACTGCGGTGAAATTCAGCTAACGGAGGGGTTTTCGCTGGCGAAGGACGGCTGGCTCGCCCGCCTCGCGGGCGAGCGCTACCGTTGCGGCGGGGCCCATGTCGCGCCGACGCTTTACCGGCTCTACGCCTGCCATCTTGCGCGGTGGACGGCGGATTTCGCGGCCAACGACTTCGTGCGTCCGGGCAAGGAGGATCCGGTTCGCACGGCGACGACGATCGCCGTCGGCGAATACTGGTCGGCGGCGATGCTCGAGACGCCGCACCCGCGCTGTTGGCGCGAGCGCTGCGACGACCGGAGCGCGCACCCGTTGAACCTCGCCGGGTCGACCGTTTTGACGGACCTTGCGCCGGACGCCGGCCCTGCGACGCGGGCCAACGTTTTGGCCTCGGCGCTGTGGGACCTGCGGCGCGAATTCGACCGCGTCGGCGGGGAGGCGGGGCGCCAGACCTGCGACCGGCTCGTCGTGGCGGGCCTTCTCGCGGCGGGCCGGCTTCAGGACGATCCTTATCGTCCCGACGTCGACAAGACGCGCGCCCTGCGCGACGGCTTCAGCGTCTTCGCCGCCTGCCTCATCCACGCCGACGCGGTCTGGTTCAACGGGGCGTGCGCGGCGCGGATCCGCGACGCCATGCGCCGCCGGGGGATCCCCGTTTCAACGGACACGCTTGCGCGGTTGCGCGCGCCGCGCGCGCCGGTCGAGGCGGTGCGCGGGGTCGGCCCGGAGGACTTGCGCGAGCACGCCGCCAAGATCCGCGAACGGTTCCCGGACGCGGTTTTTCCGACGAATACAGAGTTGTTGAGCCCGGACGATCTGGAGGCCGGACTGCATCGCCGCAGCGCGTCGTACGACCTCGCCGTCGTCGGCGACGTGATGACCGGCATGCGCCTGCGCCACCGCATCCGTCGACATGGGCCGAGCCACACCTTCGCGTGGACGAAGCCGATCTTCGAGCGGACCGCCGTCGTCCTCGGCAATCAGGAGGGCCCGTTCGCAAGCGGCGCGTCGCTTGAGGAGACGACCCGGAACTTCGCCTACAAAGTCGATCCTGCGAGCGCGGCGGTGGTGCGTCGCGGCGGGCTCAACGTCATGACGCTCGCCAACAATCACATCACGGACTGCGGCCGCGGCGGCGTCGTCGAGACGATCGCCGCCCTCGACCGCCAGGGCGTGGCGACCATCGGCGGCGGCCTCGACGAAACATCCGCCCACGACGCGGCGATTTTCGAAACCCGCGGCGGGCGCGTCGGTCTTCTGGGCTATTATTGGAACCGGCGCACGGCGGCGACGTGGGACGCCGCCGGCAGCGCCCGCGACCTGCCGGAGCTCGTCGAGCGCGACATCGCGCGCCTGCGCGACCGGGTCGACCGCATCGCGGTGACGGTCCATTGGGGCGTCCCCTACGAGCGCGAGCCCGCCGAGGAGGACCGCCAGAAGGCGCGCCACTTCATCGATTGCGGCGCCGACATCGTCGTCGGCCACCACCCGCACATCATCCAGCCTTTCGAGGTCTACCGCGATCGGCCGATCTTCTACAGCGTCGGCAATTTCGCGTTCGGGTCCGGCAACAGCCGCGCCGAATCGCTTCTTGTCGCCGCCCGCTTCCTCCGCGAGGGGATCGAAGTCGACGTTTATCCCGTCTACGTCCAGAACCGCGACCCGCGCCTCGACTATCAGCCGAAGGTGATGCGCGGCGAGGCGGCGCGCACGACGCTCATGCGCCTCGCCGCCATGTCGGGGCCGCACGGGGCGGAGCTCCGCCTGCGCGAACACTTCGCGACCCTGCGCACGGCGGCGAAATGGCGTCGCCGCGGAACGGCGTTCGATCAGCTTCGCGCGCCGGCGGCCGCGGCGGCCGGCTTCGCGCGGCGAGACGATCCGATCACGGCGCGTTGACGACCTGTCAGGCGGCGCGGGCCTTCGCGCCGTCGCCGATTTTGGCGTCGAGAATGCGTTGTAGAAGGCGGCGGATGTCGCTTGTGCGCACGCGCAGATCGTCGACGTCGGCGTCGACGAAGTGCGCGACGACGATGTCCCGCGACGGCATCACGAAAATGCGCTGACCGCGCGCGCCGACGGCGGCGAAGCCGTCATCGCCGACCCACCACATGAACCCGTAACCGGCGTGGAAACCCTGGCGGCCGGTGTCGACATAGGCGCGCGTGCTGCGCCGCAGCCACGCGGCGGAGACGACCCGTTCGCCGTTCCAGACGCCGCCGCGCGCCATCAAGAGCCCGAAGCGCGCTGCGTCCAGCGGGCTCATGCGAAAACGATAGGCGGGGTGCACGGAATCGTCGCCGCGGTGGTACTGCGTGTCTTCGATGGAGAAGCGCTCCATGCCGATCGGCTTTGCGATCTCAGCGTCGAACGCGTCAAAAACGCGTTCGCCCGTCGCCTCTTCGTAAATCGTTCCGAGGGCGTTGAAATCCCAGTTGTTGAAGAACCAGCGCTCGCCCGGGGCTTCGCTGCCGCGGTTGGGCCGTTTGCGCCGCATGCCGCTCGATTCGAAGTTCGCCGGGTGGTAGACGCCCGACCGCGCGGTCAGGAGATCAAACACGGTCGCGCGTTTTTCCGCCGGCGTCAGCGGCGGCTCGTCGTCGACGCCGAGCTCGGCGAGCGTCGCATCGAGTCGCACGAGCCCTTCCTCCACGGGCCGGCCGTAAAGCGCGCTCAGAAAGCTCTTGCGCATCGAGCGGCATTGATAGGTCTTCGTCAGATCGCCCCAGGCGTCGACGACGACGCCGCGGTCGACGATGACGACGGCGCTCGAGCCAAGTTCGCGGGAATAAGCGCGCGCCTCGGCGAGCTTCTCCGCCGACCAGCCGAGCGCTTCGGGCGCCGCGGCCCGGGCCCATTGCGCGCCGGGGTAGGTCGACCCGTCGACCGCGCCGCGGGCGAGGACGAACGCGCCGTCGTCCCGCGGCGGCGGCGAGGGCGCCGGGAGCGAGGTCGTCGCGACGACGAGTCCGACGAGCGCCAGGGGCGCGATCGCCGCGGCGGCGAGCGGATGGCGGCGAAGCGCGCCCAGCGGGTTCAGTTTCGCGAGCGCGGTCGTAACAGGGTTCGTCGCCATGGCGCGCCTCCGGCTTCGGAACGCCTTTTTTGGGTGCGGGCGGGCGTCCGGCGTTTGCGTACCCTAAACCGTTAGCGAGCGAAGCGCGCCGTGACAAAGGCCCGGCGCCCTGCGTGAACGATTAGCAATAGAGGCCGCATGGATTTCGGAAAGCGCGCTTGCGGCGCCTGGTGCTGCCGGAGAGATTTGAACTCTCGACCTCTCCCTTACCAAGGGAGTGCTCTACCCCTGAGCTACGGCAGCGTCGGGGGCGACGCGTCAGCGGTCTGCAAGCCCCGAGCCGCGGCGTATAGACGGTCGCTCCGGCGTTGACTAGGCGCGCCCCTGCGGCGCCCATCGCTTGACCGGTCGGCGACGGGGCGTAGGTATCGGATCTTCGCCCGCTGATAGCCATCCGCGCGCCCGCATGCCGCCTTTTCGGCGTGCGACGCCCGCGATCGGGAGCGCTGCGCCCATGCCGCCGAAACGCCCTGGCGACCATGACGAGACGGACGCCGCGGCGTCGCGAGAGGCGCGGCTCGCCGAGGCGTTGCGCGCGAATCTGAGGCGGCGGAAGGCGCGGCCGAAAGCGAAGCCCGGAGCGGCGCCGACGGAAGCGAACCCCCCGGAAAAGTCGGAGTAACCCATGGACAGATTGGCGATCATCGGCGGCCGGCCGCTCTTCGGCGACGTGCCGATCAGCGGCGCGAAGAACGCGGCCCTGAAGGTCATGGCGGCGGCGGTCCTCGCCGACGAGCCGCTCGTCATCGACAACGCCCCGCGGCTCGCCGACGTCGCCATGATGCGGCGGATCCTGGAGAACCTCGGCGTCGAGACCGCGTTCGAGGGCGCGACCCTGACCCTCGACGCGGCGCGCATCGTCTCCACCGAAGCGCCCTACGACCTCGTGCGGAAAATGCGCGCTTCCTTCAACGTGTTGGGACCGCTTCTTGCGCGCGAGGGCAAGGCGAAGGTTTCGCTGCCCGGCGGCTGCGCCATCGGCGCGCGGCCGGTGGACCTGCACTTGAAGGCCTTCGCCGCCATGGGCGCGGACATCGAGCTCGACGAGGGCTACGTCTTCGCCGAGGCGCCGGACGGCCTGCGCGGCGCGCGCATCGACTTCCCCTTCGTGTCGGTCGGCGCGACGGAGCACGCGATGCTCGCCGCGCCGCTCGCCCGCGGCGAGACGGTTCTGACGAACGCCGCGCGCGAGCCCGAGATCGTCGATCTCGCCGAATGCCTCATCGCCATGGGCGCGAGGATCGAGGGCGCCGGCTCGTCGACGATAACCGTCAACGGCGTCGACCGGCTCGGCGGCGCGCGCCACGAGGTCCTGCCCGACCGCATCGAGACGGGCGCCTACGCCATGGCCGTGGGCGTCGCCGGCGGGTCGCTGACCCTCAAGAACGCGAGGCTCGATCTTCTGGGCGCCGCCGTCGGCGCCCTGGAAGAGGCGGGGCTGACGCTGACGGCGACGGAGAAAGGCCTGCATGTGGCGCGCGACGGCGATCGCTGCCGCGCGGCCAACGTCGTCACCCAGCCCTTTCCGGGTTTCCCCACCGATCTCCAGGCCCAGTTCATGGCGCTGATGACGAGCGCCGAGGGAACCTCGACGATCAAAGAGACGATTTTCGAGAACCGCTTCATGCACGCGCCCGAGCTCGCCCGCATGGGCGCGAACATCTCCGTCGACGGCCAGACGGCGACGGTGCGCGGCGCGCCGCGGCTGAAGGGCGCGCCCGTGATGGCGACGGACCTGCGCGCGTCGATGAGCCTCGTGCTCGCGGGGCTCGGGGCGGAAGGCCAGACGATCGTCAACCGCGTTTATCATCTCGATCGAGGCTTTGAGCGGCTGGAGGAGAAGCTCGCCGCGTGCGGCGCGTTGATCGAGCGCGTCAAAGGCGAGTAGGAACCCCCGACGATACGGCGCGGCTTCACCTTATCTAGGCGCGCCCGAGGGGGGAGCCGTCGCTTGGCGAAACCAAACGCATACGAACCGCTTCGATTGACCGCGGCGGACGCGGACGATCTCGGCGTCGTCTCCGCCGTGCTGCAGGACGCCGTCGGAAAGCTGGGCGACTTCGCCTACCTGCCGCGCGAGCGGCGGTTCGCGTTCGTCGTCAACCGCTTCGTCTGGGAAACCGCCGGCGAGCGCCGCGTCGGGCCGTTCGCGCGGGTGCGGGCGGGCTGCCATTTCAACGATGTCGCGGCCGTGCGGGCGCGGTACGTTCGCCTTGGCGCTGGCGACGCCGTCGTGAGCCTGTTGTCGATGGCCTTCGAGCCCGGCGAGGACGGCGCCGGCAAAATAGCGCTCTCGTTCGCCGGCGGCGGGGCGATCGAACTCGACGTGGAGAGCGTCAACGCCGGTTTGCGCGATCTGTCCGAGCCATGGCCGACGCGCTCGCGCCCGAAGCACGAGGCGTAGGCGCCCACATCTAGAACGCGTAGCCGATGTTCGCGCGCACGATCGTGTCGACGCGCTCATTGCCCGCAGGCGGATTGGTCTCGAAACGATAGAGAAACGATGCGCCGGTGGTCAGACCGCCGACGAGTTCCGTCGTTATGCCCAGCGTCGACTGAAACGTCGTTGTCGGATCGGTCCAGATCACGCGCGCGTCATGGTCAAATCTAACCCCCTTGCGGATCGTCCAGTCGAACGCGCTCGCGCCCCTGACGGCGACGTTGCGGTCGACCTCGCGCGTGTCGTCGATGGGCGAGATGCGGTAGCCGGGACCGGCGTCCACCTGCCACTGCACGGCGTCGTTCTTGAGAATTTTGTAGCCGGCGCCGGCGCCGAAGAAGAGGCGGTAGTCGAAGCCGGAAAATTCGTCCTCTTCGTATTCGACGCGGCCGAAAGCGTAGCCCCGCGGCGAGAACTCGACGTCGCCCTGATAGGACGCGCCCCAACGTTTCTGGTTGAGTTCGTCGGAGGCGACGCCGAAATCGGCGAAGGCGTTGACGGTGTGCTTCAACCCGCCGCCTTCGCGCTGGCCTTCGAAATTGAAGCCGAGGGCGGCGTTTTCGGAGTTGCCCGTCGCGGAGACGGCGGAGAAGGCGACGTCGCCGTCCCACGGGGCGAGGGCGAAGACGCCGCCGGTTTTCGGCTTGTCGTCTTTGTCCTCGGTTTCCGCGGTTTCGACAGGTTCGGCCGCGGGGTTTGCGTCTGCGACGGCGACGGGCGCGTCGGCGTCTGCGTCGGCTGCGGCCTGGCTTGCGAGGGCTGCGGCGTAGTCGGCGATCGCATCGGCGTCGTCCGGGAAGATTTTTTGCGCCGCGCGCGAGACGGCGCCGATCTCGGCCGGGTTTCCGGTTTCAGCCGCCGCGTCGAGCAGCGCGCGGGCGACGTCCGGCGCCGTGTCGGCGACGATCGCAAGCGGTATGAACATGTTACGCGACCCCTTCGACGAACAGCGGCGATGTCGGCCTTCATGGTTAGCGCAGCGTTAACGCGCCGGCCAATCACGCCGTTCCCGAACGCGCCGCCCCCCGTGACGCGCCGCCCCGGCGTGACGCGGCGCCGCAATGGAGCTAGGCTCCAACAGCGGAGATCAGAGGCGACATGGGCGGCGACGGCGGGGACAACGCGACGAAACGCATCGTCAAAATCGAACTCGACGAGCGATCCCTCGCGCCGGCGACGGCGGACGTCGAACACGAACGCAAGGTCGCCGTCTACGATCTCCTTGAGGAGAACTTCTTCGACCCGATCGGCGCCGGCGAGGGGCCGTTCGAACTCTATCTCTCGAACGTGGAGCGTCGCCTCGTCTTCGACGTGCGCGCCGTCGGCGGCGTCGCGATCGGTCAGGTGCACCTGTCGATGACGCCGTTCCGCAAGATCATCAAAGACTATTTCATGCTGTGCGAAAGCTACTTCGACGCCATCCGCAACGCCGCGCCGGCGCAAATCGAAACGATCGACATGGCGCGGCGGTCGATGCACAACGAGGGGGCCGACATTCTGCGCGAGCGACTGAAGGAAAAGATCGAGCTCGACGACAACACGGCGCGTCGGCTCTTCACGCTCATCTGCAGCTTTCACATGCGTTAGGCGGCTCCCATGGCGAACGCGGCGAGGGCGATCAGATCGGTATTGTTCGTCTGCAACATGAATTCCATTCGCTCGCCCATGGGCGCGGCGCTCCTGCGCGCGCGCGCGCCGGGCCTTAGGGTCGACAGCGCCGGCGTCTACGAAGGCGCGCTCGATCCGTTCGTCGAGGGCATTCTGGCGGAGACGATGACGCCCCTCGCGCCTTACGAGCCGAAGGCGATGGACGACGTCGACGTGTCCGCGTTCGATCTTGCGATCGCCATGACGCCGGAGGCGGCGGGCGCGGCGCGCCGGCTGATGCCCGCCGATCGCGTGGAGTTCTGGTCGATCGATAATCCGACCGACGCGCGCGGCGATGACGCGGCGCTCTCCGCCGCTTACCGCGCCGCGCGCGACGACCTCGCGGCCAAGATCGACGCTCGGTTCGCGGATTTCATCGAAAAATCTTGATTTCGCCGCGGCGCGCGACCATTTTCCGCCCTCGCGCGCGCCGGGGCTCGCCCGCGCGCGCCAGGGTTGGGGGCCGCCGCCTCTCGACATAACAAAGCCGTCGGCGCGCGCCGGCGAGGCAGAGGAACGACGGCCGGAAACCGGATGGCGAAAGAAGAGCTCTTGGAATTCGAAGGCGTGGTGGAAGAGCTTCTTCCGAACGCCACGTTTCGCGTGAAGTTGGAGAACGGCCATGAGCTGATCGCCCACACGGCGGGCAAAATGCGCAAGAACCGCATCCGCGTGCTCGCCGGCGACAAGGTTCTCGTCGAAATGTCGCCCTATGACCTCTCGAAGGGCCGCGTCACCTATCGCTTCAAATAGGCCCGCCGCCATGGCGCGCGCGCCCCTCGTTCTGGCGAGCGCGAGCCCGCGCCGGCGCGATCTCCTCGCCCAGATCGGCGTGACGCCCGACGAGATCGCACCCTCGCAGATCGACGAAACCCCGACCGACGGCGAGCTTCCGCGGCTGTACGCGGCGCGGCTCGCCCGAGAGAAAGCCGCGAAAATCGCGCCCGCGCGGCCCGGCGCCTTCGTGCTCGCCGCCGATACGGTGGTCGCCTGCGGCCGACGCATTCTTCCGAAGGCGGAGGATGAAGCGACGGCGCGCTATTGCCTCGCGCTCATCTCCGGGCGGTCGCACCGCGTCTACACCGGCGTGGCGCTCTATGGGCCCGCCGACGAACGGCGCGAGCGGCTCGCGGAGACGCGGGTTAAGGCGCGGCGCCTGTCGGACGCCGACGTCGACGCCTACCTCGCCTCCGGCGAATGGCGCGGGAAGGCGGGCGGCTACGCCATTCAGGGATTGTTCGCCATGCACGTCGTCAGCCTGATCGGTTCGTACGCCAACGTCGTCGGCCTGCCGCTATATGAGACGGCGAACCTGTTGCGCGGCGCCGGCTGGTCCGCGTCCATCGACGGCGATGACAGTGATGACGGCGCGGTTCGCGCTGCTGGTTGACGCCGGCGCGGCGGAGACGCGCTTCGCCGCCGTTCGCGGCGACGGCGCCGTCGTCGGGCTCGCGTTCGCGCGATCGATCGCCGACCCGGAAGCGCCGGACGCGCCCTTGCGCGCGGGCGACGTCGCGGTCGGCGTCGTTCGCGCGATTGAGCCGGCCGTCGGCGGCGCGTTCGTCGACGTCGGCGCTGCGCGCGACGCCTTCGCGCCGTTCCGGAAAACGCCCTCCGGCTGGGCGGAGGGGGCGCGGGTCCTCGCCGCCGTGCGCCGCGAGGCCGACGGCGTCAAGGGCGCCGTTCTCGATCCGGACTGGCGCGCGTCCGGACTTTCAGCGTCGGCCGTCGCGCCGGACGCCGCCCGGCGGCCCCCGGGCCGCGCGGCGCCGGCGCTCTCGCCGGCGCTCGAGGCGTTTCGCCGGTGGCCGCCGCGACGTTTCGCTGAGATTCTTTATACGGACGTTCGGCTTGCGGACCCGCTTAGAGACGTTGCGGCGACGACGGCGCTGTCGTTCGATGCGCTGTCGTTCGATGCGCAGGCGTTCGCGGACGTGGATTTCGAAGCGCGCGTCGACGACGCGCTGGTGCGGGCCGCGCCGATCGGCGATGGCGGGCGTCTTACGTTCGACGAAACGGCGGCCGGCGCGTTTGTCGACGTCGCCGCCGGCGCGGCGCTGGAGCGCGGCCGGGCCAAGGGCGCGGCGAACGACAGGCTCAACGCGAAGGCGGCGAGCGTCGCGATCGCAGAGCTCGCGCGCCGGTCGATCGGCGGGCGGATCGTCGTCGACTTCACGACGCAGTCCGGCGCGCCGGCGCGCAAGGCGCTTGAAAGCCTCCTGCGCGCCGAGCTCGCCCGCGCCGGCCCCGCGCTCGCCGGCGCGCGGCTTGGCCGCGTCGCGCCGGATGGCCTCGCCGACATCGTCGCGCCGCGGCGCGGGCCGAGCCTTCTGGCGTTCGCGACGGAGGAAGTCGCCGACGACAAAGCGCCGTTCGCGCGGCCGGGCCTGGCGTTCCGCGTCCCATGGCGCGCGCGCCGGGCGATCGCTGCGGCGGAGGCGCGGCTCGCCGCGAGCCCGCGAGCCCGCTTCAAACTTGACCTTGGCGCGCGCCTCGCGGCTATGGTCGCCGAACGCAACGAATGGACGGATCGTCTCGCCGCGGCCTACGGGCCCCGGCTCGCGGTCGCGCCGGCCGCGGATCTGACGCCCTGGGAGCATCGTCTTGTCGAACGACCCTGAACGCAAACGGACGACGACGGGCCCGACGTGCGCCGTGTGCGGCGAACCCGTCGCCGCGGCCTACAAGCCGTTCTGTTCGAAAAGGTGCGCCGACGTCGACCTGCACCGGGGGCTCAGCGAAGCCTACCGTGCGCCGACGGACGAATGGGCGGACCCGGAAGACGGTGAGCGGTGAGCGGTCAGGATCCCGAACCGTCGAACATGGCGCGCAGGTTCACCGACGATTTGACGCCGATGCAGTCGTAATTCTCCGCAAGCCACATTTCAGCGGCCTGGCGGCCTTTTTCCTTCAGGGACTGAAGAAAGCGCCAGTCGACGTTGAACTTGCTGGCGACCGAGAGCGGCGCGAGCGCCACGTCGCTGCGCACCGAATGCACGCGGATGTTCCGCAGGCGGTCGCGGTACTCGTCCTTGAGCCAGCCGTCGTCGAGGAGCTTGTGGACGAAGCTGATCGCCCGCAATTCCCGCAGGAGCGAGGAGTTGAAGCTGATCTCGTTGATGCGGTTCATGATGTCGGGCGACGTCATCGGGACTTCGGCGCGCTCCAACGGATTGACGTGGACGATCATGACGTCGCTGGCGTCGGCGTTGTAGAAGAACGGGAACAGGACCGGATTGCCCTTGTACCCGCCGTCCCAATAGTGCTCGCCGTCGATTTCGACCGCCTTGAAGAGAAACGGCAGGCAGGTCGACGCGCATACGGCGTCCACGGTCGCGTCCTTGGTGTGGAAGACGTGGACCTTCCCCGTGCGTACGTTCGTCGCCGAGAGGAAGAGCTTCGTGCGGGTGCAACGCGCCAGGTTCTTGAAGTCGATGCACCGCTCCAGAACGTCGCGGAGCGGATTGATGTTGAACGGATTGAACTGATAGGGCGAGACCATGCGCGTGAAGGCGTCGAAGAACTGATAGGCCGGGCTGGCGTCGAGATTGTATTCGCCGAGCGCGGCGCTGAGCGGCGAGGGGCGCACGGGGCTGAAGACCGAGCCGACCTCCGCGATCGTGCGCCAGAGGTTGTCGAGGGACTCCCGCGCTCCTGACGCTCCGCCCATATAGTAGCCGTAGGCGAGGGCGGCGGCGTTGACGGCGCCGGCGCTCGCGCCGGAGATGCCGTCGATGTCGAGGCTTTCGTCTTCCAGCAGACGGTCGAGCACGCCCCAGGTGACGGCGCCGTGGGCCCCGCCGCCCTGAAGGGCGAGGTTGATCTTCTTGACGTTCGCTCCGGCCACGGGTCCCAACGCCTACTGAGCGACCCAGCCGCCGTCCATCTGCAGCGCCGCGCCGGTGATCTGAGCCGCATCGGACCCGCACAAGAAAGCCGCGAGCGCGCCGACCTGTTCGACGGTGACGAACTCCTTCGTCGGCTGGGCCTCGAGGATGACGTTCTGCACGACTTCCTCCTCCGTCATGCCGCGCGCTTTCGCCGTGTCCGGAATTTGCTTCTCGACGAGCGGCGTTTTGACGTAGCCGGGGCAAATCGCGTTGCAGGTCACGCCGTGCTCGGCGCCTTCGAGCGCGATCGTCTTGGTCAGGCCGACGATCCCGTGCTTGGCGGTGACGTAGGCGGACTTGAAGGGCGAGGCCACGAGGCCGTGGGCGGAGGCGACGTTGATGATCCGTCCGAAGCCGCGGGACTTCATGCCTGGAAACGCCGCCTTTATCGTATGGAAGGCGGACGACATGTTGATGGCGATGATCGCGTCCCACTTCTCCTCGGGGAACTCCTCGATCGGCGAGACATGCTGGATGCCGGCGTTGTTGACGACGACGTCGGTCTTGCCGAACGCCTTGTCGCTGCCGTCGATCAGGGCACGGATCTCCGCGGGCTTGGTCATGTCCGCGCCGTCATAGCGCGCGTCGACGCCGTATTCGTCGGCGAGGCGCTTGCGCTCGCGTTCGATTTCGTCGGCGTCGCCGAAGCCGTTGAGGGTGACGTTCATGCCGTTCTTGGCGAGCGCCTCGGCGATGCCGAGGCCGATGCCGCTGGTCGATCCGGTGACGACGGCGCTGAGACGGTCAGCCATGGCGTGCTCCTTGATGTTGCCCGATCGCAAAGGGGTTCCCGCGTAGCGCAACGCGAGCGGCGAACGGCGTTGAACCATTGAATGCTTAAGCGAAGCATTCCTGAAGAAAACCCTCGAGCGCGTTCCATGAGCGCGTCGCGGCGAGGTCGCTGTAGACGGTCCCGAAATCGGGATCGTTGGCGTCCGGATTGGTGAAGGAGTGCATCGTACCGCCGAACGCGTGAAGGCGCCAGTCGGCGACGGCTTCCGTCATCTCGTTGGCGAAGCCGACCATGGCGTCCGGCGGCGCCATGGGGTCGTCGTAGCCGTGGAAGGCGATCACCTTCGCGTCGATGCGTTGGACCGGCAGGTCGTCGGGGCGCATGAAGAGCCCGTGGAACGACGCGACGCCGTGGACGTCCAGCCCGGCGCGCGCCATGTCGAGAACGCACAAGCCGCCGAAGCAAAAGCCGATCGCCGCGACCTTGGCGCCGTCGACCGCGGCGTCGCCGCGCGCCGCCTCAAGCCCGGCGGCGAGGCGCGCGCGCAGCAGGGCGCGGTCCTGCACGAAGGGCGTCATCAGCTCTTCGTTCTCCTCCTTCGAGGCGCCCAGAACGCCGGCGCCGTAGACGTCGATGGCGACGCCGACATAGCCGAGAGCGGCCATGCGCTTCGCCGCGTCGTCCTCGCACGCGCTGCGCCCGGCCCAGGCGTGGGCGACGAGAACCGCGGGCTTCGGCCCCGGCTTCGCGTCGTCGTCGGCGACGAACGCGCGCAGCGCCGCGCCGTCATGGTTGTAGTCGAGGGATCGGGTCTGAATGGCCATGCGGTTCTCCAAGCGGAAACGGGCTGATCTGCGTGGCGCGCCTGTTTCGCGCTATGCGTTGCGCGGGCGATGAGTCGTTGGCGCGACAATCGTCAAGGTCGCTAAAACGATCTTTTCCTTTCGCCGTCGCGGCTCGCCGCCACGGCGGCAGGAGACTTAATCCTCGAGCGCGCCGATGCGGCTGATCTTGATCGTGTTCGTCTTGCCTGGCCGGCCGAAGGGATAGCCGGCGAGGATGATGACCCGTTCGCCGTCGCTCGCGCCGTGGTCTCGGGCCAGCTTGTCAGCCTTGTGAAGCATTTCGTGGAAGTCGGCGATGTCCTCGGTGACCACCGGCGACACGCCCCAGTGCAGCGCCAGTTGGCGGGCGACTTCGGCCATCGGCGTCGCGGCGAGGATCGGGCAGCGCGGCCGATCGCGCGACAGCCGGCGCGCCGTCGACCCAGTCTTCGTATAGGCGACGGCTAAGCGGCAATCGAGCACTTCGGCGATGCGGCGCGCCGAGAGGGTGATGGCGTCCGCCGTCGTGTGGGGCGCGTCATCGCCGTCGTCGTGGACCGCGGCGCGCGCGCCGGTGTCCGGGTCCCGCTCCGTCGCGGCGATGATGCGGTCCATGATGGCGACGGCGGTCGCCGGGTGGCGGCCGACTGCAGTCTCCGCGGACAGCATGACGGCGTCGGCGCCCTGGAAGACGGCGGTCGCCACGTCGGACGCTTCGGCCCGCGTCGGCGCGATGGCGTCGACCATGGATTCCAGCATGTGCGTCGCGACGATCACCGGCTTGCCGGCGGCGCGGCACGCTTTGACGATGCGCCGCTGAATGCCCGGCACGTCTTCGGGCGGCAGCTCGACGCCGAGATCGCCGCGCGCCACCATGACGGCGTCGGATTCGGCGAGGATGTCGTCGAGGAGCTCCACCGCTGAGGGTTTTTCGATCTTCGAGATGATGCGTGCGCGATCGCCGATGATCTCCCGCGCCTCGCGCACGTCCTCCGGGCGCTGAACGAACGACAGCGCCACATAGTCGACGCCGATCGCGAGGGCGTGGTCGAGATCCTCGCGGTCCTTGTCGGTAAGCGCGGAGATCGGCAGTTGCCGGCCGGGCAGGTTGACGCCCTTGCGGTTTGAGAGCCGGCCTGGCGTGTCGGCCTTCGCCGTCACGTCGTCGCCGTCGCGCGCCGACACCGTCAATTGAAGCTTGCCGTCGTCGAGGCGCAGAATGTCGCCGGGCTGCAAGACGCTCAGCACTTCCTCATGGGGGATCGGGATGACCCCCGGATCGTCGCTCTCGCGGGCGAGCGCCAGGCGATAGGTCGCGCCGTATTTCAGATCGACGCCGTCGTTCGGCATGACGCCCGTGCGGATTTTCGGACCCTGCAGGTCGGCGAAGACGGCGATTGGACGACCGGTCTCCGCTTCGATCTCGCGCGCGGCGCGCATTGCCTCGGCGGTTTTTTCGTGGGCGCCGTGGCTAAAATTGAGGCGGAAGACGTCGACGCCGGCGTTGTGGAGGAGGCGCAGCGTCGGCGGCGCCCAGCTCGCAGGGCCCAGCGTCGCGACGATTTTGCAGTTGCGCCGACGCGCACGTGGAGATGTCGGAGCCATAACCGCTTTCTACGTTCTGTCGGCGCGCCTTCCAAGCGCGTCGCTTCATCGATCGCCGCGCCCGACATTGTTATTTGCCGATGCGCGCGCCCGGTGCTTGGTTCAGTAAGCGCCATGTCTGGCGCGAGGGGCCGCCAACGCGAAACACGAAAATGACGTTGAAGGGCAAATTCGCGCTTGTCACCGGCGCGTCGTCGGGCATCGGGGCCGCGTTCGCGCGCCGCGCCGCGGCGGAAGGCTGCGACGTCGGCCTCGTCGCGCGCCGGGCCGACCGGCTTGAGATCCTCGCGGCGGAGTTGCGCGCCGACCATGACGTCGAGGCGATGGCGCTGCCGGCGGATCTTTGCGAGCCCGCTGCGCCCGGCAAGGTCGTCGACGCGATCGCCGCCGCCGGCCGGCGCGTCGACGTTCTCGTCAACAACGCCGGCTACAGCCTGCGCAACGTTTTCGCCAAGACGACGCTCGAGCAGCAGCGCCGGTTCATCGAACTCACCGTCACCGCGCCGGTGACGTTCGCCCATCTCGTCATGCCGCGCATGCTCGAAGCGGGGTGGGGGCGCATCGTCAACGTCAGTTCGATCACGGCGTTTTCGTCCGGCGGCAAGGGCCACACGCTTTATCCCGCCGGCAAGAGCTTTCTGGTGAAGTTCTCCCAGTCCCTGTCGGCCGAGGCGCGCGAGCTTGGCGTATGCGCGACGGCCGTGACGCCGGCCTTCGTCGACACGGAGTTTCAGGAGGCGAACGACGTGGCGGACGCGATGTCGTCGACGCCGAAGTTCCTGGTGCAGACCGCCGCGCAGATCGTCGACGAGGCCTGGACGCGGGCGATGCGCGGCGACGAGGTGGTGGTGCCGGGGCTTCTGCCGAAACTGGGCGCGATGTTCCTGCAGTACGCGCCGGGGCCCCTGGTGACGCCGATGACGCGCGCTGCGGCGGCGAAGAATTACGTGGGCGACTGAACGCCCGAGAGACGAGGCCGAGGAACGCGCTCGAGGGGGCCCACATGTTCGGACGCAAGAAACGGGCGGCGAACGCCTTCTTCGCCGGCGGCGCGGAGCGCGTCGACGCCTCTTACGACGTCGTCGTCATCGGTTCGGGCGCCGGCGGGGCGACGATCGCGCGCCGTCTCGCCGAGACGGGCAAGTCGATCCTGATCCTGGAGCGGGGACCGCGCCTGCCCATCGGGGTTGAAAACTGGGACGCGCGCGAGGTCTTCATTCGTGAGCGTTATAAAACGACCGAGGTCTGGCGCGACCGCAAGAACCGCAAGCTCCATCCGACGACGCATTATTGGGTCGGCGGCAACACGTCGTTCTACGGCTCGGCGCTCTTTCGCTTCCGCAAACGCGATTTCGACGAGGTCGCCCATTGCGACGGCGTTTCGCCGGCCTGGCCTATCTCCTACGCCGATCTGAAGCCCTATTATGACGAGGCGGAGACGATCTGGCGCGTGCGCGGCGACCGCGCCGGCGACAACGCGGACCCGACGGACGATCCGGACGCGCCGCAATTCGCCCTGCCGCCGATCGAAGACGATCCTGAAATCGCGGCGCTGCGCGCCGATCTGAAGTCCGGCGGCTGGAAGCCGTTCGTCCTGCCCCTGGGCATCGACCGGGAAGACGCCGCGCCCTGGCGCGGGGCGTGCGTGCGCTGCACGACCTGCGGCGGGTTCCCCTGTCTCATGCGCGCGAAGTCCGATGCGCGCGCGATCGGCGGCGCCGCCGAGGCGTTCGCAAACGTCACGGTCCAACCGGACTCGCGGGTCGTTCGCCTGGAGACCGATGGGCGCGGGCGCGAGGTGACGGGCGTCGTCTACGAGCGCGCCGGCGAGACCGCGCGCGTGCGCGGCGACGTCGTGGTCCTGGCGGCCGGCGCGGTGAACTCCGCGGCGCTTCTCCTGCGCTCGGCGAACGCGACGCATCCGGAGGGGCTCGCCAACGGGTCCGACCAGGTGGGTCGCAATTTTATGTTCCACACGCTTTCCGCCGTCCTGTCGACAACGGGCGCGCCGGTGAAAGCGTCGTTTTCGAAGACCCTCGCGCTCAACGATTTCTACTGGGGAGACCCCGGCGGCGGCTTCGACTATCCGATGGGGAACATTCAGGGCCTCGAGTACATGAACGCCGACGCCATCCGCGGCCAGGTGCGCGCCATGGTCCCGACCTGGGCGTTCCCGAAGGTTCTCGCGAACCTGATCGCCCGGCGCATTCTGGCGTTCCTCGCGGTGACGGAGGACCTGCCGCGCGCGAAGAACCGGGTGCGCATCAACCGCCGTGACGAAATCACGCTCGACTATTGGTACAACAACCTCGAGGCGCACAACCGGCTTGTCGAACGCTTCATGGGCAAAATGTCCGAGCTCGGCCGGATGTGCGGGTGCGCCCGCCAACACCGCTATCAGTTCTCGGAACTGTTGCCGCTCTTCGGCGTCGCCCACCAGCAGGGCACCTTGCGCATGGGCGCGGACCCGGCCTCATCGGTCGTCGCCGCCGCGTGCAAGGCGCACGAGCTCGATAATCTTTACGTCGGCGACACCAGCGTCAACGTCTCCAGCGCGGCGGTGAACCCCACGCTGACGGTCGTCGCCAACGGCCTGCGGATCGGCGATCATCTGATCGATCGTTTGGGAGCGTAGCCGGCGGCGCTCGCCTCACGAAAGCCCGAGCCGGGCTCGCGCGGAGGCGTATTGCGCCGCCAGAAGATCGACGTATGCTCCGGCGGACCGGCGGGCGTCGATCGCGCCGACGCCCTGGCCGCAGCCCCAGATGTCCTTCCAGGCCTTGGCGTCCGTGTCGCCGCCGGAGCCGAAGTTCATTTTCGACGGGTCGCTTTCGGGGAGATCGTCGGGGTCGAGGCCTGCGGCCCTGATCGACGGCTTCAGATAGTTTCCGTGCACGCCGGTGAAAAGGTTCGTGTAGACAATGTCGTCGGCGCCGCACTCCACGATGGCGTCCTTGTAGCCGTCGCTGGCGTTCGCCTCGTCGACGGCGATGAAGGGCGAGCCGATATAGGCGAAATCGGCGCCCATGGCCTCGGCGGCGAGGACCGCGTCGCCCGTGGCGATGGCCCCGGAAAGCGCGAGGGGGCCGTCGAACCAGGCGCGGATCTCCTGCACAAGGGCGAAAGGCGAGATCGGTCCGGCGTGCCCGCCGGCCCCGGCGGCGACGGCGATCAGCCCGTCCGCGCCTTTTTCGATCGCCTTGCGCGCGAAGCCGTTGTTGATGACGTCGTGGAGGGCGACCCCGCCGTATCCGTGGACGGCGTCGTAGATCTCCGTGCGCGCCCCAAGAGAGCAGATCGTGATCGGAACTTCGCGCTTGACGCATGTTTCGAGGTCGCGCATCAGCCGGTCGTTCGATCGGTGTACGATCTGGTTGACGGCGTAGGGCGCGGCGGGCCGGTCCGGGTTCGCCTGGTTCCAGCGGTCGAGGCCCTCTTCGATTTCATCGAGCCACGCGCCGAGTTTTTCCGCAGGCCGCGCGTTCAGCGCCGGGAACGAGCCGACGACGCCGGCGACGCACTGGGCGACGACGAGCTTCGGGTTCGAGACGATGAACATCGGCGCGGCGATGACGGGCAGTCGCAGGCGCGATTTCAGATCGGCGGCGATGGTCATGCTGGCGGGCCCTTCGGAATGTCGGCCGGCGAAGTTTAGTCCCGCGGCCCCTCGCCCGACAATGCGCGCCGTTCAGGTCCGACGGCGCGCGACCATGCGCACGCCGGGCTTTGCGTACGGAAAGAAGCGCGGCCGCTCGAAGCCCGCGTTCTCAAAAACCGTCGTGAGCGCGCGCTTCGTGAAAAGCGTCACGTGTTCGGGCGGCTTCACCGATCCCCATCGATCGAGCGCCGGGCGGCGCGGGTGGCCAGCGTCCGGCGTCGTGAGGAACAGGCGCGCGCCCGGCGCGGCGAGCGCGTAGAGCTGCGCGGCGAACGAGCGCGGCGAGGGAACGTGTTCGATCACCTCGGCGCAGTAGATCATGTCGAAGGGCCCGCGCGCGGCGGCGTCGTCGAGCGGCCCGCAGATGAACTCGACCCGCGGATGGAGCGCTCCGCCGCGCGCGACGGCGTTGGCGTCGATCTCCTGGGCGACGGCCCGGAACCCGAGCCGGCGCGCCGCCTCGGCCCCGACGCCGATTGACGCGCCGACCTCGAGGAAGGAGGCGCCGGCGCCCGCGAGCAGGCGAAACGGGAGAAGCCGGCGTATGGCGCGCCGCGTCTTCTTGCGCGCCTTGCGGACGAAATCGTCGGTGGCGTGATAGTTCTGGTAGAACGCCGCAAGCTGATCGTCGCCCGGGACCGGCGCCATGGAGATCGCCCCGCAGTCGGCGCACGCGAGAAGATCCGGCGCGGCGGCCGCGACGCCGCACGCTTCGGCGGCGGCGAGGCGCCCCGGACCGTCCGGACGCTTCGCGCACGCCGCGACCCAGTCGCGCCACGCCATCGCCAGCGAAAGGTCGCCGCCGTCGCAGGCGAGGCAGCGCTTCGCCACGGGGGCCCTTAAGCGACTTCGACCTGGTAGGCCGCCTCCGGCAGATCCTCGCCGAACGCGCGCTGGTAGAACTCCGCCACCGTCGGCCGTTCGAGCTCGTCGCATTTATTGAGGAACGTCACCCGGAACGCGTAGCCGACATCGTCGAAAATGTCCGCGTTCTGGGCCCAGGTGATCACGGTGCGCGGGCTCATGACCGTGGAGACGTCGCCATTGATGAAGGCGTTGCGGGTCATGTCGGCGACGCGGACCATGGCGTCTATCGTCTCGCGCTTCGCCTTCGTCCGGTAGGTCGGGCATTTGGCGAGGACGATCGCGATCTCTTCGTCGTGCGGCAGGTAGTTCAGGGTCGTGACGATCGACCACCGATCCATCTGGCCCTGGTTGATCTGTTGCGTGCCGTGATAGAGCCCCGTCGTGTCGCCGAGGCCGATCGTGTTCGTCGTCGCGAAGAGCCGAAAATAGGGGTTCGGCGTCAGGACCTTGTTCTGGTCAAGGAGCGTCAGCCGGCCGTCCGCCTCCAAAACGCGCTGGATCACGAACATCACGTCGGGCCGGCCGGCGTCGTACTCGTCGAAGACGAGCGCCACCGGCCGTTGGAACGCCCACGGAAGGATGCCCTCCTTGAAGGCGGTGACCTGCGTCCCGTTCTCGACGACGATCGCGTCTTTCCCGATCAGGTCGATGCGGCTCACATGGCTGTCGAGATTGACGCGCACGCATGGCCAGTTCAGCCGCGCGGCGACCTGCTCGATGTGGGTCGACTTGCCCGTGCCGTGGAAGCCCTGGACCATGACGCGGCGATTGTGGGCGAAGCCGGCGAGGAGCGCGCGCGTCGTCGCCGGGTCGAACCGATACGTCTCGTCGACGGCGGGGACGTAGGCGTTCGGCTCGGCGAAGGCCGGCGCGTCCATGTCGAAATCGACGTCGAACGCCTTGCGCGCGGCGACCGTCTTTTCCGGTTGGTCCAAAAATGTCTCGTCTTGCATGCCAGATCGTCTCCCGCGGCCGGGTCCTGTCTCGGCGCGTCGGCGGAAGCTCCGTCAAAGAAAGCCTGAGCGCAAGGCCGCCGCGGACGCGTCAGGGCGTCTCAGCAGAGCCCCGCTTTTTTGAGGATTTGGTGGGCCTTGACCACCTCCTGAAGCTGCGCCTCGGCGCTGCGGTCGCCGCCGTTCGAATCCGGGTGATAGCGGCGCACGAGTTCGGCGTAGCGTCGGCGGATGTCGCCGGACGGCGCAGTGACCTTGAGGTCGAGCGTTTCGAAAGCTTTGACCTGAAGCCGCGGCAATTTGCGGCCCTCGCGATAGGAGCCCGCGTCGGCGCGCGCGGGCGCGCCGTCCTCGCCAAGGGCGCCGAGCGGATCCTCGAAGTCCGCCTGGCCGCGCGCTTTCGCCGCCGCTGCGGCGCGCTCGTTCTTGCCCATCTCCCAGGTCGGCCGGTCGCCATAGGTCGAAGAGAGGCGCGCTTTTTGCGCCTCCTCCGCTGACAGACCATCGAAATAGTTCCAACTGCGGTTGTGTTCCGCCGCGTGGCGCGCGCATAGCCAGATGCGCTCGCTCGGGTCCCGCGGCGACTTCGCCACCCTGACGGTCGCTTTCTCCGCGCAGTCCTCCCGCTCGCAGGGCCGCTTCTGCTCTTCCTCGCGCCACGCCTGCTTGCGCCGCCCGCGGGCGCTTGGCGGTTTCACGCGGATGTCGAACCCGAGACGCGGTTTGTACTGCTCTTCGGTCATAACCGAAGTATGATGAGCGCCTGTCATGGATACAATCTTGACACGCGGGCATTTTCGCCGCGCCGCAAAACGGCGGGCGCGATCGATGGAGAAACGCTTTGACGGCCGCAACCGTTCGCCTTCGGGACAAGCTAGAGGCCGCGCTCGGCCCCGCCCGCGTCGAGATCGTCGACGAATCGCATCTCCATCGCGGCCACGCCGGCGCCCGGCCGGGCGGCGAAAGCCACTTCCGCGTGACGATCGTCTCGGATCGTTTCGAGGGCCTTGCGCCAGTGGCGCGCCAGCGCCTCGTGAACGCGGCCCTGAAGGACGAATTGAGCGGGCCGGTGCATGCGCTCGCCATGAAAACGCTGACGCCCGACGAGGCGGCGTCGGACTAGCCCGGCGCCGGACCAGGCCCGCGACCCGATGGAGAATTCGCGCATGACGTCACGATTACGTTTTGGCCTCGCGGCCCTCGCGGCCTCTTTTCTCGCGGCCTGCGTCACGGCGGTCGGCACCCCCTACGGACCGGCCGACAGCAAGGGCTTCGGATATTCGGAGCGGCGCATCGAAGACAACCGCTTCCGCGTCGTCTTCGCCGGCGACGGCGCCACGTCGGCGGTCACGGTGGAGGACTTCGCCATCCGCCGCGCCGCCGAACTCGCCGTTCAAAACGGGTATGACTGGTTTCTCGTCGCCGCCCGCGACGTCGCCGGCGAAAGCAAGGGCGGGGTCGGCGTCGGCGCGGGGCTGGGCACGGGGTCGTTCGGTCGGCGCGGCGGCGTTTCCGTCGGCGTCGGCGGCGATCTCGGGCGCGTCGGGGCGCGCCGCTTTTTCACCGCGCGCCTTGAAGTGCTGATGGGAACGGGCCCAACGCCGAACGAGCCGAACGCCTACAATGCGTCGATGGTGTTGCGCACGATCGCACCATCGCCCGGCGCGCCATCGCCCGGCGCGCCATCGTCCGGTGCGCCTTCGCCTGGCGCGCCGTCGCCCGACGATCCGGCGAGCGCGCCCGCGAGCGTCGTGTAAAGCTCGACGGAGATCTCTTCGGCGCGCGCCGTCGGCGACACGCCGCAGGCTTCGAGCCTCGCTTCGGTGTCGGCGCCCCATAGCGATTTCATTGAGCTACGAAGCATTTTGCGGCGTTGGGAGAAAGCCGCGCGCGTCGTCGCTTCGAGCGCCGGCAAGTTCGCCAACGTCGCTGGCGCCGGCGAAAAATGGACGACGCTCGACGCGACCTTCGGCGGCGGCGTGAAGGCCCGCGCCGGCAGGTCCATCGCCCGGCGCGGCCCCGCTGCGGCCTGGGCGACGACCGACAACCGTCCGTAAACCTTCGAGCCCGGCGCGGCGAGGATGCGGTCGGCGACCTCGCGCTGGAACATAAGGGTCATCGACGACCAGAACGCAGGCGCGTCGGGCTCATGGTTGAGCCTCAGCCACCGGATCAGGAGCTCCGTGGACACATTGTAGGGCAGGTTGGCGACGATCTTCGCCGGCGCGCCGTCCGCGAACGCCGCGCGCGCGTCGAAGCGCAACGCGTCCCCGCGTACGACGCTTAGCCGGTCCGGGTGCGCCGCGGCGATCTCGGCGAGGGCCTCGAGGCATCGGGCGTCTTTTTCGACCGCGACGACGCGCGCGCCGGCCGCCAACAGCGCGCGCGTCAGGCCGCCGGGGCCTGGACCGATTTCGAGGACGCGGTCGCCGTCGACGATCTCGGCCGTCCGCGCGATCTTCGCGGTGACGTTCAGATCAAGGAGGAAATGCTGGCCGAGCGCTTTGTCGGCGGCGAGGCCGTGGCGCGCGATGACCTCGCGCAAAGGCGGCAGATCGCTGGGCGTCACGCGCGCCGCGCCGCGATGTCGGCCGCGAGGCGCAGCGCCGCGACAAGGCTGTCGGACCTCGCCCGGCCGCGCCCGGCGATGGCGAGCGCCGTGCCGTGGGCGGGCGAGGTCCGCACGATCGGCAGGCCGAGCGTCACGTTGACCGTCTCGTCGAAGGCGAGGGTGTTCGCCGGGATCAGCGCCTGGTCGTGAAGCATGCAGATCGCCGCGTCGTAGCGCGCCCGCGCGGCGGCGTGGAACATCGTGTCCGCCGGCAGGGGGCCGACGGCGTCGATTCCCGCCGCCTTCAGCGCGGCGACGGCCGGCGCGATAACGTCCGCGTCTTCGCGGCCCATGGCGCCGCTTTCTCCGGCGTGGGGGTTAAGGCCGGAGACCGCGAGCCGCGGCGCCGCGATCCCGAAATCCCGCGCGAGGCCGTCGGCGACGACGCGGCCGACGCGTTCGATCGCCGCGGCGGTCAGGCCGGCGGCCGCCTCGCGCACCGACTGGTGGATCGTGACCGGCGCGGCGCGCAAGTCCGGCCCGGCGAGCAGCATGACCGGTCCGCGCGGGCGGTTCGCCGGGAATGGGGCCGCGGCGACGAGCGCCGCCAGAAACTCCGTATGCCCTGGAAACTCGAAGCCCGCGGCGATCAGCGCCGACTTCTGGATCGGGTTGGTGACGACGCCGGCTGCTTCGCCGCCGAGGGCGAGGGCGACGGCGCGTTCGATCGACGCGACGACGGCTGCGGCGTTATCCGGGTTCGCCTCGCCCGGCGTCGCGGCGACGCGCGCGCCGACGTCGAGAACCGGGAGGGCGTCGGGGAATGCGGCCGGCGCGGCGTCGGGCGCGTCGATGACGGCGATGGGCGCGGCGCGGGCGAGGGCGCGCACGCGCGCCGGATCGTCGATCAGGAAGAAGGTCGGTCCGTCCGTTTTCAGGCGACGCCATGCGTCGACGGCGATTTCGCCGCCGACGCCGCCGGGCTCGCCCATGGTGAGGGCGAGCGTCGCGCTCACCCTTCGGGCTGTTGGGTCTGCAGGCGGACGTCGACCATCGTCTTGCGTTCGACGTCGCGCAGATACTGCTGACCGATGCGGTTCAACTGCCGTCCGAAGAGACGATCTTCGACGGTCCGGAAGGACGGGATGCCGAGCCCTTCGTCGAGCTCGCACACGTAAGCGACGTGGAGATGGCCGTCGGCCTCGACGATCGGGCTAAGGTCGCCGCGGTCGCGCCCGTCGATCGCCGCGTGGAAGCGCTCGTCGATATCAGACAGCTTCATTCCGTCGACGAACGCGGACGATACGTCGGGCCCGAGGTCCTGTCGGCGCCCTTCGCAGGCGCCTGCGTCGGCGAGCTTCTCAAGCGACTGGCGCGCGGCCGCGCGGCCGATGGCGACGGGGGCGGAGGCGTAGGCGAGGGCGTAGGTCTTCTCGCCCTGCGCTTTCGCCTCGCGTTTGTCGCGCACGGCGAGGATCATGAACGCGCCCTCCGACAGGATCGGGTTCGTGACCGAGCCCGGCGGCAACTCCCGCACGGCGTCGTCGAGTTCGTCGGGCAGCTCGCCGGCGCGCACCCAACCGAGATCGCCGCCGGCGGCGGCGGAGGTGCAGGCCGAGAACTGTTGCGCCACGACGGCGAAGGGCACACCCCGGCGCATTTGTTCGATCAACTGCAAGCCGCCTTCGTAGTAGCGCTGCGCCTGGTCGCGCGAGGGCACCGGAATGCAGACTTCCGACACGAGATACTGCTCCGAGGTCGCCTCTTCGCGCATGCGCTCGATCTGCGCCTCGATCTGGTCGTCGTCGACGCGCACGCGCTTGCCATACCGGCCCTGGACGAGGCGGGGCCAGACGATGCCCGCCGAGATCTGCGTCTCGAGGCTTTTCATCGACACGCCCTCGGCTGCGAGGGCCTGTTCGAGCTGCGGCACCGAGAGCCCCGACTGACCCGCCATGGCGCGCATCTCCTGCGCGATCTCGTCGGGCTCGGCTTCGAGCTCGAAGAATTTCGCCTCGCCGATTTTGAGTTTCTCTTCGATGAGGTCGCGCAAGGCGCGGCCCTGGATCGCGCCAAGAAGATCCGGCGTCACCTGACCGCCCGACGAGATCACCATGAGGCGCACGCGCTGCTTCAGATCGTACGTCGTGATCACGTCGTCGCCTACTACCGCCGCGACCGCGCTCGCCGGGCCTTGGTAGCTCTCCGGCAAACCCGTCCGATCCTCGCCGGCGGCTGGCGCGGGCGGTTGCCCGAACGCCGGGACGATCAGTCCCACGGCGGCGATGAAGACCAAGAATCGAATGAACCCGCGCATAATCGCCATGAAACAACCCAAACCGTTCGCGTGAGGCGTCGACAGTCGCAAATCGCGCGCCGACGCGGCGAAAATAAGGTATATCGCCGACGGCGCAAATACGCGGCGCCGCGCCGCAGCGCCGAATGGCCGGACCGGAGCGGCCGCTCAGTCCACAAGCGACGTCAGCGTGAAGCGGAACAAGAACGCGTTGTCGACGTTTAGCCCCACGTCGCGGGTGCGGTCGCGGCGGAACGTGACTTCGAACAGCGAACAGTCGTCGCGATAGCCAATGGAGAAGTCCTGTCGGATGACCTGGTTCGAGTTCAGGTCCTGGCGCCAGCCGAAGCCTGCGCTCCAGTGGTCCGTCACCTGGAAGACGCCGCGGCCCGTCAGCTCCTCGCGTTCAGCGAACTCGTCGCCGAGGCCTTCCTCGCGAAGGAGGACGTAGTTGGCGCTCGTGCGCAGGCGCCACAGGCTCATGAACGCCCTCGATTCGACGCGGCGCAGGCCGCCGCCGTCGTCGTCGAGCCGAAACCGGTTCTCAAGGCCGACGCGGCCGCGGAAATTGACGTTCAAAGATCCGACGTAGTCCGATCGCTCCTCGCCGAGGCCGGTGGGGAACGCGACGACGCTCTCCCCCGGATCCGCCTGCGGCGTGAACGCCGCCGTCTCCTGGAGCCGGAACTGCTGGCCGACGGAGCCGTCGATTTCGAGACCGTTGTCGAACGTCGCGGACATGGCGAGGCCGACATTGGCGCGCTGGCCATCTTCAATTGAGTCGTACCCGGTGGATTTGTCGAAATCGAATAGGCCCACATAGTCGAATTCGACGTTCTGCGAATCTTCGTTGATGATCGCGAGAGGGTTGCGGTCGTTCAGGCTGGCGACGAGCTGCGCGCGCGGCTCGATGAAAAGCCGCCCCCCGGGAATGCTCCCCGCCAGCGGATACGACCATTCGACGCCGGCGGTCGGAGCGATGCGCGCTTCAAAGCTGTTGTCGTCGTTGGCGACGCCGGCGACGCTTTCGGTACCTTCGTCGAGATCCTCGAAGCGATAGAGGTCGCCCCGCAACTCTGCGAAGGCCTTGAGGCGGTGGCCGCCGCGGGTGATGCGCTCGCGCTCCCAGTAGGCGCTGCCGCTGAGGCGGCGGGAGTCGACGCCGCTCTTCCTCTGTAGAGAGGCGAAGTTGGCGTTGAACTGAGTTCTTCCGCCGAAGAAATCCGGGCCTTCCTTACGCAGATCGATGAGCGGCAGAACGAAGGGCGTCACGTCGTTGACGGCGACGTTGACGGACGTTTCGGCGAGCGGGACCCCGAGCTCGCTCGCGAAACCGGAACAATTCGCCGAGGTGACGAGCTGGCGCTGGCCCGCATCGGAATCGCAAACGGTGAGCGTGCGCAGATTCTGGAACACGAAACTGTCGGCGCGCACGTCGAACCCGTCGAGGTTCCATTGCAGGAACGCGTTCGAGCGCAGGCGGTTGGTCTGCGTCGTGTCGATTTCGTTGCGCAGCTCCCCGCGGCGGCGCACGTCGTAGCGGCGAAGGAAATTGTCGTCGGAGACGCGCTCGACGTCGTAGCCGAAGCGCAGGTTCGGCGTCACATCCTGGAAACCCTTCGCGAAGACGTTCCAGCGGATCTCCGGCGCGTCGGCGTCTTCCGAGCCCTCGGGCTCGAAGTCGATGACCCCGCCGGAGACGATGTGGCGGCCGGAGTCGAACCGGCGGCGATACTCCGTCTGCCACAGAACGCCGTCGTTCGAGGTGTAGCGCGGGAAGAACGTCGCGTCCTGGGTGTTCGAGATCGCGAAATAGTAGGGCAGCTCGAAGGTGAAGCCGAGCCGGCTCGACGCGCCGATGAGCGGCGTCAGGAAGCCCGACTGGCGCTCGACGGTGGGGTCGGGCGCCTGGATCAGCGGCGTATAGAGAACGGGAACGCCCTTGATCTCGAAAAACGCGTGGCGGAAGCGGACGACCTTGCGTTCCTCGTCGCGCACGACCCTGAGCGCCTTGATGCGCCAGGTGGGCGTCTTCGCGCCGCCATTGTCCTTGCAGACGCTGCACGCCGTATAGACCGCTTTCGTCAATCGCGTTTTGGCGTTCTGCGTGCGCACGGCCGAGTCCGCCGCCAAGCGCGCCTGTTCGCTCAGGAGGGCGCTGAAATTCTCCGCGACGCCGTCGCGCAGATCGCCGGAGAGCTGAACCCGTCCGGCGAAGGTCGTCTCGTCGTTTTCGTCAGTGATGGCGACGTCGCCCTCGGCGATCACGACGTCCGCCTGCGGATCGTAGACGAGGCGGTCGGCGCGCAGGAACCGCGCGCCGAAATAGGCGCGCACGTCGCCCGTTGCGACGATCGGGCTGTTTTCGTCGGCGCGGCTCACATAATCGGCCTCGAAGACGACGTCGTCGGCGTCGTCGGGGTAGGCCGACTTGACGGGGAGACCCGAACGCGTCGTGACGCCGCCGGACGTGACGACCAGGTCCTGCGGAGCCGTCTCGTCGGTCGTCGGCGTTTCTTCCGTCGCCGCCGTCGAACGCTCCCCGCCGAGAAGCGCTGCGTCGTCGACGGCCGGGTCGCGC
>JBHJHE010000032.1:0-13714 GCA_050331095.1 Parvularculaceae bacterium
GCTCGCCTCGATTACCCTCGTCGCGGCGGGCGCCGGCGCCCGCACCGACGTCGTGCGCCGGCGCATGCTTTTGAACTGGGGCGCGTGGATCGAGCGGCGCTTCGGCCGATCGGTGTTCCAGGCGGCGATGCGGCCCGACAGCCGCGGGCGCGCCGGCGCGCCCAGCAAAGCCCTGCGCGACCTCGGAACGTTGCGGACCTTCGTGTCGAGCTCCGGCGCGATCGCCTGGATAGACCTCGTCTGGGCGCCGGTTTTCTTGATCGTCGTGACCCTCGTCCATCCCTATCTCGGCGCGACGCTCGCGATCGCCATCTCCGCCCTTCTCATCCTCGGCGTCCTCAACGAACGCATGACCCGCGAGCCGCGCGACGCCGCCAGCCGGGCGAAGGAAAGCGAGAGCGCCTGGGTCGCAACGGCGGAGAACAACGCCGAAACGATCAATTCCCTCAGCATGGCGAACAATCTCGCCGACCGCTGGGAGAACGAGGCGATCGCCCGCCACGACGAAGGCCATCGCTCGCGGGCCTTCTCGATCTCGATGCAGGCGGCGATGCGCTTCGGCCGCAGTTGCCTGCGCATCGGCGGCATCGCCGTCGGCGTCTGGCTCGTGATCCAGAACGAACTCACCATCGGCGCCGTGATCGCGGCGAGCATCCTTAGCCGGTCTTCCTACTCCATGACCGAGAAGGCGATGCTGAAGTGGCGCGACCTGAAGAGCGCGCTCGTCGCCTATGTCCGTCTAAAGACCACGCTTCTGCAGGTCGTCGGCGACGCGCCGTCGATCGAGGCCGGCCAGCGCCAACGCGCCCTGCGGCTCGACGATATGGGCCATCGCTATTCGGACCAGCGCGAAAGCGTTTTCGGCCGCATCGACCTCACCATCGCGCCCGGCCAGGTCATCGCCGTCGTCGGGCGCTCGGCGACGGGCAAGACGACGTTCTCGCGCCTCGCCTCCGGCGCGCTGAAGCCGCGCTTCGGGCGCGTGCGCCTCGGCGACGTCGACATGACGCGCGTTCACGTAACGCAGACGGACGACGGCGCGCGGGCCCTCGGCTATCTGCCCCAGGAGAGCGTCATCTTTCCCGGCACCGTGCGCGAGAACGTCGCCGGCATGGCGACCGGCGACTACGACCTCGTCGTCGACGCCGCGCGGCTCGCCAACGTGCACGACAAGATCCTCAGCCTGCCGAAAGGCTACGACACCGACATCGACGAGGCGGGCCGCCTCCTCTCGGGCAGCGAACGCAAGGCGATCGGGCTTGCGCGCGCGTTCTACGGCTCGCCCGACGTCATCGTGCTCGACGAGCCGGAGGCCAATCTCGACCTGCGCGCGCGCCGCGCTCTCGGCCGGTCGTTCAAGGCGCTCGCCGAGCGCGGCTCGATCGTGATCTACACCAGCCTGTCGAAGGTCACCGCACGCACCGCGGACAAGGTTCTCCTCATCCGCGCCGGCAAGATCCGCGTCGTCTCCAACGCCGAGGCGATCGCGCTCCTGGGGCGGACGAAACCCGTCAAGAACAAGAAATCCGGCGTCGTGAAGAAGATCACCCATGGTTAATGACGACGCCGCCCCGCCCGCGCCGAAACCCTCGAACGCGCTCACCCCCGTCGTCGCGAAACCGCGAGCCAGGGCCTCGACCGACGATCCGTTCGGGCGGCGGATGATCGCCGCCGGCGCGGCGATCATCGTCGGCTTCGTCGGCCTTTTCACGCTCTGGGCCCGTTCGGCGCCGATCGAGAGCGCGGTGATCGCATCGGGCGTCGTCAGCTTCGACAGCTACCGCAAGACGATCCAGCATCTCGAAGGCGGCATCGTCGAGCGCATCCTCGTCGACGACGGCGACGCGGTGCGCGAGGGCCAGACGCTGATCGAGCTCAGCGACGTGCAGCCGTCGACCACGCTGAAGCGGCTCGAGGCGCAGTTGCTCGAAGCGCGCGCGAACGAAGCGCGCTTGCGCGCCGAGCGCGACGACCTCAGCGACGTGACGTTTCCGGACGATCTCGCCTCGAGCGACGACCCGTCCGTCGCCGCGGTTCTGGGCGCGCAGCGAAACCTGTTCCTCAGCCGACGGAAGCTCTTCAACGAGCGATTGCAGCTCCTCCGCCAGACTATCGCCCTCTCCGAGGAGGAGATCACCGGCCTCAACGGCCAGATCGACGCCTCGCTGACGCGGTCGGACCTTCTGGCCGAAGAGCTTCGGGAGGTCGAGCAGCTCTTCAAGGAGGGGCTCGTGCCGAAGCCGCGGCTTCTGGCGCTGCGCGGCCGCGTCGCCGAGGTCGAAGGCGGGCTTTCCGACCTCGAAGCGCAGATCGCCCAGGCCCAACAACGCATCGTGTCGGCGCGGCTCGAAATGGGCGAATTGCGCACCGCTCACGAGACCGCCGTTGTCGACGCCTACCGCGCCGAACGGGCGAGCGTTTTCGACCTCGAACAAAAGGTCGTCTCCGCGACCGACGTGCTCGCCCGCACGAAGGTCGTCTCTCCGATCGACGGGGTCGTCGTCGATCTTCAGGTCCGCACGCTGAACGGCGTCGTCGGTCCGGGCGACAAGCTGCTCGACGTCGTGCCGACGAGCGACGAACTCGTCGTCGAGGCGTCCGTCGATCCGTCGGACATCGACGAGGTGCGCGCCGGCATGCCGGCGTTCATCCAGTTGACGTCGCTCAGCCGCAGAACGCGGAAGCCCATTGAGGGCCAGGTCGACTTCGTGTCCGCCGACCGCCTGTTGGATCCGGAAACGGGCGGCGCGTACTACCAGGCCCGCGTCAAACTCTCGCCCACGTCGCTCGGTAGCCAGAGGGTCGAGCTCCAGGCCGGTATGGGCGCGGAGGTGTTCATCAGAACCGGCGAGCGCACGCCGCTGGAATACCTTGCGGCGCCGATCTTCCGAATGCTGAACCGCGGCTTGCGCGAAAGCTGACGATCGGCCTTACTCGGCCGCCGCCCCGGCGTCGCGGACGAGAACGCCGGCGCTCGCCAGAACGTCGATCGTCGCGACGCGCGCGTCGCGTTCGGCTTCTGCGAGCGCGACCGCGGACGCGAGGCGCTCGCCCTCCGCGTCCAGAATGTCGAGCGTCGTCCGGCGGCCGAGCTGCGCTTCGCGGCGCACGCCGTTGAGCGCCTCGTCGTTCGCGTTGAGCTGCGAGGCGGCGGTCGTCGTGTTCGCCCGGGCCGCCTCCAGCAAGCGCCAATTCGCGGCGACCTCGGCGGCCGTGCGGCGCTCGGCCTCGACGATCAGGCGGCGGGCCTCGTCATTGAGCGCTTTGGCCTCGCGCACGCGCGAAAAGTTCTGTCCACCGAGAAACAGCGGCACGGTGGCGCGCACGCCGAACGAGAACTCGTCCTCGTCGAGCACGAAGGAGCTGGGGTCCTCGGAGATCTCGTAGCGCGTCGTCAACGACACCTGCGGCGCGAAGGCGCTCTTGGCGATGGCGACGCCGCGCCGCGCGGCCTCTTCGTTGGCGCGCGCCGCGACGACCCGGGGCGCGTAATCGTCCGCGATCCGCAGGGCGGCGTCGAGCGTCTCCGGCGCTTCCGGCGCCGTCGGGTTGGGATCCAGGGTGTCCGGCGTCTCGCCCGTCAGTTCCTTATACGTCAGACGGCTGATCTCGAGGCGGGCCTGGGCGTTCGTCAGATCCGCCTTTGCGCCGTCGAGCCGCGCGCCGGCCTGGGCCACGTCGGTGCGCGTAACGTCGCCGACCGCGAACAGACGCTCCGTGTCGCGCTGCTGTTTCAAAAGCACACGGACGTTCTGCGCTGTGGCGTCGTAGATTTTCTGATCCCGGACGACGTCGAAATAGGCCGCGGCGACGCGGGCGAGGACGTTCTGTTCGACCGCGGCGAGCGCCGCGCCGCCCGCCTCGATCCGCGCGCGGGCCTGACGGATCGCATTAAAATTGCGCAAGCCAGTGAAAACCGCGAGCTCCCCGTCGACCCGGCCGGTCAGCGTGTCGAGGTCGAACGACCGCAGCTCGCTCGTCGCCGCCTCATCCTCCGAGAAAGCGGCGTCGTTGACCGTCTGATCGACGCTCGAGTTCTCGTAGAGCCCCGTCGCCGAAATCTGGGGCAGACCGGCGGCCCGCGCCTGCGGCTTCAGCTCCTCCGTCGCGCGCAAACGAGCCCGCGCGGCCTGGATCGTCGGGTTCGTCTGGTAGGCGCGCGTCCACGCGTCCTGCAGCGTCTCCGCCCCCGCCGGCGACGCCGACGCGACGATAGCGGCGAGCGCCGCGGACGCGCACGCCCGATCAATCCCCCACATCATCGCCTCCTCGTTCGACGCGGCGCGGCCGACGAGGCCACAAGGCCCCGTATTGATCACGTTATCGAAAGAGATGAAAGCCGTGCGCTCCCGCGCGCGCGGGGGCCGGATCGCCAGAGGCGAGAGAACGGGGCGCGCGACGCAACCTCACGCGGCGCGCGGCCGATCGGGGATACTGCGCTTACGGACTGACCGTACGCGCCAGCTCGCGCCAGAGCCGCGACGCCGCCGTCGTCTCGCCGGGACCGGTCTCGATCCACGGCCGGTCGGCGCGGCGCTCGCCCTGGAGCGCGTAGTTCGCGAACATCGCGCCCGGAAAGCGCTCGAAGAACGCCCGCGCGAAGGTCTGCGTCACCCGGGCGTTGTGATCGGAGCCATGCCACGCCACCGCGAACGCCGCGATCTCCTTCGCCTCCGCGTCCGAAAGGCCGTCGCCGCCCCGCGCCCGGAAGCTGTCGTGACTGCCGCCTTCGTAATTGCCGAGATAGAAGCCGCCCCAATCGGCGATGATCTCCGCGTGGGCGTCGTAGCTCTTCATGAGGCCGGCGACGGTCAGGCCCGACGGGTGGCTGATGAGCCAATCGGCGATCCGCTGCGCATGGGCGTCGGGATCGGCGCCCAGGTCGCGCAGAAAGCGGCGATAATACTGTTTCCGGTCTTCTATCCCATAAAGATTGTCCCTACGCCGATGGTCGAACGCCCCGCGGACGTAATTCGTGGTGGCGAGGCCGAAACGGCTCGCGAGCCGTCCCCGCGCCGCGTCGCCGCCGTTCGCCTTGAAGTAGGCGTCGGCGCCGTCAAGCGCCTCGCGCGTGCGCCCCGTCGACGTCGTCTGGGCGCCGATGACGACGGCCCACTCGCGCGGCGCCTCGCCCTCGCTGACGGCTTGCTCCATCGCCGCGGCGAGCTTCGCCGACATGTAGCCGTACGCTTTACGAAAGCCGGCGCCGCCGAGGCGCTCGCGCAAGCCCTCGCTGAGACCCCAGTAATAGCCGGTCACGACGCCGAAGCCGCCGGCGTTGTTCCAGACCTCGTTGCCGAGTTCGACATAGGCGACGCGATTGCGCGGGTAGCCAGCGGCGTCGAGCGCGGCGACGAACCGGCGCGCGTAAACGAGAAGCTCGTCCGAGTAGGCGATGGCGGCGGCGTGCGGCCGCGCGATGTCGCGCCATTTGTCCGTGCGCGTCCGCCGGTTGGGGGCGCCCGGCGGATCGGCTTCGACGCCCTGGGCGGCCGCGTCGCGGATCGCCTGCGGCGCGCCGAGCATCGGCTGCGCGTTCACCCACAGCGCCGCGCCTGTCTGCGTGGCGAGACGCGCCTGGACCTCGAGCGGAACGCCGACGCGGAAGGGCCCGGAATTGCCCGGGCCGCTCCCCCAGAACGAATCGTCCGGTCGCATCAGTTCGTCGACCCGCGTCACCGTCGAGCCGTTGACCCGACTCCAGTCCATCGGCCGCAGGACTTTGAACGGACGCACCCGCTCGACGAACGCCTCGCGGAAGATTTCGCCGCGGTTGAGCGCGTCCTCGCGGCTGCGCTCGTAGGCGCGCACCCGCGACACGGGCTCGTCGCCGACCCGAGTGAGGCGGATTTGGAAACTCTCTCGGTGTTCCGGGTGGAACGTCGCTTCGAGCCGATTGCGGCCGACGCGCCGCGTCTCGAACCGCTTGTCTCGCGACCAAAGCTCGATGTCGCCGTCGCCGGCCCAGTCGACGACCCACTCGCGCCCGAAAAAGCCGGCGGGCGCAAGCGTGGAGGAGAACTTCACATAGCCGAACGAGACGGATCCGCCGTCGGGGGTTTTGCGCACCGCCTGGCGCGCGACGTCGAAATAGCCGTTGTCGAGCATCCAGTCGAATTCGCGGCGCGAGTAGTCTGGGAGGATGACGCGCATGTTGCCCCAGGCGCTCTCTTTCAGCTGATCGATGAGGGCGTTCTCGTGGGAGTAGAACTGCATCGCCCCGACGCCGAGCTGCACGATCGGCCGGCCGTCGCGCCCGTTCGGCTCAACGGCGTCTCCGGCCGCAGCGGACCACGCCCAGACGCCGCCCGCCGGCGCCAGCGGCGACTGCGCCCCAATCGGTCCTGCGGCCCGCGCCGCGGCGAAAAACGCCACAGCGCCCAACGCGCGCGCCGCCCACGGTTTTTCAGTCGACGTCATGAATACTCCTTCGAACTCTCGCTGACTCTCGGAAACGCTCGCGACTTCGTCCGCCGCGACGGCGCCGCGCCATCGCCGCACGGCGGCCCCGCATCGGATGCGAACGTTCCGCATTCAACCATAACGACAGGGCGCGCCGCGCGCGAGCGGTCGTGCGAAGCGACGACGCGTCCCCTGTCCGCAAGCGCGCCGCTGCCGATCTCCCTAGCAGAGATTCCTCGCCCTATGCGCGATCGCCGCGGGGGTTCTGGATGAAATTTGGGTTAGCGCCTCACGGCATTATTTTTTCGATAGGCACGACGAGTATCGCGCTCGCGCCTTCTTTCTTCAACGCTTCGAGCGTGCTCCAGAAGACGTTTTCTCTGCACACCGCATGAAGCGCGACGCGATCCGACTGCCCTGCAAGTTCGAGAATGGTCGGCGCTTCGACGCCCGGCAGAATTTCCGTAATCGCCTTAATCGCCGAGCGCGGCGCGTTCATCATGACGTACTTGGCGTCGCGCGAGGCGATGACCCCATCAATCCGCATAATGAGGTTGCCGTAGACGGACGCTTTCTCCGGCGACATCGCCTCTTTGCGCCGCATCAGGATCGCTTCGGATTCGAAAACCGTGGCGACGGGTTTCAGCCCGTTGGCGTCGAGCGTCGCGCCGGTGGAGACGATGTCGCAGATCGCGTCGGCGATCTTCAGCCGCGGCGCGACCTCGACGGCGCCGCCCATCGCCACCATTTCCGCGCGCACGCCGCCGCGCTCGAGAAAGGCGCGCGTAAGGCCGGGATAAGACGTCGCCACGCGCCGGCCGGCGAGCGCGGTCTCGTCGCCGTCGAACTCCTTCGGCGCGGCGAGCATCAGCCGGCACCGCGCGAAGCCGAGGCGCATCGCGATCTCAAGCTCGCTGTCGGGGTCGGCCAGCCGGTCTTCCTCGAAGACGTTCTCGCCGACGATCCCGAGGTCGCAGGCGCCTTCCGCGACGAACGCCGGAATGTCGTCGTCGCGCACGAGGAGAATGTCGATCGGCATCTCCTGCGCCCGGGCGTAGAGGCGGTCGCGCGCGCGCGAGATCGTCAGACCGCACCTCTTCAGGAGTTCGAAGCTGCCATCCGACAGGCGCCCCGATTTCTGCACCGCGATGCGCAACCGCGCCTCGCCGACCGCTTCGCCCGCCATCGCTCGCTCCTTACCGCCGACGAGGCCGGAAACCCGCCGGAACGCCGCGCGGTTTACCCCATCGCGCCGACACGTCAAAAAACCGGGGCGCTCGGGGGGCGCCCAGGGGGGCATCGGGACTCCAAAGACCGAGGCGTTCCATTCGGGCCGCGCCGCGGCTATCTGCCAGTCAACCCGAAGGAGCGCCGCGCCATGACTGAAGTCGCCTCGAAAGAACCGGTCCTCGACCGCAACCGTCGCCTGACGAGCGACGAGATCGACGCCTTGCGCGCCTATGGCGAGACGCGCGCCCACGCCGCCGGCGATACAGTATTCGACGAAGGCGACGTCGCGGTCGACGCGTGCGTCGTCCTCAGCGGCCAGCTCGACGTCCACATCTTCGAGGACGGCGAGAAGCGCCGCGTCGGCTGGCTGGAGCCGGGGCAGTTCTCCGGCGACGTCTCGCTGATCTCAGGCCAGCCGTCCCTCGTCTCGGCGGTGATGGCCGAAGCCGGCGAGCTTCTTCACATCGCGCCGGCGGGTCTGCAACGCCTCCTCGTCGACAATTCCGAACTCTCCGACGCGTTCGTGACGACGTTTCTCGCGCGGCGCGCCTGGGCGCGGGCGCAGGGGCGCGCGAGCGTCGCCCTTATCGGCCGGTCGCTCGACCAGTCGGCGTTCGCGATCCGCGATCTGCTGACGAAGTTCGACGTGCCGCACCTCTGGGTCGAGGCGGACCACGACCCGAAGGCGAAGTCGATCGTCGAGCGGCTCGGCCTCACCCTCGACGACACGCCGATCCTCGTCGCCGGCTCGCGCGCGCCGCTCGTGCGCCCCAGCGTCTCCGACGTCAGCGAACGCCTCGGCCTCGACCTCTTGCCCGACGGCGCGAGCGCGGACGTCGCCGTCGTCGGCGCCGGGCCCGCCGGCCTCGCCGCGTCGGTCTACGCCGCCTCCGAGGGCCTCTCCGTCGTCACGATCGACGCCCACGCCCCCGGCGGCCAGGCGGGCACGAGCTCGAAGATCGAGAACTATCTCGGCTTCCCCACCGGCGTTTCGGGCCAGGAGCTCGCCGAGCGGGCGCGCGTCCAGGCGCAGAAGTTCGGCGTGCGGCTCGCCGCGCCCGTCGCCGCGGTCAACCTGGCCGCGGAGGACGACTGCTACCGCCTCGAGCTGAAAGACGGCCGGGCCTTACGCGCCCGCGCCGTCGTCGTCGCGACGGGGGCGGAGTATCGCCGGTTGCCGATCGACGGCCTTGAGAACTACGAGGGCCGCGGCGTCTATTACGGCGCGACGGCGATGGAGGCGCAAATCTGCGTCGGTTCGGACGTCGCCATCGTCGGCGCGGGCAACTCGGCCGGTCAGGGCGCGGCGTTCCTGTCGCGCCACGCGCGCAACGTACACCTACTCTATCGGCGCCCGGACATTCGCGACACCATGTCGGAGTATCTCGTGCGCCGGCTTGAAGAAACGCCGAACGTGCATTTTCATCCGGAAACGGAGGTCAACGCCATCCGCGGCGACGGCGTGCGCATCGCCGCCCTCGAAACGATCTCGGCCGGCGCGCCGGGCGGTCTCGACGCCAAGTTCCTGTTCCTGTTCATCGGCGCGGCGCCGTGTGCGGACTGGCTGCCGGCGAGCGTCGCGCGCGACGACAAGGGCTTCCTGAAGACGGGCGGCGACCTCGCCAACCTCGAACTCGTCCGCGCCGGCTGGTCGCTTGACCGCATGCCGAGCCTTTACGAGACCGCCTGGCCGCGCAGCTACGCCGTCGGCGACGTACGCGCGGGCTCGGTCAAGCGCGTCGCGTCAGGCGTCGGCGAAGGCTCCGTCGTCGTGCAGATCGTACACCGCGCAATCGCCGAGATGAAGGCCGCGAAGGAAGAGGCGTAGGGCTTTCTTTGAGGGGTTTTCAGCGCGGCGACCGGGTCCGGAGGCCGCGCCACATAGCGCCGTGCCGCGGGACGTCCGCCCGGCGACGCGAACGTCGCCAATCATCACCATGGCGGCGAACGCGACGAGCGGCTGTTCTGAGACAGGCTTCCGCCGCGATCCGAGGAGGTTGCGCATCGGGCGCTCGGCGGACGCTGCGGTTTGAGGATCGGATGTCTGCATTGCGCGCAGGAGCGGACATGCGGGTTCGCGGATGCTCGTTGGCGCACAGCGACAGGCTCGGTAGAGCGCCGGGCGTTCAGCTTGGATCCGGCGAAGACCGTCTCAGGCGCTCAAAACAAAGAATCTCGAGCATCCGACTGATTCAATCAGTAGACAGGATGCTCTAGAGTCGATCCTGACCCCGAGGGAAAGTCGCAATGGACAATGGCGGAGCGTTTACAGACCGACTCCTGAACAGCATCGCCGGCACGACAGGCCTCAATGCGCTGGACGTCGGCTGTGGCCCGGGCGACGTGACCCTACGCCTCGCCCGGCTCGTTGGACCAAACGGTCACGCGGTGGGCGTGGACCTGAACGAGAAACTTTTGGGCACCGCACGCGAACGGGCGGCAGCCGACGGTTTCGAGAACGTCACCTTCCGTCAGGGCGATGTCTGCGACCTTCCGACGGACGTCGAATCGTTCGACGTGGCGAGCTGTCGCCGTGTACTGATGTACCTGCCGGACAAAGTTCGGGCGGTGCGATGCATGCTCCGGGCCCTTCGGCCCGGAGGCGTCCTTGTCCTGCAGGAGCACGACGCAAGCCTTACCGCTTCAAGCGCTCCGCTGCCGCTGAACAACCAGGCGAACCGCATGATTTGGAACACGGTCGCAGGCGAAGGCGCGGACACCGCCCTCGGCCTCAAGCTGCACCGTATTCTCAGCGAGGCCGGCGCAACCGACATTCAAGTGATAGCCGAAGCAGTGGTGCAAACGCCGTCGCAGGCCGCTTCGACCGGCACGATCATCAAACTGATGGCCGACCGAATTGTTGCAAGCGGCGTCGCGACGCAGCAGGAGCTCGATACGCTGGACCCATCGACGCTCGATGACCGCCTCGCTGCAGAACGGCGTGAGACGGGAGCCTCCTTTGTCGGTGAGATGATCTTTGGCGTCATCGCGCGAAAGTCCGGCGATTGAATTGAGGTGGCCTTTCCCGGTTGCTCCTTCTAACTCGGATGCGCAGCAGGGCGAGGTAACTATGGCCAGTCACCCAAACCGGACAAAGTCGTCGAGCAGGCGGATCGCGGCAGGGATTTCGGCGGTTGCCGCCCAATTGAGCCTTGCTGTTGCGCAGCCAGTATCATGGCCAAGCTATGGAGAGGCCCTGGAAGATGTCTTCCGGGTCGACAACGCTCTTGGGAGCGAAAACGGGTTCACCAACGCAATCCCGGATATTGTCGGACCGATTGACGGCAGCGCTCGGCTGCCGATCTTCGCCGAAGGTAACCACTACCCTGTTCTCTTACCCTTGGTTCTCGAAGCGTTTCCGCAGTTCTGCGCACAGACCGAACAATGCGACGCCAAAGCGGAAGAGATCCTGATACTGACCTTACCCCAGGCGATGGTTGTGTCTGGTTTGCAATCCGGCGGCTTCAGGTTTGGCAACGCAATCCTGCCCGTGGCGCCCGATGGACCGGTGTTTCCGGACCTGGTCATGCTCGGCGAAGGGCCGATGCGTCGGCTGAACGACCTTGGCGCGATCGCGAAGCCCCCAATCGTCTTTGCACGCCATCGCGGAATGGGGATTTTACTTCAACGTCAGCATGCGGATGACGTCGCCAACCTCGAAGAGTTCGCCCGTAGCGACCTCAGCTTCGTGATCGCAACGCCCTTCGAAGCCGGCGCGCGTAACCAGTACATCAGGACACTTGATTCCCTGATCGGCAGCGAGAGCGCCAAGCGCCTTTTCGAACGCGAGACCGAAACGTTCACGGGGCGTCTTGCTATTCAACATCGTGATATTCCCTATGCAGTCATGAATGGCGTCGCCCCGGCGGGCGTCGTGTTTGGCCACCTTGCAGAGTTCTACGCTTCTCGTTGGCCCGATGAACTCGCGTTTGTGTAGATCCCAGACGCCGCATGGTTCGTATCCGAGATTGCGGTCGCGCCGATCGCGCGCGCGGGCGGCGATCCAGAGCTCAGGGATGTCTTCGTCGAGTTCCTACTCAGCGTTGCGCCCGAAGCTTATGAAGCGGGCGGCTTCTCCTCCGCGCAGGATTTCGAATTCGGTCGGACGATCGAATTCTGAAACCAACGCTCCCGACCGACGAAAGGCAACGCCTAAGAGTCTGAGTCAAAAACCGTATCCAGCTCTTGCGATCTTTCTTGAGGTTATTCTGATGGATGCGATGAACATCCATGCTTCCGATGAGGCTATGGTTTTCTCCCAGTCTTTTGTAAGTCTGCGGCATCGTCCGAGCCAGGCGAAGCTTCGCTCGACAACCCAGCGCCTTGCGATGACGACGAAGCCTTTGGCGTCGTCTGGCTGCCTGACGATTTCGATCCCGGGGTCGTCGGTTTTGAGCATTTCGATTTCGAGCTTGTCGCCAGCGTAACCGCCGTCGGCGAACAGGCAGACGACGCCCGGATGGCTGGCGCACATGTCCGTGATGACGCTGACGACGCCGTCGCGATCCTGAATGTCGGCGGCGTGAAGCAGCCCGGCAAGCAAATGCCCCCACGTATCGGTGACGATATGGCGCTTGCACCTCTTGATATTCTTGCCGGCGTCGTATCCGCGCGGGCCGCCGCTCTCCGCCGTCTTGACGCACTGACTGTTTGTTACACCGGCGGTCAGCTGGGCGCTCCGGCCGCTCAAAACGCGCGCCGACGCAACAAGCGTTTCATTGATCACATCCAGAACGCCGCTGTCGCGAAGCTGGTAAATGCAATATTGCACTGTCGTGAATGGCGGAAAGTCTTTCGGCGATTGCGCCCACTGGCGGCCCGTCGCCGCCAGATACTGGATCGCGTTCCACACCGCGCGCAGCTGCGTCCGGCGCGGGCGCCCGAGCTTCGAACGCGGCGGCATGAATGGAGCTATCAACTCCCATTCCCCGTCCGTCCCATCGCTTGCGTAACGCAATGAACGCCTGTCATAATCTCCGCGAGTGGTTTCAGTGCAAGGCATCGGGATCCTCCGTAATTCTCACAAACCACAGAGAATCACAAGTCGCTGAAATCACTCAACTTCTTTTTCGGTTAGGCTCCAAGAATCGTCTATGATTAGAGTGCTTCCAAGTAAATAAACTCAGCTCGATACAAATACGCCAGTTGTGTAGGAATTTGATCGTGAACGAAGATACCGAAGATGGTTTCGTTTCATTTGATCCAGAAACGTTGGCTCAGCTTCACAGCGTGCTGCAGGCATATCCGGACATCGCAAGACTGGTTGGCGGACTACATACATTTCGAGTTGTCATCGACGCGAACAAGGTTTTCCGGGACTTGCTGGCGAGATATCGAAGCTGGAGTCAGCCAACTCTGACAGAGTGTCTTGTTCGATCAGGTGTACTGGAAGTCCACATACCCATCCACGGTGTGAATGAAGTGGACTCCGACGCTTTACAGCGTTTCGCGCGAAATCAGGCATTGGCCAAAAAGCTGCGCGAGGAATGGGCTGTCTATCGGGAGTGCCTGGTTATTGATGACCGTTTTGACCAGGCGGTCACAGACCATCCTGTCATCCAAGACCCGAAGGACGTTCCTTACTTTCAATTGATGGAAGCGATTGAAGCAATCGGTATTCTAACAGAGGACAAGGATTTCAGTCGAATTGGCTTGAAAAAGATGAGCGGAGACGCGCTCGCACCAGCCAAGGCTTATGCGGCGATCATGCAGGAGTTATTGGCTATGCGCATCATTGTGTCGGGGGTCGGAATGGTCTCTGTTGCGGGCTTGGCCAAGGGCGGAAAACTCTTTGCTCGCGCTTGGTCCAAAACGCCAGATTTGGTGAAACTCCTAATCGGCGGTCTCGCGATCTACGCTATCGTCGATCCTAGAATGCGAAGCGAGGCGAAAGCCGCATCTGTGAAATTGTGGAATAGCGCCGAGCCTGCAATGGAGTTTGCCGCCGATCAAATCGCAAGAGACGCCATGCGCAAGCAACTCGCGATTGACGCGCGTAACGATTTGCTGTTCGGGAGGTTGACAACAAACGGCGACTCGGTAGGCTATAAGCTGGTGTCTCCAGATTATTGATCAAGTCCCA
>JBHJHE010000033.1:0-6033 GCA_050331095.1 Parvularculaceae bacterium
TTGGCGTCGGCGGCGAACCTGTCCAAATGGATCTCGAAACGATCGCGGAAACGCCGCAAATCGGCGTATGTTCGCGACGATCGACGCCGCCGCGCGTGGGCTCCCACGCGCCGGCGCAGGTACAAGGAGCGACACCATGGCCAAAGCTCGCAAGACCTCTCTCCTCCGCGCAGCGCTCGTCGCGCTGGCGTTCGGCGCGCCCGTCGCGGTCGCGCCCCAGGCCGCCAACGCCGGCGCGCCGCGCGAGGAAGCGATGGATCTCGTCGCCGACGCGACGAAGACGGCCGCCTACTTCGCCGAGGACGGCGCGTTTGAACCTCTCTGGAACCTCGCCGACGACGCCAAGGCGCTCGTCATCGTGCCGGAGCAGTTCCGCGCCGGCTTCATCATCGGCGGCTCGGCCGGCGCCGCCGTCCTGATCGCGCGCAACCGCGACGGGTCGTGGTCGCAACCGACGTTTCTGACGATCGGTTCGATTTCGTTCGGCTTCCAGGCCGGCGGCGAAGCTTCGGAGATCGTTCTCGCGGTGATGACCCAGCGCGGGCTTGAGCAGATCCTCTCGACAAACGTGAAGCTCGGCGGCGACGTATCGATCGCGGCCGGCCCGCTCGGCGCCGGCGCGAAAGCGCAAACGACGGACATCCTCGCGTTCTCGCGCTCGCGCGGGCTTTACGGCGGGGGCAGCCTCGAGGGCGCGATCCTGAAGACGCGCCACAGCTTCAACCGGGCCTATTACGGGACGCCGATCACGGCGGCCGAAGTCATCTTCAAGAACGAGGTCTACAACCCGGCGTCCGCCCCGCTGCAGGAAGCCGTGATCGGCCTCGCCAACCGCAACGCGCCGCCGCTCGCCGCCGCGAGCCCGGGGTGCGAGCCCGGCGCGTTCGAGTCCGCGCCCCTCGCCCCGGCGGACGGGACGCTTGACCGGTCGCTTTCAGGCGGTCCGACGCAACTTGAGCCCCTAACCCGGCCAACAACGCAAAACGGCGAGCCCGTCTACGAAGACGACGCCGCCTGGGACTCGCCGCGCGGAGAGCGTCGCGACGATTAGAGCGTCCTGTCTTCTGATTGGATCAGTCGGACGCTCTAGATCCTAGACCTTGAGCGCCTCAGAAGGCCCTTGATCGATAGAAGCTGACCGCCCGGCGCTCTCGAGGCGACACGCGGGGTGACGGCGTTGTGAGGCGCGCCTCGCGCGAAGAGGCTTGCGTCGGCGCTCAGCCCCGCGACAATGTCGGCTCGTAAAAAAGGCGGGGCGACATGGCGGATGACGGCCGCATCGAGACAATCGGCATTGATACATTTTTTTCTGATGCGACGTCCGGCGACGAAGCCCCCGCCGCGTTCGTCGACCCTGACACGACGCTCGCCGGCGCGCCGCGCGCGCGCGTATCGATCACGGGGCTGAAGACGCTCTGGGTCAACACCGGCACGCTCTGCAACCTTGCGTGTACGAACTGTTACATCGAAAGCACGCCGACGAACGCCGCGCTCGTTTACCTTACTACTGATGAACTGCGCCCCTATCTCGACGAGGCGCAGTCGATGGGCGCCGAAGAGATCGGGTTCACCGGCGGCGAGCCCTTCATGAACCGTGACGCGCCGGCGATGCTGGGCGAAGCGCTAGGTCGAGGGTTTTCAATCCTTGTGCTGACGAACGCCATGCGGCCGATGATGCGCCCGCGGGTGCAAGAAGCGCTTCTTGCGCTGCGCGACGCCTACGGGCCGCGGCTCAAGCTGCGCGTGAGCCTCGACCATTACACGCGCGAAGGCCACGACGCCGAGCGCGGCGCGGGCGCCTACGACGTCGCCGTCGAAGGCCTCCTTTGGCTGCAGGCGGAAGATTTCGCGCTCTCCGTCGCCGGCCGGGGCGCGCCCGACGAGAGCGAGGCGCAAGGCCGGCGCGGCTACGCCAAAGCCTTCGCGGCCATGGGCCTCAAGCTCGATGCGGATGATCCGCGCGACCTCGTCGTCTTTCCGGAAATGGACGAGACCGCAGCGACGCCGGAAATCAGCGAAGCCTGCTGGGACATTGTCGGCGTACAGCCGTCCTCGGTCATGTGCGCCGACGCGCGCATGCTCGTGAAGCGCAAAGGCGCCGAACGGCCGACGGTGCTCGCCTGCACGCTCATTCCGTACGACGACCGCTTCGATCTGGGCGAGCGCCTCGTCGACGCGACGGAGCCGGTGTCCCTCAACCATCCGCACTGCTCTCGCTTTTGCGTCCTCGGCGGCGCCAGTTGCTCCGGCTGAGGCGTTATGTCCGACGACCGCCCGTCCGGCGAAAAGGAAATCGCCCTCGAAGCGCGCGCGGCGGAGGCGGATCGCCTGTTTTCGCCGTCGGCGGCGCGCAACCGCGACGTCATCCGCGACGCCTTCCTGCGGCTCGCGCCGGCTGATGGCGACGTCCTCGAGATCGGGTCCGGCACCGGCGAACACGCGGTTCGCATAGCCGCCGCGCGCCCCGGCGGACTGTGGCGGCCGGGCGATCCGGACGCGGCCTCGCGCCGGTCGATCGCCGCCTGGACGGCCCATCTGGGATTGACCAATGTCGCCCGTCCCCACGCCGTCGACGCGACGCGCGACGACTGGGGAGCGGAGGAGCGGACCGGCGCCTATGCGGCGATCGTCTCGATCAACATGATCCACATCGCGCCGTTCGCGGCCGCGCGCGGCGTTTTCGCGGGCGCCGGCAGGCTGCTGCGTCCCGACGGCCGCCTGTTCCTCTACGGACCGTTCTCCCGGGACGGGGTCCACACGGCGCCGTCGAACGTCGATTTCGATGCGAGCTTGAAGTCGCGGGATCCGGATTGGGGCGTGCGCGATCTTGAGCGCGACCTCGCGCCGCTCGCCGACGCAGCCGGCCTGGATCTCGCCGAAATCATTGAAATGCCGGCGAACAATCTCTCCGTCGCGTTCGCCCGGCGCTGAGCGTCAGTACCTCAGACCCTCGAAGTAGAGGCCGTCGCGGCTCGCCGCCGACGCTTCAACGACCGGCGCCTCCGAGGAGGTCCAATCATTGGCGATTTTCGACGAGCTTGGCGCCGCCGTCGCGCGGCTCGTCGCGGCGCGGGCGGCGCGGCTCGCCGCGTCGACATCGTGGAGCTCGGGCAGGTCCGACAGCAGTCCGGTGGCGACGAGGTTCGTCCCCGGCTGTTCGCTGAGGTCGAAGAAACGCTGGCCGGCGACAATGAAATTGATGACGCCGACGACGAGCGAGCCGCGCGAACACCCGTAGTCGCAGAACGCGTAGCGCGAGAGGCGGGCCGAACCGCCCTCCTCGATCGTGCCCGACGCGACCGGCGACGAGCGGTTGAATTCGTTGAGCGCCGCCGTTTCGGGCGCGTTGCGGAAAAACGAGTAGTGCGCCAGTCCGCGGCACCGCGGCGCCGGATCCGAGACGCAGCCGCTGGGCGTCAACACGACGACGGCCCCGCCCTCCTGGACGCGCAGCGCCGCCTGGCCGAACACGTTCGTGCGTTCGACGCTCTCGAAAGCTTCGCGCATCACCGGCTCGATCGTCGCGATGTTGACGTCCGCCAACCGACCGTCCGAATTCGACACCGGCGGCGCCAGCGCCTGGGCGAACGCGGCTCCCGCCATCGCCGCCGTCGCCAGTGCTCCCAAAATAATGCGCGCGATCATCGCCGCCCCCGTTCCCGTTACATCGCTCATGATTGCGGCAAAACGGGCCCTGCGCAATGCCGCCGGCCGATCACCGATCGCGGGCGTAGCGCGGGTCAATGCAGCGATCGCTCTCCAGAACGCCGCCGACGCGCCGCGCGCGCACGGTGTAGCGTTTGCCGTAGTCGAACGTGAGCGCGCACGGCGCCGGCGGCGTCAAATGGTAGACGCGCGCCTCGTCGCCGAGATCGGCGCCGCGCGCGCGGGAAACCTCGAACACGGTGCCCTGGCGCGGCAGGACGGTGCGCCCGTCGGGGCCGACCCGCAGTTCCGCATCTCGCACGACGCCTTCGAACGTGACGAGCCCGGTTTCGGGAACCGCGTCGCAAACGCACGCAGGAACGTCGGCGAGGGGTCCGTCCGGCGCGCGGCGGATCGCGTCGATGCGCGCGTCGTCGCCGGATGCGCCGCCCGTCTGCGCCAGGCTCAACACTAAGGCGGCGAGGATGGACATGGGCGAAACTCCTGTTCGGCGCGCGGCTCTTATTCGGCGCGCGGCGGGCGGAAATGCTTCGACAGCTTCAGGCGCTGACCTTGATAGTGGGACGCCGGCCCCGCGCCGTAAAGCCGCCGGGGCCGCGCCGTCAGCCGCTCGTAGACAAGCCGCGCCACGAGCTGTCCATGTTCGAGCGCGAAGGGCGCGTCGCGGCTGCGCACTTCGAGAACTGCGCGCGAGCCGTCGGTCCAGCCAGCCTCGGAACCGCGAGCCTCGGACCCGCGAGACTCGGACCCGCGAGACTCGGACCAGCCGAAGCCCGGATCGAAGAAACCGGCGTAGTGCACGCGGAACTCGCCAAGGCCGGGGCTGATCGGCCTCATCTCCGCAGCGAACTCCGGCGGCACGCTGAGCGCTTCGCTGGAGGCGAGGATGTAGAACTCGTCTGGATCAAGAATGAGAAAGCCGGCGCGCGGCGTGGGGACCGCTTCGAAATATTCGTCCGGGTCGAGCGCGCCCGTTCGGTCGACGTCGATCGCCGCCGCGTGGCGGCGCGCCCGCCAGCCGACGACGGGGCCGGCGCGCAAATCGACGCTGAGGCCGAGCCCGCCGTCGATGTCGGCGGCGGCGTCGATCACCCGCGTCCGGCGGCACAGCTCGACAAGCTCTTCATCGGTGAGCCGGCTCGGCCCTTCGCGCAAGCGCAACTGGTTAAGGCTCGAGCCCTCGCGCGCGACGATCGAAAACGTCCGTGGGCAAATCTCTGCGTAAAGCGGGCCGGCGTAGCCCGCGGGCGCCTCGTCGAACGCCGGCCGCGCGCCCGCGGCGCATTCGGCGACCAGGCGTACGAAGACGTCGATGCGCCCCGTCGAGCTTTTCGGGTTGGCCGACGCGGCGAGGCGCGCCGGCAGGTCGAGCCGTTCGCGCAATTCGACGAGATAAACCCCGCCGCGCTCGAACAACGCGCCGTCGGCGAGATCGATCTCGCGCATGGCGAGCCCGTCGGCGAGGCGTTCCGCGATCGGCTGGCCGGGCGTCGGCAGGAACGAGGCCCGCACCCGCCAGGCCCGGCGGCCGAGCGTCAGGGCGAGGCTCGCCGGCTGCAGTTGCGCGCGCCCGTCGCCCTGCGCGCCAAGCGCAATGGCGCCGTCGTCAATCAGGCTCGCGATGCGTTCGGCGGGAAGGATGCCCATCAAGGAGGCTCGCCTTTCTGATCGCGACGTCGGGCTCGAACGACGCGCCGACGCGAGTTCACCAGATTCGCCGCTTCGAGACGTCGTCGAAAATCTCGTCGGCCGACACCAACCCCAGATCGTACTCGGCCGCCTGGGCGAGCAACAAGCGATCGAACGGATCCGCGTGGCTCCAATCGGTCTCCGCCGCCGCCCGCCAGGTCGACGGACCCGGCGTCAAAGTCTCGAACCCCGTTTGCTCGACGGCGACAGGCAACCGCAAAACGGACGTCGCGCGCCGCTGGCGGGCCGCCTTGAAGATCAATTCGTAGAAGGTGACGGCGCTGACGAAGACGGCGTTTTCGTCGTCGTCGATCGCTTGTCGCGCCGTGGGAGACAAACGCGGATCATCAACAAGATACCAGAGGACGGCGTGGCTATCGAGAAGCACGTCGGGCACGGCCGATCCCTAGTCGCCGCTGCGCCCGGATCGTCCGGTCCGGATCCCCGTCTCGTCGGTCCGTTCGCCTTTGGTTGCGCGCTTGTCGTGCGCCGACAATGGCGCGTCCATCGCGCGCATGAGGTCCTCGACCTCGCCGTCGGAAAGAAGCTCTTTCAGAACGCCTGCTCGGCGGCGCGGCCGCGGCTAGATAGGCGCGCCCCGCGCGAAAGGAACGCGCCCGCCCAATAAGACGAATTACTCGCCAACGAGCGCGCGGTCCGCCGACTCCGCACGGCGCG
>JBHJHE010000034.1:0-37371 GCA_050331095.1 Parvularculaceae bacterium
AGGACGCGTACGGTTTACGAACTGGCGTCCTCACTACCGTCCACCTTTCAGCTAATCCCGCACCCAGGTACTCGATAGCGCGTGCACGTTGGCTTGGTCGTACGCGTTTGCCGCCATGCGCCGACCGTGCGCCGCGACGCGCCGGCGCGCCGTCGGCGAGCGTCGCCAGAGACGCCGCATCGACGGCGCTCCGCGCGGCGGCGACGAGCTTATCCGCTAGCGGATCAACGTCGCTTGTCTCGCGCGGGGCGTCGTCGCTCGTCGGCGATGCGTCGTCCGGCTTGGCGGCCGCAGGTTCAACGTCATCCGACGTCGGCGATGGCGCCTCGACCGCGCCAGGCCCCGCTCGCGGGACCAGGGCGAGGCGCACCGCGACCTCGGCGTCTTCGTCGGCGACGGCGTCACGCCCCTGAAGCGCGGCGTGCGCTCGGGCCGTCCGAAGACTGAAGAGCAGGCCGCGCACGTCGCGAGCGCCGATCGCCTCCGCCGCGCTCGCCATGGCGGCGATCGTCTCCGGATCGATCGCAACGCTGTCCAACCGCGCACGCGCCGCGCTGATGTCGACGTCCGGCCAGCCCGACGCGAACGAGCGGCGCGCAGCGGCGTCCAGGCGAATGTCGAAAGCGAGGCGATCGAGCAGGATCTCCGGCGTCGCCTCGCCGTACGGATCGTCGGCTTCGCCCTCGTCCAACGCGACAAGAGCGAACTGCGCGGGAGCGACGTCGCGCAGTCCCGCCCGCTCGATCGTGACGCGGCCGGCATCCATCGCCGCGGCGATCGCGCCGGCGACGCCGACGTCGACCCGCTCGGCGCCGGCGAGCGCGAGCGCCCCGCCGTTCGCCTCGGCGAGGAGGCCGCGGGCGAGCCGCGGCGCGCCGCGCCCAAGGGACGCCGCGAGGTCGAGGCCGCCGACCAGGCGTTCGTCGTCAACCGTCGACGGCGCGACGCGAAAAGGGACGTCGCCGAGAAGGGCGCGAAATCCGTCGAGCCAGGCGCGGCGCGCCGGTCCCGCGAACGCCCGCACGCGCACGCCGGCGAGCCCGGCGGGATCCACAGCCAGAAGCAGGGCGGCGAGCGCGGCGTCGCGCCATTGCGCATCGCCGAGCGCGGCGAACGCCGCAGCGTCGTCCGCGGCTGGAACATCCTCGTCTCGCGCGAGCGCGAGGGGCGCGCTCATGCGCCGAGCGCCTCATCGACGGCCCGAGCCACCCGCGCCGCCGCGTCGCTCTCGTCAAGGGGATCCTTGCGCAAGCGGTGGCGCAACGCCATCGTCGCCGTCTCGCGCAGGTGCGCGTCGCTCACCGCGTCAGCGCCCTCCAGCGCCGCCAGCGCGCGCGCTGCGCGCGTCAGCGCGAGTTCGCCCCGCAAGCCGTCCGTCCCCAGTGCGATGCAAATCGCCGCCGCGCGGGTCAACGCATCGTCGCCGGCGTCGACGTCATGGAGACGCGAACGCGCCGCATCGATCTGTTTGCGGATCGCCAGGTCCTTGCGGCGCCATTTCTTTGCGAAGGCTTCCGGGTCGCGTTCGAATTCGTCTCGACGCCGCACGATTTCGACGCGGGTTTCGACGTCGCGCGGCGTGCGCACGTCCACGGCGAGCCCGAAGCGGTCGAGCAACTGCGGCCGCAATTCGCCTTCCTCGGGGTTGCCGCTACCGACGAGCACGAACTTCGCCGGATGGCGTACGCTGAGGCCCTCGCGCTCGACGACGTTTTCTCCGGACGCCGCCACATCGAGCAGAACGTCGACGAGATGGTCCTCAAGAAGATTGACTTCGTCGATATAGAGAAAACCGCCGTGGGCCCGCGCCAGCAGTCCGGGCTCGAACTTTTTTTCGCCGCGAGTGAGCGCGGCCTCGAGGTCGAGGGCGCCGACGACCCGATCTTCCGTCGCGCCGAGGGGAAGATCCACAACGGGCGCGGCGTCGCCGTTTTTATCTGTCGGCGGCAAAAGTTCGGCGAGCGCCCTGATCGCGGTGGACTTGCCGGCGCCTCTGTCGCCGAGCGCCAGGACGCCGCCCACCGACCGGTCGACGGCGGCGATGGTGAGGGCGCGCTTTAGCTCGTCCTGCCCGACGATCGCGGAAAACGGAAAGGCGGTCGCCAACGTTCTTCAATCCCAGCCAACGGGCCGCGCATGCTCGCGGAAACAGTATGATAAAAAGAAAAAGCCGCCGGGCAAACCGGCGGCTTCTTCAAAAACGCGTTCAACGCGGGATGCGGACTTATTCCGCCGTCGACTTCAGATAGGCGATGACGTCGGCGCGCTCCTGCGGGTTCTTGAGACCCGGAAAAATCATCTTCGTGCCTTCAAGAAACTGCTGCGGCGCTTCGAGGTAAGCGAAGAGAACTTCTTCGGTCCACGTGATGCCGGAGTTTTTGTTGGCGTCCGAATAATTGAAGCCTTCGATCGTCCCAGCCTCGCGGCCGACGATGCCCTTGAGGTAAGGGCCCGTCTTGATCTGCTCCTGCTCGGCGTTGTGGCACGAATAGCACTTGAAGAAGACGCGCTTACCCTTCGTCGCGTCTCCCGTCAGGCCAGCGTATTGCTCGACGACGGCCGGATCGAGTTCGACGCCCGGATCGACGCCGTCGCCGCCCGAAGCGTCGCCGGCGGCGGCTTCTTCGCCGGCGCCGGACGCGCCAGCCGCCTGAGCGCCAGCTTGCGCGGCCGCGGAAGCGGTTTTCGAAGCGGCGTTCGACGCCGCAGCGCCGCCCGCGGCGGCGGCGGAAGCGACGGCGGCCCCTGCGTCAGCGACCCTCGTCGGTTTCTTGGCCGTGTCTTTTGCGTCGGCTTTGGCCGTTTCGACCTTTTTCGACGCCTCGCTCGCAGCGGCGTCCGTCTTCTTCATCGTCTCGGACGCCTTCTTAGCGACGTCTTTCGACGCTTCAGCGGTTTTTGCGGCTTTCGGCGCGGCGTTCGACGTTTTCGCGCTGGCGTTCGCGACTTTCTTCTGAGCGTCCGCGTCAGTCGACGTTTGCGCCGCAGCGGCGGTTTTCGTTTTTTCGTCGCCGGCCGACGCTGCGGTCGCCGACCCGGCGTTCGATTTGGCTTTTTGCGACGTCGAAGGCTGCTTCTCAGTGGACGTCGACGCGCTCGCGACTTTCGCCGCGCCGTCCGAATCCGTCATCGCGCGCACGGCGGCGACGGCGCTTTTCGCTTCCGCCGCGGCCGCTTGCGCCACGGCGGCGGCCGCCTGCGCTTCGGCGGCGGCGGCTTTGGCTTGGTCCGTCGCGCTTTGCTGCGCCGCAGCAGGCCCGCACAGAACAAGCAGCGAAGCGGCCCCAAGGCTCGTCAATCGAAGTGAACTCAGTCGAAGCATAAGGATTTCTCTCCAGGCGAGATTGAGACGTGTCGTACGCATACGTATTCGCGCCGAAAATCGCAACGTCCGCGCGTTTGCGCTCATCTCAGCATACGCGACAGGCCGGCCGCCGGATTTTGCGACGTAACGGGGGAACGCGCGAGATCGCCGATGGTTGCGTCGAGACGCTCATACCGCGAAGCCTTCGCGCATCGACGCGCGTCGAAACGCCCACGCCGGCGCACGGGCGAGGTCCGCCGGTTCGTCGAGATCGTCCAGCGTCTCCAACGTCGCCGTCGCGAAACCTTTCGGCAGGCGGTCAGCAACGTCCCGCAAGGCGTGTTTCGTCGACCAGCGAACGCCGTCGAAAACGCGTGGCGCGGCGCGGCGGCGCGCCAGACCGAGGAGATAGAAGCCGCCGTCGCTCGCTGGGCCGAAAACGGCGTCCGCCGCGCCTAGCGCGCGAAACGCCGCCGCGATGTGTCGCGCGCGCAAGGTCGGGGCGTCGGCCCCCAAGACGACGACCGGTCCGGACGGCGCGGCCGCGATCGCCCGCGAAAGGCGGGCGCCGAGATCGCCGCGCCCCTGGGCGGTCTGCGGCAGGCGCGTCGGCCACAAGCCCCCGTATCCGCCCGGCCGCCGGCCCGGCGACACGGCGAGCACGGTGCGCCACGGACCGACGCGCGCCGCAGCGAGCGTGCCCGCCGTCATTGTACGGAAAAGCGCCGCCGCCCGACCCGCGCCCACGCCGTTTTCGTCGGAGCCTGCGAGGCGCGTCTTTACGCGGCCCGCGACTGGCGCCTTGACGAAAACGATCAGCGTTCTCTGCATCCGCGTTCTAGACCTCTCCGCCGGCCGCCGCGTCCCGCCGTTGCGCCGTGACGGACGGAACCGCCGGGCGCCCGCCGGCGTAAGCCTCGACGATGCGGTCCACGGGAACGCCGAGACGGTACATCGCCATGCATCTGGCGTTCGTGAAGACGCGGCGCGCATAGCCGTCGCGCTCGTAGCGGTCGGCGGCCGTCACCGCCCGAGCCTTCAGGACGCGCAGCGACGCCCGGCCGAAGCGCGCTTTCAATCGATCGATCAGATCGACGTCTTCAAAGAGCGGCATCGGCCGGTAGCCGCCGACAGCGTCATAAACGTCGCGGCGAACAAGCAGCCCCTGGTCGCCATAGGGCAGCGCCAAAAGCCGGCTACGCCAAATGGCCCCGCCAGCGACTACGGCCGCGGCGGCGCGAACGCTGTCGAAGGCGAGCGTGAACACGGCGCTTCGGGCCGGTCCGCCCGCCGTCTCGCGCGCCACGAAAGCCGCCGCTTCGTCGACCCAGGCCGCGTCCAGCACCGTGTCGGCGTGGAGAAAGAGAAGCCAGCGGCCGCGCGCCGCGCGCGCGCCGCGCGCCAGTTGCGCCCCGCGGCCGGCCGCGCCCGGCGCAAGCCGCGCTCCGAAAGCCGTCGCGATGTCGACGGTGGCGTCGCTCGATCCGCCGTCGGCGACGATCGCTTCGCGCACCAGACCGCGCACGGCGCCTTGCGCTACGGCGGCCAGGCAATCGGCGAGCCTATCCGCAGCGTTTAGCGCCGGTATCACGACCGAGATCGGCGCGGGTTGGTGGCGGGGCGACATGTCGCATCGTCGCCGATTTCCCACGCGCTGTCCCCTCAAATTTCAGCGATAGCGTCGCGCGCCCCCCATAATGTTCTTTATATGTTCTCCTCTGTGAGGTACGCGTCGCTGCATGCGAAACTCGAAACGATCTCCGCCGCAAAACCGGTCGCGCGCCGTGGGCGACTTCAGCGCGGCGGGCCGCGCGGCGCGTTCGAACGCCTCCGGCCGATACGAACCGATCGCCCGCGAGGCCTTCGACGATGGGTGGGAGACCGGCGCGGCGGCCGATCGCGTGGCGACGGACGTAACGCTCGAAAAGCCGAAGACGATCGTCAATTATGTCGAGAGCCCGTTCGTCGGCTTCGACCGGTCGATCAATCCCTATCGCGGTTGCGAACACGGCTGCATCTACTGCTTCGCGCGGCCGACCCACGCTTTCTACGGCCTTTCGCCCGGGCTCGACTTCGAGACCAAGCTGTTCGCGAAGCCGAACGCGGCGGCGCTCCTCGAGCGGGAGCTGCGCGCGCCGAAATATCGACCGCGTCGCATCGCTATCGGCACGAACACCGACCCCTACCAGCCGATCGAACGCCGCTTGCGGGTGATGCGCGGCGTCCTCGACGTCCTGCGTCGATTTCGCCATCCCGTTTCGGTACTGACGAAATCTGACCTCGTCGCGCGCGACGCCGACATTCTGGCGCCCATGGGCGCGGCGGGGATCGCCCACGCGATGGTGTCGATAACGACGCTGGAGCCGGGCCTCGCCCGGGCGATGGAGCCGCGCGCGAGCGCGCCGCACCGACGCCTCGCCGCCGTTCGCGCGCTCGCCGACGCCGGCGCGCCCGTCGGCGTCATGACCGCGCCGATGATCCCCGGCCTCAACGACCACGAGCTGGAAGCGCTCCTCGCCGCGGCGAAGGACGCCGGCGCGAGCTTCGTCGGCTACACGACCTTGCGCCTGCCGCTCGAAGTCGCGAGCCTCTTCAAGGAGTGGCTGGAGGCCAATTATCCGGACCGTGCGCGGCGGGTCATGACCCATGTGCGCGAGATGAACGGCGGGCGCGATTACGACCCGGAGTGGTCGCGCGCGGCGCGGCCGCGGTCGATCGTGGCGCGACTTATCGGCGAGCGCTTCGGCGCCGCGGCCGCGCGGCTCGGTTTGGCGACCGACGTCCCTGAACTCGACGCGTCGCAATTCGCGCCACCGGTGGAGAAGGGCGGCCAGCTGTCTCTGTTCGGCGACTCTGGCGTAGGCTAAGCGCGAGACCTCGACCGATGCGGGTCCCTCCGCTGGCCGTTTGGAGACGCGACGACGAATGCCCCGCGCGGCCCCGCCCACCTTCGATCTCGAACGTCGCTTTGGCGGCCTCGTCGCTGGCGTCGATGAGGCCGGCCGCGGGCCCCTCGCCGGCCCGGTGGTCGCGGCGGCGGTCATTCTGAACCCCAACTGCACGCCGGCGGGCCTTCGCGATTCCAAAGCCCTAAGCGAGACGCGCCGCACCGACCTCGCCGCAGCCCTTTGGAAAACGGCGCGCATCGGCGTAGGCGTCGCCAGCGTCGAGGAGATCGCCCGCCTCAACATCCTGCGCGCGAGCCTTCTCGCGATGACGCGCGCGACGGCCAATCTGCCCGCGCCGCCGAGCGTTTGCCTTGTGGACGGCAACATCAAGCCGCGCCTCGCCTGCCCCGCCTACACGGTGGTGAAGGGCGACGCTAAGTCGTCGTCGCTCGCGGCGGCCTCCATCGTCGCCAAGGCGACGCGCGACCGCATGATGCGCGGACTGGCGAAGGATTTCCCGGCCTATGGCTGGGAGCGCAACAAGGGTTACGGCGCGCCGGCCCATCGCGCCGCGCTCGCGGCCCATGGCGTGACGCCCCATCACCGGCGATCGTTCGCGCCGATAGACGACATCGTGCGCGGCGGCCGCGAGACGGCGCTCCTGCCGGCGCCGTAACGATCGCGCGCCCAAGCCGTTAACCTCCGTTAACGAATAATTTTCGCGCATCAGGCTCTTGACGGGCGGTCGGTCCCGACTCAAACTATCTTCTCATAGTTTGGGGACGGATGGAAATGCGCAGTGCGACCTCGCCCTCGGCGCGCGACCGCCGCGCCGCGCCGGCGCGCAAGAAAACGCGTGCGCGCACTCTGCCTATTGACGAGATCCTCCTCGGCGACTGCGTCGAGGAGATGCGCCGCCTGCCGGCGGCGAGCGTCGATCTCGTTTTCGCCGACCCGCCCTACAACCTCCAGCTCGGCGGCGAGCTTACCCGGCCGGACAACAGTCGCGTCGCCGGCGTCGACGCCGACTGGGACCGGTTCGCCTCCTTCGCCGACTATGACGCCTTCACCCACGCCTGGCTCGGCGAAGCGCGGCGCGTTTTGAAGCCCGCCGGCGCCTTGTGGACCATCGGCGCCTATCACAACGTCTTTCGCCTGGGCGCAGCGGCGCAGGATCTCGGCTTCTGGATCCTCAACGACGTCGTCTGGGTCAAGACGAACCCAATGCCGAACTTCCGCGGCACGCGCTTCACGAACGCCCACGAGACCCTGATCTGGATGTCGATGGGACCGAACGCGCGGTACACGTTTAATTATACGGCGCTGAAGACCGCCAATGACGATCTGCAGATGCGCTCGGACTGGACCCTGCCGATTTGCACCGGCGAGGAGCGCCTCAAGGACGCCGCCGGCTCGAAACTGCATCCGACGCAGAAGCCAGAGCAACTTCTCTACCGCGTGCTCCTCGCAACCACGAACCCCGGCGACGTCGTCCTTGACCCGTTCTTCGGCGCAGGCACGACCGGGGCAGCGGCGAAACGCCTTGGCCGCCGCTTCATCGGCGTCGAGCGCGACGCTGCCTACGCCAAGGCCGCGCGCGCGCGCATCGACGCGATCGAGGCGCCGAGCGACCTGGATCTTGCGGTAACGCCATCGCGGCGCGACGCGAAGAAAGTACCGTTCGGCATGGTGGTCGAGCGCGGCCTTCTCCGTCCCGGGACGATGCTTTACGCGCCCCAACGCCGCCACGCCGCGCGCGTGCGCGCCGACGGCTCGATCGCGATCAAGCGGTCGGACGGAGAGGCGCAGGGCTCGATCCACAAGATCGGCGCCCTCGTCCAGAACGCCAGCGCCTGCAACGGCTGGACCTACTGGCACTACGAAGACAAGACAGGCCTGAAGCCGCTCGATTTCCTCCGTGAGCGGATGCGCCGGGACATGGCGCGCTGAGCTTAAGCCTTTAAGGCGACGTCAAGCGCCTTGCGCATCGCCGTCGGCAGGCGCGCCGTCGCCGGATCGAACCATGCGAGTTCGTCCGGCGGCTCGAAGCCTTTCGGCGCGCAGGCGACGCGAACCTCGAGATCGAGGCGAAAGTGCGTGAACGTATGGCGCGCGACGCCGGCGCCGCGCCACGGGCCGCCCGCCGGCGGCGCGCCCGCGTCCGCCTCGCCTTCGCGCCAGTCGCCGCCCGGCAGGCCGAGCATGCCGCCGAGAAGGCCCTTTGCGGGCCGCCGCTCCAGGAGCACCCGGTCTTTCGCATCGAAAAGCGCGTAGGCGACGCCTGCGCGCTGCGGCCGCTCCGGCTTTGGCGCTTTGACGGGAAGACGGGCGGGATCGCCGCTCGCGCGCGCCACGCAATGCTCGGTCAGCGGACAGATCAGACATCTCGGCGACGCCGGCGAACAAACCGCGGCCCCGAGATCCATCAGGGCTTGCGCGAAGTCGCCGCTGCGCGCGGCCGGCCAAATCGCATCAAGCCGCGCGCGCAACGCGTTCCTGGCGCTTTTGATCGGCGAGTCGATCGCGAAAAGACGCGCGCCGACCCGCTCGACAATTCCGTCGACGACGATCGCTCGCCTGTCGAAGGCGATGGCCGCGACGGCCGCGGCCGTGTACGGCCCAACGCCCGGCAGTTTGAGCAGCTCTTCCTCAGTTTGCGGAAAGCCGCCGCGATCGGCGACGGCTTTGGCGCAACGGTGGAGATTGCGCGCGCGGGCGTAGTAGCCGAGGCCGGCCCATTCGCCGAGAACGTCGTCCTCCGGCGCCGCGGCCAGCGCGTCGACGCTTGGGAAACGCGCCATAAACGCCTTGAAACGCGGCGCCACCGTCGCGACCGTCGTCTGCTGCAGCATGATCTCCGACAGCCACACCGCATACGGATCGGCTCGCGCCCTAGCTCCGGGCGCGACGCGCCACGGCAAGGCGCGGGCGTTGTCGTCGTACCAATTCAGGAGATCCGCCGCGATGGACGACGTTGATGCGCGATTCGCCTCGGGCATGGCGGTGGTTGTGGTATTCTTCTCGCAACGTCTTTCGGGGAGCGACGACGTTTATGGCGTGGCGCGGCGAAACGAAACCAGCTCGGCGCTCGGCGCCGACCCTGGCGCGGTGCGCGACGCGCACCCTCGCCAACCTCGCCAGGCGGACCGGCTATGTCGATCCGTACCTCGCCGCGCGCTGGCCGCGGATCGTCGGCGAAGAGCTCGCCGGATTGTGCCGGCCCGGCAAGATCTCCGGCGGCCGGCGCGACCGCACGCTTGAAGTCTCGGCGACGAGCGGGGCGGCCGCCGTGGAGCTCGCGCAGCGCGAGGGCGACCTGCGGGCCCGGCGCAACGCCCATTTCGGACCGGGCGCGGTCGGCCGGGTGCGCGTGGCGCAAACGGGCGGCGCGGCGATCGGCGCCGCCGGCCTGGCGCGTTTCCGCGACGGCTGATCGACGCAGACCGCTGATCGACGCAGGACCCGGTTGCGCCGCGCGGCGCGTTGCGCCATCGAACCCGACGACCGATATCTGGCGTTCGTCACGCTCGACCGACGCGATCGAAAGGAAAACCCATGACCAATCTGCGCACCGCGGCCCTCGCGGTCCTCGGTTCGGCCGTGCTAATCGCTTGCGGCGGCGCCAATGGGGCCGGCGACGCCGCTGACGGATCGGCGGTCGAGAAAGCCGCGCGGAAGGACGTCGCGTCGAACGCCGACGCGCCGGCTGCGGGCTTCGCGCTCGAAACCGATATGACGATCGGTGAGCCGGACGCGCCGATCACGTTCATTGAATACGCGTCGGTGACCTGCCCGCACTGCGCCACGTTCCACGAAACGATCCTGCCGAAGATCAAAGAGAAGTACGTCGACACGGGCCAAGTGCAGTTCGTCTTCCGCGAGTTCCCGACCGCCCCGACGGAGTTCGCCCTTATCGGCTCGGTCATCGCCCGGTGCGCCGGCGAGAAAGACGGCGAGGACGCTTACTTTCTGGTCCTCGGACAGCTCCTGAAAAACCAGCGCCAGTGGGTGTTCGGCGACGACCCCGAGGCGGAGCTTCTGAAAATCGCCAACCAGGCCGGCATGGATAAAGAAGCCATGTACGCGTGTCTGAAGCGTCAGGAGTTCGTCGACCTCATCCAGGAGAACGTGAAGGCCGCGAACGAGGCGTTCGATATCAAAGGCACGCCTAGCTTCGTCGTGAACGGCGAGAAGCGCAGCCTCCGATCCATCGAAGATTTCGAGCAGGCGTTCGACGAGATCCTCGCCGAGGGCGCGAACGCGGGCTGAGCGAACGCAATCCGCGGAGGACGTTAACTTTTCCGCGGCGCCAGAATCGCCGAAGATGCTGGCTCGCCAGCTGGGCCCGCGGCCGCGCCGCGAAACGCGCCCCAGCGTTCGGAGCCGTCGTTCGCGCCTGTGAAATTCGTCAATCTACGTCTCGTCGGCTTCAAGTCGTTCGTCGACGCCACCGATTTCGAGATCCTCGACGGCCTTACCGGCGTCGTGGGACCGAACGGGTGCGGCAAGTCGAACCTGCTTGAGGCCATGCGCTGGGCCATGGGCGCGACCTCCGCGAAAGCCTTGCGCAGCGGCGCCATGGCCGACGTCATTTTCGCCGGCACGAGCATGCGCCCATCGCGCAACTGGGCCGAGGTGACGCTCACGCTCGACAATTCGACGCGCGACGCGCCGGCGGAGTTCAACGACGCAGAAACGATCGAGGTGTCGCGGCGCATTGTGAAGCAAGCGGACGGCGCGTCGTCGATCTTTCGCGTCAACGGCCGCGAAGCGCGGGCCAAAGACGTGCAGCTTCTGTTCGCCGACGCAGCGACGGGCGCGAACTCTCCCGCACTCGTGCGCCAGGGACAGATCTCCGAGCTAATCAACGCCAAGCCGCAAAACCGGCGTCGTCTCCTTGAGGACGCGGCCGGCGTGACAGGGTTGCACTCGCGCCGCCACGAGGCGGAACTGCGCCTGCGCGCCGCGGGCCAGAACCTTGAGCGCCTTGACGACGTCGCCGGCGAGCTCGACGCCCAGAAGGCTAGTCTCGCGCGCCAGGCCCGCCAGGCGACGCGATATCGCAATCTCTCCTCCGACATTCGCCGCGCCGAAGCGGGCGTCGCCTATCTGCGCTGGCGAGCTGCTTCCGCTGACGCGGCGCGGGTCGCAGAAGCGCTGGCCGCCGCGAGCGAGACCATCGAGGAAACCGCGCGCGCCGCAGCGCTCGCCTCGACGGCGCAAGCGGAGGCGAACGCTGCGATCGAGCCCTTGCGCGCGGCCGAGTCCGAGGCGGGCGCCGCGCTCCATCGCCTGCGCGTCGCCCAGGACGGTCTCGAAGCGGAGGCCGCGCGCGCCGACGCCGATCTCCAGCGCCTTGACGACGAAGCCGAGCGCCTGTCCGCCGATCTGGCGCGCGAGAGTGAGTTGCGCGCCGAAGCGGCGAACGCCGTCGACGCCTTGAGCCGTGAGATTGACGGCTTGCGCGCGCGCGACGCAAGCGAGCGCCAGCGCATCGCTGACGCAGAGGCCCGCAGCGAAGCCGCCGCCAGCGCGCTTGGCGAGGCCGAGGAGCGCGCTGACCGCCTCGCCGCCGAGCACGCTGAGGCCGAAGGGGCCCGCCGCGCCGCCGTCGCTGCGATCGAGACGGCGAACCGGCGCGCCGACAAGCTCGCGAAAGATCGCGCAGGCCTCGAAGAAGAACGCGCGCGGATCGACCCGGGCGCTGAGGCGACGTCCGCCCTCGCCGCCTTTCGCGACGCCGCGGCCGCGAGCGCGCAGGAAGCCGCCGACGCCGACGCGGCGCTTGAACGCGCCGACGCCGCGCGCGCCAGCGCCGATGACGCTGAGAAAGAGGCGCGCCAACCCTATGAGGCGGCCGCGCGCACGGCCCGCGAACTCGCCGCCGAACGCGACGCCTTGCGCCGAATCCTCGGCGACGCAAGCGCGAGCGGGTCGGTCGAAGGAAGTCCCTTGCTGCACGCGGTGGCGGCGGCGCCTGGTTACGAATACGCGCTCGCGGCGGCGTTCAGCGACGATCTCGATGCTACGCTCGACGACGACGACGCTGCGCGCTGGTCGCGACTTGGCGCGACGGACGCCCCGTCGGCGTTCGACTTTAGCGCCATCGCGGACGCCGAGCCGCTCTCGAGCTATGTGCGCGCGCCGGACGCCGCCCATCGGCGCTTGCGCGCGACGGCGGTCGTCGATCGGGCGGACGGCGAAGCGCTGGCCAGGCTGTTGAGCCCCGGTCAGCGGCTTGTCTCCCGCGAAGGAGACCTTTGGCGCTGGGACGGCTTCGTGCGCCGGGCCGACGCGAAATCCGCCGCCGCCGTGCGGCTGGAGCAGAAAAACCGCCTGTCGAAACTGAACGGCGATGTCGAGGCCGCAGATCGCGCCGCCGCCGACGCGAAAACGCGCCTTGACGCGTTGTCGGCCGAAGCCGCGACCGCGGCTGAAACGGTCCGGGCGGCCCGTTTGGCGAGCGCCGCCGCCCGTCGCGCCGCCGATCAGTCCCGCGAAGAGCGCGACGCCGCCGAACGAAGCTACGCTCGCGCCACCGACCGGCTCGCCGCCATCGTCGATGCCCTTGAACGCCTCGATGCGGAGGAGACCGCCGCTGCGTCGGAGCTGCGCGCGCTCCGCGAAGCCGACGCGCAAAGACCCGACGCGGCGGCGCTCGTCAGCGAACTCGCCAACGCCCGCGAAGCCCTGAACCAGCGCCGCGCCATCGCCGGCGAGACCCGCGCCGCGGCGCTTGACCTCAAGCGCGACGCCGAACAGCGCGCCGCGCGCCTTGACGACGCCGCCACCGAGATCGGCGCCTGGCGCACCCGCGGCGAGACGGCCGAGCGCCGCGCGCGCGACATGGAGGCGCGCCGCGGCGACATCGAAACCGCTCGCGCCGCCGCCGCCGAAGCCCCCGAAGCCATTCGGCGCAAGGCGCTCGACCTCGCCGAAAGCCTCGACGCCGCCGAAGCGCGTCGCAACGACGCGGCCGAAGCGCTAGCGACCGCGACGCGCCGTCTCGAAGATTGTGACCGGGAGGCGAAAGCGGCCAACGCCGCCGCCGGCGGCGCCCGCGAAGCCGCCGCGCGCCTCGACGCCGAGGCGGAGGCGGCCGCCGCGCGGGTCGACGAAGCGACGGCGCTCGCTCGCGAGACCTGCGACGCAGCGCCCGACGAGCTGCCGGCGATCGCCGAATTCAAAGACGCCGAAAATCCGCCGCCGCGTGAGGACGTCGAACGCAAGCTCGAGCGCTATCGCCGCGAGCGCGAGACACTCGGCGGCGTTAACCTGCGCGCCGATGAGGAACTCGCCGAGATCGAAGCCCGTCGCGAGGAGATTGCGACCGAACGCGAGGACTGCGAGGCGGCGATCCGAAAACTGCGGGCGTCCATCGGCAGCCTGAATCGCGAGGCCCGCGAACGCCTCACCGCCGCCTTCGACACCGTGAATCGAAATTTCGCGAGCCTTTTCAGCCGTCTGTTCAATGGCGGCGAGGCTCAGCTCAGGCTTATCGATTCCGACGACGTGCTCGACGCGGGGCTTGAGATCTTCGCCTCGCCGCCGGGCAAGAAGCTCGCCTCGATGTCGCTGATGTCCGGCGGCGAACAGGCGCTCACCGCCTGCGCGCTCATCTTCGCCGTCTTTATGGCGAACCCGGCGCCGGTCTGCGTTCTTGACGAGGTCGACGCGCCGCTCGACGACACGAACGTTGAGCGTTTTTGCGGCCTCCTGCGCCTGATGGCGCAAGAGACCGGCACGCGGTTCATCGTCATCACCCACCACGCGCTGACGATGTCGCGGATGGACCGGCTTTTCGGCGTCACCATGGTTGAGCGCGGCGTCAGCCAGCTCGTCTCGGTCGATCTAAACCGCGCCGAAGCACTCATCGCCGCCGAATAGCGGGAAACGAGCCCAAACTTTTCTTTTCGCGCACGAATGTGTCCGCCCGGAGCTAGTCCGCCGCGAGCGGACGGCTCTACACCAACGTGAAATTTTCTAAAGGTAAACGCCTTAGGAGTGTTTCGCGGGAGGGGCGAGCATGGCGTCGGCATATCGCAGTCATCGGTTATGGTTCGTCGCCGCGACGAGCCTCCTCGTCGCGGCGTGCGCGCCCGCGACGCGCCGCGCCGAGACGCCCGAAAACCCTTATGCGACCGATCCGGCGCTGCGCGACAACGCGCTTCTGGCGCCGTGGACGGGCCCGCTCGCGACCCCGCCTTTCGACCGCCTGGATCTCGCCGACGTCGAGCCGGCTCTGCGCGCGGCGATGGCGGAGAAACGCGCCGAGCTCAACGCCATCGCCGCGAACCGGGCCGCACCAACGTTTGAAAACACCATCGTCGCCATCGAACGCGCCGGCCGGACGCTCGACCGCGTCCTCGAAGCCTTCAGCGTCCTGCGCAACAATCTGTCGACGCCGGAGGTGCGCGCTCTCCACCGGCGGCTCGCGCCCGAGCTTGCAGCGTTCAGCGCCGAGACGGTTCAAAACGAGCGCCTGTTCCAAAGGGTCAAGGCCGTCAGCGAGAGCCGCGCGACGCCCGCGATGCGCCCCGACCAGCAACGCCTTGTGCGCATCGTTTACGATCGTTTCGCCCGCAACGGCGCCGGGCTCGACGGCGAAGCGAAGGCCGTCTTCGCGCAAATCGACGCTCGCCTTGCGAAACTCCGCGCGACGTTCGCCGACAATGTGCTCCACGACGAAGATAATGACGTCGTCTTCGTCGAACGCCGTCAACTGGCGGGCATGCCGTCCGCCTACGTCGCTGCGGCGGCCGAGACGGCCGCGGCGCACGGGCGGGCGGGAGGCTTCGCCGTCGCCAACACGCGCACGGCGGTCGAGCCGTTTTTGCGCAACGCCCGCGACCGCACCGCGCGGGAAGCCGTCTGGCGCGCCTTCACAACCCGCGGCGAAGGCGGCGACGACGGCCGCGACAATGGTCCCATCATCTCGGAAATCCTTGCGCTGCGCCGCGAACGCGCGCGGCTCCTTGGATTTGAAACGTATGCGGACTGGCGTCTCGCGAACCGCATGGCGCGAACGCCCGCGCGCGCGATCGAGACGCTTGAGGCGGTCTGGCCCGCCGCCCGCGCGCGCTTCAACGTCGAGCTGGAAACGATCCAAACGCTCGCGGGCGCCGACGCTGCGGCGAGCGAAGCCGAGCCGTTCGAGCTCGAACCGTGGGATTACGCCTACTACGAAGAGAAAGCCCGCCTCCAGCGTTTCGATCTGTCATCGGACGAGCTGAAGCCCTACCTCGCGCTCGAGAACGTGCGCGAGGCGGCGTTCCACGTGGCCCGGACGGTTTTCGGCTTCGAATTCGCGCCCGCGAGCCCGGACGAAGCCGGGGTCTTCCACGAGGACGTCTCGGTCTGGCGCGTCGCCGATGCGGCGAGCGGCGAGACGGTGGGCGTTTGGTGGCTCGATCCGTTCGCGCGCGCCGGCAAACGCTCCGGCGCCTGGGCGTCGAGCTTCCGCGAACGCGCGACGCTCGACGGCGCGACGATCGCCCTCGCCTCCACCAACGCGAATTTCTCCAAGCCTTCCGACGGCGCTCCTGCGCTCCTGTCCCTCGGCGAGGCGGAGACGTTGTTCCACGAGTTCGGCCACGCGCTGCACCTGTTTTCATCGGACGTCGCCTATCCCACCCTCAATCGGACGGTGCGGGACTATGGCGAGTTTCACGCGCAGCTCCTGGAGCGCTGGCTTCTCGACGGCGCGGTCACGGCGCGCTTCCTGCGCCACCACGAGACCGGCGAGCCGATGCCGCCTTCGCTCGTCGCCAAAGTGCGCGCGGCGCGGACCTTCGGCCAGGGCGCACGCACGACCGCGTACCTCGCCTCGGCGCTCATCGACATGCGTCTGCACACGACGCCTGACGACATCGTCGACGCCGCCGCGTTCGAAGACGAAGCGCTCGCCGCGCTCGACATGCCGCGACAAATCGCGCCGCGCCACCGGCCTGCCCATTTCCGCCACGCCTTCGCCGGGGAGAGCTACGCCGCCGGCTATTACAGCTACCTGTGGGCGGATATTCTGACGGCGGACGCGGCCGAAGCCTTAGAAGCGGCGCCGGGCGGCCTCTTCGACCCCGACCTCAGCGCGCGCCTCAAGCGCACTCTGTTCGCGCCGCGCAACGCCGTCGACCCGAGGGACGCCTTCCGCGCCTTTCGCGGGAGAGACGCGCGCATCGACGCCCTGCTCAGGCGCCGCGGGCTCGTCGACGACCGCCGCGAAGCGACGCTCGCCGCCGACGCCGCAGGCGGCGAATGATCCGCACTCGATGCAAATTGATGCCCAAAATAAACTATCAAAAACAACTATTTGCGCCCATCGCGACAGCAGCCCGGCGCGCTTGACGCTGCATTGCGGCGCCGTTATGTTCCGCGAAATTTTCAGCTGGCTGAGGCGTTGTGCGCCGTAGGCCGCAGCAGGTTCTCCAATGGTCGCCCGGGCCGACAACGACGCGCCGCCGTCGTTCGCCGACTTCGACGAGCGTTTACAGACGGCGCTCGCGAAGGACGCGGCGAAACTCGCCGGCAAAGAAGAGGAGGCGGCGCGCGGCCGCGCCCTCGGCGCAGGGTTTCGATTGGCGTCCGAACTATTGGCGGCGCTGATCGTTGGGGTCGTGATCGGCCTCGCTATCGACTTCTTCTTCGACGTTAGCCCATTCGGGTTGCTCGTCGGCATCTTCATCGGGTTCGCCGCGGGCCTGCGGAACGCCATGCGCGCGTTCTCCGCCGGCGCAAGCCCAGACGCCAACAAGGGCGCAACGCGCGCCAAAACCGGAACCGACGAATGAGACTGATCGAACCCCTGCTCGCCGGCCCGATGGAGCAGTTCGAAATTCACACGATCGCGCCGCTCGGCATCAGCGCGATCCCGTTCACGAATTCAGCTCTTTGGATGTTCATCGGCCTTGCGGTCGCTGTCGGCTTTTTCGCGGTCGCGACGCGCGCGCGCGCGCTCGTACCCGGCCGCCTGCAGTCGATCGCGGAAATCCTCTACGATTTCGTCGCGGACATGGTGCGCGGCGCGATCGGACCGGAAGGCATGAAGTTCTTCCCCTTCGTCTTCACGCTGTTCGTCTACATTCTGCTCGCGAACCTTCTGGGCCTCTTCCCATCGATCCCCGGCGTCTTTCACAGCTTCCCGACGACGAGCCACATCGCCGTGACGCTCGGCCTCGCGATGACGTCGATCGTCATCGTGGTCGTTTACGGCTTTTACAAAAACGGGCTCGGCTTCCTGCGCCTGTTCGCCCCGCCCGGCTTGCCGATCTGGCTCGCGCCGCTGATCGCGCTGATCGAGTTCATCTCGTTTCTCTCACGACCCTTGAGCCTCGCCATTCGTCTGTTCGCGAACATGCTCGCCGGCCACATCATCCTGAAGGTGTTCGCCGGCTTCATCATCTCGCTGATCGGCGCGGGCGGCGTCTTTAGCCTGATCTCGATCTTCCCGATGTTCGGCATCGTCGCGATTACGCTGCTTGAATTGCTCGTGGCGTTTTTGCAGGCGTACGTGTTCGCGATCCTCACTTGCATTTACCTCAACGACGCGGTTCACGTCGGCCACCACTAAGGATTTCCCGAAGCGCGGCGAACGAGAGCCGGCCGCGCGACGCGGGCGAAGATTAGGGCTCCAACGATCCTGGCGGCGGCGGGCCGCGGCTAACAAAAACGGAAGACGACTTATGACCCCTGAAGCAGCGAAACTCATCGGCGCCGGCATCGCGGCCCTTCCCCTCGCCGGCGCGGCCATCGGCCTCGGCCTGATCTTCGCGAACTTTCTCTCCGGCGCGTTCCGCATCCCGTCGGCGATTGCGCAAAATCAGCAGACGATGCTTCTCGCCTTCGCGCTGACCGAGTTCACGGGCCTTCTTGGCTTCGTCGTCGCGATGCTGATCTTGTTCGTCTTTTAACGCTAGCGACTGACGGACGATCAACGGGAAGTCCGGCCCCACGGTTTGCGGCCGGACTAAAAGAAAGGGCGCGGCCCATGGGCCGCTTCACCGCCATCGCCGCGGAGGCGGCCGCCGAAGGCGGCAGCCTACCGCAGGCGGATTTCTCCACCTGGCCGAGCCAGCTGTTCTGGCTCGCCGTAACCTTCGGCGCGCTCTACTGGATCATGTCGTCGTCGATCCTGCCGCGGCTAGGCGGCGCGATCGAAGAACGGCGCGACCGCATCGCGGACGATCTCGACCAGGCGGCGGAACACCGTCGGCAGGCGGACGAGGCCGAAGCGGCTTATGAACGGGCGCTCGCCGACGCGCGCGCGAAGGCCCAGGCGATCGCCGCAGAGACGCGGGCCGAGCTCGAGGCGGAAATCGCCGAAATGCAGAAAACCGCCGACGCGGAAGCGGCCGCCCGCCTGGCCGAAGCCGAAGCGCGCATCGACGCGATGAAGGCCGAAGCGTCGAGCAAAGTACGCGAGGCGGCCGCCGACGTCGCGAAGGCGATCGTCGCGACGCTGATCGACGAAACGCCAACCGACGAAGCGGCGGCGAACGCGGTGTCGGATGCGGCGCGCACCGGCGAGCGCTGCTCGACAAGCGCGCCCCGCGCCGCCGAGTGACTTGAGTAGCAGCTCGAAAAAGGCCGTCTTATGTTTAGCGTGATCGCTCTCTCCCCTATCGTAGCTGCGCTAGCCGAAGCCGCGGACGAACACGGCGCCGCCGCCAGCGCATTGTGGGAAGACACCTCGATTTGGGTGGGCATCGGATTCAAGGTGGTCGCGTACGGAATTATTTATATCGGCGTGCACAAACAAATCGGCGCGGCGCTTGATAGGCGCGCGCAAAAAATCTCCGACGAATTGGACGTGGCGCGGCGCCTGCGCGAGGAAGCGCAGGAGCATCTCGCCCGTTTCCAGCGCCGTCAGCGAGAGGCGGAGGAGGAAGCGCTGACGATCGTCGAACAGGCGAAGAAGGACGCCAAGCGCATGTCGGCCGAGATGCGCGACAAGCTCGCCGAGCAATTGGCGCGCCGGGCGAAGGCCGCTGAAGAGAAAATCGAGCGGGCGGAAGCGCGGGCTCTCGCCGACGTGCGCAACGAAACGGTGAACGTCGCCGTTTCGGCCGCCGAAGCGATCGTCCGCAACCGCATGGACCAGGGGGCGCTTCAGGCGCTCAACGAACGCGCCGTAGACGAATTGCGCGGTCGGCTGAATTAAGCGCCGAACGCTGAGGGCGAACTCGTCCGACGTGACGAATCGACTTGCGTCTTACGATACGGCGTCAGCGTGGGCGCGCGCCAAGGCCATTTGAGAGGACAAGACGTCGAGCGGCGTCGCGTCGCCACTCGCCTGGACGATGCGGACATGCTTGCGGCCAAGCGCCCGCGCATGGGCGACGCCGCACGAGTGGGCGATGACAGCGACGTCCTTACGCACCCTTTCGACGTATCGGGCGACGCTTTCAGCCTTCAAGGCCGGGTCGAGCCCACGTTGCAGGCGCGCCTTGTGGGTAGCGACGCCGGACGGGCAATCATTCGTATGGCACCGCATGGCCTGGATGCAGCCGAGCGAAAACATGAACCCCCGCGCGCAGTTGACGGCGTCGGCGCCGGCGCACATGGCCCATGCGACGTCCGCGGGCGTCACGAGTTTGCCCGATGCGACGATGCGGACCCGGTTGCGCAAACCCCGGCGCTCGAGAATGTCCGTGAGCGTCGGCAGGGCGATGCGCAAGGGCAGCCCCACATTGTCCATCAGCGCCATGGGCGAGGCGCCGGTGCCGCCGTCGCCCCCGTCAAGCGTGATGAAATCGGGCGCGGCGTGGCGGCCGCGGCGCTCGATCGCATCGCACAAATCGTCGACCCAGCCATAGGCGCCCATAACGGTTTTTATTCCCGTCGGGAGCTTTGCGATTGACCGTACGTGGTCGATGAAATCCAACAGGTCTTCGACGCTGTCGACCTCGGGATGGCGGTTCGGCGAGATAGACGCCTCGCCCACGGGAATTCCCCGCACGCGAGCGATCTCCTCGGTCACTTTCTCCGCCGGCAGAATGCCGCCCTTGCCGGGCTTCGCGCCCTGGGCGAGCTTGATCTCGATCATCTTTACGTCGGGCCGGCGAGCGAGTTCTCCGAGTTTTTCGTCGTCGAGCCGTCCGTCGGCGCCACGCACGCCGTACTTCGCCGTGCCGATCTGAAAGACGATGTCGGCGCCGCCGGAAAGGTGGTGATCGGAGAGCCCGCCCTCGCCGGTGTTGAGCCAGCAACCGGCGCGCGCCGCGCCAGCCGACAGCGCGCGGATCGCCGGCGCGGACAGCGAACCGTAGCTCATGCCGGAGACATTGAAGATCGAGCCCGCAAGATAAGGGTTCGGCGTATCGGGACCAAACGCGATCGGCGGCGGCTCGCGCGCGTCGTCTTCAAGCCGCGGGAACGGACAATTGACGAAAATCGGCGTACCGACGATCGTCAGATTACGGGTGGAGCCGAAGGGTTGGGCGTCGCTCATCCCGGCCGCCGCCGCGCCGACCCATTCACGCTCGGCGCGGTTGAACGGCATCTCCTCGCGGTCGAGCGCGAAGAAGTACTGCCGAAAAAAATCGCCAAGGTGAATGAAGAGGCCGCGAAACCGGCCGATCAACGGATAGTTTCTGCGGATCGCGTCGCGCGACTGGCGGGCGTCGGCGATGAACGCCGCGACGGCGAACGCCGCGAGCCCGCCGATGACGATAAGGAAGCCCGTTGCGAGGAGACCGAGCCCGCGGGCGACCCATCCGTCGACGATCGCCTCCATGGCCGCCTACTCCGCCGCTTGCGGCAGCCGATCGGGCGTCCAGCGCAGGACCGGCTTGCGCGCCGCCGCCGTCTCGTCGAGGCGTCGGCGCGGCGCATGGCGCGGCGCCGCCTTGTACGCGTCGGCCTCGCCGGCCTTGGCGCGGCGCGCGAGCGAAAGGAGCGCGTCGCAAAAACGGTCGAGCTCGTCCTTCGATTCCGATTCCGTGGGCTCGATCAGCATCGCGCCTTTGACGACGAGCGGAAAATACATCGTCATAGGATGATAGCCCTCGTCGATCATGGCCTTGGCGAAATCGATCGTCTCGACGCCGGTGTCCTTCAGCCAGCGATCGTCGAACAGGGCTTCGTGCATGCAGAAGCCGTCAAACGCCGACGTCATCTCCGCGCGCAAGCGCGTTTGAACGTAGTTGGCGTTCAGCACCGCGTCCTCAGCCGCCTGACGGACGCCGTCCGCGCCGTGGCTCAACATGTAGGCGAGCGCGCGCACGAACATGCCCATCTGACCGTGAAAGGCGGTCATACGCCCGAAGCTCTCCGCGCCTTCCGCGTGCGCGTCGTCGGCCGACGCGGCGCGGCGCGTCTCAATCAGACTGTAAGCGTCGCCTTCCTCGACGACGTAAGGCACCGGCGCATAGGGCGCGAGCGCCGCGGAAAGCACCGTCGGGCCAGAGCCGGGGCCGCCGCCGCCATGGGGCGTCGAAAACGTCTTGTGCAGATTGATGTGCATGGCGTCGACGCCGAGGTCGCCCGGCCGAACCTTGCCGGCGATGGCGTTGAAGTTCGCCCCGTCGCAGTAGAAGTAGCCGCCCACATCGTGCACGGCGTCGGCGATCGCCCGGATGTCGCGTTCAAAGAGCCCGCAGGTGTTTGGGTTCGTCACCATGATGCCGGCGACGTCGGGCCCGAGCTTTGACTTCAGCGCCTCAAGATCGACGCGTCCCGTCGCATCCGCGGGGATGCCGTCGACTTTGAAGCCGCACTGAACGGCTGTCGCGGGGTTCGTTCCATGGGCGGAATCCGGCGCGAGGACGCGACGGCGCGTCTCCGCCTCGCCGCGCGCGACGATCGCGGCGCGGATCGCCATCATGCCGCAAAGCTCGCCGTGGGCCCCCGCCTTTGGCGACATCGCGACGACCGGCATGCCCGTCAACGTCTTCAGCCAGTGGGCGAGTTCGTAGATCAGCTCGAGCGCGCCCTGCACGGTCGATTCCGGCTGCATGGGATGCACGTCCGCAAAGCCCGGCAAACGAGCCATCTTTTCGTTGAGGCGCGGATTATGCTTCATCGTGCACGATCCGAGAGGGAACGGCCCCATGTCGATCGCGTAGTTCTTTTGGCTGAGGCGCACGAAGTGGCGCATGGTTTCCGGTTCGGAAAGCCCCGGCAGGCCGATATCGTCGCGGCGCTCGAGCCCGCCCAGTCGTGTCGAACGGCCCTCAGGCGTGGGCAGGTCGACGCCCGTCTCGCCAAACGCGTCTTTTTCGAAGATCAAGGATTCTTCGATTTGCAGCGCCTTCGCGCCGGTGAACGTCGCAGCCGCATCGGTCGCGGTTGGTTGCGGCGCCGTGGGGCGTCCTCGGTCGTTCATGGCCATGGGTTAAAGAACTCCCTTCAAACCGTCGGCAAGCGCCACAATGTCAGCGTCCGTCGCGCATTCCGTGGCCGCCACGATCATCAGATTCTCCGTCTCCGGCACGTCAAGCCAGAGCCGGTCGCCCGGCGCGCCGGCGATGACGCCCTTCGCGGCGAGCGCCTCGACGACATCGCTCGCCTTCCGCGGCAGGCGGACCGTGAACTCGTTGAAAAAAGACGTCGTCAAAACCTTCGCGCCGTCGACAGCGTCGATCGCATCGGCCGCTTTGCACGCCGCTTCGTGGTTCAGCGTCGCAAGGCGCCTGAGGCCCGCCTCGCCGAGGAGCGTCATGTGGACGGTGAAGGCGAGCGCGCACAGGCCCGAATTCGTGCAAATGTTCGACGTCGCCTTGTCGCGTCGGATGTGTTGCTCGCGGGTCGACAACGTCAAGACATACCCGCGCTTGCCCTCAGCATCCGTTGTTTCGCCGCAAAGGCGGCCGGGCGCCTGGCGCAGGAATTTTTCCCGCGTCGCGAAGAGGCCGACATAGGGCCCGCCGAAATTGAGCCCGACGCCGATGGACTGGCCTTCGCCGACGACGATGTCGGCGCCCATCTCGCCAGGGCTCTTGACGGCCCCGAGCGACACGATTTCGGCGACGACGGCGACGAGGAGCGCGCCTTTCGCGTGCGCCGCCTCGGCGATTGGCCGCAAATCGCGCAGATTGCCGAACGCATCCGGGTTCTGAACGATGACGCAGGACGTGTCGTCATCGATCATTGCTGCGAGATCCTCCTCCGCCGTCGGATCCGCCTGCGCCATGACGACCTCGTCGCCGACGAGTTCGGAATTCGTGCGCGTGACGCCTGCATAGTGAGGATGGAGCCCGCCGGAGAGAACGACGCGGCCGCGCGTCGTCACGCGCCGGGCCATCAGCGCGGCTTCAGCGCACGCCGTCGAGCCGTCGTACATCGACGCGTTGGCGATCTCCATGCCGGTAAGCGCCGCGACCTGCGTCTGGAACTCGAAGAGATACTGCAGCGTGCCTTGTGCGATTTCCGGCTGGTAAGGCGTATAGGACGTGAGAAACTCAGATCTTTGAATAATATGGTCGACGGTCGCCGGCACGTGGTGCTTGTAGGCCCCCGCGCCCAGGAAAAACGGCCCGGCGCCCGCCGCGCGGTTTTTCGCGGCGAGCGCGCCGAGCTGACGTTCGACGCCGAGCTCGCCTTCATGGTTCGGCAGATCGAAATCGAAATTGAGCGCGTCCGACGGCACGTCCGCGAACAACTCGTCCACGTTCGTCACGCCGACAGTCGCCATCATCGATCGGCGGTCGGCGTCGGAGAGGGGAAGATAACGCATACGGAAGCTCCCTTTACGGCGCTTTCTTGACGCGAACGCCGATCAGGCGTTTGCGACGAAATCCTTGTACGCCGCGTCGTCCATGAGGGCGTCGATCTGACCGGCGTCGGCGGGCTTGATTTTGACGAACCACGCCGCGCCGTCCGGGTCTTCGTTGACCTTGGCCGGCTCATCGACGATAGCGGCGTTGACTTCGACGATTTCGCCGGCGATCGGGGCGTAGACGTCCGACGCTGCCTTGACCGATTCGACCACGGCCATGTCGGCGTTCTGATCGAACGATTTGCCGACCTCGGGCAATTCCACGAACACGACGTCGCCGAGCTGTTCGGCGGCGTGCGCCGTGATCCCGATAACCGCGACGTCGCCGTCGAGGCGCACCCATTCGTGGTCTTTGGTATATTTGACGCTCATCGCCCCTCTCCTCCGGGTTTCATTGCGGCTCAGCCTCGAAAATAGCGATGCGGCGTAAAGGGCGTTTCGACCACGGCGGCGGGTTCGGCCTTGCCGCGGATCGACAGAGCAAGGCGCGTTCCAAGCGCCTCGAAGCCCTTTTTGACGTATCCGAGCGCTATCGGCCCGCCAACTGTCGGGCCGAAGCCGCCCGATGTGACGACGCCGACGGCGACGCCTTCCGGATCGAGGATCTCAACCCCTGCGCGGGCCGGCGCGCGGCCGTCGGGCCGAAGCCCGACAAGGGCGCGTTCGGGGCCGCAGGCGAGCTGAGCGCGGATCTTCGCCGCGCCCGGAAAGTCGCCCGTTTCGCGCCGGCGCTTTCCGATCGCGAAGGAAACGCCCGCCTCCACCGGCGTCGTCGTTTCGTCCAGATCGTTTCCATAGAGACAAAGACCGGCCTCGAGGCGCAACGAATCCCGCGCGCCAAGGCCGATCGGCTTCACGCGCCCGTCCTCCAGAAGCGCGGTCGCGCGCGCCTCGGCCGCGTCGGCGGGAACAGAGATCTCAAAGCCGTCTTCGCCGGTGTAGCCCGCCCGCGCCACCTGAGCCGGGACGCCGTTCACGTCCATCGCCGCGCGGTTCATGAATTTCAGGGTCGCGCTCTGCGGCGCGTGGGCGGCGAGGACGTCAGCGGCCGCGGGACCCTGCAAGGCGAGAAGCGCGCGGTCATCATAGCGCTCGAGCCGCACGCCGCCCGGCAACGCGTCGGCGATCCGCTCGTAATCGATCTCTTTGCGCGAGGCGTTGACGACGATGTCGAGCCGGCCGTCCGCTTCGCCGGGCCGCGCGACGATGAGATCGTCGATCGTTCCACCTGCGTCGTTCAACAGCACGGTATACCGTTGCCGACCCGGGCCGAGTTTGCGCAACTCCGCCGGCGCGACGGTTTCCAAGGCCGCCGCGACCGTCTCGTGGTCGGGGCCGAACAGCGACGCCTGCCCCATATGCGAGACATCGAAGAGGCCCGCTTTTTCACGGGTGTGGAGATGCTCCTTGAGCACACCATCCGCATACTGGACAGGCATGTCGTAGCCGGCGAAAGCGACCATTTTCGCGCCGTGCGCGCGATGAAACGCGTAAAGAGGCGTCTTCAACAGGCCGTCGGTCATCGGCGGGCTCCCATAAGCTTCGCGGGCGGCCGCATCGGCCGCGCCCCGGCTGTCAGGGAACCTGAGAGATTTCGCCGCGCGTAGCTCCGCGCGCTTACTCCGTCGGTGGGCGCGCTCAAACATGAACGCCGCCGCTTTCCAGCCTTTGATCTCGCGCCGCGCGGTCCGGATGCCTGAGAGTTTCCGGGGCGGTTGCTCCTTCGGCGCCGGCGCGAAGACGGCCAACCGCCGCTCCAGCCGAACTCTCCCGCGCAAGCGCGTGGGACGTCGCCATCCCAAGCCGCAACCGTTCGCGGACCCGAACCCGCTTGTCAATCGACGCCGTCGCTAAGCGGCGATCGGGCTTGAGCTCGGGCTCGGGCAGGTTTCGCAACGCCCCCTGACCTCGAGCCGGGCGAGCGTCATGGAAAAGCCGGTGCGACGAACGACCTCAGAGATCAGCGCTTCGATGCTGGCGACTTCAACCTCTTTGACCGCCGCGCATTTGTCGCAAACGGTGAAAACCTGAACGTCGTGAGGCGCGTCATGGTTGCAAAGGACAAAGGCGTTGAGGCCCTCGAGCTTGTGGATCAACCCTTTCTGCTCGAGCCCGTCCAACGCCCGATAGACCGTCATCGGGGCGCGCACGCCGGAATTCTTAAGATGATCGAGGATCTCATAAGCCTTGAGAGGCTCGGAGGCGGCGCTGAGCGCGCGCCAGACGAGACGCTCGTTCTTCGTCAATCCTTTCGGCGCGACCTGCGCGTCGCCGCCCTCGGACGTTGATCCGCTGACGCGATCGTCCATGGCGTCTCCCCACGGCATTCGAACCGCGATGTTATATCTTTGTTACAACGCGAAGAGAACGGAGGCGGCGAAGGCGACGAGCACAAGCCAGCGAGGCTGTGTCCAATATAGCGCACCGAATACGCGAAAAGCCTGATCTCGCAGGCTCCCGAAGGCGCAGCTACGCGGCGCCCCGGACGCTATGGCGCAATCCGCGGTCGACGCCGTTCGCGTTCGCCGCGAGAACGGCGCCCGCGTAATCGAGCCGCGCGCGACGCTCAAGCCGCGCGCGTTCGATCGCCTCGGCGATAGCGACGGCTTGCACTGCGGCCCGTCCCTCGACGCCATGGTTCGGGGCGCCGCGAACCGCATTGATGAAATCGACGACATTGTCGCCGAGCGGATCCGTTGGCGCTGGCGCGAAGGAGCCGCAGACGTTCCCGGCGGCGTTACGCGTGGACGCCGCGCCGCGCGAAGCGAAGTCGATGCGGATCTCGCCGTCGCCATAGGTAAATACCGCCTCGCGGCGGCGCTCCGGCGCGCGGCGACTCGTAACGAACGACGCCGATCGTCCGCCTTCGAATTCGACGGCGGCGACGACCTCATGCGCGCAGCCCGCCGCATCGACGCGAATCGGCGCGCCGAAACCGAAGGAGGCCGCCATATCAAGATCGTGAATCATCAGGTCGAACGTCGCCGACACATCCTCTCCGCGGCCAGACGCCGGACCGACGCGGACGAACTCAAGATGCTTCGGCGGATCTCCGGGGTCCGCAAGCCCCCACGTATGCAAGACGCGGCGCTCCTGGTGGCCCACATGCAGAACAAGATCCTGGCGGGCCGCCATATCGACCAGCGCCGCGGCGTCCCGAACATCGAGCGCCAACGGCTTCTCCATGTAGACGTGCCGCCCCGCCGCGAGCGCCGCGCGCCCGAGGCTGGCATGCAAGGTCGCCGGCGCCGCAATCGCGACAACGTCCGCCGCTGAAAGAAACGCGTCGTAGTCTTCGTAGGCTGTCGCCCCGTACTGATCGGCAAGCGCGCGAGCCCGCGCGACGTCGGGATCGTAGGTCGCCACTAATCGCGCTCCGGCCGCGTCGGCGTACTTTTGCGCGTGGTAAGCGCCAAAGACCCCCGCTCCGGCGACGCCCGCTCTCAACTCCGTCGTCACAGTCGTTTTCGGCACGCGAGTCCCTCAAAAAGCTTCGCAACAATAACGATGACGTCGTTAATCGACTATCGCCGCGGTCGAGGGCTCGCGGTCAAACTATATTACCGGCTGTTTCACAACGTGTTTTTCGGGTCACGGGCGAGCGCTCAACCGCGCGACGCCGTTTGTTTTTCAGAGAGGATGAATGCGAGCTCGAGGGCTTGGCTGGCGTTGAGCCGCGGATCGCAGTGCGTGTGGTAGCGCGACGACAGATCTTCAACCGTGATGCCCTCGCGCCCGCCAAGACATTCGGTGACGTTCTGACCGGTCATTTCGAAATGGACGCCGCCAGGGTGCGCGCCTTCCGCCCGGCAAACGTCGAAGAAGGTTTCCACTTCGCTCAGGATCGCGGCGAAGCGCCGGGTCTTGAAGCCGGTGTTCGTCGTCTCCGTGTTGCCGTGCATCGGATCCGACGACCAAACGACGCGACGGCCCTCCGCCCGAACGCGGCGCACAAGCGCCGGCAAGCCGTCGGCGACCTTGTCGGCGCCGAATCGCGAAATCAGCACGATCCGGCCGGCGGCGTTCGCCGGGTTCAGAATGTCGAGAAGCGCGATGAGCTCGTCCGGCGTCAGCGTCGGCCCGCACTTGACGCCGATCGGGTTGCCGACGCCGCGGCAGAATTCGACGTGAGCGCCGTCCGGCTGACGCGTGCGGTCGCCGATCCAGATCATGTGCGCTGACGTGTCGTACCAGTCGCCCGTGGTGGAATCGACGCGCGTCATCGCCTGCTCGTAACCGAGCAGGAGAGCCTCGTGACTCGTGAAAAACTCGGTTTCGCGGATCGTCGGCACGTTGGCGCCGGTGACGCCGCAGGCCGCCATAAACGTCAGCGCCTCGGCGATCTTGTCGGCGATCTTGGCGTAGCGGTCGCCCTGGCGGTCGTCGGCGACGAACTCGAGGTTCCATTTGCGCACATTGGCGAGGTCGGCGTAGCCGCCGCGGGCGAAGGCGCGGATGAGGTTGAGCGTCGCCGCGGATTGTCCGTAGGCGCGCAACAGCCGTTGCGGGTCCGGCGTTCGCGCCGCTTCGTCGAACGCCATGCCGTTGACGTTGTCGCCGCGATAGCTCGGCAAGGTGACGTCGCCGCGCGTCTCCGTCGGCGACGAGCGCGGCTTGCCGAACTGGCCGGCGATGCGCCCGACCTTCACGACGGGCACCGCTGCGCCGTAGGTCAGCGCCACCGCCATCTGCAGCATCACGCGGAAGGTGTCGCGGATGTTGTCCGGGTGAAACTCCTTGAAGCTCTCCGCGCAGTCGCCGCCCTGGAGCAGGAACGCGCGTCCCTCCGCGACGGCGGCGAGCCGTTCGCGCAACGTCCGCGCCTCGCCGGCGAACACAAGCGGCGGGTAGCCGGCGAGCTCGGCCTCCACGGCTTCAAGCGCCGCGGCGTCGGCGTAATCCGTCGGGATATGCCGCGCCGGCTTGTCGCGCCAACCGTCAGGCGACCATTCCGAGGCGTCGAACGCCGCCGCTTCAACTCCAACCGTCATTCGCCTCTACCAGTCAGCTTCGCCTACCCCGGCGTCGCCGTTTTTCAGCGCCGCCGACCATAGGTTAGACGCAACGAATAGGATCGCAATGAAAGGGCCGGACATGACGAAACGGCTAATCAGCGCAGCGGCGGGCCCGACGGCGTTCGCCGCCGGCAAAGCGGCGACGCGGCGCGATTGTCAGCCGGTCGAGATTACGGCCCGCGAGACTGGGCGGAGCGTTCACATGCTGCAAGGCGCGGGCGGCGATCCGGGCGGCGACGAAGCCTCCGGCTAATCGCGCGCCCAGATCGTCGCCCACGAAAGCGTCCGTAAGCGTTTGAAACAGGGTTTGGACGCGCGCGACGTAGCGCCCGCGACGATCCCGACGACGAGCCGATGACCCAGACCGCCTGCCGCTCGCTGACGACGGCGGCCGAGCGCGCTCTATTCGACGACGGCGGCGGAAACGACTTCGCCGCTCTTGATCTCGCAAAAACCCGTCACGGTGTCGCCGTCGCTCGGGATCAGTTCGATCGTCACGCGTTTCAGGCGGCCGCCGCGCGAGCGCACGAATTTCGTGCGGTACTCGCCGGCGGGCGCGGCGCTGGCGACGGCCGCGACCGCGGCGAAGAGGACGGCGCGTTTCATCGTGAATTCTCCCCGATTCATGTCGAATCTCCATTTTGCCGAGGCCCGACCATCGCCAGGCTTCGGCGACGCCTACTATATATTTTTAAAGTGTCCAGTTCTGAAACGTGCAGTGAAATGCCGCGGACCGTTGCGACGCCGCCTCAATAACGGTTCGATGACCGCCCACCGCGCCGCAGGTCGCGGATCGCCGAAAAAGGTTGCGTATGGCGCGTACTTACAATCAGGACTGCGTTCTGGCTTACGCGCTCGACCTCTTGGGCGGGCGCTGGACGCTGCTAATCGTGCGCGAGCTGTTTCTGGGGCCGTTACGGTTCGGCGACCTACACGCCGCCCTGCCGGGCATCGGCACCAATCTCCTCTCCACACGGCTTAAGGAGTTGCAGGAGGCGGGGCTCATCGAGGCGGCGGGCGCCGGCGACCGAAATTACCGGCTGTCAACGACGGGCGAGCGGCTGCGCCCGGCGATGCGCGAGATCATGAAATGGTCGATCAAATACTTCCTGGAGCGCCCCGAACCTTCGAAGCCGAAGGACTGCATCCTGTCAAACGACCTTGAGCCGGATTCGGTGGCGCTGGCGCTAGAGATTTACGGCGCAGCGTTCGCCAAGCCGCATGCGGACTATGTCCTGCGACTCAGCCTGGACGATAAACTGTATACCTACTACTTCGTGGACGGCGACCTGATCGCCCGGCGCGGCGACGACGCCCCGGCCGCCGCCGCCGTCGCGACGGACGTGGCGGCGATGCTCGGCGCCTTGCGCGGCGAACGAAGCGTCGCTGACGTCGAGATCGACGGCGACGAAAAGGTCGCGGCGCACTTTCTCGCCGCGATCGCGCATTAACCGGGCAGCGGCGCGGCGCGACCCTCATCGAGGTAACGCGCCCGCTTCGGCTTCACCGAGCCCTCGTCGAACTCGATCAGCAACGGGTTGCCCGTGGGGATCTCCAAGCTGACGATCTCATCGTCGGAGACGTCGAAGAGCAGCTTCACGAGCGCGCGCAAGGAGTTGCCGTGCGCCGCGACGATCAGCGATTTGCGAGCGACGAGCTCCGGTTCGATGGCCGCGCGCCAGTAGGGCTCGACCCGCTCCAAGGTGGTCTTCAGCGATTCCGTCCGCGGCAGGTCGTCCGCGCTCAGATTGGCGTAGCGCGGGTCGCGCGTCGGGTGGTGTTCGTTGTCCTCATCCATCGGCGGCGGCGGCGTGTCATAGGAGCGCCGCCAGATTTTCACCTGCTCCTCGCCGTGGCGCTCGGCGGTCTCGGCCTTGTTGAGGCCGGTCAGCCCGCCATAGTGGCGCTCGTTGAGCCGCCAGTCCTTGACCACCGGCAGCCAGAGGCGGTCCATCGCGTCGAGCGCAAAATACAGCGTACGGATCGCCCGCTTCAGGACCGAGACGTGGGCGCCCGCGAAGTCCGCGTCGAGCTCCCGCAGGAGCGCGCCCGCCTTCTTCGCCTCGCTAACGCCCTCGTCGGTCAAATCGACGTCGACCCAGCCGGTGAAGCGGTTCTGAAGGTTCCATTCGCTCTGACCGTGGCGAACGAGGGCGAGGCGGGTCATGGCGCGTCTCCATCGGCTTACGCCTGCGCGTCTTACTGCGCCCGCCATCGTAAATCGAGCGCCCGGCGCCCGCGACGGTTTGAGCGCGTCGGCGCGTTTGACGTATAACGCCGGAAAAGAGGAGGACGACGCCATGAACGCCGCGCCGATCGCATTGGCGCTCCACGGCGGCGCCGGCGCGCGCGCCGGCCGGGATTACCGTCGGGCGGAAGAGCACCTGGCCGAGCTCTGCGGCAAGGGCGAAGCGTTGCTGCGCGGCGGCGGGCGCGCCGTCGACGTCGTCGAAACCCTTGTCGCCGACATGGAGGCGTCGGGGCTCTACATCGCCGGGCGCGGCGCGCCGCCGAACCAGGCCGGGTACGCAGAGCTCGACGCGTCGATCATGGAGGGCGGCGCTCTCGGCGAGCCGGACGACGCGGATCTTGCGAAGCGCCGCGCCGGCGCGATCGCCGCAGTCGCCCACCTTGTCTCGCCGGTCCGCGCGGCGCGAACCATCATGGAGAAGACGCCCCACGTCATGCTCGCCGGCGCAGGGGCGACGAACTTCTGCCGCGCCCAGGGCCTCGACTTCGTCGACGATCCGCAGGCGTATTACACGATGCCGGTCGGCGTCGAACCAGAGGAAATGACGGCTGCGGAACTCGGCCACGGCACGGTCGGCGCGACGGCGCTGGACGCTTCGGGCCGCCTCGCCTCGGCGACCTCGACGGGCGGCGTCTTCGGCAAGCTCGAGGGCCGCGTCGGCGACACGCCGCTTATCGGGGCCGGGACGTGGGCGGACGAACACGTCGCCGCCTCGTGCACTGGGCTTGGCGAATACTTCATGCTCGCCGGCGGGGCGCAGGACGTGGCGAGCCGCGTACGTTATCAGGGGGCGGACCTTCGCCGGGCGACGGCCGACCTCATCAAGGACGTCGCGCGCGTTGGCGGCGACGGCGGCGTGATCGCCGTCGGACGCATGGGCGAGGTCGCGTTCGCGTGGAACTCAGAGGGCATGAAGCGCGCCGGCTTCGGCCCCGACCAGCCGCGGTTCGCCGCTACGTTTTAGCGCTAAAGCGGCCGCGGTCGGCGCGGCTCGCCGAGCGCGCATTCGAGATCGGCGCGGTTCCAGCCGCCAAGATCGGCGGCCGCTTCATAGGTCGCCTGTAAAAACCCGATGAGCGCCGCTTGCGGATCGTCGCTCGCCCGCACGGCGTCATAGGGCAGGACGAATTCGCCGAAGGCGTCATCATAGTAGGCGTCCGGATGACCCGGGTCGGCGTCGCCGAAACCCGCCGGGGTCGGATAGGCGTACGCGTAGAACGCCGGCGCGTCGATCGGCCCGCCGCCCGGCCAGAAACCCGCCGAACTCACCTCATGGGAGTAAGCCTCGCGCGTCACGACGTCCGGCAGCGCAGGGATTCCGCCTGGATGCGGCGGCGCCGCTCGACCGGAAAAGCGCGTGACGGCGAGATCGAAGCTGCCCCAGAACAGATGAACCGGGCTCGCCTTGCCCACGAAGCCCGTTCGAAACCGCTTGAACGCGGCGTCGACGACAAGGAGCGCTCGCCAAAAATCCTGCGCCGCCGCCGGATCGTAGGCGCCGACGTCCGTTTGATCGGCGAACGGAACAGGATCCGGGATCTCGTTCGGCGCGCCGTGGATCTCGACGTCGGCCCCGAGCCGGCGGGCCATGCCGCGAAACGCGTCGAAAAACGACGCGACCGACATCTCGCGCAGTGCAAGGCTTTCGACGCCGCCGTCGCTCGCGCGCAAGATCAACGCGTGGTCGACGAAGGCGAACGCCGCGTCGAAGGCGACGTTCTCGCCGGGGATGAGCGCGGTCGAGAACCCGCGGGCGTCAATATAGAACGCCGCCTGCCAGGAGTGGTTGATCAACGGCGTGAGCGCGAACCGGAACTTTCCGACGATTTGCGCCCACATGCGCAGGCTGCCGCCCGTCGGCGCCCACCGCTCGTAGGGAATATCCGGCCAACGCGCCATTCGTGATCTCCCGATCGGTTCCGAAGCCGCGACGGAACGCTATCATGACCGTTGAAGCCTGTCGGCCCCCGCCATCGCAAGACGACCGTAACCCCGAGCCGAACGAAAAACGAATGATCCTGCCGCCTAGCGCGCGACGCGTCACATCCGCGCTCGCCGTCTGCCTCGCGCCCGCGGTCTGCCTCGCGCCCGCGGTCTGCGCCGCACAAGAACCGCCTACGGATAAGATCGCCGACCGCATGGTCGTGACCGCGACGAAGCGGGCCGAACCCCTCGTCGACGTACCGCGCTCGGTGACGCTGCTCGACGGAGACCGGCTCGCGCCGATCGATGCGTTCAACGGCGCCGAGGACATCATTCAGCTGTTGACGGGCGTCCAGGCCGCCGTCGCCAACGGGACTCAGGTGGCGTTTCAGATCCGCGGCATCGGCGCCGTCGACCATCAGGCGCTGACGCCTGGCGGGGCGGCTGTTTACGCCGACGGCGTCTTTCTCGCCACGAACGTCCAAACGGGGCTCCTTCTCTACGACCTCGACCGCATCGAGGTCTTGAAAGGCCCGCAAGGCTCGCTCTACGGCCGCAACGCCTCGAGCGGCTCGATCAATTTCGTCACCGCCCGTCCGGGGCCGGACCAGTCGAGCTACCTCGAGGCGTCGTTCGGCCGGTTCGACCGACGCGACGTCAAGGGGGCCGTCAACGGACGGTTGGCGCAAAATGTGTGGGGACGGCTCGCCGGACGGTTCCTGCGTCAGGAAGCGACGCTTGACAATGTGGCGAGCGTTCCGGGCGTCGGGGCCGGCCCCGAGGCCGCCGGCGGCGTGCGCGACGAGTTCGGCGTGCGCGGCTCGCTTCTGTGGCGAGCGACGGAGGCGGACGAAATCGTCTTCCGCGCGCACTATGAAGAAGATAATGGCGTCAACGCGTCGCCGCGCAACGACGCCCTCGATCTCGATGACTTTGAAATCTCCGTCACCGGCGACGGCGTGCGCCGGACGGACAACGAATTCTTCGGCGCTTCCGTGGACTGGCGCGGAGCCGCGGGCCGCTGGAGCGTCGCCTCGCTCACGGCGATCGAAGGCTACAACCAGCAGTACGGGTTCGATTTCGACGGAACGCCGGCGCCCTTCGGCGACCGCACGCTCAACGGCAACCTCCTCTACGACCGCGACTTCCTGCAGATCAGCGAAGAAATCCGCGCCGAGACCGACTGGTCGCTGGGCCGCGCCCTCGTCGGCGTTTCCGGCGCGTACGAAGATTTCTCGCAGGAATACATCCTCTATTGCGGCGTCTTCGACCCCGAGACGCAGCTCGGCGACTGCCGCTATGTGGGCGCGCCCGGCCGCGTCGGCCCTGAACCAGCCTCTCCGGGCGTCGCGACCACCCTTGTCACCGACATCGAACAAACGCGCGAGACGATCGCCGTCTTCGCCTACAACGATCTTGCGCTCTCGGATCGACTGACGTTGACGCTCGGCGGTCGGTATACGTACGAAGGGATCGAGGCGAGCGGACAGGGCGTCCACATTTTCGACGACGGCGTCGTCGACTTCAACGATCGCGGCGGCGTCGGCCCCGCGATCGGCGGCAACCGCATCGACGAGAACCGGTTCACCGGCGACTTCGCGCTCAGCTACGCGACGCCGGCCGGTCAGGCGTATCTGTCGATTTCGAACGGTTACAAAAGCGGCGGCTTCAACGGCGAAGTGCAGAACGACGCGCTCCACTTCGCCGACGCCGGCTTGTTCCAGGCCGAGACGGTCGTCGCCTACGAGGTCGGCTACAAAGCCGCGCCGACGGACGACTTCGCGGTTTCGGTCGCGGCCTTCTTTCAGGACTATCAGAACCCGCAGGCGCGGATTTTCGTTGAATTTCCGTTGCCGGACGGATCGACTATCGTCAGCAACTCCCTTTCAAACCTCGACGCCGCGATCTCCTTCGGCTTCGAAGCCGACGCATCCCTACGGCCCGCGCCGGGCCTCTCGATCGACGCCGGCCTCACCCTCCTCGAAACCGAAATCCGTCAGGAAACGGACCTCGCGGGCAATGCCGACCTCTTCGACGGCAACCCCCTGCCCTTCGCGTCGAAGGTCTCAGCGACGCTCGGCGCGCGCTACGCCGTCGACCTGACCCCTGACGTCGGCGCGGCGCTGCGCGCGAACGCCAAGTATCGTAGCGAATTCTTTCTTGATGCGGAGGGCCTCGACAATCGCCGACAAGACGGTTTCGTCACGCTCGACGGCGAGGCGTCGCTCCGCTTCGACCGGCTCGGGATGACTTTGGGCTTCTGGGGCCGCAACCTCTTGAACGTCGACTACGCGCTCTCCGGGTTCGGCTTCATCGGCTACAACACGTTTCGCTCGCAGCCGCGCACCTACGGCGTGCGAATACGTTTCGACCGGACCTAGAGCGCCGGGCGTTCAGCTTGGATCGGGCGAAGACCATTTCAGGCGCTCAAACCCAAGAATCTAGAGCATCCGACTGATTCAATCAGAAAACGTTATGCTCTAGCGGCCGAGCGCCTCCAGCGCCTGCTTGCGCTCGAACGCGCTGTCGATGTTCGCGGCGGCGCGCTCATAGGCCGCGCGATCGTCCTTGCTCGACATAAAAGGCGCGAGCGCCTCCAGCGCCTGGCGACGCTCGAAATCGCTGTCTATCGCGTCGACAAGCGCGAAGAGCGCGTCGCGCGCTTCGTCGTCGCGACCGGCGAAACGCGCGGCGGCCTCGACCGCGAGGCGCGTCTCGAAATCGCTGTCGAGCCGGCTCGCCAACGTCTGCGCGACGCGCACGATCGACGGCGTCGTCAGTCCATCGATGCGAAAGAGCGCTTCTGCGGCGAAACGCATCTCGAAGTCGCTTTCGAGCGCGTCGAAGAGCGCGAAGAGGTCGTCGTTCATGGCCAGGCGGTCGTCAGGACCGACAAGCGCGCGCGCGGCGGCGACGATGATCTCGCGCTTCTCGAAATCGCTCTCCACCTCGCGCGCCGAGGCGATCAGCGTCGAGACGGCCCGTTCGTTCGCGGACGCATGGGCGATGAGCGCCTCGATCGCCGAGCGTCGTTCGAAGTCGCTTTCCAGCGCCTTGACCTTTGCGGCCAGCGCTTCGAGCTTCGCCGGCGTCAACGCTTTGTGTTCGGCGAGGGCTTCGATGTAAGCGCGTTTGGCGTGGTCGCCGGCGAGGGCGTCGATTTCGTCGAGAACGCGATCCGGTCCGCTCTCGGACAACATGGCGGCGACGCGCTCGCCCGCCTTGAGGCCCGACGCGCGCAGCGCCTCCTGGATCAAGTCGCCGATCAGCGCCTCGCGCTCGGGGCCGATCGGCTGGGCGTCGCCGTCGACGAAGACCTCGGCCTCGTCCGGCGCGCCGTCGCCCTTGAGCACCAGGCGCACCTCCATGCCGTCGCTGTTGCGCGTCACCTCGAAGCGCCCGTCAAGCGCCGTCAACGATCGTCCGTCAGCGGCGACGTTGAACTCGCCGCGCCATTTCGCAGAGAGTTTCTGACCCTCGCGGCGACGCTCGAATTCGCCGGCGTTCGGCTCCTTCGCGAACGAGACGAGCGCAGCGCCGTCGCGGCCCACCGCGGCTAGCCCCAGAAACGTCGGCACGATGACGAGCATGGCGAGCCCAAGACCGACGGCTGCGGCGGAGAAATGGCTGCGCATCGGATGGTCGCGAAGAAACGACTTCAGCATGGCTGTAACGAGCCTCCTCGCGCCGGCGCGTCCCTCACTGAACGAAACCGACGATCCGCTTCGTCTCCGCGACGGTCCCATCGGCGACGATCGACGCGCGCGCCGCGCCGTCGCGCAACAAACCTTCAAGATAGTCCGAATCCGCCTCGAGCCGACGCAACTCGTCGCTGATCGGGCTCATCCTGTCGACGACGAGCTCGGCGAGCGCCGGTTTGAAGACGCCGAAGCCCTGTCCGCCGAAATCGCGAAGAACGTCGGCGTCCGTGGTCCCGGAAAGGGCGGCGTAAAGGCCGACGAGGTTCGCCGCCTCCGGCCGCCCGGCGAGCCCGGCGGCTTCGGACGGCAAAGGCTCTGGGTCGGTCTTCGCCTTCTTGATCTTGCGCGCGATCGCGTCGGCGTCGTCGCGCAGAAAAATACAGGCGCTCTCGGCGGGATCGGACTTCGACATTTTCGTCCGGCCGTCCTTCAACGACATGATCCGCGCGCCGGGCCCTTGAATCAGCGGTTCGGGAAGCGGAAAGAAGTTCGGCGCGCCGAAGTCGTTGTTGAACTTGCCGGCGATGTCGCGCGAGAGCGCAAGGTGTTGCTTCTGGTCCTCGCCGACGGGCACAT
>JBHJHE010000035.1:0-31512 GCA_050331095.1 Parvularculaceae bacterium
CCCCTCCCCCGCGCGGCCCAACCCCGCTCCCCTCCGCGCTAGCCCCCCGTGCCTTCCCACGGTGCGCCCCCGCGGTCGATGCACCAACACGCCAGATCCGGCGAGAAAGTCCTGATCCGCGTCGACCGCGACGCTGACGCCGCCGCGGTCGTCGTCGCGTCCGTGCCCGCCATCGACGGCGTCGACAATCACCATACATATCATCTTGTCATCAACGATCTCGCCGCGCGACGCGTCGCGCCGCCGGGCCAGATAGCGGATGCGCTGTCGATCAGCGCCGCCGAAGGCCGGCTCGTCCACGCGCTCGCGCGCGGCCTGCCGCTGAGCGCGACCGCGCGCGAGCTGAACATTTCGACGAACACGGCCCGAAGCTATCTGAAAAGCGTCTTCCAAAAGACGGGCGCGGCCCGCCAGGCCGAGGTCGTTCGCCTCGCCTTCTTGGCGACCGGCTGACGCGCTTTGCGAGCTACTGCGCGTCGCCGGTCTTGGGCGGCGGCGTGACGAGGCCGATCGACTGAAGCAGCCGAAGCGCAGCCAGGTAGGCGTCCCGCTCCGCGTCCGCGGCGCTGACGCGCGCGCGAAAAGCTTCCTGCGCGGCGTTCAGAGCGTCGAGAGTGGTGCGCCGGCCGTGTCGCGCTTCGGCGCGTACGCCGATGAGCGCCGTCTCCGCGGCGCGCCGCTCCACCGCCGCCGACCTTATCGATAGAGCTCCGTCTACGGCGACCGACACAGTTCAAGGACTGATCGAGACGGTCGACGACGCCGCAGGCGGCGCTGTCGCCACGGCGAAAGATGCGCTCACGGATGGGGTCGGCGATGTTCTCGATGGCGCGCTTGGCGATCCGCTTGTCGATCCGCTGGGCGATCCGCTCGGCGGCCGCTCGGGGCCGCTCATCGAAGCGGACGCGCTCCTCGGGCTCGGCGACGCGACGGGCGTTGAGGGAGACACGCCGGATGACGGCGAAGGCGGTCTCCTCGACGCGGAGGTCGTCGCGCTCGTCGATCCGTTCGGCCGGAACGGCGACGCCCAAGGCGGCGACGAACCCGATACGGATCAAGCCGCGGCGGATCCGCTGATCGAGGTCGACGCCGTCGGCGTTCTTGGGGACCAGGTCGCCGGACACGCGGACGACGAGAGCGACGGCGAAGGCCGCCTTGTCGACGTCGACGTCGCCGCGGGCGCGCTCGGCGGCGACGCCAGCGCGCCGACGTCGGACGATCACGGCGACGCAGTCATCGACGCGGACGTCGACGCGGCGGTCCTGCAGAGCGACGGTCCGCGGATCGACGTCGACGTGACTATTGGAGACGTCGCGACGCAGGAACCCGACGAGGGCGCGCTAGCGGACGTCGATGTCACGGTCGATCTTAACGGTGACGCTCCTCTCGCGTCGGTGGACGTCGACATCGATCTCGGCCTCAGCGACGATACGTCAACGGATGTCGTCAACGAGCTTCACGCGGCGATCGAGAATGCGGTCGCGACGATCGCCGACAAAACCGGCGATGGCGCGCCGACCAACGACGCGGACGATCAGGCTCTTGATCTGATCGGGGACGTCGCGGAGGCCCTCGGCGACCACGCGGACGGCGACATGGGCGGCCATGCGGACCTCCCCGATCCCGTCGCCGGCGTCACCGAAGGCCTCGCGGCCATCGACGACGGGCTGAGCGCTCTCGACGGCGCAGCCCTCGGACTGTTCGGATAGTGTCCGTTCGGGGGGCGGACATTCTGACGCCGCGCGCGCTCAAATCCGCGCGACCGACGCTCGTCGTTGCGAGCGTCGCCATCAACGTCCTCTCCGTCGCATTGCCGCTCTACACGCTTCAGGTCTACGACCGTGCGATACCCAATCAATCCACGGAAACGCTTATTATACTGACGATTGGCGTCGCCGTCGCGATCATGGTCGAGACGGCGTTGCGGCTCGTTCGCGCCGCAATGATCGCGCGGATCGGCGCCGACTTCGAGCGCGACGCTTCCCACACCGTGCTGTCGCGCCTGCTGTTCTCAAACAATCTCGACCGCATCAATCCAGCGCGGTCGGATTATCTTGATCGCATGCGGGCGGTTCGAGCGCTGCGTGATTTCCATTCCGGACATGCGTTGACCGTCGCTGTCGATGCGGCGTTTATGTTCGCGTTCCTGGCGCTCATCGCCTATATCGGCGGGGCTATCGTCGTCGCGCCGATCATCGTCGCTGCGATCGTCGTCGTCTCCGCGTCGCTCGGCAGCTTGCAGTTGCGCGCGTCTCTCGAAGAACGGCGCACGGCGGATCAACGGCGGTATGATTTTCTGATCTCGACGCTGAACGGCGTCGCCGGCGTCAAGTGCTTCTCCCTCAGCGGGCTGGTCGCGCGACGCTTCGAGCCGCTCGAATACCGCGCCAGCCTTGCGACGTACGCGGTTCTCACGAACTCGGCGTCAATCTTGAACGCCGGCCTCGTCCTAAGCGGCGTGACGACCGCAAGCGCCGTGACGATCGGCGCGCTCGCGGCCTATGACGGCGCGCTCTCCATCGGCGCTTTGATCGCGTGCGTTCTTTTGTGCGGTCGGCTCACGCCCACGATCCAGCGCGCGACGTTGTTATGGATGAAGCGCCAGGACTACGACGTCGCCCGCGACCGTTTCGTTCGGCTCTTCGACCGCCACCAGCCGCTCATCGTCGATCGCGCGGCGCCCCCCGAAACAACCCCTTACGCGCTTCAAATCCGACGGTTGACGTTCCAACGCCGCCGAGACGACGCGCCCTTCCTGAAGAACGCGAACCTTCGGGCCCGGATAGGCGAGGCTCTAATCGTTCAGGCGGGCGACCTCCGTCGGGGATCGCTCTTCCTGCGCATTGTCGCAGGCCGCGAAGACGGCCATGACGGCGACGTCCTCTGGTCCGGGGCCTTAAGCCGCGGAACGCCGTTCGAACGGCGCGCCGAACGCGTCGGGTATCTATCAAGCGACGCGGAGCTCTTCAGCGGTTCGATCCTCGACAACGTGTCGTGCTTCGGGCTGCGCAGCCATCAGGCCTCGATCGACGCCGCCAGGATCTTCGGCGTCGACAAGGACGTCGCGCAGCTCCCGAACGGCTGGCGCACGCGCATCACCGGCCGCGCCAACGACGAGGTTTCGCTCGGCCTGGCGCGCCGTATCGTCATGGCCCGCATGATCGCGGCGCGACCCGGGATCATCGCGCTCGACCGCGCAGATCGTTTTCTCGACACGGAGAGTTACGACGCGCTCGTCAGCGCCGTCGTCAAGATGAAGCGCTTCGCGCTCGTGCTCCTCAACACCAACGACCAAAACCTCGCCCGTCTGAGCGACGGCGCCGTCGACATCGACGAGACGGGCGCGTTGGGCCTGCGGCGCGCCCCGCGCTCGTATCCGGCGATCGCCCTGGAGCCCGCGTGACGCCCGCCGAGAGCAAAAGCGCGGTCGACGACGGGTCGCCGCTTTACGAGCGCCTGAGCGCGCTTCGCTGGGGACCCGGCTTCAAAGGTCCCTATGCGATGTGCTTTTGCGAGATCTTCGCACGGCTCGACCCGCGCCGGTCCCTTCGCGCGGTGAGCGAGGCGCTGCCCCACTATGACGAGCCGTTCGAACGCATCGACTTGCTGACGGTGATGGGGGTCCTCGGCTTCCAGGCGCGCCGGCGTCCGTTGACGCAAAACATCCTCGAAAACGCGTCAACGCCTGCGCTCGTCGTCCGCCGCAACCGGGCGGGGCGAGAGGCGCCGCTGGCGCTTCTGGAGCGTTGCGACGATCACGGCCGCCCGGCGGCCCGCGTGTTCTCGCCCTCCTCAAACGGCGTCCGCCTCGTGCCCCTCAGCCAATTGATCGGCCGCGGCGACGTCTACGCCTTCGAGAGGGCCCAAGCGTCGGACGCGGAGCGCATCGTTATCGGCGACGGTTGGTTCCGCACCCTGATGTCCCGTTTCAACCCGATCTTTCGACAGATATTCGCTCTCAGCCTCGTCATCAATCTGCTCGGCCTCGCGACGCCTCTATTCATCATGTTCGTCTACGATCGCGTGATCGCCGCGCGCATCGCCGAAACGCTGCCCGTACTGACGGGCGCCGTCGCGCTTGCACTCGCATGCGAGCTTGCCCTGCGGCGTATCCGGTCGAATCGGCTCGCATGGTTCGCCTCGAGGATCGACAATATCGTCGGTAACATGACGTTTTCGAAACTCGCAAACCTGCCGCTCAACGTCGCGGAGGGCGCGTCCGTGACCGCCCAGATCCTGCGACTGCGCTCGTTCGAATCACTGCGCGACTTCTTCAGCAGCGCCGCGTTTCTGTCCGTCATCGAGATGCCGTTCGTCGTAATCTATATCGTCTCTATCGCAATCATCGGCGGCCCTCTCGTCCTCGCGCCGACGATCGCAAGCGCCGCCTATGCAGCGCTTTTCGCATCCCTGCGCGCGCGCGTCGGCGTCGAGATGCGCCGCGCCGCAAGAACCGGCGCCATGTCCCAACAGTTCCTGCTCGAAACGTTTTCGCGCGCGGCTGACGTCCAGTCGCTCGGACTCGCGCGCGCATGGCTCGACAAATACAAGAAAGTATCCCGCGTCGAGTTCGACGCCTTTTCGAAACTCGTCTTCGCCGGCGGCGCGGTGGAGACGCTCGCCCAAGCGGTCACCGCGCTCGGCGGCGTGGCGCCGCTCGCCGCCGGCGCGACGATGGTCTTCGCGGGATCGATCTCTTCCGGCGGGCTCGCCGCCTGTTTGATCCTCGCCTGGAAGATCTTCGCGCCTTTCCACAACTTCTGCGCCGTCGCGCAACGGGTCGAACAGTTGAAGCTCTCCGTCGGCCAGATCGACGCGTTGATGCGCGCCGCCGACGACGAAGAAGCGCAAACGGGCGAGGCTTCCCTCGAACGCCTGCGCGGCCGCATCGCGTTCGACGACGTCGGCGTGCGCCTCGCCGAAAACCGCTCGCCAGTCTTCATGAACGCCTCGTTCGACGTCGCGCCGGGAGAACTCGTCGGCGTCGTTGGCGACAGCGGCGCCGGCAAGACGACGCTCCTGAAGCTGATTTTAGGCGCCTACCGAGCGACGTACGGCGCCGTTCGCATCGACGGCTTCGACATCCGCCAACTGAACGCCGCCGCCCTCCGGCGACGGGTCTCCTACGCGCCGCAAACGCCGTCGCTTTTCGACGGGTCGATCGAGGAGAACCTACGCCTCGTTCGGCCGGAGGCGACGATCGACGACGTCTGGTCGGCGCTCCGGCGCGCCGGGGCGGAACGCGACGTGAAGGCGCTGCGCCACGGCCTTGACGCCAATGTCGGGCTTGAGCGCCGCCTGCCCCACGAGCTGCTGCTCCGGATTTCGCTTGCGCGCGCCTATCTCGTGGATGGCCCGGTCTTTCTCATCGACGAGACGCCGAACGCCATACTCGAAGGCGAAACCGGCGAGCGTTTTCGCTTCTTCCTCAAATCCGCACGCGGCGCGAAGACTGTTGTCCTCGTTAGTTCCCGTAGGGATGTTCTGGGCCTTTGTGAGCGCGTTTTCGAATTGACCGGCCGGGGACTGACCGAACGAAGCGAAGCGACGGAGGCTGCGGCATGACGAACGCGACCGAAAAGAAAGCGCGCAGACCCGATGCGGGGCCCCTTTCCGCCCGCGACGCTCGACATCTCGCGAGCCCGGCGGCGCTCGACGAACCCACCGATCTTTCAACGCTGAAAGGCGTCGCCCACGCCATCGCCGGCGTCGTGTTAGCGTTCCTCGTCTGGGCGTCGGTCGCCAGCGGCAGCGCCGTCGCGCGCGCAACGGGCGAAGTGGCGCCAAGCGGGGCGGTGCGGGGCGTTCAGCACCGGGACGGCGGCGCCGTCGCGGCGTTGCATGTGGAGGACGGCGAACTCGTCGTGGCCGGCGAACCGCTCGTCACCCTCGAAGGCGACCTCGACGAGCGACTGCGCATCGAACGCGACCGACGCCGAACCTTGCGCGCCCGCGCGGAGCGTTTCGCCGCGTTTCTCGACGACCGGAAGCCGGACTTCGACACAATCGCCGCCGACGACGACGGCTTCGCGCGGGCGCAACGCGAGTCTTTCGACAGCATGCTGACGGCGTTCGCGGAAGAAACGTCAGTGCTCCTGCAACAACGCCAGCAAAGGAGGCAAAGGCTCGCAAGCCTGCGGGAACAACTCGCCATCGTCGCGCGTAACCGGGCGATTGCGCAGGAAGTCCACCGCCGACGAAAGCGGCTCGTCGCTGACGGACATTTTCCCCGAACGGAGTTCCTCGCCACCGAACGCGACCTCAACGAACTCGTCGGCGACGAACAACGCCTTCGTCAAGACATCGCCCAGGCCGAAACGGCGCTCGCCGAGTACGACGAGCGCGTGGCGCTGCAACGCACGACGGCGAGAGACGAGGCCTACAACGAACTCGACGCCGTCAACGCCGAGCTGTCGCAAAACCAGGAGCTCATCGAGAGCCTGGAGGACCGTCTTGCCGACCTGTCGGTGCGTTCGCCCGTCCGCGGGCTCGTAAAGGCGCTCAGCGTTCGTTCGATCGGCGGCGTCGTCGGTCCAGGTCAGGTGATCGCCGAGATCGTGCCCGTGGATGAGGAACTGCTGGTCGAGATCAAGATCGCACCGAGCGACATCGGCGGCGTGCGGCCGGGGCGCGCGGTCGACGTGAAGTTCAGCGCCTACGATTTCTCTCAGTTCGGATCGGTCCGCGGGGAACTCGACTACGTGTCGGCGACGACGTTTTTCGGCCCGGACGGCGAGCGGCATTATCGCGGGAGGGTCAGGCTCGATCGCGCCTATGTGGGCGACGATGCCGCGGCCAACCCCATCATCCCGGGCATGACGGCGACGGCCGACATCGTACTGGGCGATCGGACGCTGCTCGCCTATCTTTTGTCGCCAATCAGAAGGTTCGCAGGCGATGCTTTTAGAGAGCGCTGATAAACGGCTTCGCGAGTTGGTTGCGGCGACGCCTTCCGACGCAGGGTCGAAGCCGCGAACGCTGGTCGTCGCGAACGACGCCGCGCGGGCGGCGCGTCTGCGAGACATCGCTTCAGCATGGGCCGACGCGGGGTCGACCTCCTTCGACGCCTTCGCTGCGGACGCGCGCGACATCGAGGAAGACGGCCGCGCGCCGTTCGTCGTCATCGTCGACGCGTTCGACGCCGCGCCTCCGGCGACGGCGGCTTCGCTCGTCGATGTCGCCGGCCGCGCGGTCGTCGTCGCGTTCGGCGCGACGCAGCCGCCGGGCGATCTCTTTTTGGCGACGGACACGGCCCCCGACGACGACGCCACAGCGGCGATCGTTCGCGCCGCGGTCAACGAGGCGACGCGGCGGCGGCGAACGGCCAAGGAGCTGGGAGAACTGTTTTCCGTCGTCAGCGGTCTGCACACATCGAAGGTCGACTTCCGCACGCGAGAGGACGCTGCGCGCCTCGCGCTCTTTCTGTCGCACGCGTTTCCCGATCCGTCTCGCGCGCGCGTCGGCCTTCTCGAACTGATGCTGAACGCGGTCGAACACGGGATTCTCGGCGTTGGCTTCGATGAAAAGTCGCGGCTTATCGAGGCCGGCGCTTTCGAAGCGGAGATCACGCGTCGGCTCGCCGATCCGGCGTACGGAGACCGAACGGCAAGCGTTGTCGTCGCGCGCAAGAACGACGGCGTTTACGCGGTCGTCGCCGATCCGGGGCCGGGCTTCGACTGGCGCGAGTACGTCAAGTTTTCGCCTGCGCGGGCGAACCACCGCAATGGACGGGGCGTGCAGATCGCGCGTCTCGCAAGCTTCGATAAGCTGGCTTTCAACGAGGCCGGCAATCAGGCCTCGGCCTTTTGCCGGGTCGTGCGGGCCTCCGTCGCAGATGAAAACGCGTCAGCGACGGAGCGCGCCGCGTAGCGCGACGCCGCCCGTCGATCCGCCGGCCGGCGCGCTCGTCAGCCCGCCGCCAGAACCCGCGCGGCGACCTCGCTGGCGATGAACGTGATCGCCAGTACGCCGATCAAATTGAGCTTCAAGCCGATGATCGCCATGCGGGGAATGGAGACCTCGCCGCTGGCGTAGGCGATGGCGTTCGGCGCCGTCGCCATCGGAAACATGAAGGCGCACGAAGCGCTGAGCGCCACGGGGATCGACAACAGCGCGGCGTCGTTCGAGGAGGCCGCGGCCATGGCGATGACGACGGGCGAAAGCGCCGCGGCCGTGGCGACGTTGGACGTCAGCTCCGTCGCGAAGATGACGAAGGCCGCCAGCGCCAGAATGATGAGAACGCTCGGCAAAATCGCCAATCCGGTCATGGCGTCGCCGAGCCAGCCGCCGAGGCCGGTCGCGGAGATCGCCGCCGCCAGGCTAAGGCCGCCGCCAAAGAGAAGCACGACGTCCCAGGGGATGCGCACGGCGGTCTCCCAGTCGAGCAACATGGATCCCCGCTCGCGCGCGCTCCCCGACGGGATGAGGAACATGGCGATCGCGCCGGCGACGGCGATCACCGCGTCGGTCAGATTGGCGAAAGGACGCATGCCGAAAAACTCGATGTCTTCTATGAACGCCTGACGGAAGACCCAGAAAAACGCGATCACGCCGAAACTCGACAATGTTCGCAACTCAGGCGTCGTCCAGGGCCCGAGCGCCGCCAGGCGGTCGCGAACAAGCGTCTGCGGATCGCCGTCCGGCGCGCCGATGCGGCCGGACAACCTAACGAGCACGAACCATGCGGCTGGGACGACGAGGAGGACCGTCGGCACGCCGAACGCCATCCAGCGCCCGAAGCTGAGCCGATCGTCGCCGGTCTGCTCGAGCGCGCCTATGACGATGAGGTTCGTCGGCGTGCCGATGGGCGTCGCCAGTCCGCCGATCGACGCGCCGTAGGCGACGGAGAGGACGAGCGCCACGGTGAGCGGCGCGGAGGCCCCCTTCTTGCCGCCGAGCGAGTACGCGACGGAAAGCGCCACCGGCATCAGCATGATGGACGTTGCGGTGTTGCTGATCCAGGCGGACAATCCCGCCGACGCCGCCAGAAAACCCGCGCAGAGCCCCTCGGGCCGCGACCCCGCCTGACGCACCGTCAGGAGCGCCAATCGTTCGTGTAGGCGCCAACGCTCGACGGCCTTCGCGACGATGAACCCGCCAAGCAACAGAACGACGATGGGGCTGAAAAACGGCGCCGCCGCGTCGCGCACGCTTGTGACGCCGAACGACGGCAAGACGACCAACGGCATGAGCGAGGTGATCGGTATGGGGATCGCCTCGCTCACCCACCATGTCGCCATCAACGCCAGAAGCGCGACGACGACCTGGGCGTCTTTTTCAAGACCCGGCGGCGGCGGCACGATCGCCAATAACACGAACGCGGCGACGCCGATCGCGAGCCCGAACGACTGCGCGCGCGATCGCCCGCGCGGTCTGTCTCTCGACAGCTCGTTTTCGTCTGGCCGCGTCAATGTCGTCCTGCGCCGAACCCGCTCGGAGCGATGATGCGGCGGTCCGTGAAGATCGTCAAAAAAAGGGGCCCGCCGGGGCCCCCTTCCTTTCGCCTACTCCGCGGCGACCTTGAGCGCCGCGTCGCGCGGCCACGAGCGGAAAGACATAACGTTTTCGTCGACCGCGCAGACGGTGGCGCAAAGGCGCGCCGCGACGAGGTAAGGATCGGCGTTGGCGCCCGGGCGGCGGTCCTCGAAATAGCCGTGGCCCTTCTGCTCCACCGGACGCGGGATCCTGATCGAAGCGCCGCGGTCCGCCGCGCCGGACCGAAACTCGTGGATCGAACACGTCTCATGAAGGCCGGTCAGGCGTTGGTCGAGACCATCCCCATAGAGCGCAATGTGGTCCTGGTGCTTCGGCTCCAGGCGGGCGACGGCGTCTTCGATCGCTTTCAACCCGCCGTTCGCGTCGCGCGTCTCTTTCGTCGAAAAATTCGTGTGCATCCCGGCGCCGTTCCAGTCGCCTTTGACCGGCTTGTTGTCGAAGGAGGCGTGAACGCCGATGTCTTCGCCGAGACGACGTAGGAGCCAACGGGCGAGCCAGGCGTGATCGGAGATCGTCAAAACGTCGGCCGGCTCGCCGTCGACGCCGCGATAGCCGACCTGGAACTCCCACTGGCCCGGCATCACCTCGGCGTTGAGGCCGTAATACATCAGGCCGGCGTCGAGGCAGGCGCGGGCGTGGGCGTTGGCGAGTTCGCGGCCGAAGACTTCACGCGCGCCGACGCCGCAATAGTACGGTCCCTGCGGTCCCGGATAACCGCTGTCGGGCCAGCCTAGCGGGTTGCGGTTGTGGAAGAGCGTGTACTCCTGCTCGAAGCCGATCCACGGATCGTGCGCCGCGGCGCCGGCGTCGAGGACCGCCCGCAGCTGCGCGCGGGAATTCGATTCGTGCACGGCGCCGTCGGCCGCGAACACCTCGCACATGACGAGGAAGTCGGCGCCCGACCGCGTCGGGTCCTTCACGACGTGGACGGGCTGCAGGATGCAGTCCGAATCATGGCCATCGGCCTGGGCCGTCGACGACCCGTCGAAGCTCCACTCCGGGAAATCGTCAGGCGCCGGATCCGCCCCGACCTTCACGACGCGCGCCTTCGAGCGCAGTTGGCGCGTCGGCACGGCGCCGTCGATCCAGATGTATTCCGCGAGGCTCAACGCCATGAAAAGTCTCCCTTGGTTCCGACGAAGCGAGGCCGTTAAAGACAAAATGTCGCGGCGCGTCTGCGGGCGGTTCAAGAATCAGGCCGGTCTCGCGCCATCGCGACGGGATCTGCAATCAACAAGACGACTGCGCCGGTCGACGGCGCAATGCATGCAAAACAATCTGCGGTTTTTACCGTGCGGGTTACCGCAGCGCAACATAAATTGCGCCGGAACCCGCCTCGCGCCTCGCGCCTCGCGGCGGCCACACAGTTCAGTATGCGTCCCGCCGACGCCGCCGCCTTTTCGCGGCCGCCGAAAACGGCGACATAATGAAGTCATGCCGCGCGCCAATCTGAAAAGGCTCGACCCCGCCGATATCCTCAACGCCTACGCGCTCGGCTATTTTCCGATGGCGCGTACGCGCTCGGACGCCGATGTCGTGTGGGTGCTGCCGGAGCGTCGCGGCGTTCTGCAGCTCGCCCGCGCCCGGGCTCCGAAAAAGCTGCGTCGGCTCGTCAAGCGCGAAACGTTCCGCGTGCGCGTCGACACGGCGTTTTCCGCTGTCGTCGCGGCCTGCGCCGAGGCCGCGCCGGGGCGCGAGGACACCTGGATAAACGCCGACATCGAAAAGGCTTACGCCGCGCTCCACGCCCAGGGCGTCGCGCATTCGGTCGAATGCTGGCGCAATGGGGCGCTCGTCGGCGGTCGCTACGGGGTCGCCGTCGGGGGCGTCTTTTGCGGCGAAAGCATGTTCTCGCGCGAGGCGGACGCGAGCAAAGTGGCGATGCTGCACTTGATCGCGCGCCTGCGGATCGGCGGGTTCGAGGTTCTCGACACCCAGTTCCACACGGAGCATCTGGCGCAGTTCGGCGTCGAGGAACGTCCGAACGCGGCCTATCAGGAAATGTTGAAGAGGCTCGTCGCGGTCGGCGCCGACTTCAACCGCGCGCCCGGTCAGCTCTCCTCGACCACCGTTTTGCAGTCGATCACCCAGACGTCGTAGACGGGGTGTTCGAGCGGGTTCAACGCCGGGCTCGAGGCGAACATCCAGCCGGAGAAAACGCGCCGCTCCGAGTCCGCGGCGCCATCGACCGCAGACGCTCCGCCCTCGCCGGCGATCGCGGCCGCGGCTTTGGCGGCTGTCTCGGCGCTGACGCCTCGGCTGCGTTCGGAGATCTGGAGGAACGCCGTCGTCTCAGGGAACTCTTCCGGCGGCCGCTGATCGCAGTACTGCGCTTTGATGTCGAGCGTGCCGAAAGCGGCGACCTCGCCCATAGGTATCTCAATGTCCGTATACTTCGCCGTCACCTTGTCGAGGGCCCTGACCGTGACCGAGACGGGCTTGCGCTTGGACGCGGCTTCGACGTCCGGGAAGGCGTCGTCGGTGCGCCGCGACAGCGCGTCCAGCTCCGGGGGCGCGTCCTGGACGTTCGCCTCCAGAACGTCGATCTCGCCGGCGTGGGCGGCGTCCTCGTCCGGCGTGCGCGCCGCGTCGTCTTCAGCACGACCGCTCTCGGCGTGCGCCACCGCCGCCACGAGGCAGATCGCCGCGATGCGGACGATAGACGGTGTCGCGACGGCGATGCGGCGTTTCATGGCGGGACTCCCAATCCTTTGTCGCCAGCGACGTTACGGTCGTTCGTCCTCGGCGGCGCCCGCCGGCGGCCGGCTTGTGAAGGCGTCGACGGCGAGGCTCAAAAAGTCGACCGCGCCTTGCGTGCGCGTGATGCGGCCGCCGGACGCCAGCAAACTCTCGCTCGCCCCCGGTTCGATCGCAACATGGGCGCTGCCGATAAGCCCGTCGGACGCGATCTTGGCGACGGAATCGTCGGGAACTTCGACGCCGGCGTCGATGGCGAGCCGCAACCGCGCCTCATACGTGATCGGTTCGAGGCCGGTAGCGGCGACCGCGCCAACCTTGACGCCGGAGATCCGCACCTCCGCGCCGGGCGTCACGCCGCCGACGTCGCCGAACACCGCTTCGATTTCGTAGCCGCGACCGAGCGCGCGGCCGCTGGCCCCGAATGCGTAGACGAGAAACGCAGCCGCCGCGGCGATGACGCCGAGGCCGACGATCGTCTCGCCGAACCCGCCCCGGGTCACGAGCCCTCCGGCGACCAGGCTTCGTAGTCGGCCTTGACCGACGCGCCGGCGTCTTTCTGAGAGAGGCTGCCCTTCGGATGGTAGGCGAGCGGCGTGCCGGTCATGTTCGGCAAGTGGTCTTTCTCCCACGCCTTGCGCGCCAGCGGCTCAACGGTCGGCGGCTCCTCGAACGTGTGGTGGAGCCAACCGTGCCATTCGGGCGGCACGCGCGACGCTTCGGCGACGCCGTGATAGATCACCCAGCGTCGTACGCCGTGAGGCCCACTGGCGCCGCGCTCTTCATAGTACCTGTTGCCCTGGTCGTCGCGGCCGACGAGCTTCGCGCCGCGCTGAAACAGCGTCAGCGACGTGCCGAACGTCGTGCCGATCCACCAGGTGAAGATCTGTTTCAGCATCGGGCGTCGCTTGGATTGATGGGCGAAAATAGCTTGCGCGGTTATGGCGCCGGCCGCCGGCGCCGTCCATCCCGGTCCGGTTCGTCGTAAGTCCTTTCAGGTCCCTGGACGGCCGAGTTGTCGGCCGTCTCGTCCCGCCCTAACACCGGTGAAAATCCTTGCGTTAACGCGGCACTGGCGCTTGAAGCCGAATCAGCGTGCGAAACCTTATGGACGTTCAACGCCACTTCACGGCCGGCGCGGCGGACGCGCTCGACGGCGTCGCGTTTTCGCGGCGCGACAGCGAGATCCGCACCGCGACCGGCGACGTCCTCTTCCGCGCCGAGAGCGTCGAAGCGCCGAGCGCGTGGAGCCAGACGGCCGTCGACATCCTCGCGCAGAAATACTTCCGCAAGGGCGGCGTGCCGGCGGCCGTACGGCGCGTGCGTGAGAAAGGCGTGCCGAGCTTCCTGCAGCGCAGCGCGCCGGACGTGGCGGCGCTCGCGAAAATGCCCGCCGAGCAGCGCTTCGGGCCCGAGCGCAGCGCGAAACAGGTGTTCCACCGTCTCGCCGGCGCCTGGGGCTATTGGGGGTGGAAATCGGGACTGTTCGCCGACGAAGGCGGCGCCCGGGCCTACGTCGACGAGATGACGCGCATGCTGGCGCTTCAGCTCGGCGCGCCGAACAGCCCGCAATGGTTCAACACGGGTCTGCACTGGGCCTATGGCGTCGAGGGCGGGGCCGGCGGGCATTACTATGTCGACCCGACGAGCGACGTCGTGCAGCAGTCCAGCGGCGCCTATGAACGGCCCCAGCCCCACGCCTGCTTCATACAGTCGGTCGCCGACACCCTCGCCGGCGACGGCGGCATTATTGACCTTTGGAAGCGCGAGGCCCTTCTCTTCAAATACGGATCCGGGTCGGGAACGAACTTTTCGAGCCTGCGCGGCGAGGACGAACCGCTGTCGGGCGGCGGCAAAAGCTCCGGCCTCATCAGTTTCCTGAAGGTCGGCGACGCCGCGGCGGGCGCGGTGAAGTCGGGCGGCGTGACGCGCCGTGCGGCGAAAATGGTCGTCCTGGACGCCGACCATCCGGACATTGAAGAGTTCATCTCCTGGAAAGCCCGCGAGGAGGAAAAGGTCGCCGCCCTCGCCGCTGGTTCGCGGGCGCTCGCCGCGACGCTGCCCGCCGTCCTGAAGGCGACATGGTCGATGGGCGGCGACGATCGCCTCAACCCGAAAAAAAACCCGAAACTAAAAGCCGCGATCAAGGCGGCGCGCGCCGCGCACGCGCCGGAGAACTCGATCCGCCGCGTTCTCGACCTCGCTCGCCAAGGCGTCCGAATGATGGAGTTCGACGTCTACGACGTCGATTGGGACGCGGACGGCTATCGCACGGTTAGCGGCCAGAACGCCAACAATTCGGTCCGCGTGCGCGACGATTTCTTCTTCGCCCTCGCCGACGACGCGGACTGGCCGCTGATCGGCCGCGTAAGCGAAGAACCGGTCAAGTCGGTCAAAGCGCAGAGCGTTTGGCAGTCGATGTGCGAAGCCGCTTGGCGCTGCGCCGATCCGGGCCTCCAGTTCGCCGATACGATCAACGCCTGGCACACTTGCGCCGCCGACGGCGAGATCCGCGCGTCGAACCCCTGCTCGGAGTATCTCTTCCTCGACGCCACGGCCTGCACCCTGGCGTCGATCAACGTCGCGAAATTCCTTGTGGAAAACGACGATGGCGAGGCTTCGTTCGCCGTCGAGGATTTTGAGAAAGCCTGCCGTCTGTGGACGATCACCCTCGAGATCTCCGTTGCGATGGCGCAGTACCCCTCGCCTGAAATCGCCCGGCGAAGCAACGACTACCGCACGCTGGGGCTCGGCTTCGCCAATCTCGGGGCCCTCGCCATGAGCGCGGGCTACGGCTACGACAGCGCCGAGGCGCGAGCGATCGGCGCGGCCGTCAGCGCCCTGATGACGGGCGCCGCCTATCGCGCCTCCGCCGAGATGGCCGCACGGCTCGGCCCCTTCCCCCGTTTCGCCGATAATCGCGACGACATGCTCCGCGTCGTGCGCAATCACCGGCGCGCGGCATACGGCGCGGAAGGCGCAGCCGATTACGGTGCCTATGAAGGCCTTAACAAACCGCCGAAGCCGCTCGATGCGGACGCCTGTCCGTGGTCGGATCTCGCCCTCCGCGCTCGACGGATCTGGGACGAGGCCTACGCGCTCGGCGCGATCAGCGGCTTCCGCAACGCCCAGGCGAGCGCCATCGCGCCGACGGGCACGATCGGCCTTGTCATGGACTGCGACACGACCGGGATCGAACCCGACTTCGCTCTCGTCAAGTTCAAGAAGCTCGCTGGCGGCGGCGTCCTGAAGATCGCCAACCAGTCCGCCGCGCGCGGCCTCAAGGCCCTTGGCTACAACGAGCGCGAAATCGAGGACATCACGAACTACGCGGTCGGCCGCGGCACGCTGAAGGGCGCGCCGGGCGGCAGCCACGAAGCGCGCGCAGCCGAAGGCTTCGACGCGGCGCGCCTCGCCGCGCTCGAGGCCCGGCTGAAAGACGCGTTCGATCTGACCTACGCCTTTGCGCCGGAGGCTTTGGGTGCCGATTTTTGCCGTCACGTCCTCGGCTTAGAGGGTAGTCAGCTCGAACAGTCCGGCTACGGCGTGTTGCGCGACCTAGGTTTCGGCGACGAAGACATTCATATCGCCAATCTTTATTGCTGCGGCGCGATGACCCTGGAGGGCGCGCCGCACCTCAAAGCCGCTCACCTGTCCGTCTTCGATTGCGCCGTGCCTTGCGGGCGCATCGGCGAACGGTCTTTGTCGATCGCCGCGCACCTGCAGATGATGGCGGCGTGCCAGCCGTTCGTCTCCGGCGGCATTTCGAAAACCGTCAACCTGCCGGCCGCCGCGACGATCGCCGACTGCGGACGAACCTATCTTCAGGCCTGGGATCTGGGGCTGAAATCGATCGCGCTTTACCGCGACGGCTCAAAACTGTCCCAGCCCCTCGCCGCGATCGCGCTCGGAAGCGACGCCATGGCGCACGACGAGGACGAGAACGACGACGAAACCCTGGAGGAGCGACTAGCCGACGCGCCCGCGGCCGAGCGGAGCCGGATCGTCGCCGAGCGGATCGTCGAGCGCATCATCGAACGAGCGCCCGGCCGCCGTCGCCTTCCCGACCGCCGCAAGGGCTACATCCAGAAAGCGATCGTCGGCGGACACAAGGTCTATCTGCATACGGGTGAGTTCGACGACGGCGAACTCGGCGAGATCTTCGTCGACATGCACAAGGAAGGCGCGGCGTTCCGTAGCCTGATGAACAATTTCGCGATCGCGATCTCCCTCGGCCTGCAGTACGGGGTGCCGCTCGAAGAATTCGTCGACGCCTACGTCTTTACGCGGTTCGATCCGTCGGGGCCCGTGCAGGGCAACGATCACATCAAGAACGCGACGTCGATCATCGACTACATCTTCCGTGAGCTCGCGATCTCCTATCTAGGGCGCTCGGACCTCGCCCATATCGATCCGCAGGATCACGCCGTCGACGCGATCGGGCGCGGCGTCGACGACGAAAAGACCCAGGCCGACGCGACGCGTCTGATCTCGAAGGGCTTCAGCCGGTCGACGGTGACGGACAATCTCGTTGTCCTGCGCGGCGGCGACTTCGAGCGCCTGCGCAAGCCCGACGAAAACGCCGAAGACGTCGTCAGCGAGGAAGCGGACCATGGCGAAGAGGCGGCGGCGCTTGAAGCCCAGCTCGCCCGCCTCGCCGACGCGGTGAACCAGAAAACCGCGCCGGGCCGCCTCGCCGCGCCACGCGGCGACCTCGAAGCCGCGCGCGCGGCCCGCACGAAGGGCTACGAGGGCGACGCCTGTCCCGAGTGCGGACAGTTCACTCTCGTGCGCAACGGCGCGTGCCTGCGCTGTGACAGTTGCGGCCACTCGACGGGTTGCTCTTGATCCCGAAACGACGCCGAAGCGTCTGAATGCGTCCGTCGTCGTTAATCGGGCGTTGATCCCTCGCCGGCTAGTTTGGCCGTTGAATCGCCGCCGGTTTCGGCGGCGAGCGCGGTTGCGAGGCGTCGTATGATCCGCATGGTCCTTCTCCTTCTCGGCATCATGATCGGGATTTTCACCGTGGTGGTGAACCTGACCGCGCGCGCGACCGGCCGTCAGCAGGTCAATCCCATCGAAATCGTCGCCGACATGCTGACGGGCGCGCTCAACAGCGCCGATCGTTTGGCCCCGGACCTGTCGCGCGCGATCGACAAGGTGGAGTTGCCGGCGACCGCGCTCGGCCAGCGGGCCGAAGCGGCGCTCTCCGACTATGTCGCGCCGGACATGCGCGGCGGCGATTACAAGACGCTCGAAGCGCCCGGCGCGATCTACGCCGCGGCCGGCGTCGCCGACGCCGATTTTCTGGGCGCGCTGCTCGACGGCGCGAACTTCGAAGGCGCGCGCGGCTCGGCGGCCCGCTTCGCGAAGGCCCGCCTCGCAGGCGCGAACTTCAGCGCCGCCAATCTGGCGTCAGCGGACTTTTCCGGCGCCGACCTTTCAAGCGCGGCGCTGCGCGCCGGCGACATGCCGCGTTCTGCGTTCGTAGGCGCGACGCTGACGAGCGCCAGTTTTTCCGGCGCGAACCTCAACGGAGCGCGTTTCGACGGCGCGTTCGCCCGCGGCGCGCGTTTCGTCGGCGCGACGGCGCCGGGCGCGGCGTTCGGCCGTACCGACCTGAAGCGCGCGGACTTTCGGCGCGCCAACCTTCAGGGCGCGCTGTTCGCCGAAGCGGACGTTTCATTCGCGAACTTCGGCGGCGCGAACGTGCGCGGCGCTCAATTCGCGACCGCCGTCGGCGTCGAGAACGCGGACTTTTCCGGCGCCTGCGGCGACGACCGCACGAGCGCGCCGGCGGGCGTCGTCATTCCTAAATGTTGATTTGACGGCCGGAGCCGCTGCGTCAGGGGCGGAACTTCCGCTCGCGCTGTAAGGTCGTCGGATCGAGGGACTGTAGCACCACCGCGGCCAACGGCGCCGCGGACGCGGTTCGCGCGTCCGGCGCGGCATGAGCCGGAACGATCGCGAACGGTCCGTCGCGCAACGCGCGCGGCGCGCGTTCGCGTTCCGTCGGCGCAGGAACGGAGACGTCAGCGGCCGGCGCGCGCGCCGCTGCGACGAGAGACCGGGCGAGCGCCTCGCTGATCTGGCTTTCGCTCGGCGCCGGCCTCCGGGTCGGCACGTCGGGAACGATGACGTTCGATTTTTCCGTATGTAGAGCGGCCGTCTGCGGAAGCTGAGGCGTCGCCGGCGCGCGTAGTTTCGGTCCGGCTTGCGTTCCCGCGATCGACCGCTCGAATCCGGCGATCACCTCACGGACCGTCCGCGCGCGATTGCCGTCGAAAAAGACCGGCGCGTTCGCGTTCGCCGCCGCCGGCAGGAGATCGGCCGCCCGCCCCCCGCCCGGCGCCGTCAACAGCTTCGCCGCGCCGCCCGCGCCAAGAAAATGCGCGGCGTAGAGTTCGCTCGCCGACACCGGCCGGCCGAGCTTCGCCTCAAGCGCGCCGCGGTTCTGGTTCGCAAGCTCTCCCGCGAGCACCGCCGCCTTGGCCCCGTCGTATCGAAGCGAGAGGATTTTATCGCGCCGCGCCGCGTCCGCGACGTCGTAGCGTCCGTTGGGCTTTACGGTGATCGCCTCGGCCTCCGCGGCGAGGCCGTGCTTCGCGCCATGGGTCTTCACCGTTTCGAGCCAGGTCTGCTCAACGAACTGAAAGAGACCCGCCGCCGTCGAGGTCGCGGCTTTTGCAGACGCGTCGAGCCCGCTTTCGCGCACCGCGACGTTATAGAGGTACCCGAAGTCGACGCCGGTGCGCGTGGCCGCGCGCCGCAACGCCGTCGACACCTCCGCCGCCGCTACGGCCGGGCCCGTCGCAGCGCTCTCGACCATCTGGAAATCCCCGTGACGCTCAATTCGCCGCTCAGACCGTCGGCGCGCCCAATCGTGGCGCCGCCATGGTCAATATCCGCCTAACGCGGCCGCTTCGACGAGCCGCGCGGGATCGAAGGGGTTCGACGACGGGGGGCGCGCCTCAAGAACGTTAGCGATGAGGTCGGCCGTCGCCGGGGCGAGAAGCACGCCGTTGCGGTAGTGCCCGAGCGCGAACGCGACTGATTTCGGGGCGCCCGGGTCCGGGCCGATGAGCGGCGAGCCGTCGGGCGCGCCCGGCCGGACGCCGGCCCAACGCGCGGTCTCGTCGTATTGTTCGAGCGCCGGACAGAGGGACGTCGCGCGCGCGCGCAAATCGTCGATCGCCTCGGGGCGCGGCGCGACGTCGTCGGCGCCGGCGATCTCCGTCGCTCCCACAACGACGCGGCCGTCGCCCTTCGGACAGACGTAAACGTCGCGGCCTCGCACGACGATGCGCGGCCTCGGCGCGGCGGCGTCGAACGGGCTCAGCGACAGCGCTTCGCCTTTTACGGGAACCGGCCGCGGCGCGCCCGAAACGGCAGCCGCGCCTGTGGCGATCACGAGCCGCGCCGCGAGGCGCGTCTCGACGCCGCTCCCGAACGACACGTCGAGGCGCACGCCGTCATTCGTCGGCTGGTGACGGACGAGACGCGCGCCGGTTTCTATGGCCGCCCCTCTGCGGCGAAGCGCTGCGCGCAGGGCGTCTCTCATTCGCGAGGCGTCGACTTGCGCTTCAGATGGGACGCGAAGCGCCGCGATAATCTTCTGGCTCAGGGTCGGCTCGAGGGCGCGCGCCGATACGCCGTCGAGGCGTTCGAACGCGACCCCGGCGCGTGTCAGGTCCGCTGCGCGATCGTCGAGGGCGGCCACGCCCACGGCGTCGACGGCGACGCCAATGGCCCCGCATGACTGATAGTCGACGCAAAGGCCGCTCGCGTCTTCTATTTCGCGGGCAAAATCAGCCCATTGGGCGAGACTGCGACGACCGAAGGCGAACAGCGCCTCTGCGCCATCCACGGGATGGGCGCCCTCGCCGCGCTCGAACGACGGCGCCAGCATGCCGGCTGCGGCGTCGCTCGCGGCGGGCGGCGCCGCGGCGTCAAGCACGCTGACCCGCCAGCCGCGGGCGACGAGCCGCCAAGCGACGCTGAGGCCGATGATCCCGCCCCCGGCGACGACGACGTCGCGGCTATTGTTCGGTCTTGGGAAGAGCGGCGTCATCGGACCGCTCTAACGCCGCGCTCGTCGGGGTCAACAGACGGGTCTTTTCGCGCGATCCGGCCGACGAGCCGAAAAAATAGTTCACGACGGCGGCCGTCATGGTCGCGAGCGCGCCCAGCATGATCGCGAACTCGGTCTCCGCGCCCGTCGGCAGGCGTCGGGCCACCATCGCAGCGAGCACGACGAAGAAACCGGCGATGATCAACGCGCCGAGATAGGAGGGCGTCGCGTCGTCCATCTCCGCCTGGCGCGCGCGCGCATCGGCGCGGTCGCCGGCGTCGACGCGCAACGCCTCCAGCCGCGTCGCCTCGCGCGCGAGCCGGAACTCAAGATCGGCAATGCGCAACGCCGCGATCGCCGCCGGGTTCGCCCGCTCGATCGCGGCGGCCATCTCGTCTTCGTCGCGCGTCGCCGAATCGCCGAAGACGGCCCGCGAGACCGCCTCGACGGCCGAACCCGCAAGCGGGCCGCCGAGGGCGTGCGCCAGCGACGGCGCGGCGCGCGCGACGACGCGCCTTAGCCGGCCCCGTCCGCGCCTGCGTTGATTGCGATCGCCCATCGGCCCCGCCTTTCGTTTCGCTGCATGACAGCGAAACCTAGGGCGGCGTCGGCGGGCGTTCGATAAGTCGCCCACGGGGGCGATGTTTCGCAAAATTCACGTTGCGCGCCGAGGCGGATCAATTCAGACGTGCCATACATGCGCCGCGCTCAGACGAAAGAGCGGCTTGGCGGCGCGACAACGCCGTGGACTGTTAGATCTTTGATCGGAATGTTCGACGACGCACATATTTTCACCAGCCTGCGCCGAATGCTATCGTCGATAGGTCGATTCGCCGCTGACAGCCCCGCTCTGATGGTCGCCGCCGGCGCTGCGGCGGCCGTTGGCTTTCGAGCCGTCTCGGCCTCCATCGGATCCGACGAGGCCGCCGCGAACGCTCCGCTTTGGGGCGTCGACTTCGGCGCGATCGGGCTCGCCGGCCTCGCCGCTTTATCGTTCGTCTGCGGGGCGCAGGTTCGTGTGCGGCGGTTTCATCGCCGGTGCCCGATCTCTTTCCGCCTCGCCGTCGCCGGCGCGCCGCTCTATCTCGTGGCGTGCGCGCTCAGCGCGTACGTGATGTTGCCGCAACTGACGTTGACGGCGGCGTTCGTGCTCGGGGTCGTCCTGATGCTGAACGGTGCGGCGTTCGATCGCGGCGCAGTGAAGAAAACGCGCGCGCCCGCCGCGGGCAAAACCGCCGTCCGGATGGAGAGCGCGGCGGTCATCGCCTTTGGCGCGCCGATCGCCTCGCTCGCCGCCGCGGCGGCGGCGACGCCGAGCCTTGCCGGCCCCGGCGGCCTCGCGGCGCTCGGAGAGGCGGGATTGTCGGTCGTCAAAGGCTTCGGCCTTGGCGGCGGCGCGGGCCTTTCCGCAGCGCTCGTATTGAACGCGGTTTTGCGGCCCGCCGGCGGCCGCGACGAAAACGCCGCGCTGTGGCGCAAGGCGAGCGCCTTCGTCGCTTTCGCCGGCGTTCTCGCCTTTCTCGCAGCGCCGGCGATCGGGGCCGACCAGATCGTCGCGGCCGCGTCGGCGGGCCTTTTGTGGGGCGAGCAGACGGCCGGCGGCGTCGCCGCACGCCTCGCTCTGCGTCGGTTGGCCGAACGGGCCGTCATACCCCTCGCCTATCTCGGCCTCGGCTGGCTCGCCGTCGACGGGCTCGTTCAGGCCGATCTTCTCGCCGTCGTCTTTGCGCTGACGGCCGTGGGCGCGCTGCGGATCGCGACCCGCCTCGCCGTGTTGCAGCCGGCGCGCCTCGATCGCGAAAGCAAGATTTTCCTCGCCTGGTACGGCGGCGCGCCGGGCGCCGCATCGGCGCTTTTCTTAATGGCGCTCACCGGACGCCCGGCGCTCGCCGACGCTGACGCCGTCATCGCCGTCGGGGTTCTCGCCGTGGCGGCGGGCGTGTTCGCGGCTCGGCTGACGTCTCAGCCCGTCCTCAGAAACTACCTGCGCGAGGCCGCCCGCGCCGAACGGCGGCGGCGGCTCGCGGCGTAAGCGGCTCAAGCGCTCTTTTCGAAAATTTCGCGGCCGATCAGCATGCGGCGGATTTCCGATGTGCCGGCGCCGATTTCATAAAGCTTGGCGTCGCGCAGGAGCCGGCCGGTTTCGTATTCGTTGATGTAGCCATTGCCGCCTAGGAGCTGGATCGCGTCGAGCGCGACCTGCGTCGCCTTCTCCGCCGCATAAAGAATGCATCCGGCAGCGTCCTGACGGGTGGTCTCGCCGCGGTCGCACGCGCCGGCGACGGCGTAGACGTACGCTTTGCAGGCGTTCATCGTCGTATACATGTCGGCGATTTTGCCCTGCACGAGCTGGAACGCGCCGATCGGCTTGCCGAACTGCTCGCGCTCGTGGACGTAAGGAATAACGATGTCCATCGCCGCCTGCATGATCCCGAGCGGCCCGGCGGCGAGCACGGCGCGCTCATAGTCGAGGCCGGACATCAAAACGGCGACCCCCTCATTGACCCGGCCAAGCACGTTTTCTTCGGGCACGAAACAATCTTCGAAAACGAGCTCGCATGTGTCCGAGCCCCGCATGCCGAGCTTGTCGAGTTTCTGGGCGGTGGAGAAGCCGTCGAAGGACTTCTCGATCAGAAACGCGGTGATGCCGCGCGGCCCCGCATCCGGCGCGGTCTTGGCGTAAACGACGAGAACGTCGGCGCCGGGACCGTTCGTAATCCACATTTTGTTGCCGTTGAGGACGTAGCCGCCATCGGCCTTGTCGGCGCGCAGCTTCATCGACACGACGTCGGAGCCCGAGCCCGGTTCCGACATGGCGAGCGCGCCTAGGTGCTCGCCGCTGATCAGTTTGGGGAGGTGTTTTTCTTTCTGAGGGGCGGATCCGTTGATGTTGATCTGGTTGACGCAGAGGTTCGAGTGCGCGCCGTAGGACAAGCCGACCGACGCCGAGCCGCGCGAGATCTCCTCCATGACGACGCAATGGGCGAGGTAGCCGAGGCCAAGCCCGCCATAGGCTTCGTCCGCCGTGACGCCGAGAACGCCGAGCTCGCCCAACTCCGGCCAGAGCTCACGCGGGAACTCGTTGCTCGCGTCGATCTCCGCGGCGCGCGGGGCCAGGCGGTCGTCGACCCATCGGCCCACCGCGTCGCGAAACTCCTCGATCGTCGGGTCGAGGCCGAATTTCATGGCGATCTGGCTGTTGGTCCGCATGGCGCGCGTCCTTTCCCTGGAGGCGTTCGTCGCGCGTCGACGCGCGCTTTCGCCCATCTCGCCAATCGCTTACGCGAAGGCAATGCGGCGCAGCGGATTCGCGGGCGCGTCTTCGTACGCGATTAACGAAAAAGCTTTACCTACAACATTGTTTCAACGCGAATTTTCGGCGCAGCGGGCCCGCTCGCGTCGTTTGGCGCGCGCGGCGAAATGGGTTAAGCGGAAATTTCGCGCCACGGACCGACGCATGAGAGATGCGAGCGAACGCTCTGTAGAGACCGAAGACGAAGCGCCCGCCCGCCGCGGGCGCCTTCGCTTGCGCGGCGTCGTCGACGCGCTCGCCGGTCGCGGCGCGCCGTCGAACGATGACGAAACCTCGACCGACGAAGACGCCGCGGACGAAGCGGCACCCGCCGAGAACGACGAAACGCAAACGGGTTCGGCCGAAGACGCGTCGGCGGCTCGCCCGGACGCCACGACCGCCCGCGGCGACGCGGCGACGGCCCTTGTCGCGACCAACGCGCCGGCGGACGACGGCGCCGACGACGCGTCCGGCGACTGGCCGGAGCACGAGCCGACGAGCCGCAATTGGGGCCGCGCGAGCCGCGAGGCCTGGATCATGGCGCGCGCCGCGGCGGTCTTCATCGTCACCGTCATGCTGACCTTCTGGCCGGCGATGACGGCGATCGGCCTGCAAGTTTCGACGGGTTCGCTCGAAGGGTGGAGCCCGATCGCCGCGTACCCGGCCTGGGCGCTCGTCTTTGCCCTGATCTTGCCGGCGATGGTGCTCGCCTTCGGCTATCTCGTCTCTCGACAGATGGCGATGATGCACGCCGCGGAACGCATCGCCGAGGCGGCGCGGGTCATGACGCAGCCGGACAAAAGCGCGGTCTTCAACGTGGAGAGCGTCGGCGCCGCCGTGCGCACGCAGGTCGATTGCCTTACGGCCGGCGTCGACGACGCGCTGATCCGCCTCGCCTCCGTCGAGGCCATGATCCGCGACCATGTGGGCGCGATCGAAACCGCCGGGTCGGCGATTGAAAGCCGCGCGAGCGGCGCCGTTGAAAAGGTCGTCGAGGAGCGCACGCGCCTCATCGGCCTCACCGAACACCTGAACGAACAGGCCGACGCCTTCGCCGTCGCCATCGCCGAAAAGGCCCAGGCGAGCGTCGATTCCCTGACGCGCGCGCGCTCCGGCGCGGACGAAGCCGAAGCGAAGCTTTCCGAACGCTTCCAGAAACTCGAAGCGGCCGCCCAGAACGCCCTCCTCTGTTTCGAAGCCTTGTCGAACGCCCTCGGCGCGGCGGACGGGAAGAGCGCCGAGAACGCCGGCGCTATCGTGGCGGCCGCCGGCGAGGCGCGAAAGGCGACGGAACGAGCCGTCCGCGTGGCCGAAGAGGCTGCGGAAAGCGCGGCGCGCAACGCCGTCAACGTCGGCCAATTCTCGCGCCGCGCCACGGAAGAGGCGAAGAGCGCCGCCGAGCAGGCGATCGCCGCTGCGCGTTTCGAGACGAACCGCGTCGCCGAAGCCGCCGTCGCCGCCGCGGACGGGGAGAGCGAACGCGTGCGCGCGGCGCGCGTGAAGAACGCGACCGAACTGAAGGAAGCGACCGAAAAAGCCGCCGCCGCCGCCAGCGAAGACGCCGGAAAAGCGGCCGACGCCGCCGAGCGCCTTACTAGCGCCGCGACCCATGCGACGGAGGCGGCGACAAGCGCCGCGAGCGCGGTCGAAGCCGCGGGCGCCGCCGCCGAAGCGAACGCGGCCCGAGCGCTTGAAACCGCCGAAGCGGCCGCCGCGCGCGCCGACGAGCGTCAACGCCAACTCATCGACGCACGCGCCTCGCTCGAACGCGAAAACGAGCGGCTCGAGGCGTTGATCGAAGAACAACGCCGCCGCGCGGACCGCCTCGCCGACGCCATCGCCAATCAGACCGAACGCCTCAGCAAACTCGCCGAGGCGCAACTGCGCGAACAGGAGGCGGCCGTGCGCCTCTCCCGCGCCCACAAACCGGACGACGATGGCGACGAAACGCGGAGCGATGACGCCCGCGACGAAAGCCGCGCCCCGCTCGCCCCCGAGAACCAATCGGCGCGCGACGACGCGCCCGTCGCCGATGAGGCCGACGCGCCCGCCACGGGCGGCGACGCAGGCGCGGACGACGACGGCGTCGACCCAGCCGCGATCGATCAGGATGGCGAGGATAAAGCCGGCGATAGCGTCGAAGACCAGGAAGAGGCTGACGACGCCGCGCCGACGAACGACGGCTTGAACGGAGAGACGCGCCCGGACGCGCCTCGCGCGGCTCGAAGCGACGGGCGCGCCAACGTGCGCCGCGCGGCGGGCCGCGTTGACGCCGCGCGCCTCGACGCGCTCGCCCGGACGATCGAGCGTCGCGGCCCCCGGGGCCAGGCGCGTGGCGGGCGCGGCGCCTCGAAAGACGGCGTTTCCTGGCGGGAGATACTGACGGCGACGGACGATGCGGGGCCGATCGATCTCGCAACAGCGCGTCGCGAGACGGGTCCGGACGATCGTGAAGCCGAGCGGCAGGCGGTCAAGGTCGTGCACCGCCTACAGAACTTCACGCTGAACGTTGAGCGCCGGCTTTACGGCGAGCCGCCTGACAGCCTGTTGGAGCGCTTCGACGGCGGCGATCGGAACGTGTTCGCCAATCGGCTCCTCCAGCTTAACGAAGCCGACGTGAAACGCCGGATCCGCGCCGAGTTTGGCCGCGACAAGACGTTTGAGCGCGCGCTGCACGAATTTCTGCAGGGCTTCGAGGGCCTTCTTGAAGCGGCGACGACGTCGGACACGGCCGACGAGGAGCTTGAGCAATACTTAAGTTCGCCGCTGGGCCGGGTCTATCTGCTGATCGGCGCGACCGTCGGCTACTTTTCCTGAGGCGCTCACGCGATCAATAGTGCAGCGTACGGAATAGCGTTGGGCGCGCTGTTCGGTCAGCCCCGCGAGGCTGATCCGGACTCAAAGGTCCAATCGACGATTTCAGTTATCGTCTGCCCCGCCGCGGCGTTAATCGCCGAGGCGACGTCGGACGCTTCGTCCGAGCCCGCCGCGACGCGGGCGCTGAAGAGGCGCGCCGCGAGCGTTTCGCCGCGCAGGTCGGTCAGCCGGGCGTAAATCTCAACGACCGCGTCCGGCGCGCGCCCCCTGCCGGCGACTTGCGCTTCAAAAGCGCGCACGTCCGTCTGCAGCACGAGGTCGGCCGCGGCGATGTTCGCGCGGCCGCCGACGCCGAGAATCCGGCCGGAGTTCTCGAAGCTGCGCACCAGCGCCAGCTCAACAAGCCTCGGCGTCCTGTCGGTCCACTCGCCGCCGCTGAAGTAACGGTACTGTTCCGGCTCGTCCTTGAGGGCGATCTTCGTCGTGTCGATGGCGCGGCTCGCCACGGGATCGTCGATAACGAGAGCCCAACCGACGTGACCGCCGGCGAGGCTGTCGCCCAGGCCGGCGTACTCCGCGGCCCCCGCGACCGGCGTCAGCGCGAAGCGCGGGGCCGGCGGGTCCGCTTCCGGCAACACCGAAACGCAGCCGGCGAGCGGCGCGGCGAGGATCGCGGCGATCAGACGCGCGCGGCGGCTCATCGCTCCTCTCCTTCGTAGCGAGGCGTCGACTGTCCGAGAATGTAGCCGCGCGGATCGCGGTCGACTTCACGCAACACCTGATCAAGCGAGCGGAACGCGCGCCGAGCTTCGACCACCAACGGTCCGATTTGAGCAAGCCCCTGTTCGGTGAAGGCCGAGATCGGATCGCGATTGTCTTCGACGACGCCGCGCAGCTCCTCCATCAGCCCGCGCGCCTCGGCGAGCGCTGCTTGCGCTTCTTCGAACGCCGCCGGCGCTTCGCCCGCCGCTAGCGCCTCGATCGAGACGGCGGCGCGCTCCAGGCGTTCCGCGGCCTGGGCGAGGTACTCGGTCATCTCCGCGGCGTTGCGGATCGTCTCGCCGATCGCTTCGTCCTCCTCGGCGATGGCGGCCGTCACGGCGCTGACGTCTGCGAGAATGGCCGCGACGGCGTCGGTGTTCTCGCTCGACAAAAGCCGGTTCGCCGACGCGACGATGTCGCCGCTGCCTACGAGAAACGCCGCGAAACCCGACGCGTCGGCCTCGATGCGCGGCACGCCGCGCTCGACGCGCTTCAGAAGTTCGGCGTCGCCCGTGCCGCCCACAAGCTGGATGACGGCGAGACCGGTGAACCCGACGAGCTCAAGCTCGGCGTTGGTGTCGGTTTTGACGGGCGTGTCGTCCTCTACCCGAACGCGCGCGACGACCACCGAGGGATCGTCCGGCGCGATCGACAATTCGAGGACCTCGCCCTTTTGGATGCCGTTGAAGCGAACCGGCGCGCCTTTCGTCAGGCCCGAGACGCGCTCGCGGAACACGATGTCGTATTCGTCGTAGCTCGCCCGGTTCTGTCCGATCCAAAGGATGAACAACCCCGCGCAAGCGATCATGGCGAGCACGACCGACCCGATCAGAACGTAGTGAGCCCGCGTCTCCATGCCCGCTCCGGTAGCTCCTTGCCCCCTAGTGGCCCCGCGCGGCCCCGTGGCCTCGCATGGACGTGCGACGCCCCGCCGTCGCTTCGCGCCGGCTTCCGAGCGTTTCTCAGCCGTTCGACGCCATTGCGGCGCGCCCCCGGGGACCGGAGAAATACTCCTCGATCCAGGGGTGATCCGACCCGCGCACGTCGCTTAGCGCCCCCACGGCGATGACGCGTTTTTCGGCCAAAACCGCAACTCGATCGCACGCGGCGTGCAGACTATCAAGGTCGTGAGTCACCATAAAGACGGTTAAGCCTAAGGATTCCTTGAGGCTGACGATGAGTTCGTCGAACTTCGCCGCCCCGATGGGATCGAGGCCGGCGGTCGGCTCGTCGAGGAATACGATCTCGGGATCGAGGGCGAGCGCGCGTGCGAGGCCGGCGCGTTTGCGCATGCCGCCGGAGAGTTCGGAGGGGTACTTCGCGCCCGCTTCGGTCGGCAGGCCCGACATCGAGATTTTGAGCGCGGCGATGTCCCGCGCCAGGGGTTCGGGCACGTCGAGGTGCTCGCGGAGCGGGGCCATGACGTTTTGCGCCACCGTCAGCGACGAAAACAGAGCGCCGCCCTGAAAAAGGACGCCCCAGCGCCGCTCGATCCCCAGGCGCGCTTCCTCGTCGGCGGCGTAGAAGTCCTCGCCGAAAATCCGGACGACGCCGGCCGACGGCCGCTTGAGGCCGATGATCGCGCGCATCAGCACCGACTTGCCGGTGCCGGATCCGCCGACAACGCCCAAAATCTCGCTGCGCCGAACCTTGAGGTCGAGGTCCTCGTGAACGACGAAGTCGCCGAACTGCGTTCGCAGTCCGCGCACGTTGATGACGGCGTCTTCGCCCCCGTTCGTCGCCGCGCTCAAAAATCGAGCTCCAGAAAGAACATCGCGAAGAACGCGTCGAGAAGGATGACGAGGAACAGCGATTGAACGACGGAGATTGTCGTGCGCTGACCAAGGCTCTCGGCGCTGCCGCCGACCTGCATCCCCTGAAAGCAGCCGACGATGGCGATCACGAAGGCGAAAAACGGCGCTTTGATGAGGCCGACCCAGAAATTGCTCGGGGCGATCGCCTCCTGCATGCGCGTCATGAAGAGCGCCGGCGAGATGTCCATGGCCGTCGCCGCGACAAGGCCGCCGCCGATGATGCCGAGCATCGAGGCGATAAACGTCAGGATCGGCAGCATCAGGATGAGCGCGATCGCGCGCGGCAGCACGAGCACCTCGATGGGATCGAGGCCCAGGGCGCGAAGGGCGTCGATCTCCTCTCGGATCTTCATGGAGCCGATCTGCGCCGTGAACGCGCTTCCCGAGCGCCCGGCGAGCAGGATCGCGGACAGCAGGACGCCGAACTCGCGCAAGACGGACAGGCCGACGAGTTCGACCGTGAAAATCTCGGCGTTGAAGATCTTCAGTATTTTCGCGCCCATGAACGCGACGACGGCCCCGATCAGGAACGACGCGAGCCCGACGATCGGCACGGCGTTGAGGCCCGCCTCCTCCATGTGATGCACGATCGAGACGCGGCGCAGCCGGCCCGTCGCGACCGATCGCGCAAAGGTTGCGAGCGTCAGGCCGATGAAGTTCAGGATGTCGATCGCCGCGTAATAGGCGTCGACGACGCCCTTGCCGAGCCGCGTCGTCATCATGAGGAACGCGTTGCGCGGCATCGGCGCGACGGGGCACGGGGCGAGATGCGGCGACACGCGCTCGATCAGCGTACGATGGGTTTCGGATCCGCCGACGAACTGAGACGCGTCGGTGCGTCCGGCGCAGGCGTTCATCACGCGCTTCAGCACCATCGCGCCGGCGGTGTCCATTCGCTCGACGCCCGCAATGTCGATCGTCAGTTCGCGGCCCGTCGAATCGGCTTCGAACTCCCGTAATGGATCGTCGATCGCGCCGAGGCGCGCCGCGCGCCAATCGCCGCGGGCGACGAGCAGCAACTGGCCGTCGCGCATGTCGACCTCGAAGTCGGCGCTCGAACCCGGCGTCGAACCGCCGGCGCTCCGGGCGGATCGGCCGACGCGCGGCGAGGCGATAGAACCGGAGGCGGACGCAACGTCTGTCATATTCTCACCAGCGACTGTCGGCGATTTCTTGGAATCGGCGCTCATTAGTTGACGCGGTCGCCCGCCGAGCGCTGACTTGAATTTAACGCGATTATTCGGCGCCCGGCTTGCACTGTCACCTGCGGCGACAGGATGGTACGTCGCTGTTGAATTTACGGTGAATCGCGATGTCCGCGCTTCACCGCGCGCCGTCGCCCGACGACCCGCCGAAAGCGCGCGGGCGAGGAGGCCGACGCGGCTCATGAACGCGCGGCGTCCGGGTTACGGCGTTTCGGGTCGTCGGCCGCAGGGCCGTGCGGCGTTGCGGAGTGCAGGTACGTGGCCAGAAATCGATTTCACGCGCGGCGTCAGTGGTTGTCCGCCGTGCCGCAGCTCATTGTGACGCTCGCGCTGGCGGCGATCGCGCTGGCGGCGCTGTCCGGTTCCGCGACACGTGACGGCGGCGCCCGCGAGCGTCTTTTCGATTTGTTCCAACGCCTTGCCCCGGCGAGCGAGACCGCCGCCGACCGCTTTCACCTGATCGAGATCGACGCCGACAGCATCGCCAAGATCGGCCCCTGGCCTTGGCCGCGCTCGATCGTCGCGGACCTTGTCGATCGGGCCCGAACCGCCGGCGCGGACGCGGTCGTCTACGCCGAACCGGTCGCCGTGCCGGACCCGCTGTCCCCTGAGACGATCGGGGCCTTCTGGCTCAGCGGCGCGCGCGACGGCGCGCTCCGGGCCGAGCTTGCGCTTCTGCCTTCCACAGACGCCTCCCTCGCCGCCGCGCTTGCGCCGACGCGGGGCGTCGTCGCCATTCGCGAGAGCGTCGAGACGCGCCTCTCCGACGACACGCCGCGGGCCCGCGCCGATTTCGGCAAGGTCGACTGGGCCGACGCCGCGGCGGCGTCGAACGGCGGCGGCGACTTTGTCGGCCTGCCGACGACGTCGATGCGGTTCGCGGTCGACGCGGCGCTGGCGAGCGAGGCGACGATCGCCGTGGCGTCGTTGCCGCCGGACCGCGACGGCGTCCTGCGCGCCGCGCCCCTGGTCTGGAGCGTCGACGGCGCGCCGCGCGCCGCCGTCTCGCTTGAAGCCGCTCGCGCCGCGCTCGGCGCGGAGCGGGCGCTGGTCGAGACGACCGCGACATCCGTGTCCGCGGACGGACGGGTGCCCAAACGCGTGTCGTTGGGCGACCGATCGGCGCCCGTGGACGCCGGCGCGCGCATGCGCCTCTATCTCCCGCAACGGCCCGACATCGCCGCGACGCCGGCGTGGCGAACCCTCGACGACGCCGGCGCCACCGCCCAGTTCTCCGGCAAGGTCGTCCTGATCGGCCGCGCCGCCGACGACGGCGGCGTCGAAAGCACCGCGCCCGGCGCTTTTTAGGCGGCGGAGGCGCAAGACCAGCTGGCGGAGCAAATAGCAGCGGGCGCGACG
>JBHJHE010000036.1:0-46086 GCA_050331095.1 Parvularculaceae bacterium
CGGGCGGGGCCGGTGTGGCCTCTTCGCGCCGCCGCGCTCCGTTTTGCGGTGGGCGCCGGGCGCTCCGCGCCCGCGGCCGCCGGCGGCGAAGCCGGCTTCTTCGCCGCCCACGGCGCGCGGCTCGCGACGCGCGCGCAAATAGACGGACGCATCCCGGCGCTCATCGTCCTGAAAGTCGCCGCGACGCGTCTCGGCGCGGCGCGCGCCGACTTCGATCCGGTGGACATGGCGCGCGACATCACGCGCGCGACGGATTTTTGCGCCCGCCTCGCCCCCGATCTCGTCGGCGTTCTTCTGCCCGGCGCGCGGGTCGCGGACGCCGAACGCGTCGCCGGCCGCCTTGAGGGGGTCGCCCGCGGCCTCGTCGCCGGCGATGACGGCGACGAGGCGGTCGCCGCGCGCGCGTTCGCCGTCGATCCGCACGCGCCGTTCGAAGAAAGCCTCTTCAAGGCGATCGCGGGCCTGCCCCGCCTGCGCTTCGTCGCAGCGAACGACGCGCAATAGGCGGACTTGGCCGAACGCGCCGGCGTCGCGCCGTTCGTCAGGCGACGGCGCTTTCCGGCGCGTCGGAGGCGATCTCCATCAGAATGTCGAGAGCGCGCCGGCAGCCGCGCAGGCGCGCGCGCGCGTCGGGCCAGTTCTGCTGGAAGACGATCTTCTGGTCCGGCCGCAATTTCATATCGTGGGGCGAGGTCGCGATGAACTGGACCAGCCCCGCGGGATTGACGAACCGGTCGTTCCGGAAGCTGACGACCGCGCCTTTCGGCCCGGCGTCGATCTTGGCGACGCCCGCAACGCGGCATTGCTCGCGGATGGCGACGATCTCCAGGAGCTGTTCGACCTCGCTCGGCATCGCCCCGAACCGGTCGACGAGTTCGACAGCGAAGGCGTCGATCTCCTCGCGCGCGCGCAGGTCCCCGAGCCGGCGGTAGAGCCCCATGCGCACGTCGAGATCGGCGACGTAGTTCTCCGGGATCAACACCGCAGCGCCGATATTGATCGACGGCGACCACTGGTCGTCCGCAGCGTCGGCCCCGTCCTTGAGCTCGGCGACCGCCTCCTCGAGCATGTGCTGGTAGAGTTCGACGCCCACCTCCTTCACCTGTCCCGACTGCTCCTCGCCGAGAAGATTGCCGGCGCCGCGGATGTCGAGGTCGTGGCTTGCGAGCGTGAAGCCCGCGCCGAGGGTGTCGAGCGACTGCATGACCTTCAGCCGCCGCGCCGCGCCGTCCGTCATGCCCGTGCGCGGATTGGTGGTGAGATAGGCGTAGGCGCGCGCTTTCGCGCGCCCCACCCGGCCGCGCAATTGATAAAGCTGGGCGAGACCGAAATTATCCGCCCGGTGAATGATCATCGTGTTCGCGGTCGGAATGTCTAGGCCGCTCTCGATGATCGTCGTAGAGACGAGCACGTCGAACTTGCCGTCGTAAAAGGCGTTCATGATGTCTTCGAGTTCGCCGCCCGGCATCTGTCCGTGGGCGACCTTGAACTTCACCTCCGGCACGTTGTCGCGCAGGAACTCCGTTACGCCGTCCAGATCGGCGATGCGCGGCGCGACGTAAAAGCTTTGTCCGCCGCGATAATGCTCGCGCAAGAGCGTTTCGCGGGCGACGACCGGGTCGAACGGGCCGACGCTCGTGCGCACGGCGAGGCGGGCGACGGGCGGCGTCTGGATGAGGGACAAGTCGCGGATGCCGCTCATGGCGAGCTGCAGCGTGCGCGGAATGGGCGTCGCCGTCAGCGTCAGGACATGGGTGTCGGCGCGGAACTCCTTCAGGCGCTCCTTGTGCTTGACGCCGAAGCGTTGCTCCTCGTCGACGATGACGAGGCCGAGATCCTTGAACTTGATCGACTTCGCCAGAAGCGCGTGGGTGCCGACGACGACGTCGACGGTCCCGTCGGCGATCCCCTCGCGCGTTTTGGCGGCGTCGCTTGCGCCGATGAGCCGCGACAGGCTGCGGACTTTCGCCGGGAAGCCGCGGAAGCGCTCCGTGAACCCCTTATAATGCTGGCGCGCAAGCAGCGTCGTCGGGGCGATGACGGCGACCTGACGGCCGGTCATGGCGACAATGAACGCCGCGCGCAACGCCACCTCCGTCTTTCCGAAGCCGCCGTCGCCGCAGATGAGCCGGTCCATCGGCCGACCCTTGGCGAGGTCCTCCACGACGTCGGCGATGGCGTTTTCCTGGTCCTCCGTCTCCGCATAGGGGAAGCGTTGACAGAACTCGTCATAGGCCCCGGTCGCCGGCGTCATGACGGGGCTCTCCTTCATCTCGCGTTTGGCGTCGATGGCGATGAGCCGCTCAGCGAGCATTTTGACGCGCGCGCGCATCTTCGCCTTGCGGCCCTGCCACGCCGCGCCGCCAAGCTTGTCGAGCGCCGCGTTCGGATCGTCCGAGCCGAAACGAGAGAGAAGATCGATGTTCTCGACGGGAAGGAACAGTTTGTCCCCGCCATGGTAAGCGAGTTCGAGGCAGTCGTGGGGCGCGCCCTGGATGTCGAGCGCCTTGAGGCCGGCGTAGCGCCCGACGCCGTGCTCCACGTGGACGATGAGGTCGCCGACGGAAAGGCTCGAGGCTTCGGTGAGGAAGTTCTCCGCTCGTTTGCGCCGGCCCGCGCGCACCAGCCGGTCGCCGAGTATGTCCTGCTCGGAGACGAAGGCGGCGTCGGCCGTTTCAAAGCCCTGCTCCAGGCCGAGCGTGATCGTGCCGACCCGGGCTTTTCCGTCGCGGGCCTCGATCCAGTTTTCATAAGCGGCGACGTTTTTCAGTCCGTGATCGCCGAGAACGGTCCGCATGCGGTCGGCCGAGCCCTCCGACCAGCAGGCGACGAAGGCGCGTTTGCCGGCGTCCTCAAGGTCGCCCAAATGGCCGATCACCGCGTCGACGACGCTGGTCCTGTCGGCGGCGCGCTCCGCGGCGAAGCCCCGTCCGACTTTAGCGCCGAACGAGAACCGCCGTCCGCCGCCCTCCTCCGGCGGCGAGAACGGCGAGAGGCGGCGCAGCGCCGTCTCGTCGAGGCGCGTCTCGAATTCGTCCGCTGAAAGATAAAGCGCGTCAGGCTCAAGCGGGCGATAGGCGGGCGCTGCGAAGGCGCCGGACCGCGGACGAGCGGCGCCAAGGTCTTCGGTGCGCGCTGCGTAATAGTCCGCGATCTGCTCGCCGCGCTCGCGCGCCGCGCTGTCCGCCTTGTGTTCGACGAAAACGAGGGCGCCTCCAAGAAAATCGTAAAGCGTTGCCGTCGTCTCGTAGAATAGCGGCAGCCAGTGCTCCATGCCCGCCTGCCGCCGGCCGGCGCTTACCGCTTCGTAGACGGGATCGTCCGTCGTCGTCCCGAATTTTTCGCGAAAGCCGCGGCGGAAGCGCGCGATCGTCTCGTCGTTGAGGAGCGCCTCGGTGGCGGCGGAGAGGCGCAATCCCTCGCGCGCCTCGGTGGTGAGCTGCGTCGCCGGATCGAAGGCGCGCACGCTTTCAAGCGCGTCGCCGAAAAAGTCGAGCCGCAGGGGCTCCTCCGCCCCCGGCGGAAAGATGTCGACGAGCCCGCCGCGCACGGCGAACTCTCCCGCCTCGCGCACGGTGCTCGCCCGGGCGTAGCCGTTGGCCGCGAGGTAGGCGGTCAGCGCGTCGAGGTCGACGTCGTCGCCGATGTCGGCGGAGAACGCGCTTTTCTCGATGACGGCGCGCGGCGGCGTGCGCTGGAGGGCGGCGTTCAGCGATGCGACGAGAATGCGCGGCCCCGCGTCGGCCCCCGCATGGACGAGCGCGCCGAGGCTCGCCATGCGTTGCGAGGAGACGGCGCTCGACGGCGAGACCCGGTCGTAAGGCAGACAGTCCCAGGCGGGATAGTCGAGCCGCGGCGTCTGTGGCGCGAAGAAGCGCAGCATCGAGGCGACGGCGGCCGCCCGCGCGCCGTCGCGCGCGATGAAAGCGACGAGGCCGCCCCGCGCTCGTGCCGCTTCAGCGACCGCGAGCGCGTCGGCGCCCTCCGGCGCGTCGTAGACGCCGAGCGGCGCGTCGCTCGTCCACGCCTCCTTGCGGCCGATCTCGCGAACGCCCGACGCCATCGCCATACTGCTGAGCTCCCAATGGATTTCGCGCGGCCGCCGGAATGAGCGGTCGCGTTGAGAGGCGACCGATTAGCCGCGGAGACGTTTGCGGGCAACGCAGTTGAGGCCGGGGTCGTGGTCGCACTTGAAAATCGCGAATGTTTGCGTTATGTTCTGTTCATGAAAAAACATGGCGCGACGGCCGGTCCAGGTCACGGCGTTTTGTAAGCGAGCAGGTTACGGCTTGCGGTTTCGCCACAGCAGCGGCCAAGCTTTAGATACCTATTTGCTTGCGACAGACTTCGTTCAAGCTCGTCGAGCGAATGGTCGTACTGCTCGTAAAATCCGACGCGTCTTTCCTTGTCAATGGACACGGAGGTTCTCGAACATCCGGTTCGGGCAAACGCGTCGATTACGATTTCCATCGCGGCCGCCCGCCTTACGACGGCGCGACAAGGCTCGCGACGTCGAAGGCGCGCAATCGGTCGAAAACCGGGCCCGCGAGGTTCGCCGGCGGCTCGCCCGCGCCCGTGGCCCAGGCGTAGAGATCGTGGTCGGAGACGCCGAGCAACGCTTCGAACTCGTTGAGTTCGGCCTCGCTCATATTGTCGAGGTGCGTCTTTGCGAACCCGCCGATCAGGAGGTCCGCCTCCCGAAAGCCACGGTGCGTTGCGCGATAAAGAAGCCGTTTGCGGCGGATTTCGACGTCTTCAGCCATGCGGGCGACGGTAGGCGGGCGCGCGGCCTTGGACAATGGCGGCGAAGGCGCTGAGATACCGGTCTTATGCGGCCGTCGCTCCTCAATCCCCTGTTCGTCGACGTGACGCGTCTTCCCGGCGTCGGTCCGCGCCTCGCCGCACTGATCGCCAAGGCCGCTGGCCCGCGCGTCGTCGACGTTCTGCTGACGCCGCCGCCCGGGCTCATCGATCGCTCCAGACGCCCGAAGGTCGCCGAGGCCGCGCCCGGCGACCTCGCGACGCTTGAAGTTACGGTCGACCGGCACCATCCGCCGGACGTCAAGCGCCGGCCCTACCGCGTCGTCTGTTCCGATGAGACGGGGATCATCACGCTCGTCTTTTTCTACGCCCGCGCCGACCGGTTGACGTCGCTGTTGCCCGAAGGCGCGCGGCGGCTTGTGTCGGGCCGGATCGACGAGTTCGCCGGCGGCAAGCAGATGTCGCATCCGGACCATATCGCGGATCCTGCGGACAAGGGGAGCTTGCCGCTCTTCGAGGCCGTTTATCCGTTGACGGCGGGCCTCACCGCGAACGTCATGCGCAAGGCGGTCGCCGGCGCCCTCGCCGCGGCGCCGGACCTTCCCGAATGGCTCGACCCCGCCTGGCGCCGGGCGAACGGTTGGCCGACCTGGCGCGAGGCGTTGAACGCGCTCCATAAGCCGGCGGGCGCCGGCGCAGCGAACCTCGACGCGCCGGCGCGCCGGCGGCTCGCGGTCGACGAGCTGTTATCGAACCAGCTCGCGCTTGCGCTGATCCGCCGGGCGCGGAAAAAATCGGCGGGGCGGGCCTTCGCCTTCGACGGGCGTTTGCGCGCCGCCGCCCTCGCCGCGCTTCCTTACGAGCTGACAGGCGCGCAGCGGCGCGCCCTCGCCGATATCGACGCCGACATGGCGGGCCCGGAGCGCATGGTGCGCCTTGTTCAGGGCGACGTCGGCTCAGGCAAGACGCTCGTCGCGTTCGTCGCCATGCTGAACGCCGTCGAAGCGGGCGCGCAGGCGGCCTTCATGGCGCCGACGGAGCTTCTGGCCCGCCAGCATCTCGCCGCGCTCGGCGATCTCGCCCGCGCGACGAAAGTCCGTCTCGAGATCTTCACCGGCCGCGACAGGGCGGGCGAGCGGGCGGAGCAGCTCGCCCGGCTCGCCGAAGGCGCGATCGACGTCGCCATCGGCACCCACGCGTTATTTCAGGAGAGCGTCGCGTTTCGCGACCTCGGACTTGTCGTCGTCGACGAACAACACCGGTTCGGCGTGCGCCAGCGCCTGTCGCTCGCGCAAAAAGGCGCGAAAGCCGACACGCTCGTCATGACCGCGACGCCGATCCCGCGCACGCTGGCGCTCACCGCCTATGGCGACATGGACGCGACGGCGATCGACGAAAAGCCGCCGGGCCGCAAACCCGTCGCGACGCGGATCATGCCCGTGGAGCGCCTCGACGAGGTCGTCGCCGGCGTCGGCCGCGCGCTCGACAAGGGCGAGCAGGTCTACTGGGTGTGCCCCCTCGTCAACGAGGCGGAAGCGGATGAAGCCGACGCCGACGCCGCGCCGGGGCTCACCGCGGCCGAGGCGCGTTTTGCGGACCTCGCCCGCGCGTTCGGCGACCGCGTCGGCCTTGTCCACGGCAAGATGCCGCCGGCGGAAAAGGATGCGGCGATGGCGGCGTTCCACGCCGGCCGGCTCGGCGTCCTCGTCGCGACGACCGTGATCGAAGTGGGCGTCGACGCGCCGAACGCGACGGCGATCGTCATCGAACACGCCGAGCGCTTCGGCCTCGCCCAGCTCCACCAATTGCGCGGCCGGGTCGGCCGTGGCGGCAAGCCAGGCGCCTGCCTTCTCCTCTACAAGGGCCCCTTGGGCGAGACGTCGCGCGCGAGGCTGGAGATCCTGCGCGCCACCGATGACGGCTTCCGTATCGCCGAGGAGGATCTGCGCCTGCGCGGCGCCGGCGACGTTCTGGGCGCGGCGCAATCGGGTCTGCCGCGCTTTCGCTTCGCTGATCTTGCCGCCCACGCGGATCTTCTGAAGGCGGCGAGCGACGACGCAAAGCTCGTCCTCGCAACCGAGCCCGACCTAGATGGCGCGCGCGGGCCTGCGCTCCGTACGCTGCTTTACCTCTTCAGCCGGGACGATGCGGTGAAACTGTTGAAAGCCGGTTAGGCGCCCGTCAGCCGCTCGCGACCTTGGCCGGTTCGCGGCGGCGAAGCTTGCGGCCGAAGAGCCCGCGCCGCTCGCCGCCCCCGTTCGCGCGGATGGAGCTCGCCGCCTCCTCGAGCTTTTCGAGCGCCTCGCGCGCGCTCGGCGGCTCCGGCATGACGAGGCCGAGGGAGAATACCGCCTTCGCCGCGTCTTCGACGCTCCTGTCGAGCCGGCGCCACGCCTCTCGCGGCACGAAAAGAAGGAAGCCGGACGTCGGGTTCGGCACTGTGGGAATGAAGACGCTCGTCAGCGTCTCCGGATCGACGTCGTCGAGCTTGGCCCGCACTTCCCCGCGCGTGTGGCCGACGACGAAAGCCATCGTCCAGAGCCCCTCACGCGGATACTCTACGAGCGCGACCTCCTTGAACGAGCGGTCCGACTGCTGCAGCGCCGTTTCAAAGACGTTCTTAAAGAACCGATAGAGGTTCCGCACGACCGGCATGGAATCGAGCAGGTCTTCACCGACCTTCAAGAGCGCTCGGCCGAGAAAGTTCTTCGCGAAGGCGCCGAGGAAGATGATGGCGATGATGGCGACGAGGACTCCGAAACCGGGGATGGCGCGCGTCAGGGGTTCGACGCGGCTGTCGCCGGCCGGCAGGAAGTTCTTCACGAACGTGTCGAGGCGCGTCATCGGCCCCGTCACGAACCAATAGACGATCGCCGCGGTGATGCCGATCGGCGCGACGACGACGACGCCCGCGAGGAAGCTCGAGCGCAGGCTCGCGAAGAAGCTCGGCTTTTGCGGTTTGATCAGTTCCGGCCCGTGGCGCTCGGCCCGACCTTGCGCGCGGGCCTGGCCGCGTCCCGGCGTCCGTTCGCCTGATTTTTCGTCTTCGTGCGACATATCCATCTGTTCGGTCGACCGTTCGCCCCGCGTCGGCCAACGCCTTTACGTCATCGCGAACGCGCTGATGCGGGATTCGTTTCGAACATACCCCAGTTCGCCGGCGCGCCACATGTAAACTCCGTTCGACGCGGCGACATTGGCGAGACGACGGCGTAAATTTGATTTCAAGCGGCGATTCGCGCTCCCGCCCGGCGGCGCGCGACGGGATTTCCGAGGCATGGCGCGCGACGAGGAAACAAGACTGCGGCGGTACGTCGCCGGCGGCGGAGCTGCGGCGCTCGTTCTCGCCGCCGCGAGCGGCGGCGTGTTCCAAGACAATATCGTGCGCTTCGCCATGATCCCGCGCACGCCGTTCCAACTGACGCCAGCGCCGCCCGCGCCCGACTATCGGCGCGGGGCGAACTGGGCCTTGCGGCCCAGCGCGGAGGACGGCGCGGAGGACGCCGCCGCATCGCCTGCGGCGCCGGCGATTTTTTACGTTCACTCCGTCACATACGATTCCGCCGACGCATGGAACGCCGACGTTCGCGCGCGCGAGCCTGCCGCGACCCTGGCGGCGATCGCCCTGCCGAACGAAATCGGGCCGTTTCTAGACGCCGGCTCTGTTTACGCGCCGCGCTACCGCCAGGCGACGCTCGGCGCGCGCTTCACCCACAAATATGACGGCCAGGCCGCGCGGCGCCTCGCGTTCACGGACGTCGACCGCGCGTTCGCGGCGTTCCTCGCCGACGAAGGCGTCGACGGCCGGCCGATCGTCCTCGTCGGCTACGGCCAGGGCGCGCACCACCTGATGGGCGTTTTGAAGAAGCGGTTCGACGGTCCCGATAATCCCCTGCGCGCGCGCCTTGTCGCCGCTTACCTCCTCGACCACGCCGCGCCCCGCGGCTTCTTTGAAGCGTTCGCGCCGCCGCTTGCGCCCTGCGACGCGCCGGACGCCACGGGGTGCGTCGTCGCCTACGCGGCGCGCTCGGCGCGCTTCGGGCGCGAGGTCGGGCGCCTGCGCTCGCGGGGCCTCGTGTGGACGGACGCGCTGGAGCAGCAATCGGTGAAGGGCCCCGAGCCTTTGTGCGTCAATCCGTTGAACTGGCGCGTCGACGGCGGGCGAGAGGAGCCGGCGCGCCATGTCGGCGCCGCCTCAGCGACCGGTCCCGCCCTTGGCGTTCGCCCGCCGGCGGTGTCCAAGGCCGTCGGCGCGGCGTGCGTCGACGGCGTTTTGATCGTCGACCGGCCCCGCGCCGGTTACCTGCGTCGGGCGGGCGCGTTCGGCGGCAAGTGGCGCGCGCAGCCATTCAATCTGTTCTTTCACGATTTGGCGCGTAACGTCGCGACGCGGATAGACGCCGCCGATCCGGGGGAGCCAAGGGAGCCATAAGCAGATGTCGAAACCGATCCGAAAAGTCGTCGTGCCCGTCGCCGGGCTTGGCACCCGCGTCCTGCCGGCCACGAAATCGATCGCCAAGGAATTGCTGCCCGTCGTCGACCGGCCGCTCATCCACTACGTCGTCGACGAGGCGCGCGAGGCCGGGATCGAGCACGTCGTCTTCGTCACCGGGCGCGGCAAGGGCGCGAGCGAGGACTATTTCGACCACGCCTACGAGCTCGAAGAGACGCTGAAGGCCAAGGGCAAGACGGACATTTTGACGTCCGTCGAAAAGGCGATCCCGGCGGCCGGCACGACGTCCTACACCCGCCAACAAGCGCCGCTCGGCCTCGGACACGCCGTCTGGTGCGCGCGCGACATTGTCGGCGACGAGCCCTTCGCCGTCTCGCTGCCCGACGAGATCACGCCCGAGGCTCCGGGCTTCCTGAAGCAGCTCGTGGACGCCTATGCGACCACCGGCGGCAATCTCGTCGCCGTCGAGGAAGTGCCGCGCGAGGAGACGAAGAAGTACGGCGTCATCGCGCCGAAGGCCCAAAACGGCAATCTCATTGAAATGACCGGCATGGTCGAAAAACCGGACCCGGCCGACGCGCCGTCGAACTTCCGCATCATCGGCCGCTACGTTCTCCAGCCGGAGATTTTCGGCCTTCTCGAAACGCAGGAGCGCGGCGCCGGCGGCGAGATCCAGCTCACCGATTCGATGAACGTCCTGACCGGCAGCCAGACCTTCCACGCCTGCGTGTGCGAGGGGCCGATCTTCGATTGCGGGTCAAAGCTCGGCTGGCTTCAGGCGAACGCTGCGCTGGCGATGAAAGATCCTGAGTTCGCCGATGCTTACAAAGCTTTCCTGCGCGAACGCCTCGACTAAATCCCGATCAGGCCTGGGGGTCTTCGCGGTAGCCGCGCGGGCGCGGTTTCGGCCAGGCGAGCAAGGCGGAGACGGGCAACTCGTCGGCGGCCGGCCGCGACGGCGACGTCTCCTTAGGTTCGGTCACGGTTTCCACCGGTTTCGCTTCCTCCAACGGCTCCGCGTCGTCGGCGGCGTTGAATTCGACGTCGAGGGCGGGGACTTCGCTCGGCGGCGGGGTTCCTGGCTCCGTCTCGGGCGCGGGCGCCTCGCTTCGGAAGACGTAACGGCCGGCCATGTTGCGCGCGACGACGTTTGGAACTCGGCTATCCCCTCCGTTCGCGCCCGACTTCGCGTCAACGAACCGCGAGGCCAGGTGCGCGTCGACCGCGCCGCCTGCGGCGTGGGCGAGAAAGGACGTTTCGGCCGATCGTGTTCGCGGGTAGGCCCCCTCTTCACGACACACGGGGCGATGGCGCGAGATTTCGCCCGGCGCGGCGCGAACGGCGGAGACGGTCGCCGACGCTTCCAGCGGCGGCTCGAACGCGCGAGCGGGCGGCGGCGTCGCCCCCGCATCGATAGACGCGTCCGCCTCGTCCTCGACGCGGACGGCGGCTGACCGAAGCGCCAGCGCGGCGAAGCCGAGGCAGGCGAAGACGAGCGCGATCCCGGCGACGTTCATCGCCGCCGCCTCGCTCCATCCGAAAAGAGCCGAAAGGCCCGCCATCGCCGCGCTCGTCATTTACTGAAGTCGTAAAGTACGCCTGCGCGGCGTCGCGGTCCACCGGCGCCGCCGGCGGGCCATCCGCGCGCACGCGCAACGCGTAACGAGGTCCATGACCGCACCCGACGTCGTCGTCTGGCTCCGGCGCGATCTGCGCCTCGCCGACAATCCCGCCCTCGCCAAGGCTGTCGAAACGGGCGGCCGCGTGTTTTCTCTTTACGTGCTCGACGAGGACGACCCGTCGCCGCTTGGCGGCGCGCAGCGCTGGTGGCTCCACCATTCCCTGACGACGCTCGGCGATGCGTTCGCCTCCCGCCGCGCGCCGCTCACCTTGCGCCGCGGATCACCGGCGAAGGTCGTCGAAGCCTTCGCCGAAGAAGTCGGGGCCGGCGCCGTTTTCTGGAACCGCCGCTACGACGCCCATGGAAAAGCGGTCGATACGGCGCTCAAGGAGCGTTTGAAGGGCAAGGGCCTCGACGTGCGCTCCTTCAACGGATCGCTGCTGCGCGAGCCGTGGGAGATCGAGACCGGCTCAGGCGGTTGGTACAAAGTGTTCACGCCCTATAGGCGCGCGCTCCAGAAAGCCGGCCCGGCGCGCGAGACGCCCTTCGACGCGCCCGACGACATCGCCGGTCCACGAAAGTACCCGCCGGGCGACGATCTCGCCGATTGGGATCTGACGCCGACGAAACCCGACTGGGCCGCGGATTTTCCGGACTGGTGGACGCCGGGAGAAGACGGCGCTCACGCGCGTCTGAAGGCGTTCCTGAACGGCCCGGTGGAGACCTATGACGACGACCGCAACCGGCCCGACAAAGAAGGCACGTCGAGACTGTCGCCCCACCTCGCCTTCGGCGAAATCAGTCCCCTCCAGATCTGGCGGGCCGGCCGCGCCGCGCTGGAAGCCGGCGACGCGCCCGAGGGACACGTCATGTCGTTCCTCTCCGAGATCGCCTGGCGCGAGTTCTCCTACGTCCTCCTACACTTCAACCCGGAGATGGCGGAGGAGCCCCTGAAGCCGGAGTTCGCGAAGTTTCCGTGGTCTGACGATGAGGACGCTTTCGAACGCTGGACGACGGGCCGGACGGGCTTTCCCATCGTCGACGCCGGCATGCGCCAGCTGTGGGAGACGGGCTGGATGCACAACCGCGTGCGGATGATCGTCGCGAGCTTTCTCGTCAAGAACATGATGGTTCACTGGCGGCGCGGCGAGCGCTGGTTCTGGGATACGCTCGTCGACGCCGACCCCGCGAGCAACGCCGCGGGCTGGCAGTGGGTCGCCGGCTCCGGCGCCGACGCCGCGCCCTACTTCCGGATCTTCAACCCGGTGACCCAGTCGCAGAAGTTCGATCCCGACGGCGCCTACGTTCGCCGCTTCGTGCCGGAGCTGAGGGATCTGCCGGCCAAACACGTGCACGCGCCCTTCGACGCGACAGACAAGGTTCTGGCGGCGGCTGGCGTGCGGCTCGGGCGAGACTATCCGGCGCCGATGCTGGACCTCAAGAAAACCCGCGCGGCGGCGCTCGACGCCTACGACGCCGTCCGCAACACGTGAGCGAGGGCGATCCCTTGCGCAATCGTCGACATGCTGCGACGCTCCGCGCCGTTTATCGCGTGTGACGTTGCCGCGCCGCAGCCTGACCGACTTGCATCTATGACGCTTTCCACCCCGAGCGACGCCCCCGCCGCCGGCGCGCCCGTCGGCCCCGGCGTGCCGCCAACGGCGATCTTCTTCCGGCTGCTTTGCAAGGTCGCCGAGCGCATGCCCTACGGCTCCTTGCGCGTCGTGACCCCGAACGGCCGCACGATCCGCTTCGTCGGCCGCGAGGAGCCGGAGCCGGAAGCGACGATCTTCGTGAAGGACTTCGCCTTCGCCCGCCGCACGGCCCTCGGCGGCGACATCGGCTTTTTCGAAAGCTACGCCGACGGACAATGGGACACGCCGGACCTCGCGACCTGCCTCTATGTCTTCGCGCGGAACGCGGATTTCATCGCCGACACCGTCGCGCCCTCGCCGATCGTGCTCTGGCTCCAGGAGTTGCGCCACGCGCTCAACCGCAACACCAAGTCCGGTTCGCGGCGGAACATCTCCCGCCACTACGATCTCGGCAACGGTTTCTACGAAAAGTGGCTTGATCCGACGATGACCTATTCGTCGGCTCGCTTCACCGACGGCGCGGAGACCCTGGCCGAAGCCCAGGTCGCGAAGTACCGCAGCCTCGCGGCCGCCATTGAGTTGAAGCCCGACGAGAAGGTTCTGGAGATCGGCAGCGGCTGGGGCGGGTTCGCCGAGTTCGCCGCGAAGGAGTTCGGCGCGCGGGTCACTGGCCTGACGATCTCGCGAGAGCAGTTCGACTACGCCCGGGAGCGGGTCTTCCGCGCGGGCCTCGCCGACAAGGTCGACTTCCAGCTCGTCGACTACCGCGACGCCGACGGCCAGTACGACAAGGTCGCGTCGATCGAGATGTTCGAAGCCGTCGGCCGCGAGTACTGGCCGGCGTACTTTGCGTCCGTCCACGACCGATTGCGCCCCGGCGGCGTCGCAGGGCTTCAGGTGATCACGATCGCTGAGCGCATGTTCGAACACTACAGCCGGTCGGTGGACTTCATTCAGCGCTACGTCTTTCCGGGCGGCGACTTGCCGAGCCCGTCGATTTTGAAGCGCGAGGCGGAGAAGTCGGGCCTTTCCTGGCGCGGCGACGTCGCCTTCGGTCAGGACTATGCGCGCACGCTCGCGGAGTGGAGCCGCGCTTTCGTCAACCGTTGGGACGACATCAAGCCCCTCGGCTTCGACGAGCGCTTCAACAAGCTTTGGCGCTTCTACCTCGCCTACTGCGAGGCGGGCTTCCGCGCGGCGACCATCGACGTCGGCCAGGTGGCGTTCGCCCGCGCCTGAAGCGCCGGGGCTGACGCCAAAGATGCCGGAACATCGAATTGGTTACATCAGAAACCCGGATGCTCCAGCGTCCACGGCGAATTCGGTTTTTTCGCCGCGACGGCGCGCTATGCTCTTGTTTCGCGGCGGATCCGCCGCTTCGGCAGGATTAAATCAAGGAGATCGGGGCCATGGCGGCGAGCCTTCATTCATCGGTCCTCGACGCCATCGGCGATACGCCGCTCATTAAGCTGAAGCGCGCCTCGGAGGAGACGGGCTGCACGATCCTTGGCAAGGCCGAGTTCCTCAATCCCGGCCAGTCGGTGAAGGACCGCGCCGCGCTCGGCATCATCCGCGACGCAGCGCGCCGCGGCGCCTTGAGGCCCGGCGGGCTCATCGTCGAGGGCACGGCGGGCAATACGGGCATCGGCCTCGCCCTCGTCGGCGCGGTTCTCGGCTATCGCGTCAAGATCGTCTTCCCACGGACGCAAAGCCAGGAAAAGAAGGACGCGATCCGCCTCCTCGGCGCCGAACTGATTGAGGTCGACGCCGTTCCTTACGCCAATCCCGACAATTACGTGCGCTATTCCGGCCGCCTCGCCAAAGACCTCGCCTCAAGCGAACCGAACGGCGTTCTTTGGGCGGATCAGTTCGACAATATCGCTAACCGCGACGTCCACTACCGCACGACGGGCGTTGAAATCTGGGAGCAGACGGACGGCAAGGTCGACGGCTTCACCTGCGCCGTCGGCTCGGGCGGGACCCTCGCCGGCGTCACGATGGCGCGGCGCGAGCGCAATCCGGACGTCAAGTGCGCCCTCACCGACCCCATGGGTTCGAAGCTCTTTAGTTGGGTGAAGTCGGGCGAGCTTGAGACCGAGGGCGATTCCATCACCGAAGGCATCGGCCAGGGGCGCGTGACGTCGAACCTCAATGGCCTCTCGTGCGACGACGCGTTTCGCGTCGGCGATCCGGAGGCGCTGGAGATCCTTTACGCCCTCGTCCAGCAGGAGGGCCTGTGCCTCGGCGGGTCGGCGGGCGTCAACGTCGCCGGCGCGATCCGCCTCGCGCGCGAATTGGGCCCGGGCAAGACGATCGTCACGATCCTCTGCGACTACGGCAATCGCTACGCCTCGAAACTGTTCAACCCGGATTTTCTGCGCTCGAAGGACCTGCCGACGCCGCCATGGATGGATTGAGCGACGCGGGTCCTCTCGTCTCGACCGACTGGCTCGCCGCGCGGCTCGGGCGGCCTGGCCTTGTGGTTGTCGACGCGTCCTGGCGGCTTGGCGAAGCGCCGGGAACCGCCGGTGCGTCGTTCGCCAAGCGGCGCATTCCGGGCGCTGTCCATTTCGATCTCGACGCCGTCGCCGACGCTTCGGGCGACTTGCCCCATATGGCGCCGTCGGCGGACGCTTTCGCGCGCGCGGTCGCCGAGATGGGCGTCGCCCCCGACGACCACGCCGTCGTTTACGACGACGCCGGGATTTTTTCCGCGCCGCGCGTCTGGCTGACGTTCGCCGCGATGGGTTGGCGGGCGTCGGTCCTCGACGGCGGTCTGCCGAAATGGCGCGCCGAAGGCCGCCCGCTCGACGAAGCGCCGCCGGCCGCCGTCGTCGCGGCGCGTAAGGCCGTTCCCCGGATCAGCGACGTTTTTTGCGGCGCCGAGGCCGTGCGCGCCGGGCTCGCCGACGGCGAAACGGCGGTGCTCGACGCCCGGCCAGCCGCGCGCTTCGCGGGCCGCGCGCCGGAGCCGAGGCCGGGTCTGCGCGGCGGGGCCATGCCGGGCGCGAAAAGCCTCCCACACGCCGAACTGTTGACGGACGAGGGCGCGCTAAAGCCGGAGGGCGCGCTCGCCGCGGCGTTTGAGGCCTGCGGCGCGGGGCCCAAGACGCCGACGATCGCCACTTGCGGCAGCGGCGTCACCGCCGCCGTTCTCGTCCTCGCGCGAGCCCGGCTTGGCTGGCGTCCGGCGCGTTTGTATGACGGATCCTGGGCCGAATGGGGCCGCGACCACGGGCCCGACGCCAATGCGCGCGCGTTCCCCGTCGTCGCAGACGGATAGAAGACCGCGCCGACGCCTGCGATACTGACCGCCATGGGCCGCAAGATCGACGTCACCATCACCTATCTGGAGCAGCGGGTTCGCCCGCATTTGCCGGACGCCCGCCCGCCGGAGGGACGGTTCGCGATCCTGCGCGCCGTCGACCCGCCGGTCCACTACTACCGCTATCTTTACGCCCTCGTCGGCGATCCGCACCACTGGGTCAGCCGCAAGCGCCTCGGCGACGAGGAACTCGCGGCGATCATTCAGCATCCTGACGTCAGGGTCTACGTTCTTTATGCGGACGGCGTGCCGGCGGGCTTCACCGAAATCGACGCCCGCGAGTCCGACGACGTGGAGATCAAGTTTTTCGGCCTCGCGCCCGACTTCGCCGGCCGCGGCCTCGGGCGGTACTTTCTGACCCACGCGATCGAGCTCGCCTGGAGCCTGGGTCCCGCCCGCGTGCGCCTTGAGACCTGCACGCTCGACCATCCGTCGGCGTTGCCGCTCTATCAAAAGCTCGGCTTCTCGGTCTTCGACCAGCGTAAGGGGTCGGTGGAGCTTCTTGACGGCGACGTCCCGGCGCCCCCGGTCCCGACCGTCGGCCTCGACGAGACGGCGCGCTCGTGAAGGACCGCACCAAGCTCATCGCCGCCGGCCGCCCTCACCAAAGGCCGAGCCACCCGGTCAACTGCCCGGTGGAGCGCGCCTCGACCATTCTGTTTCCGAACTATGACGACTTTGTCGAGGGGCGGCGCGCGATCTCCTACGGCCGCCTCGGCACCTCGACCCACCGCGCGCTGGAGGAAGCGGTCAACGCCCTCGAGGGCGGTTACGAGACCCGTCTCGCGCCCTCGGGTTTGCAGGCGTGCGTCGCGGCGATCCTCGCTTTCGTCGGGGCCGGCGACGAAGTGCTGATGACCGACGCCGCCTATGATCCGACCCGGAAGTTCGCCGACCGGTTCCTGCGCCGGTTCGGCGTCAAGACGACCTACTACGATCCGACGATCGGCGCGGGCGTCGCCGAGCTCATGACGCCGAATACGAAAGTCGTCTTCGCCGAATCGCCGGGCTCCTTGACCTTTGAGGTTCAGGATCTGCCGGCGATCGCCGAGGCCGCCCGCGCCGGCGGCGCGCGCCTCGTCGTCGACAACACCTGGTCGGCGGGTTTCCACTTGAAGCCGATCGCCCTCGGCGCCGACGTCAGCGTTCAGGCCGGCACGAAGTATCTGTGCGGCCACGCCGACAGCCTGATCGGCTCGATCACGTCCGCCGACGAAGCGACCGCGTCGAAAGTCTTCATGGCGCTCCTGCAGCTCGGCGCGAACGTCTCCGCCGACGACGCCTATCTCACCTTGCGGGGCATGCGCACCCTGGCGGCGCGTCTGGCGCAACATGAAGAGACGGGCCTCAAGCTCGCGAAATGGCTCGTCAAACGCCCTGAAGTTGAGCGTGTGCTTCATCCTGCGCTGAAAAGTTGTCCGGGCCACGCGCTGTGGCGGCGCGACTTCTCTGGCGCGACGGGCCTTTTCGGCGCGGTGCTCGCGCCGACGCCGAAGCCGGCGTTGAGGGCCTTCTTCAACGCCTTCAAGCTCTTCGGCATGGGATTTTCATGGGGCGGGTTCGAGAGCTTGTGCATCGAAGTCGACCCGGCGAGAAACCGCAGCGCGCGCGCCTGGGACGCGGCGGGGCCGCCGATCCGGTTGCATGCGGGGCTCGAAGACGCGGACGATCTGATCGTCGATCTTCAGCGCGCCTTCGGGGAGCTGAAGCGAACGAAAGAGGCGGGGGAATGATGCGATCAGTTTGGACGAGCGTCGCGACGCTTGCGCTCATTGGGCTGTCGGCCTGCGCTTCTAGCGGCGGCATGAAGCTGACGACGATCGACAGCGCGCCCCAGGGCGCGCGCGTCGTCGTCGAGAACTTCGGCGAATGCGAGACGCCCTGCGTCGTTCAGCATGACGCCCCGCGCCGCGTCACCGTCGCCAAGGCCGGCTTCGTGCGCCAGGACATCGTGATCACGCCGGGCCAGAAGCGGGTGACGTTGGCGTTGGAGCTCGCCGCGCCGTCGGGCGACGTCGAGGCGTCCGACTTGCCGACGCTGCCGTAGGCCGATCCGACCTAAGCGGCGGCCGGCCGCGCTGGCGGCCCCGGCAGGACTCGAACCTGCAACCATTCGCTTAGAAGGCGAGTGCTCTATCCGGTTGAGCTACGGGGCCGACGCCACGCCGCGGGCGAGGAACCGTCAGTGCGTCCACGGTTTGCGGCGCCGGAAGGAGAAATTGTCCGCGTACGCCTTCATCTGCGGGCGACGCTCCCGCGGCGCGACGATCTGATAGGGAATGTTGCGGCTTTTGGCGTAGGCGACCGCCGCCTCTTCGCTGTCGAACGAAAGGCGCAGCTGACCAGCGGCGGTGTCGTCGCTGCTCGTCCAGCCCATCAGGGGGTCGATCCGCCGGGCGCTCTCCGCCTCGAACTCCAGCATCCACCGGTCGGTCTTCGCCCGGCCCGACTGCATCGCCGTCTTCGAAGGTCGATAGATTCGCGCCAGCATCGCTCGTCGTCCCGTCATCGCCTCGTTCGCCGGCGTCGCCGCCGGGCGTGAATGGTCGGAGCGGCAGGATTCGAACCTGCGACCCTCTGGTCCCAAACCAGATGCGCTACCAGGCTGCGCTACGCTCCGTCGTTCGTCGGCGGCCCGCCGGCCAGCCCACTGAGCACCTTGTCGGTAATGTCGTAAGGGAAGTCCAGACGCTCGTCCGGCCGTTCGACAGCGCGTAGGCGTCAGTTTTCGGGGTCGGGGCGGATGTCGATCGCTGCAAGCCCCTTGGCGCCGCCGCCGAACGAGACTTGCACCCGTTGACCCTGAACCAGCTCCCCCATCCCGCAGCGGCGGAGGGTCTCCATATGGATGAAAATGTCCTCCGTGCCCTCGCCGCGCGTGACGAACCCGAAGCCCTTGGCGCGGTTGAACCACTTGACCGTGGCGCGGGTGAAATCGCCGGCGGGCGTTTCGCTCACCGCCGTCGCCGGCGCGGTCGGCATGAGTTGCGCCGCCGTGCTTTCGTCGAGATCAAGGATGCGCAAGGCCTGCAGGCCCTTGGCGCGGCGGACGACCTCGCACTCGACGGTCGCGCCTTCACGGGCGGTCGAGCGACCGATTTGCCGAAGGCAAGATGAGTGGATCAGCACGTCGCCGCTGGGCTCGCCCGCAATCGGCGGACCTTCCGGGATAACGAAGCCGTACCCTTTCGTGGGGTCGAACCATTTGACGACGCCTTTGACGGTGAACGTGTCGTCGTCGCCGAGATTAGCTGCGTTGGCGCCGAGATCTCTCTCGGAAGACTCCGCCATAGTCGCGACACCCCCCAACCAGTTTCAGGCGCCTTAGCGGTCGTGGTTCGACCGTCTCTCGCCCCGACGTGCGTCCGTCGATGTCGATCTCGGACGAGTGCGCCAATCTTCACGTCGGAGCCGCGATGGTGCACCAATTTTGCGGACCCGTCTTCAACTTTTCGCCATAAAGTGGCGAAATCGCCGGATCGGGCGAGCCGTCTCGAGGCGCGGACGGCGCATACCGGGCGTCAGACCGAGTCTTGCGCCCGGTAGTCGGCGAGGAACTTCGAGATCAGCAGCAAAAAAACGTCGAAATCCGACTCGACGTTGCGAATGGACACCCCGCCGGAGGAGTTGCGGTCCATCTGCAGCGTGACGTCGCCGTCGCGGTCGAGATAGGCCCGACCGAATTTCACTTCGCTGTTGAAGCGGCTCAAAAACGCCTCGCCGCCGTCGCCGAGGGCCACGTCGGAGAGGTAGGCGATGTAAGAGACGTCCGCGTCGGCCCCGTCGAGGCCCACGAAAACGACATGCTCGCCGGCGGTGACGGCCACCATGGCGGGCTGAACGTCCTGAACGGCGTAGCCTTTGCCCTGCAGCGCCTCGACGATGTCGGACTTTTTGATTTCGGCGGCGTGGGACGCTCCCGCGCCGGCGAGAACCGCGGCGATCGTCACGCCGATGAACGCGAAAGCCGATTTCATGCGAACCCCTCCGCCAAAAACACATCGTTAATAGACAAGAAAGCCGAGGCTTAATCAATAACGCGACGTCCGGCGCCGCAGGCTAGTCGGCCGTCGCTGGCGCGATTTCCACCGCTGGCGCGACGATTTCGAAGCGCTGTTGCGCGCCGTCCGCGGTTCGGACGACGAGTTGCGCGCCCTCCCCCCGCCGCAGCGCCCGCGACCAGCCGCGCTCAACGCGCTCGCCCGGCGCGATCGACGCGCGCGCGTTTCGCCCGCGGCCGCGCGTCAGCAGACGGCCCGAGGGCGTCGCTTCGAGGCGCGCGTCCACGGTCTCGGCCCCCTCGTTGGCCGCCTCGACGCGCCCGCCGCCGCAGATCGTCGCGAACGTCGGCGCCGGGCCTGTCGCGGGGGCGACGGCGAGAACGCTCGTTTCGCCGTGCTCGAAACAATTGAGAGACGGATCGCTCAGCGCCCGAAGCGTCGCGGTCGCCGCAATCCGAAGCGACGTCTCGGTCGTCGCCGTTTCGGGCTCGTCGGCGGTCGGGTCGGTTCGACCGCCGAGAGCGGCGGCGGCGAAGGCGATCAGCGCGACGACGGCCGCGAGGCCCGCCGCTTTGCGACCATCGAGGGCGCGGCGCGTCGTCTGTCCGTCGGCGCCGCCGCTCCAGTCGCGCCAAAAGGTTTCGAGGCCGATCTCGTCGTAGGCGTTCACGCGGGCGCGGTCGTTCAGCCCGTAGATCGTCTTGCGCAGGTCGCGGCCGTCATTGGCTGCGGGCAGCGCGATCGTGAGTTCAGCGCCGCGCGCGCGGCAGTCGGCGAAGAGGCCGCGGGCGGCTTCAAGCTTCGCCGGGACGGCGTCGACGGCGTTGACGCCGATCATCCGCTCCCCGCCGCCGGCGCTGTCAAGCCGGTGAGTCACCCGGCCGCTCGCCCAGACGACGCGCGCCGCCGGTTCGTCGCCGAGGGCGAGCCGGCCGGATGCATGGAGCGCGTGGGCGATCAGCATGCCGAGGCCCCAACTGTCGCCATGGGTGACGGGTTCGGACAAATCGGCGCGATAGGTCTCGCATCCCGTCATACGGGCGACGAAACCGGTCTTGCGGCTGACGAAGTCGTGGTAGGCTTTCCACACGGGCAAGGGTTCGGAAGCGCCGGCCCAGCACATCACCGAGGTGATGTCCGGGTCCTCCGCGCTGAGGCCCACGACCCGCGCCGGCCCGTTCGTCGTCGCGACGTATACGGCGGTTTTTTCCGCTTCGTTCGGCGTCGCCCCCATGCGTTCCCTTCGGCGTGCGGCGTCTGGAGCCTTTTGCGGCGAAAGTGGATCACCGGTTTTGCGGCTCGCAACAAGCTCCGCTGAAAATCTGGAGCCGTTTGCTGAAACGCATTCGATGCAAACGGTTCTAGACGAGCTTCAGCTCGACAGCCGGGTCCGTGAGCGCCGCATAGAGCGCTCCGCCCCGATTGATGATCAGGTGCGCGGTTCCATCGATCGGCGCAAGGGCGACGTCAAGAACGCCGTCGGCCGTGAAAGCGAAGAGCCGCGTCGGGCTCGCGCCGCGCAACTCGATCACCACGTGCGCCTCGTTGGGTTTCGCCGCGGACGGGCGGACGCGCAACGAGAAGCCGTTCGCGGGATCGGACCGTTCGAGGATCGCGCCGCTCGACGCGGCCGCCGCCGGCGGCGCGGCGTAGGCGCCCCGCTCGGCGAGGATCGCGGCGACGGACCGCGCGAGCGCGGCGTCCCGGGCGAGGCGACGGCGAAGCGCCTCCCCTTCGCGGACATCCTCCCCGCGCGCGAAGGCAACGAGCGCGCGAACCGGCGCAGCGTGGTCGTTGGCGCTCGGCGCCGTCGCCGCGAGCCAGGCGCGCGCCGCGTCGCGCCCGGCCGCCGCCTCGATGACGGCGTCGCTCGCGCGTTGCGACAAATCTTGAAGTCGGCCGGCCATTCTCGCCCCCTATCCGCCCGCGTAGGCGTTTTGAAACCGCAACCGAAAGGCCTGCGCGTCGGTCTCGAACGATCGCGCGCGCGCAGCGCGTTCGACTTGCGCGAGCCGGCGGCGCAGGGCCGGCGTTTCGCCGCTGAACGCCTCCGCGATGCGCAAGGCGGCGTCGACCGTCTCGTCCGCCGTCAGACGGTCGGCCTCGAACCCCTGGCGGCTGCGCGAGAGTTTCTTGAACGCCTTCTCCGCCGTCGGCGCCAGGCGGCCGATGAGCGCCGGCGTCTCCCCGCGGCGAACGGCGTTCTCCGCGGCGACAAGCGCTTCCTCCGCATCCGTTTCGTCTTGAGCGTCAATGAGGTCCGCGTCCGCGAGGCTCAACAAATGGCTGACGGCCTCGACGCGGCGATTGGCCAGCAGAATCCAGCCGACGCCCCACAAGGCGCGCTCCAGATCGTCAAGGGCCTTTTCGGCGCGCCGCGCAACGTCATGATAGCTTGCCGGGGCGCGGTCCTCGATAAGCGCGGCGCGCTCGCCAGCCGTCGCGCCGCGGCCGATTGCGGCGGAGAGGCGCGCCTGACCCGGTCCGAAAACGTTCGCCCGAAGCCGCGTCGCGTCAAGGGCGCGGGCGGCGTCGGCGTAGCCGAGCAGCGCGCTCAGCGTCTTCGCCTGGGCCTTCGTCAGGCATTTAAGCTGCGTCGCCTCCATCGCCGCCATGAGCGCGCGGAGGCGCGGCTGCAGACCGTCGCCGGCAAGCATGGCGAGGCTCATCGAAGCGAAAGCGCCGTTCCCGTCGTTCTCGGGATCGTCCGACGGCGCCGCATCGAAGGCGGAAAGCTCGCCCGCCCCGGCCTCGGCGAGCGCCGCAGCCCCCTCCGCCCACGTCTCGAGCAGGGTCTCGCTCGCGGCTGCGCACGAAACGAACCGTCTGAGGCCGATCGACCCGTCGTCGGTTTCGAGCGCATCGCCCCAGACGTCGAAGACCGCGTCGTCGTCGACCGCCTCGCGCGGAAAGCCTGCGCCGCAACGTGCTTCCATGCGTTCGATCAGGAAAAGGAATTTTCGCATGGCGTGGCCCGTCGGCATGTCGGCCGCGATGAGGCCGTTGAGACGCGCGGCGAGCCCCGTCGCCGCAGCGCCTACGCCGCGGACGGTCCGGCTGGCGACGGCCTCGTCACGGGTCGCGACGAGCGCGTCATAGCCGGCGAGATTGGCGATGAAGACCGAAAACATCATGAGAAACGGAGTTCTTCCGTATGCGATGCGATAGGCGCCTGTGGCGTCCTCGAGTTGGAGGCCCGTGGGCCCGACGGCGAAACCGTCGGCCGTCGCGGGGGCGCCTTGAAACAAGGTCCGCAGACGGCGCGGCGGCGTCGCCGGAGCGCACAGGAGCGCGATGAGGTCGACGTCGGCCCGCGCTGCGGCGACCCAGAGGAAGACGCAGGCGCGCACGACGAAGTCGCGTTTTCCCGTGGCGGCCGCGGCCGTAACGCGCACGGTCCATTCGTGGGCCGCGTCGCGGCCGACATCCGCGTCAAGCTGCTCTTCGAGCGCGGCGAGCGCGTCGCGAAAACGTCCCGAGATCGTCGCCTTAAGGATGCTTTCGCGCGCGCCCGCCATCGCCCCTCCCGATAACCGCTAGCGGTACTGGTAAGCCGGCTCGCCGCGATAGGGCTCGATCGGCGCGGCGACGTCGGCTTCGTAGGCGTGGAGCGCGGCGCGGAACCGCTGGCGGGCTTCGATCGTGCGCGCGATGAAGGCGCCCGCCGGCGTCGCGTCGTCGACGGTCGCGTAGGCGACCGCCGTTGGCCGGGCCGGTTCGCTCGGCTGCGGTTCGTTGGCCTCGTCCGAGGACGCATCGTAGGCGTAGCGCACGGGCGCCTCGTCGAACGCCATGGCGATCAGCCTTTGCGCGCCGTCGTCGACATTGTAGCGCGACCACCAGGATTGCACCTTGGCGACGTAGCCGAACGTGTTCGGCTCCACCTTCGCGGTCGTCGGCGCGCCCGGCAGAGTGCCGCCGTAATAGTGCGACAGCGCCGCGTCCCAGCGCCGTCCGTATCGCTCGTATAGGTCGCCGAGAAAGGCGACGCCGAGGCGGACGTTCGTCTCCGGATCCCAAAGCGCGTCGGCGGCGACGGCGAACTCGCCCCAGGCGGTCGCCGGCATGATCTGCATCACGCCCCGCGCGCCGGCGCTGCTCTGCGCATCCGGATCGAAATTCGACTCAACGCGCGCGACCGCGAGGGCGAGGCTCGCCGGCACCCGGCCGTCTTCGAGCGCGACCCGGGCGACGAGGCGCTTCACCGCGTCTTTCGTCAGGGCCCGCGCATCGTCTACGGACGCTTCGCGCGGTTCTTCAGTGGGCGATGGGTCAAGCGAACGGTCGGGGCGCGGCGCAGGCTCAGCGCCGAGGAGCGCCGCATCGAGATCGGCGTCGGTCGGCTTGCCTATCGCCGGCGCGGCAAGCGCGAGAGCGGCGAGGCCGACGGCGGCGGCTTTCAGTCGAATGCGATCCATCATCGTCTCCCTTGGAGTGAACGGTTTCGCTTTCGGGAATGATCGGGATCGCGAGGTTTTTCGCACGGCCGGCGGCGGCCGGCGAGCGAACAATTGCGTTTTTTATCGGGCGCCGCCGCGGCGATCGTCGCCCTCGTCGGGAAAAAGCGGGTCGCCGAAAACGTAGGCGCTCTCGCCGTCCTCGAAACGGATCCGCTTCCACGCCGCGTCGTAGACGTCGTAGCGCGCGGCGAAGGCCTCGCCCGCCTCAAGTTCGCCGACGCGGCGGCCGTCGGCGCGCGGCGTCTCGCGCAGGATCGCCGGCCGGCGGGCGACGAAAGCGCGCAAGGCGCCGTCCGCGTAGTACGGGTCCGCCTCGAGAGCGGCGACGTAGGGCGCTTCGGGGCTCGTCGCGCACCCAGCGGCGACGGCGGCGAGCGCGGCGGCGATCGTCATACGGCGCATATCCGGGCTCCTTTCCTCTTGGTTCGTTGATGACCTGGTCCCCAAACGAAAAACGCCCGCCCGTGGCTTTCGCAGCCGTTGGGCGGGCGCTTCGGGGAGGCGCTTAGCGATACTCGCGATAGCCGGGATCGTCAGCCGGCGTCCCAACGATGCGGTCGACGGTGAACTCGCGGTCGCCGCGCAACGTGACCTGAACGTTGCCCTCCGGATAATCGAGGTTAAGCAGCATCAGGTGCAGCCACTCGTCGATTTTGTGGCTCTTGGCGTAGGACGCGTAGTTGACGATGCGGTTTTCCGCTGGGCCCGTGATTCCGTCGATTTTGACGAAGTCGGGAAACTCGTTCGTCATGATCGACTGCATTTCGATAAGCTCGCTGCGGCCGAAATTCCGGAAGTTGATCTTGTAGCGGTTCACAAGGCCTGTCGCCCGCTTGCTCCCGCGGGCGTCGGTCACCGGCGCGGCGCTCGCCGTCGCGCCGGCGCCGGGCGCGCGGGCGCGGTCCTGACCGACGTTGGCTTTCTCCGCGTCGTTATAGGGCGCGAGTTTGTTTCGAAGGACCGTCCCGACGCTGATGGCGACGTCGCGGGCCTTGTCGCCGACGACCTCTTCGATGCACACGCCCTTGCAGCCGGCGGGCGCGGGGAACTCCATCCGCGGCGCCTCCCAGCTGCCGAGGAAGGCGTTGGTCTGGCGGTCGAAGACGTCGCCAGAGACCCGCACGCGGACTTTCGTGGCGAAGCCCTTGTCCTGCGTGAAAGCGCGGATCTTCATGATCGACATCGCCCGCGGGCAGACGATCGCGTCACCGTCGAGGCAGGCGAGCTTGACGACTTCCGCAAGCTCCTGGCGCGGCCGGCGATCGCGGATCGTCCAGTCGAGCTCGGCGGCGAGAAACGATTCGTCGATTACCCAGAAGCCTTCTCGGGCGAACTGCTCCTGCATTTCCGAGACGACGCGGTAGAAGATGTCGCTCGAGCGTTTGACGCTGTTCTTGTCGGAATCTTCAGCCATTACGATGATGGGCACGCCCGTGCCGCCCTGGGCGAAGCCCTGGCTTGCGGGCGCGAACGCCGCGACCCCGGCGGCGGCGACAGCGGCGATGGTCAGGTTCTTCGTCATTTTTCTCTCCAGTCGATCACGTTTCGACGAATGGCCGGTTTTGCGGCCGTTTTAGATGTTCCAGTCGACGGTTTTCGGCTCGTTCGCCACTTCGACCCGCTGTTTGGCGATTTTCTTCGCGGCTTTTTTGCCGCGTTTGTCCGCTTTTTTGAGCTGTTTTTGCAGATCCGGGTCGGCGAGCTGGCCGACGGCGGTCTGGATCGCGAGGATCTTCGCCGTGTTGCCGACGAGGTTCGTCATCCGGCCCGGGAGGTTCTGCGCGTAGCTCGACTGAAGGCCGACGTCGGCGCTGTTCAACAGCCGCTCGCCCTGCGCCTGCGTCAGCCCGCCGAGATTGTTCTTGATCGCGGCGACGCCGAGGCCGGACTGGATCTGAAACCAGGTCGCCTGGCTCAATTTCTCGCTGACGGCGACGACCGTCTCGCGCAGTTCCGGCGTCAAACCGCCCCCCGCCTGGAGCTCGGCGAGCTTCGCGGCGACCTCGACGGCGCCCACGCCGATGCGCTGGGTCGTTTCTTTATGGGCGTCAGCCTTATCGAGTGGGCCGAAATCGCCCCGCGCCTCGCGCATGACCTGAATGTCGTTCTTCAAGGACGTCTGTAGGTTGAGCCCTTCCTGCGCCGCCAGGATCGCTTCCGCGGAGGCGATCGTCGCTTCGTCGATCATATCGCCGGTCAACAAAAGCGCCGCCTGGGGCGTGTCGACGTTGCAGAACGGCGACGCGTTGCGGCCGACGAGGGAGCCGATCTGCTTGATGCCGCCGTCGAGCACCTGGTTGACCGCCGCGCCCGCGAACCCGGCGCTCGCCGGCATGACGCCGTTCGAGAGCGCGCCCGTGAACTCTTTATTCTTAGACAGTTCGCACGCGCCGTAACCGATGCCGGCCTGGACCGAGCCGCCGGCGATGCCGCCCGCGCCCGACTGCGCCGCGGCGGGCGCTGCGGCCGCGCCCGTCATCAGCGCCGCGGCGATCGCGGCGCGCCCCAGTTTCCCCATCTTGCGTCCCATCGTTTGTTCCTTTTCCCGAGTGATAGCGGAGACGACGTCCCCCAACGATAGTTCTGAAACGCGAAGCGATCAGCCCGCTCCGCAATTTCCGTAATGATCGGATTGCTTGATTTTTTGCATTACCCGGCGCGCGGCGTCGGCGGCGAGCGCTTTGACGGCCACTTTCTCCGCCAGGATTTCAGGCCGTCCGGCCGCGGCGCTGAAAGACGCCGTGCGGGAATCGACGCCCTGGTCGACGTCGGTGAGCTTGGCGAAATCCTTTGCGAACCAGTTGATCTCGACCCGGTTGGCGTCGCGCCGGCTGGGGTCGGGCGCGGACGCGATTTCGCCGATCAGGAGAACGCCGCCACAATCGCGCAACGGCGCGAGGTGCGGCGCGTAAGTCTCCGCCTCGCGAGCGTTCTCTTTCAGCCCTGCGACGATCCGTACCGCGGCTTGCGAATAGTCGACGGCGTCGCGGCAGGCGCGCGTTTCGCCATCGACGACAGGGCACGCAAGGGAGTTGAACATCAGCGTCTGGAACTGCGCCGAGAGCTCGGTGAGGTCGATTACGTTGGCCCCGGCGTCGCGCAACTGGCTCTGGAGAAGGCGCGTCGGCGTCAAGCCGTCGGCGCTTTGGATGGAGACCGGGCCCGTCTCGCGGACATATCGCAAAATAACGGCGACGTTCGCGGGGTCCTCGGCCACGGCCGGCGCCGCACTTGACGCCGCTGCGACAGCGGCGGCGATCAACCGGCGAAGATCGAACGCGTTCCGTCGGCGCCTCATTTCCTTTTCCTCAGAGCCGTGACCATTTCATCCTCAAAGCCGTCGATAATCGCCAACAGCACCATTAACTGATCAAGTTCCAGTTCGTTGGGCGGTCGTCCTACGGGCCCGTCCATGACGTGATCGCCTCTAGCGGCGGCGTAGTCGGTTGGGTTAGTCGCCGCCGGTAACACCGGCGAAGCGTACGTAATCTGGCCGCAATCGCCTTCGGCGGTCCGAAACGTCCGGTAGTTGAGATCAACGGCCCAAATACGGACCTCCAATACGTTCCCTTCGACGTGCGGCGGCTTCTCATGAGCCGCCCAGAGGATCGGCACGACTTTAACGTCGGCTCGTTCGGGCGCGACGTCCTCGAACAAGCGGTCGAGCGGCTCCGGCGCGTTCTCCAGTTCGGAGATGACGAGCCGGATCGTCGCGTTGCGCGAGGCGCCGGCCCGCCAGCCGGACCATTGCAACGGCGGCTCCGTGCGGTAGCCGGCCCGCGTCATGGCGGCCGTCATGCCATGGGCGAGGATCGCCGCGAGTTTGCGGCAGGGTCCGCCCTCCCCGACGCAGGCGCGGGTAGGCGCGCAGGTCGGCCGCGTCGGCTGCTTCAATTTCCGCCGGCCGAAGAGATCGTGGACGACGCTCTTGTCGTCTTGGACCCAAACGTCGGTGACCGCGTGCACGGGATCGTTTTTGGCGCGGTCTGCGCGCCCCGGCCCCGACCGCCGCATTAGTCCCGCCAGTCCCTCGACCGCTTCCGCGGCTGCGGCCTCATAGGCGCGCCGAAACATGCCCGACCGGTCCGCGGGCGACAAATTGGCCCGGCGATCGCCCGGAATGTCGCTGACGCCGAGGCCCGTGGCGGAGAGCGTCAAGCCGCCTGCTTTCAGATCCACAAGAGCGGCGGTGACGCTCGTCAGCGCCCAATGATTGTAGAACGACGAGCCGTCGTCGCCGCGATAAGTCGTGCGGGCTTGGGACGCCGCTTCAAGCCCGCCGATCAGGATCACGCCGTAAACGGATGAAAAAGTCTCGAAGAGCGCGTCGCGGTCGGGCCCCGTCGCGGGACGGCGCAACTTCTTCGCAAGAGCCGCGTCGAGGGCCGCGGCGTTGGCGACAAGGCCATAGCGGCTCCAACGGCCGACGGCGCGGTCGGTGAGCGTCGCCGATGCGATGCGTTCGACGCTGGCGAGGAGGGCGTCGCCCTCCGCGGCGTAGGTCGCGTCGCGGCTGAAGAGAAGATCGACGAGCTGGGGCTGGGTTTCTTCGCTCAGATAACCGACGCCAACGAAGGTCACGAGATTGTCCCGCGCCATGGCCGTCCGGGGCGCGACCGCCAGGACCAGCGCGACGACGCTAAACGCGATGTCGCGTATGCGAATGAAATCGGTCACCAAAGGCGCTCCGCTAACCATCGACGCTTGTCGTTTATGTTGGGCCCGGCTTACTTCCGCGGCACGCCGGCCAAGCTGTCGATGCGCTCGGCGAAGTTCACGAGCGCGGCGTTCGGCGCGCGCACGACGCTGGCTTCGCCCGATTGCGCGTCGACGCTGACGCTGCCGATGACGTTGCCGGCGTAGAGGATCGCGACGACGTCGCCGTTGGAGGTAAAGATCGGGCTGCCCGACGCGCCGCCAGTCGCGGCGAGATTGTGGCGGACGAGGCGGTTCTTCTCAAAGCCGCTGTCGGCGAGAAAGTGATCCGACATGGACGTGACGATGCCGGACTGCATCGTCGCGACGGGCATTTGCGCGTCCACATTGCCATGGAGCAGCCGTTCCATCGGGAAGCCGAGATAGGCGATGCGCGTGCCGGAGCGGAGTTTCTTCAAATCGTCCTGATCGGCGAGATTGAAGTGCGCCGGGGCGGCGGCGTCGGTCGTCAGCACCGCGATGTCGTAGCCGCGCGACGCCACCTTGCCGTCGAAACGCACGTCGGCTTTCCCGTATTCCGGATGCATCGAAAAAGAAGAGACTTTGAGCCGTTTGTCCGGCCGGCCGTTGATGGCGACGAAGAAAGGCACGTACGGATGCTTCGCCCACGTATCTTTAATGATCTTGGCGACGTGCGCGTTGGTGGCGAAGCGTCGATCCTCGAAGGCCCAGGCGGTGCCGACGGGCGTCGGCCCGCGGTTCGGGACGGTCATTACGACGACGCCGACGGCTTCGCGGTACTTCGCCGCTGCGTCCGCCAGCCTTGAGTCAGTGTCGCCGCCCGACGCCTGGCCCTCGTCGGTCGAAGAGGCCGTCGGCCCGGCGGCCTCGGTTGCGTCGGGCTCCTCGTCGCCGCCCGTCACAGCGCCCCATCCGCTCGATTGCGCGGCGGCGTACGCCGGCGCGGCTGAGAGCGCCGCGGCGAGAATCGTCGCGCGCCAGATCGACTTTTTGGTCATTTTTGTCGCCCCACATCAAACGATCAAAGTTATGAACGCCGAAGCCGCGGCTTTCAACGTCGCCGACGTCTTGGGGTATGGTCGGGTTTCGGCGTTTTTTGGGGGTTGGATGCGACCCCGATCGAGAATAGCGATCGGCGATACTGTATTCGCGCGCGTTCTTTTGGTTAACAGGCGACAGCGTGGCAGGCCCTAGGGGAATCGAACCCCTCTTTCCAGGTTGAAAACCTGGCGTCCTAACCGATAGACGAAGGGCCCGCGCGCGCCGAAGCGAGCCGCGGATATAGGCGCAAGCGAGGCGCGAAGACAAGTCCGGAGATTTCGAGCCTTAAGCCGGCGCCGCGTCGACGATGTGGAGCTGTCCCGCCTCGCCGCCTCGCCAATCGTCGGCCTTGACGCGGCCCACCACGTGAACGCGGGCGTCTTCCGCGCGCGCGGCGCCGCGCGGCTCGTTCGCGGCGCGGAAGGCGATGGCGCGGGCTCGAGACCCGTCGGCCGCGACGAGATCGCACGCCACATGTCCCTGTCCCACGACGCGCCGCGCGGCGACGGCGACGTCTCTGACGAGGAACGTCGGCTCCGGCGCGCCGGGGCCGAAGGGGCCCGCCCGGGCGATGTCGTCGGCGAAGGCTCGCGTCACGGCGCCGGGGGCCATTTCGCCCTCGACGATAAGCGCGCGGGCTCGTCGCGCCGTCTCGACCGCCGGGGCGACGAGCCCCTCGAGGGCGTCGGCGAAGACGTCGAGCCGGTCGCGCGCGACGGTCAGACCGGCGGCCATGGCGTGGCCGCCGCCATTCACTAGAAGCCCCGCCTCGCGCAGCCGCGCCACCGCTGCGCCAAGATCGACGCCGTCGAGGGACCGGCCGGAGCCCTTGCCCGTCTCGCCGTCAAGCGCGACGACGACGACCGGCCGGCCGTATCGGTCCTTCAGGCGGCCAGCCACGACGCCGATGACGCCCGGATGCCAGCCCTCGCCGGCGATGACGATCGCCGCGCGGCCGGCGAGCCCCCGTCGCTCGACCTCGGCGATCGCCGCGTCCTGGACGTCGCGTTCGATCGCTTGGCGCTCGGCGTTCAGAAGATGCAGGCGCTCGGCGAGCTCGATGCGGGTCGCCGGATCGTCCGTCGTCATCAGATCGAAGGCGAGGCGCGCGTGGCCGATGCGCCCCGCCGCGTTGAGCCTTGGCCCGAGGGCGAAGCCGAGATGATAGGTCGAGGGCGGGCCTTTGACGCCTGCCGCGTCTGCGAGAGCCCGGAGGCCGGGATTGGCGGCCCGTCCCGCGACCATGAGCTTGAGGCCCGCCGCGGTCATCGCACGGGCGAGGCCGCGCATCGGCATGACGTCGCAAACGAGGCCCAGCGCGGCGAGGTCGAGGAACCGCCGGCAGTCCGGCTCAGAACGATCCTTGAACCAATCCTTCTCGCGCAGGGCGCGGTTCAGCGCGACGACGGCCATGAACGCGAGGCCCGCGGCGGAAAGCATGTCGAGGCCGGAGCGGTCGTCGGCGCGGTGGGGATTGACGCAGATAGCGCCCGTCGGCGGCGGGCCCGCCATCTGGTGGTGGTCGATGACGACGACGTCGACGCCGGCGTTCGCCATCGCCGCGATCGGCGCCGCGGCGGCCGCGCCGCAGTCGACGGTGACGATGAGGCTCGCCCCCTCGCCGCGCAACGCCTCGAACGCCGCCTCGGTGGGGCCGTAGCCCTCCAGTATCCGGTCGGGCAGGTAAACGGCGAGGTCCGCGCCGACGGCCTCGAAATAGAGCTTGAAGATCGCCGCGGCGGTCGTTCCGTCAACGTCGTAATCGCCGAAGAGCCCGACCTTCTCGCCCGCCGCGATCGCCTGCGCGAGGCGCGCGGCGGCCGCGTCCATGTCCTTCAGCGTGAAAGGATCCGGCATCGCCTCGCGCAGCATGGGGTTGACGAACGCCGCCGCGCCGTCCGGCGTTACGCCTCGGCCCGCGAGCACGCGGCCGAGCGCGCGCGAGCCGCCGACGCGCGCGGCGATCGCGGCGGCGACGGCTTCGTCCGCCGGCTGAAAGCGCCACGGACGGCCGGACGCCGTCGGTCCCGCCAGTTGGAGGCCGTCGCCCGGGGCGTCGGAAGGATCGGGATAGGTCGCGGCGTCGAGCCGCTGGGCGCTTGTCATGGCGCGAGCCTTCCGCGATTCGCGCGGCGCTTGCGTCCGCCGGGGAAAACTACCGTCCGGCGTTGCGCGGCCGTCGCGGTTCGGTACGGTCGGCCTGCGGCGCCGCCGCCAAGAATGGGGGACCTTATGCAACGACTCGCTTCCGCCTTCGCCGCGACCATCGCGCTTTCGCTCGTCGGCGTCGACGACGCGCGCGCCAACGACCCGCATCCGGCGCTGACGCCCTACCCGGGCTCCGAAATCACGCGGCGGGACGACGAGGGCCACGCGGCCCAGACCGTCGTCGTCGGCGTCAATCCGGACGGCGGGACGGACGAGGACGCCTTCGAGACTTTGAGCGTCGAAGGCGTCGTGACCCGCCTGTCGCTGGATAATCCGAAGGTACGGTCGGCCGGCGAGATCTTCGCCAATTACAAAGAGGCGCTCGAAAGCGCGGATTTCGACCTGCTGTACGATTGTCAGGATGCGGCGTGCGGGCCGACCTACGCGCGCAGCCGATGGAACCGCGTCCTCGGCCTTGGCTATGCGAACCGCGACATGGGCTATCTCGCGGCGAAAGGCGACGCCGACGGGCGCGAGATCTACGTCCTCGCGCTCGTCGCGCCCATGCGTCACCAGATCGTCGTCGTCGAAGTCGCCGAGATGGAGCGCGGTCTCGTCAGCGCCCAGGCGATCGCGTCCGGCCTCCTCGCGGAGGGCCGCGTCGTTCTCGACGGGCTAAATTTTGATACGGACAAAACCGACCTGTTGCCGACGTCGGACGAGGCGCTCCGCGTGATCGCCGGCTTTCTGAACGAGAACGCGGCGCTCAACGTCTACATCGTCGGGCATACCGACGCGACGGGCGGGTTCGACCACAATATGGCGCTGTCGCGCGGGCGCGCCGCGGCCGTGGTCAAGGCGTTGACGGACGACTACGGGATCGACGCCGGCCGCCTTACGGCCCACGGCGTCGGCCCCCTCGCCCCGGCGCGCTCGAACAAGGGCCCCGACGGGCGCGCGGAGAACCGGCGTGTGGAGATGGTTGAGCGGTAGATCCCGTAGAGGCGAAAGGACAGCCTGATGAAACCCATGCTGATGTTACTGGGAGCGGCCAAAATCGCGTTAGGCGGCGTTGCTTCCGCCGCCGAAGTCGACGTCGGCGCGCCGGTCACGGCCGAGAACGCGGCGGCGGTGATGGAGCTTACGCGGATCGCCGATGCGATCGACGCCGCCGTCGACGCCAAAGACTGGACGACGGCGCGCCGGCTTTTCGCCGAAAACGTCGCCGTCGACTTCACCGGCCTCGTCGGCGGCGAGCCGGCGACGATTTCGAGCGATGCGCTGGTCGGGGGGTGGGCGTCGAATCTCACCGAGGCGAAGACGAGCTTCCACATGCGGACGAACCATCGGGTGCGGTTCGACGGTCCGGGCAAAGCGCGCATGGTTTCAAACGGCTACGCCTGGAATCGGCTCGCCGACGGCGCGCAGCCGGCGAACGGCGGCGACGATCTGTGGGAAGTCTGGGGAACGTACACGCACGGTTTCCTGCTTACGGAAAGCGGTTGGCGCGTCGACGCAATGAGTTTTTCGCCGACGCACCAACGCGGCAACGTTTACGTCCGCGACACGATCGTCGAGTGACCGACGCTACGACGCCTTCGCCTGCGCCGGGGCTGCGCCGGTGAGGAAGCCGCCGGACTGGCGCGCCCAGAGGTCGGCGTAGAGGCCGCCGCGGCCGACGAGATCGTCATGGGCGCCCTCCTCGACGATGGCGCCGCGGTCGAGAACGACGAGGCGGTCGAGGGCCGCGATCGTGGAGAGGCGGTGAGCGATGGCGATCACCGTCTTGCCCTCCATCAGGTCGAAGAGGTTCTCCTGGATCGCCGCCTCGATCTCGCTGTCGAGCGCCGAGGTCGCCTCGTCGAGAACGAGGATCGGCGCGTCTTTCAGAAACACCCTTGCGATGGCGATGCGCTGGCGCTGGCCGCCGGAGAGTTTCAGGCCCCGCTCGCCCACCATGGCGTCGAAACCGCGCCGTCCCTTGCCGTCTTCGAGGGTTTCGATGAACTCGAGGGCGTTGGCGCGCCGGGCGGCGTCGCGGATCTCGTCGTCGCCGGCGTCGGGCCGTCCGTAAGCGATGTTGTCGCGGATCGAGCGGTGGAGAAGCGCCGTGTCCTGGGTCACCATGCCGATCTGGGCGCGCAACGACTCCTGCGTCACGCGCGCGACGTCACGCCCGTCGATCAGGATGCGGCCGGCCTCCACATCGAAGAGACGCAAAAGGAGATTGACGAGGGTCGACTTGCCCGCGCCCGACCGGCCGACGAGGCCGACCTTCTCGCCCGACGCGATCTCGAGGTTAAGCTTGTCGATGACGCCGCCGCCCTTGCCGTAGTGGAAGGACACGTCCTCGAAGCGGATCGCCCCGTGCGCGGGCGCGAGGCGCTCGGCGTCGGCTCGGTCCGTGACGGAGATCGGCTTGGTCAGCATCGCCATGCCGTCATAGATCGTGCCGACGTTCTCGAAGAGCGCGGCGACCTCCCACATGATCCAGTGCGACATGCCGTTGAGCCGGAGCGCCAGCGCCACCGCCGCAGCGATGACGCCGACCGAGACGGCGCCGCCGAGCCAGAAGGCGATGCCGAGCGCGGAGACGGCGAAGACGACGAGATAGTTGTTGGTCTCGACGCCGGCGTTGAGGAGCGTCACGAGCCGCATTTGCGGGTGCACGGTGTTCAAAAAGCCGCGCATGCTTTCGCGGGCGTAGTTCTCCTCCGCGCCGGCGTGGGCGAAGAGCTTCACCGTCGAAATGTTCGTATAGCTATCGACGATGCGCCCCGTCATGGCCGAGCGCGCGTCGGCCTGGCGCTGGGAGACGTCGCGCAGTTTCGGCACGAAGTAGGCGAGCAATGCGAAGTAGACGCCGAGCCAGGCGATCAGCGGGGCGGCGAGGCGCCAGTCCGACGAGGCGACGAGGGCGATCGTCGCCAGGAAGTAGACGGTCACGTAGACGAAGATGTCGACGAACTTGAACGCCGCCTCCCGCACGGCGAGCGCAGTCTGCATTACTTTCGTCGAGACGCGGCCGGCGAATTCGTCGTTGAAAAAAGACGTCGACTGACGAAGAAGCCGCCGGTGCATGCGCCATCGCGCGCTCATGGGCAGGTTGCCCGCGAGCGTCTGGTGCATGACGAGCGAGTGCAGCACGCCGAGGGCCGGCAGGACGACCAGGAGCACGAACGCCATGCCCGCAAGGCGGCCGCCCTCGTTCGCAAGGAACGTCGATCTGTCGGCGGACGACAGCCAGTTGACGATGTCGCCGAGGAAAGCGAACAGCAGAACTTCGCTCGCTCCGATCGCGGCGGTCAGAACGCCGATCGCCACCAGCGCCCAGCGCGCGTCGCGGACGTAATGCCAGCAGAAGCCGACGAGCTTTTTCGGCGGCGCGGCGTCATCCCCGTCCGGGAACGGGTTCAGCAGTTTTTCGAATGCGGCGAACATGCCCCGTCCATTGGCACGGACAGGCGCGCGTTGGAAGCCGGCGGCCTAGGCCGTTTCGCGGCGCGAGCGGGCGAGGATATAGCGGACGGTGCCCGTTTTCGAGCGCATGACGATCGTGTGGGTGTGGACGTATTGCGCGTCCCATTTGACGCCGTCGAGCATGGTGCCGTTGGTGACGCCCGTGGCGGCGAACATGACGTCGCCGGAGGCGAGGTCCATGAGGCCATATTTGCGGTCGAGGTTAGTAATGCCGGCCTTCTCCGCCCGGCCGCGCTCGGCGTCGTCCCGAAAGAGCAGCCGGCCTTGCATCTGCCCGCCGACGCACCGCAGCGCCGCCGCCGCGAGAACGCCCTCCGGCGCGCCGCCGGCCCCGACGTAAAGGTCGATGCCGGTGTGGCTCTCAGTCGTAGGGAAGACGCCGGCGACGTCTCCGTCGGGGATCAGGAACCCCCGCGCGCCCACTTTGCGCGCGCCGGCGATGATGCCCTCGTGGCGCGGTCGGTCGAGGACGCACGGGGTGATCTCGCTCGCCGGCGAGCCTTTCGCCTTGGCGAGGCTCTCGATGTTGTCTTCGACCGAGGCGTCAAGGTCGACGACGCCGTCGGGATAGCCGGGGCCGACGGCGATTTTCTGCATGTAGACGTCAGGCGCGTGAAGCAGCGTGCCGCCCTGCGCCATGGCGACGACGGCGAGCGCGTTCGCCATCGCCTTGGCCGTGAGCGTCGTGCCTTCGAGCGGATCGAGGGCGATGTCGATCTTCGGGCCTTTGCCGGTGCCGACTTTCTCGCCGATGTAGAGCATCGGCGCTTCGTCTCGCTCGCCCTCGCCGATGACGACCGTGCCGTCCATGTCGAGCTTGTTGAACGCCGTGCGCAGGGCGGTGACGGCCGCCTGATCGGCGCCTTCCTTGTCGCCGCGGCCGATCATGGTCGAGGCGGCGACGGCGGCGGCTTCGGTGCAGCGGCCGACCTCCATCGTGAAGACGCGGTCGAGAAACTCCTGGTCGGCCATGGCGCTCCCTCCGTTCGGAATGACGGCGGAGCTATGGCGGATCGCCGCCGGCTTGTCGATCCGCGGACGGTGGAACGCCCGGCGCGTCAGAAGTTGTAGTTGACCCCGATTTCGGCGCCGTGGAAGCCGATCGCCTGCTCGCGCGTGGCGCCGAGATAGCGGTAGGCGGCCTCAAGGGAGATCTGCCGGGTGATGGCGCGTTCGACGCCCGCCCGGGCTCCGTAGCCGACGGCGAGTTCGCCATCCTTGATCTTCGAAATCCCGTCGTCGACGACCGTCTCGAAATAGGCCGGGCCGACCCCGGCGGAGACGAACGGCGTCAGGAACGCGTTCGGATACTCGACGCGGGTCGACAGGAGCCCGGCGAGCCCCCACAGCGTGTTGTCGATTTCGACGCCGAGAATATCGACGCCTTCGCTTTCGCGGACGTAAACGATCTCCGGCTGGAAGAAGAAGCGAAAACCCGCCCTGCGCAGGAACGCCCGCCGATAGCCGCCGCCGCCGGAGAAGCCGCTGACGTCGAAGTCGCCGTCTGACGTGTGCGCGGCGAAGGCGTGGCCGGCCGATGCGAAGACCGCGTTTCCGTACCCGTCGTAAACCGAGCCCCAACGCGGCGCGTCGCCGTTGCGGGACTGAGCGGCGGCGGGCGCGACGGCGACGGCGCACGCAATCGCGGCGGTGATGAGACGCGACATGAGCGGCATAAGGGCGATCCCCAAGCGTTCAGGCGGACCGTCGATGGACGCTCCGGACGCGCCTTTTTTCCGCCACAAACTGATAAACCGCGGTTAAGCGCGCTCAGAAAATGCCGCGGGGTTCGACGTCGCCGCGCTTGATGAAGTCAGTCGATGCGTTCCGGCCGCGCTGCTTTTTCAAGCGGCTCGTCGCGGAAGGCGTCGGCGCTGTCGCGATCGGCGGCGACGGACGCGGCGAGATCGTCGCGCGCGGTGAGAAGCTCCTCTCGCTCGGCGGCGACCGTCGCGGCGCTGTCGCGGGTCGGCCGCTCCTGCGGCTGTTCGGCGAACACCGGGAAGCGGGACTTCACCGTCTCACGGCGTTCTCGCGCGGCCGCCTCGATCGTCGGATTCACGGGCACGCCCTGAACCCGGTCTTCGTATTTGACGAAGCCCGGCGGCAGAAATCGGGCCGCGTTCGCGCATGCGGACAGGCACGCGGCGGCCGCGAACAGCGTGACGGCGCGAAGACGCATAGGGATCGTCTCCAAGGGATCGTCTCCTTTAGCGGCGCTGCGCTGCGCTGCGCCTTTGATTCGCTTTTTAGGGAGCTTATACCGCGGACTGAAGCAAACAAACCGGCGCGCCATGGCGAACGTCGACGACAACAAGCCCGCCGCCTCGCCGCGCAAGAGCGCGAGCCCGAAAAAGAAAACCGACGCGGAAAAGGCGAAACCGGCTCCGGCGAAGAAATCGTCCAAAACCGTGAAGTCGAAGCCGGCGGCGACGAACGGCGCCGCCCCTGCGGACGCTGCGCAGCCGAAACAGCCGCAAGCTAACGCGACGCAACCGAAAGCCGCAAAGCCCGACGCGCAAAAGCCGGCCAACGACGATGCGCGCAGCATCATCGACGATTTCGACGCCCTGTCGGAGTATCTCGTCGACGTCTCCGGCAAGAGCCAGGACGTGATCGCGGAGTTCTTCGGTAAGAACGCCGAAGCCCTCCAGATCGCGCAAGGCCGCCAGTCCGCCGACCCGCTCAATCTCGGCGAAGCCTTCCAGGAGATGCTGAACGGCCTCGCCGCCGACCCGGGCACGGTGATGCAGCGGCAATTCAATCTGTGGGGGGACTACGCGCGGCTGATGGCGACCATGTCGCGCCGCCTCGCGGGCGAGGACGTTCGCCCCGCGGTCGAGCCGGCCCCGGGCGATCGTCGCTTCTCGCACCCGGCCTGGAACGACAATCAGGCGCTCGACTTCATCAAACAGTCCTATCTGACGTACGCGAACTGGCTGCAAGGGACGATAGGATCCCTCTCGTTTCGCGACGACCACGAAAAGCGGCGCGCAGAATTCTACACTCAGCAATACCTCGACGCCATCGCGCCGACGAACTTCCCCATGCTGAACCCGGAAGTCGTGGAGGCGACGCTCGAATCGCGCGGCGAAAACCTGATGAAGGGGCTTCGGAACCTTCTCGAAGACATTGACCGCGGCCACGGCGCCCTGTCGATCCGCCAGGCGGATCTCGACTAGTTCAAGCTCGGCGAGAACGTCGCGACGACGCCGGGCAAGGTCGTTTTCCAGAACGAGATCATGCAGTTGATCCAATACGAGCCGACGACCGAGACCGTCGCCGAGCGACCGTTGCTGGTCTTTCCGCCGTGGATCAACAAATTCTACATTCTCGATCTGCAGCCGGAGAATTCGTTCATCAAATGGATGGTCGACCAGGGCCGCACGGTCTTCGTCGTCTCATGGGTCAATCCGGGTTCTGAGCTCGCCGACAAGACGTTCGAGGACTACATCATCCAGGGTTGCTTCGGCGCGCTTGACGCGGTGAAGGAGGCGACCGGCGTCGCGGACGTCGACGCCATCGGCTATTGCATCGGCGGGACGATGCTCTCCACCGCTCTCGCCCTGATGGCGAAGACCGGCGACGACCGCATAAAGTCCGCGACCTTCTTCACCGCCCAGGCCGATTTCGAAGAGTCGGGCGACTTGCTGTTGTTCGTCGACGACGCCCAGCTCGACGCCATCGAAAAACAGATGGACGCCGCCGGCGGCGTTCTTGAGGGCCGCGCCATGGCGACGACCTTCAACATGCTGCGCTCGAACGACCTCATCTGGAATTTCGTCATCGACAATTACATGAAAGGCAAGGACCCGGCGCGGTTCGACCTTCTATTCTGGAACTCGGATTCGACTCGCATGCCGAAGGGCGTGCACATGTTCTACCTGCGCGAGTTCTATAAGCATAACCGCCTCGCCCGCGGCGAGATGACGATGGCCGGCGAAAAGCTCGACCTCGGCGAGATCAAGATCCCGATCTTCATGCAGGCGGGCGAGACGGACCACATTGCGCCGCATAACTCCGTTTACAGAACGGCGCGGCTTTTCGCCTCGAAGGGCAACGACAAGGTCGTCTACATGCTGGCGGGCTCCGGCCACATCGCCGGCGTCGTCAACCATCCGCGCAAGAAGAAGTATCACCACTCGATCAACGAAAAGCTGCCCGCGACGCTCGACGCGTGGAAGGCCGACGCCCAGAAGTTTCCGGGCTCGTGGTGGGACTACTGGATCGAATGGCTCGACGACGTTAGCCCCGGCCAGGTTCCGGCGCGCGATCCGGCGGCCGGCGGTCTGCCGGCGCTGGAGGACGCGCCCGGCAGCTATGTGAAAGTGAAGGCGTGAGCGGGGCTGGCCGCGACACCGGGCCCTTCCCGCTCGCCGAGCGGCCGATCCATCTGGGCCTCGGGGCGACCGCTGAAGTCGAGCCCGCGTTCGCCGGCGGAATGGCGTGGTACGAGGCCTACGGCGCGCGCCACGCGGGCGACGGCGTCGAGGGCCGCCTTGTCAGCATGCATACGTTCACCGCTCCCTGGGATACATGGGAGATGCACCCGGAAGGCGGAGAGGTCGTCGATTGCGTCTCCGGCGAACTCACGCTGATCCAGGAGTTTCCCGACGGCGGAACGACGAAGGTCGCTCTGACCCCCGGCGCCTACGCAATCAATCCGCCGGGCGTGTGGCACACGGCGGACGCCGCCGCGCCCGTGACCGCCCTCTTCATCACCGCCGGCTACGGCACGCAATTGCGCCCGCGCTAACGCGCCGTCCAGCTCACGCGGTAGAGGTCGAAGCGCCGGTCGCGGAGGTTCTGCACCGTGCCCTCGGCGCGGGCGAAGGCGAGGTCGGCGAGGTTCAGGTCCGCGATCGTCAGCGTCTCCACGTTCTCCGACGCCTCAGCCGCGACCCCGTCGCGCGCGAAACGGAAGTCGCACGGCGTCAGGATCGCCGATTTCGCGTACTGCACGTCCATGTTCTCGACGTTCGGCAGGTTCCCGACATTGCCGGCGAGCGCGACGTAGAGCTGGTTCTCGACCGCCCGCGCCTGGCAGCAATAGCGCACCCGAAGGTATCCCTGGCGATTGTCCGTGCAGAACGGCACGAACAGTATCCGCGCGCCCTCGTCGGCGAGCTTGCGAGCGAGCTCGGGAAACTCCGAGTCGTAACAGATGAGGACGCCGATGGGCCCGCAGTCAGTCGCGATCGTCGAGACCTCGTCGCCGCCCTGAATGCCCCACCAGGACTTCTCATCGGGCGTCGGATGGAGCTTTTCACGCGCGTGGACCGAGCCGTCGCGCAGGAACACGTAGGCGACGTTCTGGATCTCGCCGTCGTCCGTGCGCGTTGGATGCGAGCCGCCGATGATGTTGACGTTGTAGCTGACCGACAGCTTTTGCAGCGCGTCGACGAAGCGCGGCGTATAGGCCGTCAAGGCCTCGATCGCCGCGGCGGGGGCGAGCGGCTTGTCGCCGAGCGCCAGCAATTGCAACGTGAAGAGCTCCGGAAAGACGACGAAGTCGCAGCGATAATCGGCGCACACGTCCACGAAGTATTCGACGTTGCTGACGAATTCCTCGAAGTTCGACACGAGCCGCGCCTGGAACTGAACCGTCGCCACCCGGACGATATCCTTCTGGGCGTAGGAGAGCGGCGATTTCGCGTCGATCTCTTCCGCCAGCGGATTGCGCCAGACCATGTGCGCGGCGCATCCGCGCGAAGCTTTATCGTCCGGATGGTAAGCTTTGAGGACGCCGATCGGCGAGAACCCCTCACGGAGGTGGAAATTCACCACCGGGTCGACGACGCGCTTGTCGCGCACGGCCTCGATGTAATCAAGCGGGTCCGGGTAAGCCTTGGCGCGTCGCCCCCACCCGGGCAAACGGCCGCCGAAGACGACGCCCTTTAGATTCTCCGCCTCGCATAATCGTCGGCGGGCGTCGTAAAGCCGCTGGCCGATGCGCAGCCGCCGGTGCGAGCGGCTGACGCACACCTCCATGCCGTATAGCCAGTCGCCCTTCGGATCATGGCGCGCGCCATAGCCGCCGCCGGTGATCTCAAGCCAGGTGTGCGGCCTCAGCGCCAGCGCCTCGCTCGCCCGGAAGCACGCCGCGTAGCCCACGATCGTTCCTTCGGCCTCGACGACGAGCTGGCCGTTGGCGTAACTCGTCATCTGCCCCTGGATCATGCCGCGCGAGTAAGGCGGCTCGTCCGGATAGGTTTTCGCCAGAAGGTCGATGATCTGGTCGATGTCGCCGGCGGCGGCGTTCCGCACCGTGAGCGACGATCGTCGCGAGCGAACTTTCTCGTTCATCGAAGGCGTCTTCATGCAAAGCACATCATGCAAGGCCCATCCCGTTCGTCGTTAGTCTGACGCGATCGTGCGCCGGTTCGGCGCAAAGTTGAAGCGCCCGCCCGCGCCGTCCCCGCGCCTTTGTCGCGTACGCATTTGTCGCTCACGCATCGGGTCACGGCGTTTTCAGTGGCGCGTCATCGGCCGGCTTCCCACTCTAATCAATGCTGGGCGCGACACGAGACGCGAAAGGATGTCATTATGACCAAATTCATTCTCGCCGCCCTCGGCGCGGCGTTCTCCCTCGTTCTCCTGAGCGCCGGACCGGCCGCGGCGAACGGGATCCACAAAGGCGCCGGCAAGGTCGTCGCGCCGCATGCGGACGTCGTCCATGGCAAGTTCGTCGAGCGAAAGTTCGTCGACATGAGATTTGTCGATAAGCGGTTCAGCGGCGACAAGTTCGTCCGCGGCAAGTTCGTGGGCGGCAAGTTCGTGGGCGATCGCCGCTTCGTCCACCGCGACCGCGCGTTCGTCCATGGCAAGAAGTTCCGAGGCGGGCGTTTCGTCCATGGCAAGCGCTTTCGGGGCTCGAAGTTCGATCGCAAGTTCGGCCACCCCCGCCGCGGCTTTAAGAGCCGCCGCGACTTCCGCCGTGGCGCCTACGGCGCGCGCCGTGGCCGCGCGGTTCATCGCGGACGCGCCGCCCGTCGCGGACGGTACTAGGTCTTGGCGGACGGCGCTCGTTCGTATGTGAGCCAACCGTCGTCGAGCCGCGCGAAGCGGAAGGCGGCAAGGTCGGCGAAGTAGTCGTTCGGGTGCCGCCACGGCGCCGACGCGCCCTGCGCGGGCATCATGTCCTTCGCCCGCGCCACATATCCCGACGTCAGGCGCATAAACGGCTCGTCGGTGACGGGCGGCGTCGGGCACCGGGGCGTGACGACCGCCTCGCCGCGCCGGTCCATCCGCGCCAGCAACCGGCACACGAAGCGGCTGACGAGGTCGGCGCGCAACGTCCACGATGCGTTCACGTAGCCGATGGTGAAGGCGAAGTTCGGCACGCCGTCCGCCATCGCCCCGCGATAGGTGAGCCGTCGACCCATGGGGGTCGGAACGCCGTCGACCCGCATCGCCGCGCCGCCGAAGATCTTCAGCGCCAACCCCGTCGCCGAGACGACGACGTCCGCATCGAGACGGTCCCCTGATTTCAGCAAGATCCCGTTGGGCGTCAGTCGGTCGATACGATCCGTGACGACGGAGGCCCGACCGCCCTTTATCGCTTCAAAGAAGTCGTCGTCGACGACGGCGCAAATGCGCTGATCCCACGGATCGTAGGACGGCGTGAAATGCCGGCCGACGTCGACGTCCGCGGGCAGGCGCTTGCGAACGCCGTCGATCAACCCTCTGGCGAGGAGGTTCGGCGCGGCGCGGGACAGTTTGTAGCTGCCGTAGTGCATCAGCACGAGCCGCTGGCGGGCGAACCAGTGCGCCACCCCCTCCGGCGCGACGCGGCGAAGCGCGGCGTAGAAGCCGTCGCGCCGGGCGAGCGGAAAGAGATAGGTCGGCGAGCGCTGGAGCATGGTCACGTGCGCGGCCGTTTCGGCGAGCGCCGGGACAAGGCTGATCGCCGTCGCGCCGGAACCGATGACGACGCCGCGCTTGCCGTCGACGTCAAGGTCGGCGGGCCAGCGCTGCGGGTGAACGATCGGCCCTCGGAACGTCTCGTCGCCGGGAAACTTCGGCGCGTGGCCGGCGTCGTAGTCGTAATAGCCCGTGCACGCCCACAGAAACTTGCACGTAAAGCGTTCGAGCGCGCCGTCGCGCCGGGTGGTGACGGTCCAGCGCGCGTCCGCCGACGACCAGTCCGCCGCTTCAACGACGCAGCGATAGCGGATCGCGTCGTCGACGCCGGTCTCGCGCGCCGTGTCGCGCACGTATTGCAGAATGTCCGCGCCGTCGGCGATCGCCTCGCCGCCGCGCCACGGCCGAAAGGAAAAGCCGAGGGTCTGCATGTCGCTGTCGGAGCGCACGCCGGGATAACGAAAGAGATCCCACGTGCCGCCGAGATCGTCGCGTCGCTCCAGGACCGCAAACGACTTGTCGGGCGTCAGGCGCTTCAGATGCGCCGCGGCGCTGCCGCCTGAGATCCCTGCGCCGACGATGACGACGTCGACGTCCCTACTCTCGCTCAACCCGATCGCCCCACGTTCTTGTCGTCGTCGGCTGTCGCCTTCGTTTTTAGGGCGCCTAACCGAAAACCGTAAACGGGATGGGGCCGCGGTCGGTTCCGTGCGCTCCGCGGATTGTCGCGCCGTTTGCAAAGCGGCGCGGGCGCGCGCTATGCGCGTGGCTCCCGCACGACAAAAAGACGGCGTCCCGAAATGGCCCTCGCCCCGTCGACGCGCGTGTTTCGCCACCGCGCCTACGCCCAGTATTGGATTATGCGCCAGCTCCTGTCGGGGGCGCGACAGATGACGGCCGTCGCCCTCGGCTGGCAGGCCTACGAACTTGCGCGGCTGACGCGCGGCGTCGAGGAATCGGCGTTCATTCTGGGGCTCATCGGCCTCGCCCAGTTCGCGCCCGTCTTCTTTCTCTCGCTCGTCGGCGGACAGGCGGCCGACCGCTTCAACCGCAAAGGCATTCTCGTCGTCGCCAACCTCGTGCGCTTCGGGGCCGAACTCGGGCTCGTGGCGACGGTCTTCGTGGCTGGCGACGGGGCGTTGCCGTTCCTGTTCGCGATCGCGCTCGTGATGGGCGTCGTCAACGCCTTCACGCCGGCGGCGTCGAACTCGCTTTATCCGCGGCTTGTGCCCCGCGACGAACTGCCGGACGCGATCGCATGGAACTCCCTCGGCTTCCAGGTCGCGGCGATCTTGGGTCCCGCCGCGGGCGGTTTTCTTTACGCCGTCGGGCCACAGGTCGTATACGGAACAGCGGCGGCGATGGTCGCGGTCGCCATCGTTTCGATCGCGACCGCGAAGACGCCGGCCCATGAGCCGCCAACGAACGCGCGCGGCTTTCAGATGGCGATCGACGGCCTGAAATACGTCTGGTCGAACAAGATCGTCTTCGGCGCCATCTCCCTCGATCTTGTCGTCGTCTTCTTTGGCGGGGCGATCGCGCTCCTGCCGGTCTTCGCGCGCGACATCCTGCATGTGGGGGCCGAAGGGCTCGGCTGGCTGCGCGCGGCGCCGGCGGCGGGCGCCGTGATCGTCGCCTTCGCCCTCGCCGCGAGGCCGCTGCGCCGGCGGGTCGGCAAATGGATGTTCGGCGCGATCGCGGTTTACGGCCTCGCCATGCTGGCGTTCGGCCTATCGGACGCCTTCGCCCTTTCCCTTGCCGCCCTCGCCGTCAGCGGCGCGGCCGACATGATCTCCGTCTACGTCCGCCAATCGCTGATACAGCTTGCGACGCCGGACGCCATGCGCGGGCGCGTTTCGTCGGTGTCGTTCATTTTCGTCTCAGCCTCGAACGAGCTTGGCGAATTCGAAAGCGGCGTCGCGGCGCGCTTCCTGGGCCCTGTCGGCGCGGTGATGCTCGGCGGCGGCGTTGCGCTGGCGGCGGGACCCGTCTGGGCGCGGCTCTTCCCGCAACTCTGGGGGGCCGACGCCATGGAGGAGACGCCGGAGATCCTCTCAAGCCGGCCGGACCGCACGCGGCCCGCGAACGCGCCCGCTAACCGGCCGCGCGCGACGACGCCTCTTTGACGAACGCCCAGACGCGCGGGCTGATCGGCTGGTCGACGTCGTCCTTCCAGTCGTCGAAGTTCGCCCACAGACGGCCGGCGTTCTCCTGCATGCGCGGGCTCGCGCCGTCCATGAAGACGCTTAGAAGCTCGTTCCACTCCTTGAGCAAGCTTTGGGCTTGCTCCGAGCCCGGATCGAGCGGCAGCGCCGCTTCGATGCGTGCGGCGAGGTCCGTCCAGCGCCGCTCGTAGGCGTCGAGATCGACATCTGCGAAGGCGCGCTCCTTCGCGGCCCGCCACTCCTCTTGCTCGTCATCCGTGTAGTAACGGTCATAGATCTTCTTCCATTGCTCTGCGGCCACGGCGCGTTCTCCCATTTCAATGATGCGACACAAGGCGTCGGCGCTGACGGCGCCCGCCGTCGCCAGGTCGCGTTCGCTCGCGCAAAGGAGCGCGATCGACCGGTCGAGGGCGTCGCGCTCGGCTTCGAGCGCCTCCCGGCGGGCGGCGACGAGCCTGGCGAAGTTCGGCCGGTCGTCGCCGTCGACCGTCGTCAG
>JBHJHE010000037.1:0-47400 GCA_050331095.1 Parvularculaceae bacterium
CCCCCCCCTCGTCTCTTTTTCTCCCTCCCCCTCTTTTATCCCCAAAATTTTCTCCCCTCCTCCCCCTCCCCCCCCTCCCCCCCTCTTTTTTTTTTTTTTTTCCCCCCCCCCCCGGGGGGGGGGGGGGGGAGGGGTAAAAATTCGGCCCCGGAAATTTCCCGAAGGCTCGTCGAGGCTAACGCCCGCCGCGCTCCCAGTCGCGTCCTCCGCGTCCCCAGCGTGTCCCCGCAGCCGCAAATCCCGAAAAATCGCCCGAAAAGCCTTGGGTCCCGACTGATTAACAATCAAGGGGACGGGTGAAACGCGCAAACCTTCCAATAATTCTAACAAATATTTCATTTTGTTTTTGTATATTCTCTACGTGCAGCCGAGAGGGCAAAATGAGACGTAGGTTTATGGCAGTTTGCTTTTTGGGGTCCGCAGCATCGGGTTGCGCCTACACGGAAAGAGGCTTTAGAGATCTGCTCGATGAGCAAACACTGGGTGGCCTCGGCTTCAGCCGGACTGGCTATAGCGAGACCCCCCTTGCTAATGATGCATATCGCATCCACGCATTCGGCAATAAAAACGCCACACATCAAAAGACAGCAGCTGTTGCGCTTGTGAGGGCGGCCGCTCTTGCGAAAGAGCATGGCTACGATCGTTTCGTCATCATTGACTACGATGAATGGACAGACACGTCCTACCGAAGAACCCCGACCACCGCTACAACCGACACGACGACGACGGCAACCTTTAACGCTAACGGGACGGCGTATGACGTCGGATCGTACCGCTACGCAGACGTTTACAGACGGGCGAAAGCGCAGTCCTCCTCAACAACAGAGATTCACCACGGACGCACCTATGCAATCGACAAACCGAAGACAGACATTGTCGTCATGTTCGTTCCGGTCGACGCTCCCGAAGCCGCCCGCGCGCTCCACGCTGATGGGGTAATTGCGCGCTACGGCAAGATGGCAGGTTACAAAGCAGAAGAAACCCCACGGCCCATAGAGGCCGCGGCAACCTACGCCCAACCCTCTTCTGGCTATGCCGCGTCGCCTGAGCTTGACCGGGGCGCGGTAAAGGCCACACCGCTACGCGCAATCGCGCCCACACAAGTCTCGACGAACCACGACCTGCCGACCCTCGACGAAGTCTACAGATCACTTTCGGCCAATGAAAAAGCGCGGGTCAATCGTCTGCCGCCAGCGCAACGCGCCAATTATCTTGAAGAAATCAGGGCGGGTCGGCCATGAATAGCGAGATGACGCCTTTAAGCGATCACGACGGCGAAAGAACTTTCAGAGCGCTGTATAGAGGGCGATTGTCAGGATTGCGATTAGCGATGATGAAGATCACAAATGCACTTCCCGCCTACCTGATTTTCTGCAGCGCCTGTCCAGCTTTCGCGCAAGAATATCACGATGCTGAAGAGTCTCCACCGATCGAGCATCTTGTTCCGCTGGCAGAATACGTTTCGAGGCCAGACGACGCGCAAATCACTCATTATGTATTTCAAAGGTGCGCTGGCTTAGCTGCCGGCCTCCAGTACTACGCTGGTAAAACCTTGACGCAAAAAGAGCTGGCGGCAACGGAAGCCATGGGCAATGTTACCATGATCGCGGCAATCTACTTCGAGTTGGCGAGCTTGGCTCAGAAGCGTGCTCAAAGCCTTGAGGACGTTACGACGGAGTTCCTTCAGCCTATCGCCCGAGCAAGCGCCAATCAGATTGATTCGTTCGGGCAATATTATAGCGGTCGGATGCAGCAAAGCTACCTTACCCACGGCACTGCTTTCGCTGAAGACGCCCTCGTCAGCGGTGATCTTGCTGTCTGCCAATGGCGGTTACCAGTCGCCGCCAGTGTCGCTAAAAGTCTTGGTGAATGAAGCGTAAATTTTATTATCTTTTTACGAATAAGTATAATTTAATAGCTCGAACGTGATTTTGTGCTCATTTCAATCTTGCTCGAATTATTTGTTTTCGTGTCCTGGTGTTCGATCTCAGCGATTGACCGCGTCTAATGACGGATTTGCGTACTTTTCTTATCCTAGGCCGTGTGGACGGATTTGATCAGCAAGAATGCGGAGACGAGGGCTATGAAGGAAGCGAAGTTTCGTTTGGTCTTTTCGCAGCGTAGGGCGATGCGCTTGAACCGTTTGAGTTTGCCGACGGCCTGTTCGATCCGCGCCCTGCCTTTGTATAGGAGACTGGCGAAGCTTTTGTCCGGCGTCTTTGATCCTTTGCGCTTCGGGATGACGGCGAGAGCGCCCGCCACTTTAGCGCAGTTCCGATTGGCGGCGCTGGCATAGCCCTTGTCAGCGACGACGGCGCGCGGTGCGATATCGGGCCCAAGGTCAAAAAGCACGCCGAAATGCAGCGTGTCGGCGGCTTCTCCGCCCGTCAGGTCGAATGCGATGGGATGGCCGTCATGGTCCGTCTTGAGATGGATTTTGGTCGAAAACCTGCCGCGCGAGCGGCCGAGCGCTTGGCCTTGCTGCCCCCCTTTGCACCTGCCGCCGAGACATGCGCTCTGACCACGGTCGAATCGAACATCTGGACGAGATGCGCGCTGCGGCTGCACTCGGCGGGAAGCGTGAACATATCGTCGAAGACGCCGCTGCGCGACAACCGGTCGAAGCGCCGCCAGATGCTGTTCCAGTTGCCGAACCGTTCCGGCAGCGCGCGCCAGGAGATGTTATGCACACAGAAATAGTGCAGCGCTTCGAGAAACAGCCGGTCGTCGCGGCCCTTTGCGCCCCGGCGCGGCAGACAAATTCGAAACGCCTCAAGCGCCAGATCCCAATCCTCCTCGTGCATTTTTGTGGACATCGCCGATCCCTCATAAGATCGGCAACCCATGAATCACGCGTCGCACACCATGGGAATCGTCAAACAACAGGCTGAGTCAATTCGTCCAGACGGCCTAGGCTATATAGGGTCAGTGATAGCGAGCCGGTTTTTTGTCGAGCGGTATGGTGTATCTTGGCTGACAAGCAACGTACTCAATGCTGCTAATGGTCTTGTCGGCGCGATCAAAGGAGTGGGTCGGCCTCAATTCGCTGCGCTCTCTCATACCTGTTTCAGCAAATCCTCGCCCGGACAGATCCCGCCGCCCCGACCATCCCGCCGCCCCAATCCTGACAAAGCGTTGACGCCGATCGCCGCCACTGGTGGGCTTGATGCGCGGCGCGATGCGCGCCGGACCAACGGGGAGACATCACGACATGAAGAAGATCGCGACGCTTTTCGCCGCGGCGGCCGCGCTCCTCGGCGTTTGCCGGGCCCAACCCGACGCCGGGACGCAAAGCCCGCCGACGCTTGAGCTTGCAGCGCGCGGCGCCGTGCGCGCCTTGACGCTGCAGAGCTTCGAGGGCGCGCCGCGCCTTGGCGAACCGGCCTTCGGCGCGCGCGATGGATCGACCCGCAGGACCTACGCCAGGCGCAACGCCCAACTCGCCGCCTACACCGCCCTCATACGCTACCGGCTCGACCCCTCGCTGCTCGAGGACCTCGCCGACGCCGACGGCGGCGCGCCGCCCGACCCCGCTCGCGCGCGTCGCCAGCGCTTGGGCGCTCAGCTGGCGGCGGGATTAATGACCGAAGACGCGCTGACGCGTTACGCCTGCCCGGAAGGCGACGGCCGCTGTCCGTTCGCGACGCAGATCGCCAAAGCGGGCGGCGGCGGCATCAATCTCCCATGGGGCGGTCCAGGCGCGAACGAGTTTCGCCGTCGCGCAGCGTATGCGGACTTTCTCGAAAACGCCTTGCCCGACATCCGCGCGGCGGCGGCGGCCGCGCCGACGAAGGCCGTCTCGGTGGAGATCGTCGCGCTGCCGCCTTACGACTTCGAGAAGGGCGGTTTTCCGATCGCCCTGTTTCCGGGTTCGCGCGGCGGGTTTTTTCCAGTGAACGCCGAAGAGTACACGCAGTCGCTAATGACCTCGCCGCCGCTTCTAAAAATGGCGCCAGGGCCGGCCGAGGCGCTCGTCGAGCGCGCCGCGGCCGTAAGCCGCGTCATCTACGCCGTCGTCGACCTCACCTTCACCGCGCCGCCGGCCGACGCGCCGCAGCCCGATCACCCGACGGCGCCAAGCGCGCGCGTCGGGAAACGCGTGCGGTTTTTCGAAGACCGGATGCTGGCGAAGCCGATCGGCGAGATTTCGATCTAAACCGCCGGGCGCTCAAGCGCGCCAAACAAGAAAGCTGGAGCATCCCGGCGCCGCAGCCTGAAACCGAGGCGCCCTAACGCGCCGCCAGTTTTTGAGGCGTTGCGGCTCCCGCCGCCTCGCGCGGGCGCACCTCGAAGAAGGCGTCCTTTTCGCGCGCCCAGTTTTCAACGATCCGCGCGGCGCGGATGGACTTCGTCGCGGCGACGTGCGCTTCGACGAGCGCCAAGGCCGCGCGGGAGGCCTCGTCGTCCAGCCGAACAGCCGCGGCGTCGTCCGTATTGAGACGGCTCGCGAGGGCGTTTTCCGGATCGTAGACGAAGGCGCGACCGCCGGTCATGCCGGCGGCGAAATTGTCGCCGACGGTCCCGAGAATGGCCGCCGCGCCGCCGGTCATGTATTCGCAGCCGTTCGCGCCGCAGCCCTCGACGACGGCCGTCGCACCCGAATTGCGCACGGCGAACCGCGTTCCCGCGCGGCCGGCGGCGTAAAGCGCGCCGGACGTCGCGCCATAGAGGCAGGTGTTCCCGACGATGGCGTCCTTGTGCAGATCTTCGCGCGCCGCGCGGGCCCCGGCGCGGCGCGGGCGCACGACGATGGTCGCGCCGGAGAGGCCCTTGCCGACGTAATCGTTGGCGTCGCCTTCGAGCTCGATGCGCAAGCCGGCCGCGCCGAAACAGCCGAGGGACTGGCCGGCGCTGCCGCGCAGGCGCACGGTCAGGTGCCCGTCGGGCAGACCTTCGGCCCCATGCTGACGGACGATCGCCGATGAGGTCCGCGCGCCGATCGCCCGGTCGACGTTGCGCACCGTGTAGGTGAGCTGCATCTTCTCGCCGCGCTCGAAGGTCGGCGCAGCGTCGCGCAGGATCTGTTCGTCGAGGCTCGGCGCCGGCTCCACGCGGCCTTCGCGCGTCGAGCGGTGCGGCGCGCCGCCGGCGTCGGCGCGCGTGAGGATCGGGTTGAGGTCGAGATCGTCAAGGTCCGGCGCGCCGCGCCGCACCTGGCGCAGAAGATCCGTCCGTCCAATGACGTCTTCAAGGCTCGCCGCGCCAAGCCCCGCGAGGATCTCCCGGGCGTACTCGGCGATGAAGGACATCAGCGTCACGACGTTCTCCGGCAGGCCGGCGAAGCGCGCCCGCAGCTCGTCATCCTGCGTGCACACGCCCACGGGACAGGTGTTCGAATGGCACTGGCGCACCATGAGGCAGCCGAGGGCGACGAGGGACGCCGTGCCGACGCCGTATTCCTCCGCCCCCAGCATGGCGGCGAAGACGACATCGCGCCCCGAGCGCACGCCGCCGTCGGCGCGCAGGGTCACGCTGCGGCGCAGATTGTTGACGGTGAGGACCTGGTGCGCTTCGGACAAACCGAGTTCCCACGGCGCGCCGGCGAACTTGATCGACGTCAGCGGCGACGCGCCCGTGCCGCCCACATTGCCCGAGATCAGAATGACGTCGGCGCCCGCCTTGGCGACGCCCGCCGCAATCGGCCCGATGCCCGCCGAGGCGACGAGCTTGACGCACACGCGGGCGACCGGGTTGACGTTCTTCAGATCGTAGATGAGCTGGGAAAGATCCTCGATCGAATAGATATCGTGGTGGGGCGGCGGCGAGATCAGCGTTACGCCCGGCGTCGCGCACCGCATGCGGGCGATGAACTCGGTCACCTTGAAGCCCGGCAACTGTCCGCCCTCGCCCGGCTTCGCGCCCTGGGCGACCTTGATTTCGATTTCGCGGGCGTTGTTGAGGTAATGCGCCGTTACGCCGAACCGTCCGGACGCGATCTGTTTGACGGCGGAGTTCATATTGTCGCCGTTCGGCAGGGGCGCGTAGCGCTCCGGGTCCTCCCCGCCCTCGCCTGACACGGACTTTGCGCCGATGCGGTTCATGGCGACGTTGAGCGCGCCATGGGCCTCGGGCGACAGGGCCCCGAGGGACATGCCGGGCGTCACGAACCGCTGGCGGATCGAATTGATGGATTCGACCTCGGCGAGATCGATTGCGGGACCGAGGGAGCGCGCCTCCAGGAGGTCGCGCAACTGGATCGGTCCCGCCCCGGATATCTGCGCGACGAACCGTTTGTAGGCTGCGTAGTCGTCATTGCGGACGGCGTTCTGAAGTTCGGTGACGGCGTCGGCGCCGAAAGCGTGGCGCTCGCCGCGTCGCCGGGCGCGGTGGAAACCGCCAATCGGGAGCGCCGCATCGGCGCCCGCGAACGCCCGCGCGTGGAGCTCCGCCGTTTTGCGCTGCAGGTACGGCAGACCGATGCCGGAGATGCGCGACGGCGCGCCGGGGAAGTACTCCGCCGCCAGCGCCCGCGAAACGCCAAGGGCCTCGAAATCGCAACCGCCTCGGTAGGAAGAAATGACGGAGACGCCGCTTTTCGACAGGATTTTCATGAGCCCCGCCTCCACGGCCGCGCGGTAGCGCATGAGCGCCGGACCGACCCCGTCAGTGTCGGGATAGACGCCGCGGGCGACGTCGAAGGCGATGGTCTCGCAGGCGAGATAGGGGTTCACCGCCGTCGCGCCGACGGCCGTCAACATGGCGACGTAGTGTGGATCGACGCATTCCGCAGCGCGCACGACAATCGAGCAATAGGCGCGCAAGCCCGCGTCCGACAGCGACTGATGGACGCCCGCCGCCGCAAGCAGCATGGGCGCGGCCACCCGCGTCTCGCTCACGTTTTCATCCGTCAGCACAAGGTGCGTCGCGCCGCCCTTGACCGCCGCCACGGCCTCGGCGCGCACGCGGTCAAGCGCGGCCTTCAATCCAGCGCCGTCCGGCGCGGCGTCGACCGTGTAAGCGCAATCGATCGTCGCCGCATCCTCGCCGACGAAGTGGCGGAAGCGGTCGAACATGCCATTCGTCAGGAACGGGCTTTCGAGGACGAAAACATCCGTCTGGGTCTCTTCTTCGGCGAGCATGTTGCCGAGGTTCTTGAACCTGGTCTTGAGGCTCATCACCCGGGATTCGCGCAACGGATCGATCGGCGGGTTCGTCACTTGCGAGAACTTCTGCCGCAGATAATGCGATAGCGGACGGTAGGCGTCGGAGAGGACGGCGAGCGGGGCGTCGTCGCCCATCGAGCCGATGCCTTCCTTCCCCGTCTCCACCATGGGCCGCAGAACGAGGTCGAGATCCTCCATCGTGAACCCGGCCGCGACCTGGCGGCGCGACAGATCCTCGTTGGAGAACATCCGCTCCTCCGGTCCCGGGCCGATAATCGGCTCCAGGACGACCACGTTCTCCAGCCACTCCTTGTACGGATGCCGCGAGGCGAGGTGCGCGAGGATCGCGTCGTGCTCGTAAAGCTCGCCCGCCTCGAAGTCGTAGGCGATGAGGCCGCCCGCCTCGAGCGCGCCGCGGCGCAGGACGCGGTCGTCGTCGAGCGGGCACATGCCGGTCTCCGAGCCGACGGCGAGGACGCCATCGTCGGAGACGGCGTAGCGCATCGGCCGCAAGCCGTTTCGGTCGAGCCCCGCAAGCGCCCAGCGGCCGTCATAGGCGGCGATGGCCGCCTGGCCGTCACACGGCTCCATGACGGCGTTGCAGTACTCGTAAAGCGCCCGAGCGTCCTCGCGCACGACGCCCTCGCGCTTAGACCAGGCTTCCGGCACGAGAAGGCATTTCGCCATCGGCCCGGAGCGCCCGGCGCGGACGATCAGCTCAAAGACCTGGTCGAGCGCGGCGGAATCCGACGAACCCGGCTGGACGACAGGCTTGATGGCTTCGCCGGCGTCGCCGAAGGCGCTCGACGCCATCCGGATCTCGTGGCTGCGCATCCAGTTGACGTTGCCCTTCAGCGTGTTGATCTCGCCATTGTGGGCGATCAGGCGGAAGGGCTGGGCGAGCCGCCATTGCGGAAAGGTGTTCGTCGAATAGCGCTGGTGGAAAATCGCCACGCGCGAGATGAAGCGCGGGTCGCAAAGGTCTGGGTAGAACGCATCGATGCTCTGCGCGAGGCACATGCCCTTGTAGATGACGTCGTGGCTCGAAAGCGAGCAAATGTAGAACTCACTAAGTCCGCGCGACAGCACGCGCTTATCGATCCGTCGGCGGACAAGGTAGAGCGCGCTCTCCAGATCGCCGGGGGCGCGCGAATTCGGGTCGTAGAACAGGACCTGTTCAATCTCGGGCCGCGTCGCGTTCGCCTTTTCGCCGAGCACGCTCGCGTCGACGGGCACGCGCCGCCAGCCGTAAAGCGTGAAGCCGGCGCTGATCAGCTCCGCCTCCACAATCGCGCGGGCGACGTCCTGGGCCGCGAAGTCCGTCCGTGGCAGGAAAATCTGGCCGACGCAGACGTCGGCGTCCGTCGGCGCGTGGCCGGTGCGCGCGACGAAATCGTGGAACAGCTCCTGGGGCACGTTGAGGCGCACCCCCGCCCCGTCGCCGGTCTTGCCGTCGGCGTCGACGGCGCCGCGGTGCCAGACGGCCTTGAGGGATTTGAGCGCGAGGTCGACGATTTCGCGACGCGGCGGGCCCTCCATCGCCACGATGAGGCCGACGCCGCAGGCGTCGCGTTCGTCGCTCGGCGACCACGCGCCGGCGGCCTCCAGTCGGTCGCGCATGGCGCGCTGTTCGTCAAAGGTCAGCATGGGGGTCACTCGGCTGCGTGGGCCGGGGCCGCCGCTTCGGCCCCGAGGCGCGCCGCGATCGCCGCCGCCGCGGTCTGTCCGTCGCGGATCGCCCAGACGACGAGCGAAGCGCCGCGGACGACGTCGCCGACGGCGTAGACGTTCGGCAGCGAGGTCTCCATCGTCGCCCCGTCGACGGCGATCGTTCCGCGTGCGGTCGTCTTGAGGCCGGGCGCGCCGAACATCGCGTCCACGTCCTCAGGCGAATAACCGAGGGCCTTGATCGCCATGTCCGCCGCCAGGTCGAAGCGCGCGCCGTCGCTCTCGACCGGCGCGCGCCGGCCGCTCGCGTCGGGCGGGCCGAGGCGCATGCGCGCGGCGTTGACGACGGCGCCGACGGCCTTCGGCGCGGCGAGCCATTCGAAAACGACGCCCTCCTCTTCCGCATGGGCCACCTCGCGCGCCGAGCCCGGCATGTTGGCGCGATCGCGGCGATAGAGGCACGTCACCGACGCCGCGCCCTGGCGCACGGCCGTCCGTACGCAGTCCATCGCCGTGTCGCCGCCGCCGATGACGACGACGCGCTTTCCGTCGGCGTTCAGCCTTCCGTCGTCGAACGCTGGAACGGCGTCGCCAAGGCCGTTTCGGTTCGAGGCTGTCAGATACGCCATCGCGGGCGCGTCGACGCCGGCGTCGATCGGGCAGTCGAGCTCCCGCGCCTTGTAGACGCCGACCGCGATAACGACCGCGTCATGGCGCGCGCGCAGGGCGTCGAGCGAAACGTCGCGGCCGACGTCGACGCCCGTATGGAAGACGACGCCCGCCTCTCGCAAACGTTCCGTGCGCCGCACGACGGTCGCCTTGTCGAGCTTGAAATTAGGGATGCCGTAGATGAGGAGCCCGCCGGGCCGGTCGTAGCGGTCGTAGATCTCGACGCGAAAGCCCGCCTCGCGCAGACGCTCCGCCGCGGCGAGGCCGCCCGGCCCCGCGCCGACGATCCCGACCGAGCGGCCGAGCTCTCGCGCCGGAGCGATCGGGCGCGCCCAGCCTTCCTCGAAAGCCGTCTCGGTAATGAAGGTCTCGATCGCGCCGATCGTCACCGTGCCGTGGCCGGATTTTTCGATGACGCAGGCGCCTTCGCACAGGCGATCCTGCGGGCAGATCTTGCCGCAAACCTCGGGCATGGCGTTCGTCGCCGCGGACCGTCGATAGGCTTCCTCCAGCCGGCCTTCGGCGACGAGGCGTAGCCAGGCGGGAATGTCGTTGCCGAGCGGACAGGCATGGGCGCAGAACGGCACGCCGCATTGCGAGCAGCGCGAGGCTTGCGCCGCCGCGGCCGCCTCGGCGAAAGGCCGATAGATCTCCTCGAAATCGCGCCGTCGGTCGATCGCGCCGCGCTTCTCGGGCGTCTCGCGGGGCCGACTGACGAAGCTCAACATGTTTTCAGGCAACCGACGCGCTCCTGCGACGCTGGAGCATCCAGTTTCCGATCGTATCAGCTGGATGCTCTGGGTTCTTTGTCGTGAGCGCCTAAGACGATCTCCGCCCAATCCAAGCCAAACGCCCGGCGCACAAATGCTTTTGCATCGCACCATACGGGCGCCCGGCGGTGAAACAAGTCTTTACGCGCGAGATTCCGGCGCGCGCCGCGCCGCCGAAGCCTGCTAAGGTCGCGCTTAATTGGCCGATTCGGCTAGGCGTTTATGTATCGGTCGAGCTCGCGGTGGAAATGGCGCAGACGGTCCTCCTGCTCCGACCAGAGCGGGCCTTTGAAACCGCGCGAGCGCACGCCCTCCTGCACCGCATGGACGAGGTCGACGTCCTGGTTCAGGACCTCGCCGAGGTCTGGCGTCGCGTCGGCGGCGTGGTGCTCGACCTCGGGACGGATTTCGCCGGTGACGTCCGTTCCTTCCGGCAGCCCCATCCATCCGGGCACGGCGTAGCCCGGATCGTCCACGTACCGGAACAGGGTCATGTTGTCGTAATAGAAACGCTCCGGATCCGTCGGATGCGGCGAGAAGCGCATGATGAAGACGCCTTCGGGGTGCATGCCGATCTGCACGTTGGGGAAGAACCCCGTCGCCCAGCTGTCTGTAAGCTGACCGTCCGTCATCTTGTCGTAGTAAGCGAGACCGAACCGGTCGCCGCGGCGACGCTTGGCCTGTTGCACCGCGACGCGCACGTCCGCCGGCGACCCGTCGAACGTCTCCGGATCGAGTCCAGCCTCCTTCATCATGAAGGCCTGGTACGGATCGAGCGCGTCCTGGTCCTTGACGCGGTGCGACTTGACCCCGATTGGCACGATCATGCGGCTAAAGCCGTTTGGATAAAGATCGACCTGGCTGAAATCCTCCATGACGCCCTGCGTCTGGGGATGGATGTGCGGCAGGTGATAGGTCTCGTAAAACGCGTCGACGCCGGTTTTCCAGTTCGCCAGCCACTCGCTGCGCACGTGGCGCACGACGTTCATCTTGTCGATCTCGTAGTTCTCGATGTAGCCCTCGGGCAACCCGATCCACTCGGCGAGCGGCGGCGCAGCGCCGTCCATATTGATGAAGATCAGCCCGCCAATCGTATCGCACCGCACTTCCGTCAGGCCCGGACGATCGGCGATGAGCGCCGGGTTGAACGTCTCTTCGTCCGTTATCGATGCGAGGCGCCCATTGAGCTCGAACGTCCAGCCATGGAACGGGCAGGAGAATTTCGGCACGCTGCCATGGTCGGTGAGGCACACCCGGTTCGCCCGGTGCGGACACGCATTGTAGAACGCGCGGATCGTTCCGTCGTCGTCCTTCGCTACGATGAACTGTTCGTGCCCGTGGCGGAAAAGCGTGTAGTCGCCCGGCTCCTTGAGGTCGCACGTAACGCCCGCGAGGAGCCAGACGCGCGGCCACAGGCGCTCCCACTCGAGCGCCATGAACTCGCGCGAATGGTAGCGGGCGGGATCGACGACGTCCGAACCGAGATCGGCGGGCCGCGGCTGTTTCGCCTCCAGCGAGCCCGGCGGCGCTTTCAGATCCATTGGCCAGGCGGCCTTGAAACCATCGGGCATGGGGACGCTTCCTCCGCTTCTGGCGCGCTTCGCCGGCGCTTTTTGCTATCGAAACTTATCATGGCGGGGCGCAAAAACAAACAGACATGCTTGTTTCTTTCCCGCGCGCCCCACGCGCGCCGATGCGACGGGGCGGCGGTCAGTCGCGGCGCGACAGCCGGTAGCCAAGCCGCGGGAAACGCACCGCGACGTCGCCGGCGCGGGGGTCCGTCCGCCGCACGACGATCTCGTCGTCGTCGACGGATGCGAGCGTTCCGAGAACGGGCTCGGCGTTGAAGCCCACCTGCGATACGGCGACAGCGTCGCCTGGCGCGCAACCGCTTTCGTCCGGGCGCGACGCGCCGACTTCCAATGGCGTCGCGTTGCGGGCGACGTCGATCGCTTCGGCCGCGTCGATCTCCGTGCGCGCGCCGCAGCCGATGGCGTCGATCCGTGCGCGCCATTCGTGAAGCCGCGGCATGTCAGCGAAAAGCCGTTCGCTCGACGGAATGTTGCCGCCCGCCATCCAGACGTTGAAATAGGCCGAAACGTCGACCCATTGCGGCCGGTCGCCGGTCATGAAGGCGCGGCCGTCGCTCAGCTGCGCCTCGACAAGACGCGCGTTGGCGCGGAGCTTGCTGCGAAAATGCGGCGCGTCTTCGGCGAAGCGGGAGACGTCGAGAAACGAGAAATAGGCCGCGCGGTCCTCTGAGACGTCGCCCGGAATGCGCTCGGCGTTTTCGTGCAGCGAAAGCGCCGCGCCGGGCCGGAAGACCGCGACGTCGCCCCAGTGCTGGACCGCGAACGCCACCGCCGGCCCGGTCTCGAACAGGGACGGGGACGGATGAAGCCGCTCGATCGTCCGGATAATGAGCGCCGTGTCGCAATAGACGGCGGCGCCGATCTGCAACACCGGCGCGCCGCGATAGCCGCCCGTAAGCGCGGTCAGGTCCGGCTTCGGCGGCGCCATCGGCACCTGCACGGAGCGCCAGGCGAGGCTTTTGATCCCGAACGACTTGCGGATCTTCTCCGCATACGGCGACGGGTCGTGGTGATGCAGAATGAGATCGCTCAAGCGTCCCCCGCGTTCGCGCGCGGCGCGGCGCGGACCGCCGGCGGCATCAGATCCGCGATGCACTTCTCGACATAGTCGAACAGCCGCGCCTCGTCCGCCGGATCGACGTTCGTCGACATGCGGTTCACCGCCATGCCCTCAAGGGTCGCCTGAACGAAGCGCAGGGCGAGATCGAAGCTCTCGCGGTCGGACTGCCATTCCGGGAAGAGGTCGATCGCTAGGCGATACCACTCGCGATAAAAAGCGTCCTGCGCCGGCCGCAGGATGCGCTCCAGCTCTTTGTCAGTGCGCGATGCGACGGCGAGCTCGTGGAAGGCGACGAACAGCGGGTGCGTCACATGGCTCCAATAGGCCTCAAGCGCCTCGCGGGCGTGGGGCTGATTGTCGGGCAAGGAAGAGACCGCGCGGCGGAAGGCGCGCAGGCGCTTGGCGTGGAGGTGCTCGATCGCCGCCTGGACGACCGCCAGCCGGTTTTCGAAATGGTGCATCATCGCGCCGCGCGACAGCCCCGCCTCCTCCGCGATCCGCGGCGTCGTCGTCGCGGCGTAGCCGTGTTTGATGAGACACCGCAGCGCCGCGTCGACGATCAGCTTGCGCGTCGATGCGCTCTTTTGCGCCTGGCGGCCGATCTCCGCGGCCGGCTTGCCGCGCGCGGCGCGGTAGAGCCGCCGCCTGGCGGCGATCGGAGCGGGCTTGGCGGTGGTGGCGTTGGCGGTCATCGGTTTTTGCGTTCTCTCAAGCTCGAGTTTGCCCAAGGCTCCCGGACCGGGCTGCGTCTTGCGGCCCGGCGTTTAAAAAAACATTCACGTCTGTTTGTGTTTTAAGCTACCGATCGGGAAAAAACACTGGCCGGACCCGATCAAGTTCCCGTTGGCGCGCGGCGTATTGCATCGCACAAGAACGGCGTCGGGGAAAGCGGGCGGCCGTCGAACGGTCGACGCGAAGCGGTTAACGCAAAGGAGGCGCCGGCGATGTCGGGTCGAATGGAAGGCAAGGTCGCGCTCATCACGGGGGCCGCGTCGGGCCTCGGGTTCGCGGACGCGAAGCTCTTCGCCGAGGAAGGCGCGCGCGTCGTCATGACGGACGTCGACGCCGAAAAAGGCGCTGCGGCCGCCGATGAGATCGGCCCGGCGGCGAGCTTCCACCGCCACGACGTCACGAGGGAGGACGATTGGACGCAGGTCCTCGCCGCGGTCGAAAAGACCCATGGCCGGCTCGACGCCCTCGTGAACAACGCCGGCGTCGTCGTGCTGGCGACGCCCGAAGAGACGACGCTCGAGCAGTTCCGCCTGGCGAACGCCGTTATGTCCGAGGGCGTGTTCATTGGCTCGAAGCTCGCCCTGCCCCTCCTCAAGGCCGGCGACGGCGGGTCGATCGTCAACATGTCGTCGACCGCCTCGCACGTCGGCTATCCGATCTTTTTCGCCTACTCCGCCGCCAAGGGCGCGGTGCGTTCGATGACGAAGTCGTTCGCCGCCCACTGCCAGGCCCAGGGCTATCCCGTGCGCTGCAACTCGATCCACGCCGGCGCGATCGAAACGCCCATGGTGCAGTTCGCCCAAGGCCGGCCCGACGCGCCCGAAGACGTCCCGACCCGCGGCGTCTTGCCGAAGGGCGCCCTTGGCGCGCCGAGCGACGTCGCCGGCATGGCGCTCTATCTATGCTCGGACGAGTCCCGCTTCGTCACCGGCGCGGAGTTCGTGGTCGACAACGGCCTCCTCGCCACGCCCGCCGGCTAGGCGCCCCCGTGCGGGACCCGCGGCTCGCCTCGCTTGACGGCCGGAAAAAAACAATCATGATTGTCTTTTATTTGACGCCGATCGGGGTCGGTCACGGGAGCTGGGCGCGGCGATGGATCTAGGGCTTCGCGACAAGAACGTGCTCATCACCGGCGCGACGCAGGGCATCGGCCGGCGCGTCGCCAACCTCTTCGCGGAGGAAGGCGCGAACGTCGCGATCTGTTCGCGCACGCCCGAGAGCGTCAATCGCGCCGTCAAGGAGATGTCGCTCATGGCCGCCGGGCGCATCGTCGGCGCGCCGTGCAACATCAAGAATAAGGAAGAGTACGAGGCCTGGATCGACCAGATGGCCGAGGAGCTCGGCGGCGTCGACGTCTTCATCCCCAACGTCTCCGCCGGCGGCGGCGCGGACAGCGAAAAGAACTGGTGGAAGAATTTCGAGATCGACGTGCTCGGCGCGGTGCGCGGCTGCGAGGCGGCCATTCCGCACATGGAGAAGCGCGGCGGCGGCGCGATCACCATGATCTCAACGACCGCGGCCGTAGAGACGTTCATGGTCCCCCAGGCGTACAACGCGATGAAAGCTGCGCTCATTACCTATGCGAAGCAACTGAGCCAGGCGCACGGGGAGCAGGGCGTCAGGATCAACTCCGTCTCTCCGGGCCCGATCTATTTTGACGGCGGGGCCTGGGACATGATCAAGATCTCCAACGAAAAATTCTACGAGCGCACCGAAAAGACCCACGCGCTCGGCCGTCTCGGCACGCCGGAGGAAGTGGCGAACTGCATCGTCTTTCTTTCAAGCGCCGCGGCGAGCTGGGTGACCGGCGTCAACCTCGTCGTCGACGGCGGCTACACCAAGCGCGTGCAGTTCTAGGCCGGTGAAAGTAAGGCGCGAACAGACGATCAAGCGGACGCGCGCCGCCGCCCCCGGCGGCACGCCCGTCGCCAAGGCGCCGACGCCGAAGCTCGGCTCGGCGCTGATCCCCAAAGAACGCTATACGTGTCCGGACTACATGAAGCTCGAATGGGAGCGCATGTGGCGGCGCGTCTGGCTTCTCGGCTGCCGCGAAGACGACATTCCGAACCCCGGCGACCACATCGTCACCGAGATCGGACCGGAGTCGATCCTCATCGTACGCCAGCATGACCGGTCGGTCCGCGCGTTCTACAAAGTCTGCCAGCACCGCGGGAACAAGCTTGTCCACGCGCTGGAGACGCCCGAGGAGGACGCGAAAAGCTTCCGCTGCCGCTACCATAACTGGGAGTACCAGCTGAACGGCGCGTTCGCGAACATTCCGGACCTCGAGACGTTTCCGCAAGGCGCGCCGCCCTGCGGCGGCCTCATCTCGTTGCCGTGCGACACGTGGGGCTCGTTCGTCTGGTACAGCCTCGGCCCTGACGCCGGCCCCCTTCTCGACTATCTGGGCGTCATCCCGCAGCATCTTGATCCGTACCGGTTCGACCGCATGACGCTGACGCGCTGGGTGACCGTCGAGTGGGACTGCAACTGGAAAGCGTCGGTCGACGCCTTCAACGAGAGCTACCACGTCCAGGGAATTCATCCGCAGCTTCTCTATTACCTTGACGATCTCGACATTCAGATCGACTGCTACGAGCGCCACAACCGCTACCTTATCGCTTTCGGGGTCCTGAGCCCGCGGGTTGTCTCGCCCTCGGAGATCCCGCCGCCGATCAAGGGCGTGATGCGCGACGCGGGCATGGACCCCGCCGCCTACGAGGGCTCCGTATACGACGCGCGCGAGGCGATCCAGCGCCACAAGCGCGCCCACGGCGCCGCGCGGGGCAAGGACTATTCGGCGCTGAACGACGATCAGCTCACCGACGACTACCACTATATGATCTTTCCGAACGTGACCATGAACGTCCACGCCGACGACATGATGATGTTCCGCCAGCGCCCCCACCCGACCGATCCGAACAAGATGTTCTTCGACTACTACATGTTCGAACTGCCCGGGAACGAGTTCGACTGGGAGACGTACGAACGCCCGAAATGGCGGCGATACAAGCACGGCGAAACGTCCCTCGGCCTCGTCATCAATCAGGACGCCTATAATCTGCCCTTCGTGCAAAAGGGCATGGCGAGCGAGGGGTTCGAAGGCTTGTGGATCGGCGAGCAGGAGTTGCGCATCCGCCATTTCCACAAGACGCTTGAGGATTATGTGTCTCGCGCGCCGAACGCTTGACGCGCGGACGATCAGGGAGGAGGCGCGGTCGATGGGCGCGCAACTGAGCAAAGACCAGCTTCTCGGCGCCTATCGCCGCATGAAGACGATCCGCGAGTTCGAGGAGCGTCTGCACAAGGAGATCATGACCGGCGAAATCGCCGGCTTCACCCACCTTTACGCCGGTCAGGAGGCGGTCGCCGTCGGCGTTTGCGACCACCTCGACGACCGCGACCTCATCGTCTCGACGCACCGCGGCCACGGCCACTGCATCGCCAAGGGCTGCGACGTCGGCGCCATGATGATGGAAATTTACGGCCGCGGGGCCGGGCTCGGCAAAGGCAAGGGCGGCTCGATGCACATCGCCGACTTTTCGAAAGGCATGCTCGGCGCGAACGGCATCGTCGGCGCCGGCGGACCCCTCGTCGTCGGCGCGGCCCTGTCCGCGAAGCTCGACGGCGAGAGCCGTGTCGCCGTCTCCTTCGGCGGCGACGGCTCGGCGAACCAGGGCGCCGTGCTCGAAGCGTTGAACATGGCCGTCGTTATCGGCGTTCCCGCGATCTTCGTCTTCGAGAACAATGGCTATTCGGAACATACGGGCGCGGACTACGCCGTCGGGGCGGAAAGCCTCGCCGCGCGCACCGAGGCCTTTGGCCTAAAGACGGTGACCGCCGACGGGTGCGATTACTTCGCCGTCTACGACGCCATGGCCGAACTCGTCGACCACGCCCGCGCCGGCAAGGGCCCTTGCGCGGCGGAGTTCATGACGACGCGCTTCTACGGCCATTTCGAGGGCGACCCGCAAAAGTACCGCGCCAAGGACGAGGTGAAGAACCATCGCGAGACCCGCGACTGCCTGAAGAATTTCCGCGCTCGCGCCAGCGGGTTCGACCTTGACGCAGGTGAGCTCGATGCGATCGACACCGACGTTCTCGGCGCGATCGACAAGGCGGTCGAGGCGGCCCGCGCCGCGCCGCCGGCGTCGACGGACGAAGTCGCCACCGACGTCTACGCGGCCTACGATTGAGGAGCGGACAAATGCCCGTCATGACATATCGCGAGGCCCTGAACGACGCGCTGCACCGCGAAATGGCACGCGACCTTTCGGTTTTCGTCTGCGGCGAGGACGTTTCTGGCGGCGCTGGCGGCACCTCCGGCGAGCGCGAGGCGTCTGGCGGCATTTTCGGCGTCACCGCGGGCCTCCTGCCGAAGTTCGGGCAGGACCGCGTCATCGATACGCCGATCTCCGAGAACGCCATCGTCGGCCTCGCCGTCGGCGCTTCGCTCGCCGGCAAGAGAGGCGTCGCGGAAATTATGTTTGCGGACTTTCTGGGCCTCGCCCTCGACCAGACCATGAACCAGGCGGCGAAGTTCCGATACATGTCCGGCGGCGCCATGTCCTGCCCGGTGGTCGTTCGCGCGCCTTATGGCGGCGGCATGAACATGGCCGCGCAGCACAGCCAAACCATGTATCAGATAGCGACGTCCGTGCCCGGCCTGAAAGTCGCCCTGCCCGCGACGCCGGCGGACGCGAAGGGGCTGCTTGCGAGCGCCATCCGCGACGACGACCCGGTCGTCCTCTTCGAACACAAGGCCATGTACGGACGAAAAGGCGAAGTGCCGGAGGGCGACCACCTGACGCCCTTTGGCGAGGCCCGCCTCGTGCGCGAGGGCGACGCGGCGACGGTGATCGCCCTCGGGCGGATGGTCCTCTTCGCCGAGAAGGCGCTCGACGCCCTCGCCGCGGACGGAATCGCCTGTGACCTCATCGATCCGCGCACGACGAGCCCGCTCGACGAAGACGCGATCCTTGACAGCGTGGAAAAGACGGGTCGCGTCGTCGTCGTCGACGAATGCCCGCCGCGCTGCTCCCTGGCGTCCGACATCGCCGGGTTCGTCGCGAGCCACGGGTTTTCGTCCCTCCAGGCGCCCGTCGAACAGGTGACCGCGCCCCACGCGCCCGTGCCGTTCGCGAAGGAGCTGGAGCGCGCTTACGTTCCGGGCCCCGCCGACGTCGAAGCGGCCGTGCGCCGCGTCGTCGCCTACAGATAGGAGCGCGGACGATGGACAAGCGCATCCAGCCCTTCACGATGCCGAAATGGGGCATCGATATGGAGGAAGGCGTCATCCGCGAGTGGCGCGCCGAAGAGGGCAAGGCCGTTAAAGAGGGCGATCTCTTCGTCGTCATCGAGACGGACAAGATCGCCAACGACGTGGAGCTTGAGTTCTCGGGTGTCCTGCGCCGGCGCGTCGGCGAAGAAGGCGAGACCTACCCCGTCGGCGCCTTGATCGCCGTTTTCGCCGAGGACAGCGTTCCGGATACGGAGATTGACGCCTTCGTCGCCGACTTCAAGGGCGCCGACGCCGGCTTCGGCGGCGCCGTCAACGACGCCGCAAGCGAGACGGAGGCCACTGCGGTCCCAACGCAAGCCGACGCATCCGTATCGCCGAAGGCGGCCGAACTCGCCGCCCGCCTCGGCGTCGACCTCGCAAGCGTCGAGGGCAGCGGCCGGAAAGGCCGGATTTCGCTGCAGGACGTTGAGCAGGCCGCCAGAGCCCGCGGCCTCGATCCGGATGCGACGTCGGGCGGCGGCGACAATCCGTATGAGGCGATCAAGCTCTCATCCATGCGCAAGACCATCGCCAAGCGCCTCACGGAGGCGTTCCAGACCGTGCCCCACTTCTACCTGCGCGCTGATTTGCCGATGGACGCCCTACAAGCACGTAGCGCGGCGGAAAAAGACGCGAACGGATCGGCGCCGTCGATCAACGACTATCTCATCAAGGCCTGCGCTGAGGCGCTCATGGCGACGCCCGACGTGAACGTGCATTTCGCGGGCGAGGAGATTCATCGCTTCGCCCATGCCGACATCGCCGTCGCGGTCGCGACGGAAGGGGGGCTCATCACGCCCGTCGTGCGCCGAGCCGAGGAGAAATCGGCGCGCGATATCGCCGCGGAGATGCGCGACCTCGCGGCGCGCGCGCGGGCCGAAAAACTGTCGATGGAAGAATTCCGTGGGGGGACGTTCAGCCTCTCGAACCTCGGCATGTTCGGGGTTTCGAACTTCGACGCCGTCGTCAACCCGCCCATGGGGGCGATCCTCGCGGCCGGCGCGGTCCGCCGCGTCGCGGCGGAGGATGGCGGCTTCGTCAGCGTCATGAGCGTCACGCTTTCATGCGACCATCGCGCCGTCGACGGCGCGCTCGGCGGCCGGTTCCTTCAGGCGCTGGCGCGCGCCGTCGAAGCGCCGGATACGCTTTGAGCGGCATGGCGCTTCCGCTCACGAACCGGCGGATCGAACAGGTCGCCTACGTCGTAAAGGACGTGCGCGCCGCCGCGGCGGCGTGGACCGAGGCGTTGGGCGTCGGCCCGTTTCACCTGATGGAGCGCCCGGCGATAGAAGATCCCATCTATCGGGGCGCGCCAGGCCCCGTCGACTTCACCGTCGCCGTCGCGCCGGCGGGCGACGTCCACGTTGAACTTATTGAGCAGCATTGCGAGCGCCCGTCCTGCTATCGCGACCTGCCGCTGCGCGACGGCAAGCGCTTCCACCACGTCGCCGTGATCGTCGAGGACTTCGACGCGGAAGTCGCGCGCTACGAGGCCCTTGGCTTCGCCGTCGCGATGAGCGGGCGCTTCGGCCCGTTGCGTTTTTGCTATGTGGACGTATCGTCGGTGACAGATGGAATGGTCGAGATCCTCGAAGACAAGCCGTTCATCCGCAACTATTTCGCGGCCATCCGCGCGTCCGGGGAAAACTGGGACGGCTCCCGCCCCTTGCGCGACGTCCAGGAACTGACCGGATAAGCGCGTTACGCGTCGCGACCGACGACGTCGAACATCGTCAAATCCATCTCCTCGGCGAGGCAGTCGAGGATCTTCGGCGCGATGCGGTCATGGAAATCCGTCTGCATATGAAAGTCGAACGCCGCCTGATCCTTGAACGTCGCGATGCACATGTAGGTCGCCTCATCGCCCGCCGCTTTGACGACTTCGTAAAACGGCGTGCCCGGTTCGTTGGCGTACGTTAGTTCGCGCAGTTCGATCTGCAGCTTCTCGAATTCTTCGGCGCGTTCGGGCCGCACGACGAGCCTGGCGCTGAAACCGATCATCGGACGTCTCCCTCAGGCGGCGCTCGCGTCGCCGAGTTCGGCCGCGATGCGCTCTTTCAGTTTGAATTTCTGGATCTTGCTCGTCGACATCGGCCATTCGTCCACGAAGCGAACGTAGCGCGGGATTTTGAAGCGCGCGAGCTTGCCGTCGCAATGGGCGATCAGCTCCTCGCCCGACGCGTTGGCGCCGCGCTTCAGTTTCACGAACGCCGCGGCGACTTCGACATAGCGCGCGTCCGGCGCGCCGACGACCTGGGCGAGCTCTATGGAGGGATGCGCGTTCAGGACGGCCTCTATCTCCGCGGCGGCGACGTTTTCGCCGCCAACCTTCAGCATGTCTTTCGTCCGCCCATGGAACATGATGTTGCCGTCGGCGTCGAGGGAGCCAAGGTCGCCGGTGTGGAGCCACCCGTCGGCGTCGATCGCCTCGGCGGTTTTCTCCGGGTCCTTATAATATCCGGAGAGCATGCCCGGCCCGCGCGCGAGGATCTCGCCGCGTTCGTCGACGCCGCACGCGGCGCCCGTTTCCGGGTCGACGATCTTCAGCTCCCACCCGTCAAGCGGCGCGCCGAGCCGGCCCGTGCGCGCATCGACGCCGTCGCCAAGGCGGCTCGTGCACACCGTGCCCGACGCCTCCGTCAGCCCGTAGGTGCCGACCTGCGTCGCCTGGGGCATCGCGGCCATGATCGCGTCTTTGACGCCCGCCGGCTGCACGGCGAGGTTCGAGTTCATCAGCCGCACCCGCGAGAGATCCGTTGTCGGAAAGTTGGGGTGGTCGATCAGGTCCTGCATGATGGTGACGAAGCATGGATAGGTGCAGGTCGCGCCTTCGCGCTCCAGCATCTCCAGGGCGACGCCGGCGTCGAAATGGGGGATCGTCAGGTACGCGCCGCGCACGTCGAAAACGGCGACCATGGGCAGAATGCCGGCGATGTGGAAGATCGGCAGGGGCGACCAGAAGCGGTCCGCCATCGTCAGTTCATAGCGCACGCGGCCGAGCGCGCGGCTGTTCGAAACGATGGCGCCGTGCCTGATAAGACAGCCCTTGGGGTTCGACGTCGTGCCCGACGTATAAAGAATGAGCGCGATATCGTCCGGCGACGTCGCGGCGATGCGCGCGTCAAGCGCCGCGTCGTCGATGCGCGCGGCGAGCGCCGGCAGCGCCGCCTCGCTCAAGAACCCGTCGGGCGCTCCCTCGCCCGTTACGACGACGCTCTTCAGCTTGGGCGCGGCCGCGACGCGCAGGGCCGTCGCGTCGGCGTCGCCCCCGAGCTCGGGGAAAGCTTCGCTCAGCCGGCCAACGAAATCGACGGCGTCCGCGACCTTGCCGGTCGTCACGAGGCAGGCGATGTCGGCGTTCTCGATCAGATAGGCGAGCTCGGCCGGGGCGTAGCGCGCGTTGATCGGCACGGCGGCGGCGCCCGCGAGCGCAGCGCCGAACATCGCCTCGACGAAATCGATCTGCGTCGTCATCAGAAGGCCGACATGGTCGCCGGGCGAGAGGCCGAGCGCCATGAACGCCTTCGCCCATTGGCGCGCCGCGGCGTAAAGCGCCGCATAGGACCGGCGCTCGTTGGGAAAAACGACCGCGTCGGCGTCGGGCGCGTTCGCCGCCGCGTCGGTCAGAAGGCCGCTCAAGGTGAGGATCGTCGCATCGCCCATGCCGACGTCAGCTCGCCTTCAACGGGTCGAGGTATTCGCGCACGTACCCGCCGTCGAGGCAGTCGATCATGCCCGGCGCGATCTCTTTGAAGTGCGGGGCCTGCTGGTGGGCCTCGTCGGCGGCTTCGTCCTTGAACGATTCGATGACCGCGAAGGCGTGCGGCTCGCGCAACCGGTAGAACTTGTAGTGAAGCGTCTCCGGCTCGTGTTCGGCGACGGCCTTCTCCATGCGTTCGCACAGTTCGACGAACGCGTCCTCCTTATCGGGATGGACTTTCATTCGCGCAATGAAGGTATGGGACACAGGGACAAGCTCCCGTTTCGATTGACTGGGCCCCCGCGCGCGGTCGAGCCCCCGCGCCGGTTGACGAAAACCTAACAAACGGCCGAGCGTCGCGCACCTCAAAAAAAACAGTCATGGCGGTTTGTTTTTGTGCGTCGCAGCAAGCCGCGCAAATGTGAGGCGTATAGGCAACGCTCCCTAAACGCCTGAATTTACGGGGCGTCTTTGCGGCTTGCGCCCGGAAAAAAAACAAACATACTTGTTTTTTATCGCCCTCAAGAGCGCCGCGAAAAGACGGCGGAACGCGAAGCGAAGGGCGTCGGCTGAAGACCTTCAGGGAGGGGCGGCCAAGGCCGCCGGTTCAATGCGAATGGCCAAATTCAGAAATACGACCGCCGCCCGCGCGCTCATCGTCGCCGGCGCGGCCGCCTCCGCCTCCATCGCGCCGTCGACGTCGGCGCTCGCCCAGGGCGCGCGCAGCGACGAAATCGTCGTCCAGGCGACACGGCGCGAAACGAGCCTGCAGCAGACGCCTGTCGCCGTCTCGGCGCTGAACGACGAGGCGGTCGACGCCATCGTGCCGCGCGACCTCGGCGACATCGCGACGCTGGTGCCGAACTTCTCGGCTTCGAAGATCACCGGGTTCAACGCCGCCTCGTTCGCGATCCGCGGCGCGGCGCAGACGGACATCATCGTTTACTCCGAACCCCAAGTGGGCGTGACCCTGGACGACTTCGTGGTGCCGTCCGTCCAGACCCAGCTCCTCGATCTGTTCGACATCGAACAGGTCGAGGTGCTTCGCGGCCCGCAAGGAACGCTCTTCGGCAAGAACACGACGGCGGGCGTCGTCAATGTGCGGACGAAGCGACCAGAGATCGGCGTCGTTTCCGGCTCGGGCCGGTTGCAGGCCGGGTCTTTCGGACAGGTGCAAACCCGCCTGGCGCTAAACTTGCCGATCGGCGATCAGCTGGCGTTCCGCTTTTCCGGGCAATATCAGCGCTCCAACGGTTTCTACCGCAACGGCGCGGAGTTCGGTCCCGTCGCCCCGTTCGGCCCGGTCGTCGACGGCGCGGTCGTCAACCCGTTCACGGGCGCGAGCGGCGTCGGCGACGGCGGACGGCTAGGCGGCGAAGACGTCGGCAACTTCCGCGCCAAACTTCTCTGGCAGCCGTCCGATAATTTCGAAGCGCTGCTGCAATACGAGTTCCTGCGCGACAATTCCGAGACCGTGCCCGCCGTCAACGAAACGCCGTCGGATCCGGCCTCCGGCTTCCTCTTCCCGTTGCTCGGGTTCACGGAGGATCAGGGCGATCCGCTCAACAATGCGGGCGTAACGGACCCGGACGCCATCGGGGCCGACATCGGTCTGTTCGACGGCCACCAGGTCGACGTCAACGGCTACTATCTCAACCTGAACTGGGACGTGTCCGACGTTCTGTCCGTAGTCTCGGTGACAGGCTTCCGCGCGCAGGACTCGCGCCTCGTCAATAACTATGTCGGCGAGGTCGGTCCGGTGTCGCTCTTCGACGCCAACCGCGCAGACGACCGCGAAACCTTCCAGCAAGAGGTCCGCGTCAACTGGAACGTCACAGACTCGCTTGACGTCGTCGCCGGCGGCTTCTTCCAGTCGAACGACACGACCTTCTGCGTCACCCAGACCCTCGGCTTCCTCGACCTTTTCGGCGTCGAACTGCCGTTCGGCCTTTTCAACGACAACCCGCAGGTGCTCTGCAACGCCCAGGACGCGGACGCTTACGCGGACTTCGCCGACGGCACCTATCAGTTGACGGATCGCCTACAGCTGTCAGGCGGCGTCCGCTGGACGTGGGAGGAGAAAGACTTCATCGGCCGCAACCAGGTCTTCTTCCAGACCCTCGAGGGAGGCTTCGACCCGAACCTCTCGTTCGCGACCCTGGGGCCCCTCGGCGCGGCGGACTTCGAACGCTTCAACATCGGCGTCGCGGAATCCTCCGCGACCTTCTCCGAGCCGAGCTGGCGGGCGGTCGCGTCTTACGAGTTCACGGAGGATCTCTTCGGCTACGTGAACATTTCGCGGAGCTTCCGCTCGGGCGCTTTCAACGACCAGTCGGGCACCACGGGCAACGAGCTAACGCCGGAGTTGATCGCGGCGACGGACCCTGAAACCGTCATCTCCTACGAGGCGGGCCTGCGCACGACGTGGCTCGACGGCGCACTGACCTTCAATCCCACCTTCTTCTTCGCCCAGTTCGACGACGCGCAGCGGCAGGTGGCTGCGACGCTCGTCAACAGTTTCGGCCAGGAGTTTCAAGAGACGCGCTTCTTCAACGCGGCGGAAGTCGAAATCTACGGCGTCGAGCTCGAAGCCAACTGGATCACGCCGATCGAGGGCCTCACCCTTGGCGGCAACTTCGCGTGGCAGGAGGGCGAGTTCGTGTCTTTCGCAGCGGATACGGACTTTGACGGCGAAATCGACGTCGACTTTTCCGACCGCGACCTCAACCGCACGCCGGAGATCGCCTGGACCGTGTTCGGACGGTATGAGACGCCCATCGCGGACAACAAGGTCATGCGCCTTAACGCCACCGCCGGCTTCGAGGACGACCAGATCTTCGCCTTCTCCGACCTTGGCGAGGCGTGCGACTCGACGCTTAATTCGCGCACGCTCGTCAGCGCCACCGTGGAGATCGCCGACATCGACGACAAATGGTTCGCGCGCTTCTTCGGCCGCAACCTCCTCGACGAGCGCTATCGCGTTTCGTCCCAGCCGGTCGCGAACCTGTGGATCTTCAGCCAGTACGGCGAACCGCGCGCATTCGGCGTCGAAGTGGGCTTTAATTTCCACAGCGACAATTAAGCGCCGCCGTGAGCGCGCGGGAGCTTGAAGGCCGCGCCGCCATCGTCACCGGCGGCGCGGGCGGCATCGGCGCCGCCATCGCGCGCGTCTTTCTGGACCGCGGCGCGCGCGTTCTGCTCGTCGACCTGCCGAACGCGGACGTCTCCGCCTTTGATCAAGACGACGGCGCGCGCGCGTTGAAGCAGGACATCGCCGAGCCAGCCGCGCCGCAGGCAATCGTAGACGCTGCGGTCGACGCCTTCGGCGGCGTCGACGTGCTCGTCAACAATGCCGGCCTCGCCGTCGGCTCCAGCGTCGAGGACACGACCGACGAGCTCTGGGATCGGATCATGGGCGTCAATGTGACCGCCATGTTCAAGGTCACGCGCGCCGCTACGCCCTGGCTGAAGAAGAGCGGCCGGGGGCGGATCATCAATCTCGGCTCCATCATGTCCGACATGGGCGGCCCCAACCTCTTCGTTTACGGAACGTCGAAGCACGCCGTCGCCGGCATGACGAAGTCGATGGCCGTCGACCTCGGGCCTTTCGGCGTCACCGCGAACTACCTGCAGCCCGGGGCCATCGTCACCGAGCTTTCCGCGCCGTTCTTCGCCGACGAAGCGTTCCGAAAGTACTGGGAGGACAAGGCGCCCGTCGGCCGGCTCGGGCGACCCGAGGACGTCGCCGCCGCCGCGGCCATCCTCGCGAGCGACGCGGCGCAGTTCGTCTCCGGCGTCGGGCTTAACGTCGACGGCGGCGCGATCGTGAAGTTCTAGAGCATCGCGTTTTCCGATTGAATCAGTCGGATGCTGTAGATTCTAGGTTTTGAGCGCCTGAGAAGGTCTTTGACCGATCGAAGCTGAACGCCCGGCGCGCTTGACGCGACGCCCGGTTTGCGGCGACGAGAGACGCCCGACGCTCCCGGAGGTTCACGATGCGCGCCAACCTTCTCGCCCTTGCATGCCTTGCGGCCGCGCCCGCCGACGCCGACACGCTGATCGTCGGCAATAAAGTCGCCGACACGCTGAGCTTCATCGACCTCGAAACCGGCCGCGAAATCGCGGAGCGCCCGACGGGCCGCGCGCCCCATGAGATCGCCGTGTCGCCCGACGGACGCACCGCCATCGTCGTCTCGTACCGCGCGCAAGGATACGTCGGCGACGCAATGCACGTCTTCGACGTTGCGGCTGCGAAGAAGACCGGCGTCGTCGACCTTCACCCCCACCGCGCGCCCCATGGCCTCAAATGGATCCCAGGCGGATCGACGGTCATCGCCACGACCGAAGCCTCAAGGGACGTCGTCTTCGTCGACGTCGCCGCCCGCGAACTGACGGGCGCCGTCGCGACGGACCAGGACGGAACCCACATGGTCGCCCTCTCCCCCGACGGCGCCACGGCCTACGCCGCCAACATCGCCTCAGGGAGCTTCACCGTCATCGACGTCACGGCGCGGAGGAAACGGCGCGACGTCAAGGCCGGGGAAGGAACCGAGGCGATCGCCGTCACGCCCGACGGCGCGGAGATCTGGGTCGGAAACAACGGCTCGCGCTCGGTAATGGCGTTCGACGCCGCGACGTTCGAGCGTAAGCGGACGATCAAGACCAAGGGCGTGCCGATCCGGGTCGAGATCAGCCCAGACGGCGCCGGCGCCGCCGTCAGCGAGTTCGACGCGAACCGCGTGATCGCGCTTTCGACGGAGACGGGCGAGACGATCGCCGACGTCGACCTGGCGGCCGTCGACGCCGCGGTCCCCGTCACGCTCCTCTTTTCGCCACAGGGCGACCGGCTCTGGGCGGCCGCCACGGGCTCGGCCAAGATCGTCGAGATCGCGACGGACGACTGGTCGATCGTCCGTACCCTGCCGGCCGGCGAAGGCTCCGACGGCCTTGGGTATTCGCCGGTCGATCTAACGGTTCCGGAGTAGGGATCAGTCTTAAGACGCCGCCTTGGACGCGAATTCGCAGTACGCTTCCTTCTCGACGAGATCGAGCACGAAGGAGAGCTTGGCCATGCCGCCGATGACGGCCATCACAGTTCCCAGTTCGCAGATCTGGGCGTCGTCGAAATGGGCGCTAAGGGCGTCGTAGAGCGCCTTGTCCACGGCGCCGTCAGGGTTCGTCAGCGCCATTTGCGCCGCGTACCGCAGAACCGCCTTTTCGGCGGCGTCGAAAGGTCCCGTCTCGAAATCGGCGATCGCGTCGACCTGCGCCTGGCTCACGCCGGCTTCGAGGCTGCCTGGCGCGTTCTGCTTGTTGCAGGTCGCGCAGCCATGGGTCGTGGAGAGATAAAGCCGGGCGAGCTGCTTGTACTTCTGCGCGACGCGGCCGCCGAAAAAGATCTCGCCGTAAAAACCGTTCATCACGAAGCGGAGGAGCTCCGGCGCGTTCGCGAACGCCTCGACGAAGGCGGGCTCGCCCGTCAGCTTGTTCAGCGTCTCCCAGGCCGGAGCGAACTCCGCCGGCAGGCGGTCGCGCGGGATCCGCGACAGGGGCGTGTCGACCATTCGGGCCGCTCCTTCTTTGCGTCTATTCCTTAAAATAGTCGGGCTTGCCGTTGGGCCACACCCAGCCGAACTGCGCCATGCCGCCATCGACGGTGACGACTTCGCCGGTCACGTACTTGCCGGACGGCGAGGTCAGGTAAACCGCGGTTTCGGCCACGTCCCAGACGTCGCCGAACCGCTTCATCGGGTTGGCGAGGTGGAACTCGGACAGGAATTCATCGCTATACCGATCGACGCCCTCGCTGGCGATGGCGCCGGGGGCGATGCAGTTGACGCGGATATTGTAGGGCGCCCACTCCGTCGACAGCGTTTTGGAGAGATAGATCACCCCGGCCCGAGCGGCGCATGAGTGCGCCGACTGCGGCATGCCCCGCTCCACATGGGCGGCGATGTTGACGATCGAGCCCGGCGCGCCTGCGTCGCGCCAGCGTTTCGCCGTCTCCTGCATCATCCACCAGGTGCCGTTGAGGTTGGTGTCGATGACGGCGAGCCAGCCCTTGCGGCTGAAATCGATCGCATCCTGAGAGAATTGTCCGCCGGCGCTGTTGACGAGCGTGTGAATGGGCCCGTGGCGCTCGAAGACGTCGGCGACGAACGCCTCCACCATCTCCGGATCGCGGATCGTCAGCGCCATGTACGACGCCTCGCGGCCCGTGTGGCGCTTTATGCCGTCGCACGTTTCGACGAGTTTCTCCGCACGCCGGCCGCAAATGACGACGTTCGCGCCAAGCCGGGCGAAAAGCATCGCCATCGCGCGGCCCATGCCGCTGCCGCCGCCGGAGACGACGACCGTTCGTCCCGCGAACAGGTCGTCGCGATAAACGGGCGGCGCGCGCGCCATGTCGTCGAGCGTCATGCCGGCGTAGCCCTGCGGCGCGCCGGGCGCGCCGTCCTCGTCGATCCTTTCGCCGTCCACCGACGTCTCCCCTTAACTACGCGCTCAGACCAAAGATCGAAATCGCGGCGACGTTGCGGTTCGGAATGCCGCCGAGATTGTGGGCGAGGCCGAGACGCGGGTCGCGAAGCTGGCGCGTCCCCGCCCGGCCGAGCAATTGCAGATAGATCTCATAGGCCATGCGCAAACCCGACGCGCCGATCGGATGGCCGAAGCATTTAAGGCCGCCGTCGGTTTGGCAAGGGATTGCGCCGTCGGCGTCGTAGCGCCCGTCGAGAATGTCGCGCGGCGCGGCGCCCTCGTCCGATAGGCCGAGATCCTCCATCAACACGAGCTCGGTGATCGAGAAGCAGTCGTGCGCCTCGGCAAGGCCGATCTCCGTGCGCGGATCGCTCACGCCAGCCTCGGCGTAGGCGCGCGCGGCGGCCTTCCGCGTGGTCAGCGTGTGGGCGCCGTCCCAGCTCGCATGGCCCATTTCGACGCCGTTCGACGGCGCGAGCTGCATCGCCTTCACCGTCACATAATCGTCCCTGCCGAGAGATTTTGCGATCTCCGGCCGCGCGAAGATGGCGCAGGCCGCGCCGTCGGAGACGCCGCAACAATCAAGCGCGCCAAGCGGATAGGCGACCATCGGCGCATCGAGGATCTTCTCGATGCTGACCCGTCGCCGGATGTGGGCCTTGTCATTGTCGATCGCGTTTTCGTGGCTCTTCCACGAGACGTGGGCCATGGCGCGCTTCAGATCGCCCATGTCGATCCCATGCTTCGCGGCGTAGGCGGCGCCCAGCTGCGCGAAAGCGCCGGGCGGGGTGAAGCCCGGCTGCCAGAGGTCTTCGAACACGCCCTTCGTCCGTTCGGGCAGCCCGGCGAACCCTGAGTCCTTCAGCTTCTCGCAGCCCATGGCGAGGGCGACGTCGCAAGCGCCGGCCGCGACGGCGTAAACCGCCCCGCGGAGGGCCTCCGTGCCCGTCGCGCAAAGGTTCTCCACGCGCGTGACGGGGATGTTCGGCAAGCGGAGATATTGCGACAAGGGATAGGCGGATTTGCCGACGTTCTGTTCGTCGTAGAAGACGCCGAACCAGGCGGCCTCGATCCGGTCGCGATCGAGCGCCGCGTCGGCGATCGCCTCTTCAAAGGCTTCGGTCACGAGGTCTTCCGGCCGCGCGTCCCAGCGTTCGCCAAACTTGGCGCAACCCATGCCGATAATCGCGACCTTGTCGCGCACGCCCTCAGCCATCGGCCCCTCCCCGCGCCGGCGCAGCCTTCCAGAAATAACGGCGGAAGCCACGCGCGCGATCAAAGTCCTTGATCCGGAAGCGCATGTCGACCGGCGCGCCGATCGCCGCCTCGCCCGGGTCGAAGCCGGTCATCTCCATAAAGACGTTGCCGCCGCCTTCGAAATCGACATTGCCATAGACGAGCGGCGGCGAGCGGGTGAAGGCGAGCCAGTCCTCCGTGAACGATTTGATCGTTCCGCGGCGGTCGGCGAAGCGATAGTCGCCTTGCGCATCGAGGGCGTTGCAGTCCGGATTGACGCATCGGCGCGCCTTGGGGAATTGCGGCGTCCCGCAGGCGCGGCAGAGGCCGCCGACGAAGCCGACGACGTCGCGAGACTTGGCGTGGGCGACGGAATGGGCGGTGCGGTTGTCGCGCTCGGCGCGCATGCCCCAGTCGAGTTCGAGCGCGCCGGCGGCGCTCAGAAAGCGGACATAGCCGTCGTCGACCGCGCCATCCTCGATCACCGTGGCGGCGCGCCCCTTCGACGCCGCCGCGCCGACGACGCGCAGGGCGATCGCATCGCACCCCTGCCCGAAAGCCGTCAGCAGCAGGACGTCGCCGTCTTTCACGCGATCCAATTCGTACGCCAACGACACCAAGGGCTGCGCGGCGCCGGCGTGGCCGTACGCTTCGATGAGGCCGCCCGCCAACCGATCGACGTCAATCTGAAGGCTCTTGGCGACCGCGAGGCCAAGCGCCGGGTTCGGCAATGCCGCAATGAGCCGGTCGACGCCGTCGACGCCGGCCTCCGCCATCGCCGCGTGCGCGGCGGCTGGGGCGCTCTGCGACAGCCCGGCGTCGCGATGCCAGCGCTCTTCGAGAACGTAGTCCGTACCCGTCTCGGCAGTGCGGTAATGGTCGACGAAATCGTCTGCGACGCTCGCGGCCCCCAACACCTCCGCAATCGGCGCGTCCGCGTCGCGCGCCACGATCAGCGCCGCCGCGGCGTCGCCGGTCTGCATCTCAAGCGCGCTCGCGGGCTTCGTCGGCCGGCGTTCGGCGGCGACGATCAAGGTCCGCGCGCCGTCGGCGGCGATAAGCGCAGACGTCGCCGCGCGCTGCGAGCCCGAGACGTCAAGGCAATGAACGTCCTGACCCAGATCGAGCGCCGCGGCGACGACGCTTGCGTTCAGTCGGTCGAGAAACGGGGCCGTCGTCGACGCGAAGACGAGCCGCTCGATGAGCCCCTCGGGCGCGGAGGCGATCGCCGCGCGCGCGGCCTCGACGGCCATGGTGATCGGATCCTCGTCCCACTCGCCATAGGATCTCGCGCCTTTCGCGAACGCCTTCAGGCCTGGCTGGGCCCAGCCGACGGCGTCGAACATGGCTGCGCGCGACAGGCGCCGGCGGGGGACATAGGCGCCGTATCCGACGACCGCGAGCGCCATGGGGTCGTTCCCTACTCGGCTGCGCTCAACGCCGCGGCGCCGGAAACGCCGGAGACGAACTTGTCGAGAACCGGCTCGACGCGCGCCCCGGCGGGCACGGCGTTCGCGCCGATGCGCCGGTCGAGCTCCTCATGCCAATGGTAGATGCGCCGCTCCTGATAGGACAACGGAATTCCCTTGAAGCCGTCCGATTCCACCGACTGCTGAATTTGCGGCGCGAACTGCGTGTCTTCTTCGAGAATGCGCTCGAAGTTCGCCACCCGCGTCTCCCAGATCTCGGGCAAGCGCCCCTCGCCCCAGTCCGGCGAGAACCAGACGCATTCGAGCGTCATCGTGTTGACCGTCTTGGGCCAGAACAAAATGAACGGCATCCCGGTCGGCGCCGGCGGACAGACGATGTTCGGGTAGACGTTGTAGGAGACGTTGTTGTCGCGCGCGATCTCCCCGACGGTCGGGATTTCGGGGAGGCCCACCGTGCCTGGATCGACCCAGCCGTCGCGCCGGTTCGGCGTCACCATACGCGAATGGCCGTTCGGCCAGAGTTCGATCGTCGTGCCTTCATGGTCGAGAAAGCGGTCCACCGTCTGCTGATGGATCGATTTCAGGTGATAGGTCTCCAGAAACGCGTCGAGCAAGACTTTGACGTTGCATGCGATTTCGTACGTCGCCTTATGCGCCAGACGAAGCGTCTCGGGCTGGAAGTCGCGCAACTCGTCGCCGAGCGGCCCGAGATAGTCCGTCAACGGCCCGGCGTCCTCGTCGCAATTGACGAACACCCAGTTGCCGAAGCGTTCGCAGCGCACCCGGATCAGGCCGAGGCATGATTTGTCGAGGTCCGGAAAGTCGCGCTCGTCGCGCAGGCCGATCAGGTTGCCCTCATGGTCGTACGACCAGCCGTGATAACCGCAGACGAAAACGTTGCGCCGGCCGGCGGCGTCCTTGACGAGCGGACCGCCGCGGTGGCGACACGTGTTGTAGAACGCGCGCACCTCGCCGTCGCGGCCGCGCACGATGAGGATCGGCGAGCCGAGCTTGGTCCACAGGACAAAGCTGCCCGGCTCCGGCAACTCGTCCATATGGCAGGCGTAGACCCAGGCGCGCTTCCACAGCCGCTCAAGCTCCAGCGCGTTGAAGTCGGCGTCGACATAACGCGCGGCCGGGATCGGCGGCAGCTTGGGGAAGCCGGCGGGCGGTCCCTGGCGCGCCTTTTCGTACGCCATGCCCTCTTTAATGCGATCGACCGTTTGCGCGTCCATCCCTCACGCCCCGTGACGAGTTGACGACTTCAAACGCTAACACGCCCCCAAAGCGTTGAAAAGAAAAACAGACATGATTGTTTTTTCTTGCGCCAGCGACGGCCCTCAAACACCGCCGTCGGCGCGCAGGGCGGAGATCTCGTCGGGCGACAGGCCGAGGCCGATGAGCGCCTCGTCGGTGTGCGCGCCGCGCGCCGGCGGCGGGCCGGAAACGCCAGCGTCGAGATCGGAGAACGACACGGGCAAATCGACCGCGGGCGCGGGCCGCGGCAAGCCGGCCATCATGGTCTCGACGAAAAATCCCATCGCGGCCGCTTGGGGGTTGTCGAGCGCCTCCTGCATCGAAAGCGCCGGGCCTGCGGGCACGCCCGCCGCCTCCAGCGCCGCCAACGCCTCGGCGCGGGTCCGCGCGGCGCACCAGTCGGCCATGATAGCGCAAAGCTCGTCGCGCCGGTCGCCGCGCGCCTGATCGCCCTGCAAAGCGGGATCGTCGGCGAGTTCGGGTCGGTCGACGAGCCGCGCCCATCGCCTGAAAATACCGTCTCCCACTGTGTGGACGAGCAAATGGCCATCGCGGGTCGCGAAGACGTCCGACGGCGCGGAGGTCTGGACGCGATTGCCGGTTCCCTGGCGGTTGGCGCGGACGACGGCCTGTTCGGCGAGGTGGCTGTTCATCGCCGCGAGGGCCGAGCCGAGGAGCGTGGTCTCCACGTGCTGGCCGCGGCCGGTCTTGTCCCGCGCCATCAACGCGGCGAGCGCGCCGAGCGCCGAGAACACGGCCGTCGAGAAATCGACGTACGGCGCGCCGGCTTTCACGGGGGCGCCGGGCGTTCCGGTAAGCTGCATCGCGCCCGACATCGCCTGGGCGACGCCGTCGAAGCCGCCCTTGTCGGCGTCGGGCCCGCGCGCGCCGAACGCCGTTTGCGTCACGAGCACGCCGCGGGGGTTCGCCTCCCGGAACGTCGGCCAGTCCAGCCCCAACCTGACGAGCGCCCGGGGCGGCAGGTTGGCGACGACGACGTCGGCGCGCGCCGCGAGCCCGCCGAGGATGTCGCGGCCGCGCCGATCGGAAAGATTGAGCGTCACCGACTTCTTGCCGCAGCCGGTCTGGATAAAGAGACCGCCCTCGCCGGGTCCGCCGTCCTCGCGCGCGAAAAGCGGCGCGATGTAACGGTCCTCGCCGCCGCCGGGCTTCTCCCCGCGCACGACCTCCGCGCCGAGATATCCGAGCAGCGTCGCGCAATAGGGCCCCGCCACGTACCGCCCGACGTCGAGCACGCGCACGCCGGCGAGGAGGCGGTCAGATGGGGCGTCAACCATGTCGCATGTCCCCTCGCGGCGTCCCGCCGCGTTCCCCGAACCATAACCGGCGCGCCAGTTTAAAAACAATCATGTCTGTTTTTTTGTCTTGCATGGCGGCGCCCCGCCAATAGGGTGCCGGTCTCGATAGGAAAGACGCGATGGATTTCCAGCTCACCGACGACCAAACCCAGCTGCGCGACGCCGCCCGGGCGTTCGCACGCGCCGAATTGCCGGACGTCGCGAAAAAATGCGAGGCCGAGGGGAGCCCGCCGCCGCCGGATGTCGTCAAGCGCTATGCGGAGATGGGGTTTCTCGGCGTCAACGTGCCGACGGCGCTCGGCGGGTTGGGCCTCGGCAATCTCGAGGCGCTTCTGATCCTGGAGGAGTTCGCCAAGATCTCTTCGGCGGCCGCGTTCCCGATCTTCGAATCCTGCGTCGGCCCGGTGCGCGCGATCGAGCATTTCGGCGCGGACGCCCTCGCGCGGCGCGTCGTGCCGGCCGTCTGCCGCGGCGAAAAGGTCGTCGCCATCGCCATGTCGGAACCGGACGCCGGGTCCGCCCTCACCGACCTCAAGACCAAAGCCGCGCAGTCCGGCGACGTCGTCGTGATCAACGGCATGAAGCGCTGGTGCTCCGGCGGCGGCCATGCGGACGGCTACGTCGTCTGGTGCCGCATGTCCGACGATCCGGGCGCGAAGGGAATCGGCGCCGTCTACGTCGAAAACGGCGCGCCGGGCTTCACCTTCGGCCCCCAGGAACAGCTCATGGGCTTCCGCGGCGTGCCGTCGGCCGATCTTTTCTTCGACGACGTCGAAGTCCCGGCGGAGAACGTCGTCGTGCCGGCGGGCGGCTTCAAAAAACTGATGGAGGCCTTCGACCTGGAACGCTGCGGCAACGCGACGATGGCCCTCGGCCAGGCCTCCGGCGCGCTTGAGGACGTCATCGAATACGTCCAGGAGCGCAAGCAGTTCGGCAAGCCGATCGTCGACTTCCAGGCGGTGCAATTGCGGCTCGCGGAGATGCAGATGAAGGTCGAGGCGGCGCGGCTGCTTATCCACCGCGTCGCGTGCAACGCCGAACAGGGCTTGCCGAGCATCCTCGATTCGTCCGTCGCCAAATGCTTCGCCAACGAAATCGCCCGCGAGGTCACCGGTTCGGCCCTGCAGCTTATGGGCGCATACGGATACTCGAAGGATTTTCCAATGGAGCGGCGCCTACGCGACGCCTGGGGCTGGGGCATCGCCGGCGGCGCGATCGATATCCAGAAGGTCAACATCGCTTCGGCGATGGTCGGCCGGCGCTTCGACCAGCGGACCTGAGGTCCGGTGAGCGGTTACGTCAAAGTCGCCGAGGCGTCGGCGCTCGGCGAAGGCGAGAACAAGGCCGTCGACGTCGACGGCGTCGACGTTCTCCTGTGCAACACGAAAGAAGGCTATTTCGCCGTCGAGAACCGCTGCACCCATCAGTTGACGGCGCTTGAGGGCGGCAAGATCCGCGGCTGCTTCATCTTCTGCCCGTTGCATGGCCAACGCTTCAGCCTGAAGGACGGCGCGCCGATCGGTCAGCTCACGGACAAGCCGATCCGCACCTTTCCGGTGAAGGTCGAAGACGGCGCGGTGTTCGTCAGTCCGTCGCCCGCGGCCGTCGGCGCACAAGATTGACGCTGCGGCAGGAGAACACGTCCTCCCCATGCTGATTGATAAGGCGATAAAGATAGATCACGACGCCGCGGGTCGGGTCCGAGCCCGATGGACGCTTTTCGAGCACCTCCGAGGCGGCGCGCAGTTCGTCGCCGGCGCGGACGGCCCTCGGCCAGCGCACGTCCTCCCAGGCGACGCCGCAGATGAAGTCGACGTCGCCATTGATCTCATGGTCGAGACGGCGCCAGAGCGCCGCCGTGTAAACGCCGCTTGCAATGACCTCGCCGAACGTCGAGCCCTTGGCGGCGTCCGCGTCGGCGTGGAACCATTGCGGGTCGTACGTTTTGGCGAAGCCGATCATCTCGTCGCGGTCGACGGCGCGGGGCGCCGACTGGGCGCGTTCGCCGACGACAAGGTCTTCATAGGCGCGCATGGCGGATCTCCCGAACGGCCGGCCGCTGACGATCGCCTGACGGAGCGAAGCCGATGAGCGACGGCCCCATCCATGCGGCGCTCATCGCCGGCGGTCAATATCATGACATCGACCATCCGCGCGCGACGCTCCTCGGCGCGCTTGGCGAGAACCCGCGCATCCGCACGCGCGTCTTCGAGGACTACTCCCGGCTCGACGCCCTCGACGAGGTGGCGTTTCTCGTCACCTACACGTGCAACGTCGCGCCGGACGCGGCCGGCGTCGCCCGGCTCGAGGCTTTCCTCGCCCGCGGCGGCCGGTGGCTCGCCCTCCACGGCACGAATTCGATCCTCGCCCAGAACGAGACCGGCCGCTGGTACGCGCCGGAGGACGCGACGGGCTTCATGGCGCTGCTCGGCAGCCAGTTCGCCGCCCACCCGCCGATCAAGCCCTACCGCGTCGACATCGCGGACCCGGACGATCCGTTGGCGGCGGGTCTTGAGGCGTTCGACGTCGAGGGCGGCGATGAGCTTTACTACATGCGGCTCTTCAGCGAGGTCGACGTCGTCATGGACGCCGCGGGCCAGGGACCGGCGCGGGGCTTCGTCGAACGCGACTGGCCCGACGACGCGCGCTGGCCCATCCTCTACCGCAAGCGCGTCGGCGACGGCGAAATCGTTTATTGCGCCCTCGGCCACCGACGCGGGCATTACGACATGGCGCCGCTGATCGACTATTATCCGGAGACGGAGCTCGGCGCCTGGGAGACCCCCGCCTTCATGGAGATCGTCCGCCGCGGGATCGCCTGGGGCGCCGGCGGCGAGAAGCGAGAAAGGAAGAACTGATGGCGCGTTTGCAGAACAAAGTCGCGATCGTCACCGGCGCGGCCGACGGCATGGGCGAGGCGACCACGAGGCTCTTCGCGGCCGAAGGCGCGAAGGTGCTCGCCATCGACATGAACGCCGACAAGCTCGCCGCCGCCCATGACGGCGACGCCGGCGTCAAGACCCACGTCGCCGACATCTGCGCCGACGGCGCGCCCGAGGCGATCGTCGGCGCGGCGACGGCGGCGTTCGGCGGCCTCGACGTCATCGTCAACACCGCCGGCGTCGTCGATTACGCGCCCGCCGATCAGCTGCGCGCGGAGAATTGGCGCCGCACCATGGCCGTCAATCTTGACGCGATGTTTTTCCTTTGCCAGCGCGCGATCCCGGAGATGCGCCGGCGCGGCGGCGGGCGCATCGTCAACGTCGCCTCGATCAACGCCGTCGTCACGGCCCCCGGCCTCGCCGCCTACGCCGCCTCGAAACACGGCGTCGCCGGATTGACGAAAACCCTGGCCGTCGAGTTGGGCCCCGACATGATCACCGCGAACTACATACTGCCCGGGGCGATCCTCACCGGCATGACCCGACCCCTGATGGACGATCCGGACACGAGGGCCCTGTTCGAAAGCTTCGCGGTGATCCCGCGCATGGGGGCGCCCGAAGACATCGCCAAGGGCGCCCTCTTCCTCGCCTCCGACGACGCGTCGTTCATCACCGGCCATGGCCTCACGATTGACGGCGGGTTTCTCGCGAAGGTCAAATAGGGCGCGACAACGAGCGAGGAGCGAATGGCGGAACGGGCGGTGATCGTCGGCGGCGGACACGCCGCCGGGCAATGCGCGGCGAGCCTGCGCCAGAAGGGCTGGACCGGCGACATCGTCATCGTGGGCGAAGAGCCGTATGCGCCTTATCAGCGCCCGCCTCTATCGAAGGCTTATCTCGCAGGCGATCTCGATGCGGAGCGCCTCTACGTCAAGCCGACCGCGTTCTACGAAAAAGAGAATGTCGAGCTGCGCCTCGGCGTCAGGGCGGAAGCGATCGACCGCGCCGCGCGCGACGTCGCCCTGTCCGACGGCGAGCGCCTCGGCTACGACGTGCTCGTGCTCGCGACGGGCGCGGCCGTGCGCCGCCTGCCCGTTCCGGGCGCCGACCTTTCCGGCGTCGGCTACGTGCGCACGATCGCCGACGTCGATCGCCTGCGCGGGGCCTTCGAAAAGGCCAGGAATCTCGTCGTCGTGGGGGCCGGCTATATCGGCCTCGAGGTCGCCGCCGTCGCCCGCAAGCGGGGGCTTGAGGTCGACGTCGTCGAACGCGCCGACCGGGTTATGGCGCGCGTCGCGGGGCCGACGGTCTCGGCGTTCTTCGAGAAGCTCCACCGCGACAACGGCGTGCGCCTGCGCCTCGGCGCCGGGTTCGAGCGCTTCGAGGGCGACGGCGCGGGCCGGGTGCGCGAAGCGCGGATCGCCGGCGTCGGCGCCATCCCCTGCGACGTCGCGGTCGTCGGCGTCGGGATCGTTCCCAACGACAGGATCGCCGCCGACGCGGGCCTCGCCGTCGACGACGGCGTCCTCGTCGACGATTGCGCGCGCACGGAGGACCCGCGGATCTACGCCATCGGCGACGCGACGCGCCATCCGAGCCGGTATTTCGGCGGCCGCCTGCGGCTTGAATCCGTGCACAACGCCATCGAGCAGGCGAAAACCGCCGCGGCCGCGATTTGCGGCGCGCCGAAGCCCTACGACCAGGCGCCGTGGTTCTGGTCCGACCAGTACGACGTGAAGCTCCAGACCGTCGGCGTGTGCGCCGGCCGCGAGGAGCGCGAGATCGTCCGTGGCGCGCCGGAGGATAAGTCGTTCTCGGTGTTTTACCTGAAGGACGAGCGGCTCCTCGCGGTCGATTCCGTCAACGCTCCAGCCGACCATATGCTGTCGCGACGGCTGATCGCGGCGGGCGCGCCGATCAACGCAGCGGCCCTGGCCGACCCGTCGGTCGATCTGAAGTCCCTCGCCTAAGGTCCGGCGCGGGCGCGAGCCGAACAGCCGCCACGCGTCGGCGGCCTACCGCGCGAAATGATCGTAGCCGGACGAAGGCCCTTCTATCGCGCGGCCGTCGGGATCGAGAAATAGCGTCAACGAGACGTCGAGGTTGCGGCGCTCGCGAACGCGGCCGATGCGCGCGACGGGCGTCTCGCTCGCCGCCGCGGCCGCCTCCACCGCCGCGCGCCGGGCGGGCGAGGCGGCGAACAATAGTTCGTAGTCGTCGCCGAAGGCCGCGAGCTGCGCCCGCGCGCGCCACGGGTCGCTTTCGCGGGCGAGCCAGGCCGCGGCGAGCGGCGAGACCTGGATCGCGCCGGCGTCGATCTCTACGTCGACGGCGCTCGCCGCCGCCAGCCGGCCAGCGTCTTTCAGAAGCCCGTCAGAGACGTCGAGCATGGCGCTCGCGATGCGCGCCAGCGCCCGGCCCATGGCGAGGCGCGGGCGCGGCGCGAGATAGCGGTCGACGGCCGGGACCGCCGCGTCGAGATCGAAATCCATGCGCCGGTCGAGCGCCGCGAGCCCGAGCCCCGCGTAGCCGATGACGCCGGTGACGTAAAGATCGTCGCCGGGCCGCGCGCCGTCGCGCCGCACGACGCCTTCCCTCGGCGCGTCGCCGAACATCGTCACGGAGCCGACGAGCGGCGCGCGCTCGTCCGCATGGGCGGTGGTGTCGCCGCCGTAAAGCGCGATGTCGTAGCGGCGCTGGTCTTCTGAGAGCCCACGGGCGAACTGGGCGATGTCCTGCGCGCTCGTCGCGCGCGGCCAGGCGCAGGCGAGGACGTAGCCGACGGGCCGCGCGCCCATCGCCGCGATATCGGAGAGATTGACCCGCAGCGCCTTCATCGCCACGAGATCGAGGGGATCCTCCTTGCGGAAATGAACGCCGGCGATGAGCGCGGCGTTGGTGACGTTCGGGTTCTCAATCGGCAGTTGGGCGGCGTCGTCGGTGAGCGAGAACGCGCCGGCCGCGCCCTTGGCGAGGGGGGCGAAAAGTTGCGCGATGAGCGCGCTTTCGTCCACCGGCGCCGCGCCGTCAGTCGCCGACGGCGCGCGCGGACAGGGCGTCGGCCCCGCGCGCGTCGCGCGCCGCGGCGTCAAGGACGGCGTTGACGAACCCAATCTCGGAGGCGTCGAAAAACGCGCGGGCGAGCTCGACGTATTCGTCGACGACCACCGTCGCGGGGACGTCGGGGCAATGGACGAGTTCATAAACGCCGCCGCGCAGGATCGCGCGCGCCGTCGCGGCGAGGCGCTTCAGCGACCAGCCGGCGGCGAGCTTGCCCTCAATCGCGCGGTCGAGCGCGGCCTGGCCGGCGACGACGCCGCGCGTCACGGTCTCGAAGTGCGCGTCGTCGGCGTCGAGGATCATCTCGCCGTCCAGGTCGCCGCCAAGACGATGGGCCTTGAATTCGAGGACGACCGTGTCGACGCCGGCGCCCGTCTGTTCGAGCTGGTAGAGCGCCTGAACGGCGGCGAGCCGGGCGTTCGCGCGTCTGGGGTTCGGCGCGGTCACGGTCGCGAAAGATCCTTGTGCATATCAATCACCGTCGTCGAGCCGGTCGATGAACTGCTCGAAGTCTTTCGCCTCGCGGAAGTTCTTGTAAACGGACGCGTATCGCACGTAGGCGACGTCGTCGAGGCCGGCCAGCCCCTCCATTACGAGTTCGCCGATGGTTTTCGAGGCGATCTCCGCCTCGCCCATGGCTTCGAGCCTGCGCACGACGCCCGTCACCATTTGTTCGACGCGGTCCTGGTCGACCTCGCGCTTGCGCAAGGCGATGTGCACCGAGCGCATAAGCTTGTCGCGGTCGAAAGGCGCGCGCTTGCCCGAGCTTTTGACGACCGTCAACTCGCGCAACTGCACGCGTTCGAAGGTGGTGAACCGTCCGCCGCACGCGGAGCAGAGCCGGCGGCGGCGGATTGTCGATCCGTCCTCAGCCGATCGGGAATCTTTGACCTGGGTGTCCTCACAGCCGCAAAACGGGCAACGCATCGCGGTTCACTCCCGTCCGACCGTTGCGCAACGCGCCGCCGACCGCTCTTTGGATCAATAAATCGGGAAACGCTCCGTGAGCGCGCGAACGCGACCGCGGACGTCGTTTTCTATCGCGCCCATGTCGGCGCCGTCGGCGAGGCCGTCAAGAACCTCCGCCATCAGCGCGCCGACCTCGCGGAACTCGCCGACGCCGAAGCCGCGGGTCGTGCACGCCGGCGAGCCGATGCGCACGCCCGACGTCACCGCCGGCTTTTCCGGGTCGAACGGCACGCCGTTCTTGTTGCAAGTGATGAAGGCGCGCTCCAGCGCCTCCTCAGCCGGCGCGCCCTTGACGCCCTTCGGCCTCAAATCGATGAGCGCAAGGTGGGTGTCCGTGCCGCCCGAGACGACGGCGTAGCCCGCCTCGACGAGCGACGCGGCGAGCGCCTGGGCGTTGGCGACGACGTCGCGGACGTATTGCTTGAACGCCGGCCTCAGGGCTTCGCCGAAGGCGACGGCTTTCGCGGCGACGACGTGCATCAGCGGCCCGCCCTGGATGCCCGGAAACAGCGCCGAGCGGATTTTCTTCGCAAGCGCCGGATCGTTCGTCAGCGCCATGCCGCCGCGAGGCCCACGGAGGGTTTTGTGCGTCGTCGTCGTGCAGACGTCGGCGATCCCCACGGGCGAGGGATAAACGCCGCCGGCGACAAGACCGGCGAAGTGGGCCATGTCCACCATCAGCGCCGCGCCGACCCCGTCCGCGATCGCGCGGAACTTCTCGAAGTCGATGATCCGGGAGTAAGCGCTGCCGCCGGCGATGATGATCTTCGGCTTGCAGTCGTTTGCGAGCCGTTCGATCTCCTCATAGTCGAGCCGATGGTCGTCCTCGCGCACGCCGTAGTGAACGGCGTTGAACCACTTCCCGGACTGATTGGCTTTGCCGCCATGCGTCAGATGACCGCCAGCGGCCAGATCCATGCCGAGAAACGTGTCGCCCGGCTTCATCAAGGCCATGAAAACCGCTTGATTCGCCTGGCTGCCCGAATGCGGTTGAACGATCGCCTCAGCGCAGTCGAATAATTCGCGCGCTCTCGAAATCGCCAGTTCTTCGGCCTCGTCGACGAATTCGCAGCCCCCGTAGTAACGACGCCCGGGGTATCCTTCGGCGTACTTGTTCGTCAGCGCCGAACCCTGCGCCTCCAACACGGCGCGGGAGACGATGTTCTCCGAGGCGATCAGTTCAATCTGCTGTTGTTGCCGCTCTACTTCGCGACCTATAATTGCGAACGCTTGCGAATCGCTTGTTTCAAGAGACTCGTCGAAGAAATTCTCATAAAGAGTTGCGGGCGTCGCGCTCATGGGATGCATCCGTTTCGCTACTAGCGATCCGGTTTAGACTGCGCGCCGACGCGCTGCAAACGGCGCGGCGCCGCGGGTTCGCGCGCGTTCGCAGCGCTGCAATTAACAAAATAACACTTTTACGATTGATGCGCGATCTCCACTTCTACAATGCTTGATCGCATTGAAAAATGGGTCTAAACGCCCAGTTATCGTTTATTCACAAAATCACATCTAATTAGGCGTCGATCGCCACTTTTGGTGAATTTCCTGTCAGTATTTCAAGGAGAATTGACGCATGGCGTCTTTGGAAACCGAAGCCACCGAACAAGACACGCTAAACTTGACGACGGACATCGTGTCGGCGTTCGTCAGCAACAATACTGTCGCAGCGGACAAACTGCCGGGCCTGTTGCAAGAGGTTCACGACGCGATGCGCGCCCTCGCCGCCGGGGGCACGGCTTCCGCGGGCAATCAGCAGCCCGCCGTTCCGGTCGATAAATCGATTACGCCGGACTTCGTGATCTGCCTTGAAGACGGCAAGAAACTCAAAATGCTGAAGCGCTACCTGCGCACCCAATACGACATGTCGCCTGAGGATTATCGCCGTAAATGGGGCCTGCCGGCGGACTATCCGATGGTCGCGCCGAACTACGCCAAACGCCGCTCGCAGTTCGCCAAGGAAATCGGCCTCGGCCGCGGCGCCACGGCGAAGCGCGCCGCGCCCGCCAAGAAGACCGCCAAACGGCGCGGCCGCCCGGCGAAGAAGTAGCCTCAAAAAAAGCCGCGGACGCTTAATGTCGGCGGCTTTTTTCACGGCGGGGGGAAAAAGATCTAGAGGCGGTAGCGGACCTGGTCCGACCAGAACCGCTCAAGACGCGTCAGCGACTTGTTGGTCGTCTCGATGAGGTGTTGGTCGACGCCGCCCACCTGTTCGACCGAATTCAACTGACGATCGAAAAGCTCGGCCAGCTTGTCGCGCACGTGAAAGCCGCCGGCCGTCAGAGACACTCGTTTCGAGCGCCGGTCGGTGTCCGAACGTTGCTCGCGAATGTACCCTTTGTCGATCATCTGCTTCAGGTTGTAAGAGACGTTCGAGCCAAGATAGTGGCCGCGCGAGCGCAACTCGCCGGGCGTTAGCTCAGCATCGCCAATATTGTAGAGAAGCAGCGCCTGAACCGAGTTGATGTCGGTCTGGCCGAGCCGCTCCAGCTCGTCCTTGATCACGTCGAGCAGTTGACGGTGCAAGCGCTCGACGAGATGCAGCAATTGCAAATAGGCGGAGCGAAGGGTCTCGGGGTCCGATTCGGAGACCTCCCCCAACCCGATCACGCCTGACTCCAACGCTCGTTCGACCGCAGCCATCAGCTCGAACCCCACTCACCGTTTCGTTAAGCCTTGTCCTAAAGCCATTCCCTGAAAGCGGCCTTAAACGCGGCGCTTCAATTTGAAATCAAATTCTAAGCACAGGCCGCAGCGGGCCGCGCGCCGCGGATTCTGCGCTATAAAGACCTCCGAGACGGCGTCGGCGACGCCTTTGATTTGGCGAAAAAGAGCGAAGAAAAGGAAAGCTGAGGCATGGCGATACGGCGATGGCAGGCGACCGCAAGCGCGTCGTTTCCGCGGACCCGCCTGCGGCGCACGCGCGCATCGGCCTGGTCGCGCGCGCTCGTCGCCGAAACCCGGGTCGGGCCGCAGGACCTCATCCAGGCGATCGTGATCCGCGAGGGCGAGAACGTTTCAGAACCGGTCGACGCGCTGCCCGGGGTCGACCGCTTAAGCGTCGACCGGGCCGTGGAGGCGGCGCGCGCGGCCCGCGATCTCGGCCTGCCGGCGCTGGCGCTCTTTCCCTATACCGGCCGCGCCGAGCGCTCGAGCGACGCGCGCCTCGCCTTCGATCCCGACAATCTGATGTGCCGGGCGGCCCGGGCGATCAAGGACGCGGTTCCGGAGATCGGCCTCATCGCCGACGTCGCGCTCGATCCCTACACCGACCACGGCCATGACGGCGTCCTGCGCGACGGCGAGATCGACAACGACGCGACGATCGAGCTCCTCGTGCGCCAGGCGCTCGTCGAGGCCGAAGCCGGCTTCGACGTGCTCGCGCCATCGGACATGATGGACGGGCGCATCGGCGCAATCCGCGACGCCCTCGAGGACGCGGGCCGCACGAACGTCCAGATCATGTCCTACGCCGCAAAGTACGCTTCGTGCCTCTACGGCCCTTATCGCGAGGCGATCGGGGCCGCCGGCGTTCTGAAGGGCGACAAGCGCGCCTATCAGATGGATCCCGCGAACGCCGACGAGGCCCTGCGCGAAGTCGCCCTAGACCTCGCCGAGGGCGCCGACAGCGTCATGGTGAAGCCCGCCGGGCTCTATCTCGACGTCATCGCCCGCATCAAAGACGCCTTCGGCGCGCCGACCTTCGCGTTCCAGGTGTCGGGCGAATACGCCAAGATCGAGGCGGCCGCCGCCAATGGATGGATCGACGCCGACGCGGCGGTGCTGGAAAGCCTGACGGCGATCAAGCGCGCCGGCGCCGACGGGATCATCACCTATTATGCGAGCCGCGCCGCGCGATTGCTCCGGGATCGCTAAGCGGCTTTCCGCGCGCGGATCGCCGGGTTATGCAGGGCGGGCGCGCGACGGAGGCGTCTTAATCCATGAAAGCCCTCGTAAAAGCCCGGCCGGAGCCCGGCCTCGACATGCAGGACGCGCCCGAGCCGACGATCGGGCCGAACGACGTTCTCGTCAAAGTGCGCAAGACGGCGATCTGCGGCACCGACGTCCACATCTACAATTGGGACGAATGGGCGGCGCGGACGGTTCCCGCGCCGATGATCGTCGGCCACGAGTTCGTCGGCGAGATCGTCGAAATCGGCGATGAGGTCCACCCGGAGCATTCGAAGCTCAAGATCGGCGACCGCGTCTCGGTCGAAGGCCACGTCACCTGCGGCTATTGCCGCAACTGCCGCGCCGGCGCGCGCCATCTTTGCCGCAACACCGAGGGCATCGGCGTCAACCGGCCGGGCGCCTTCGCCGAATACGTCGCCGCCCCCGCCTTCAACGTCTACAAAATGCCGGACGACATCGACGACGAGATGGGGGCGATCTTCGACCCCTACGGCAACGCGGCCCATACGGCCCTCGCCTTCGACCTCGTCGGCGAAGACGTTCTCGTCACCGGGGCGGGCCCCATCGGCGTCATGGCGGCCGCGATCGCCCGGTTCGTCGGCGCGCGTCACGTCGTCGTGACGGACGTCAACGATTACCGTCTCGACCTCGCCCGCAAAATGGGCGCGACGCGCGCCGTCAACGTCGCCGACGAAGACCTCTGCGCCGTCATGAACGATCTCGGCATGACGGAAGGCTTCGACGTTGGCCTCGAAATGTACGGCGCGCCGGCGGCGTTCGAACAAATGCTCGCGGCCATGAACCATGGCGGGCGCATCGCGCTCCTGGGGATCATGCCGAAGGGCGCCGGAATCGACTGGGAGCAGGTGATTTTCAAAGGCCTCGACCTCAAAGGCATCTACGGACGGCGCATGTTCGAGACCTGGTACAAGATGGGCGCGATGCTGCAGTCGGGCCTCGATCTGAAGCCGATCGTCACCCACCGGTTCGCCGCCGCCGATTACGAGGAAGGCTTCGCAGCCATGCGCTCCGGCCGGTCGGGCAAGGTCGTGCTCGACTGGGCCGCTTAGGCCGGCTTTCGGAGGGAGGCGACCGGCCCCATGCGACGTCAACCGCCCGCCCTCGCCGCCGCGGCCGCCGTATCGGCGTTGGCCGCCGTCAGCGTTTTTGAAGCGACCCGCCTCGAAGGGCGCATCGAAACCGCGGCCGCCGACGCGTTGCGCCGCGTCGGAGCCGACTGGGCGACGACGCGCGTCGACGGACAGCGCGTCGAGCTTTTGGGCGTCGCGCCGTCGCCGATCGCCCGGCGCGAGGCGGTTGTCGCCGTCAAACGCGCCATCGGCCCCGGCGGCGCCGTTTGGGGCGCCGTCTCTCGCGTCGGCGTCAGCGGCGTTCGCCTGGCGCCCGCGCCTGCGTCCCTCGAGCCGCCGCCGGCCGCGCCGTCCTCGCACGTCCCGTCCTCGCGCGCGCCCGACGTCGTTAGCGGCGCCGGCCCGTCCAGCGCCCCCGCGCCGTCGCGCGAGCCCCAGGGCGTTCAACGGACGGCCGCGACGGCCATTGAGCGACCCACTGAGCAACCCGCTGAGCGACCAATCGAGGAGCCTGCCGAAAACAAGGCCGTCGACGAAGAAGCGGCGTCGGCGCTCAGCGTCGCGCCGCCCGCGCCAACGCGCAAACCATCGCCCGAAACCGCCCTCGCCGACGCCTGCGCGCGTCGACTGTCGGCCGCGCTCGCTGACTTTCACATCACGTTCGCAAGCGGCGACGCCGACATCGGCCGCGGCGTCGCGCGCCTGTTGACCGACGTCGCCGACGAAATCGCCGCCTGCGGACCGGTGAACGTCACCGTCGTTGGGCATACGGACCGATCGGGGGACGCGGGCGACAACCTGAAACTGAGCTACGAGCGGGCCGCGGCCGTGTCGGCGTTCCTCGCCCAAGTGGGCGTTGGCGAAGCGCGCCTCGCCGCGCGCGGCGACGGCGCCGCGGTTCCGGTCGCCACGAACGAGACGGCGGCCGGCCGGGCGCTCAACCGGCGCATCGAATTCGAAGTCGCCGCGCTCAGCGGCGGCCCCGCGCGGGTCGCCGGACGACGCGCGGAATCGCGGTAGCCGGTCGTCATGGTCTGGCTTGCGACACAAATCTGGCTCGCGCTCGTCGCCGCCTTCGCCGCCGGCGGCTATCTTGGCTGGACGCTGGCGCGAGGCGGCATTCCCCGCGTCGGCCGCGGGTAGCGCCCCGCCCCGGCGCCCCCCCCACAAACCGCCGCCCCCCAAAGCC
>JBHJHE010000038.1:0-41906 GCA_050331095.1 Parvularculaceae bacterium
CCCCCACCAAGTCTACACTCTGTTTTCTTTATATGACACGTCGACCACGTCGAAGACCTCTTTTTCCTACGTCGACTATTTCTACATTTCGGTCGACGACACGCTCAACACCACCAACACGGCGACCAATGACGGCGACGACGACAACATTTCGGTCGACGACACGCTGAACACCACCACCACGACGACCAACACGTCGACGAACGACGGCGACGAAGGCAACACCGACATCGCCATCGACGACACCGGCAATACGTCGGACGACGGCGATGACGGCAACGTCGACATCGCGGTCGAAGACACGGCGAACGACAACTCGAACAATTCGCAGAATAACGATGCGGACGATGGTTCGGTCGTCGCCAACGACACGTCGAACGTCGCGGTCACGCAAGCCGACACCGACACGACGAACACCAACACCAACACGACGACCACCACGCCCACGAACACGACGACCAACACGCTTGAGATCGGCGACATCCAGCTCAACACGGCGGCTCTCACGCAGTCCGTGTCGGGCGTCGGCCTCTCCGCGAGCGTCGCGCAGGACGACGACAACGTCGCCAGCATCAGCACCGGCAACATCGCCGGCGCCACGGAAAACAACCGCGGCGTGTTCCAGGTCAACAACAACACCGGCTCGGGCGTCTTCACGAACTCGCAGCAGTTCAACGTCGGCACCGTCGAAGACGGCATCAACTAAGCGGGTTCCTCCGCGACAATGGACGGGAGGGCGCTTGGCGTCCTCCCGGTTCCCACTCGGGCGGGACGGTCCGCCGTCCCGTCGTCTTTTGAAGATCTGCGCCTTTTGAAGACCCGCCTCGTTTTGGAGTTCGCCACACATGGCAGTTTGGTTCGCGACGTTCGCCGCCGCCCTGTTTTTAGGGTCGCGCTTCCAGTTCGATCCGAGTTTTGAGCCGACCGCGCGCCACAGCGCGTCGCGCCCCGCCATCATCGTCGCCGACGCCGCCGTCAGCGCCGTCGCCGCCGACGATCCGTTCGCCGGCGACGCCCTCCTCACCGAGCAGGAGATGCGCTACGCGGCCGGCGGCACCGGCATCACCAACAACACCGCCATCGAACAGGCGGCCATCAACTCGACCCGCAATGACGGCGAATTGACCGACGTGAGCGCCGACGGCGCCGTCACCGGCGGCATCACCGGCAACGACATTTCGTCTAACAGCGGCGTCACCACGGTTCTCAACAACACCGGCAACGGCGTGATCTTCCAGAGCTCGGTGCAGGTGAACGTGTTTCTGAACGGCGCGGCGCCCCAGTAGGCCGCCGAAACGCCGCTTTTCGAAGGGGAAAGGCGCGGATGTTCGTGTTTCGCCGCCGCCGATCGCATGGCCCGATCGTCGCCGCCCTCGCCGGGGCGGCTTTAGGCATTTTCGGCGGGGCTTCGGCGCAAAGCGCGTTCTTCAACGTCGCCGGCGCCGACGTGCGTCTGCCGGTGCAAAGCGTACAGGCGCGTAAATTCGAAACCGTCGTGCGCCAGCAGTTCGATTTCAGCTGCGGCTCGGCCGCCCTCGCGACGCTCCTGACCCACCATTACGAGCGGCCCACTGGCGAGCGCGACGTCTTCAGCGCGATGTGGGAGATCGGCGATCGGGAGCGGATTAAGACGGTCGGCTTCTCGCTCTTCGAAATGAAAGCCTACGCCGAATCCGTCGGCCTCGTCGCCGACGGCTTCAAGCTGACCCTGGATCGCATCGCGACGATCGGCGTCCCGGGCATCGCGCTGATCGAGGACAATGGCTATCGCCACTTCGTCGTCGTGAAGGGGATCAACGAGCGCCGGGTGCTCGTGGGGGATCCCGCCCTCGGCGTGCGGCTCATGTCGCGCAAGCGCTTCCTGGACATCTGGGACGGCACGATCCTCTTTATCCGGAGCGACCTCTCCACCGGCAAGGCGAACTTCAACAAGTTGGAGGACTGGCGTCTGGCGCCGACGTCGCCGTTCGATCGCGGGCTCGACGTCGAAACGCTGCAGGGCGTCGTGCTCAACCAGACGCGGCCGTCCTCGTCCGGTTTCTCCATTCTGCGCCCGGAGGGGTTTTGACGATGACGCTCCGGTTTGACCGCGCCGCCGCCGCGGGCTTCAGCCCGACGAGCCTCCTCGCCGCGGCCATCGTCGCGCTCGTTGCGATCGCGCCCGTCGATGCGCGGGCGCAAGGCGCGCCGGCGGACCCGTTCGCCGGGCTCGAGCCGATGGACGACGCGACGCTGAAAGAGAAGCGCGGCGGTTTTCGCTCCGGCGACAACTTCGTCGAGTTCGCCGGCTTTTTCATCGAGATCGGCCTTCAGGACATGACCCTCATTGAGGAGTTGAGCGCCGAAGGACTCGCCGTGCAGGAATCGATGCGCATTCGGCAGAACGCCGACGCGACCGCCCTCACGGTGATCAACAACACGCAGGACAATGTGCGCGTCACCCGCGCCATCGAATTCGACGTCGTCGTCAGCAATTTCGACGCGGCCGTGGCGCAAAGCGCCGGCGCGTCCGCGGCGATGTCGGCCGTCTCCGGCGCGCTCACGAGCTCGCGCCTGTTCTCCTCCGGGCCGTTCGATTAAGGGCGCACCGTCTACTGATCGACTCAGTCGGTTGCTCTTGATTCCGGGTTTTGAACGCCTGAGAAGGTTTTTGACCGATCGAAGCCGAACGCCAGGCGCTCTGGATTACAGGTTTTTGAGCGCCTGAGAAGGTCTTTGACCGATCGAAGCCGAACGCCCGGCGCTCTGGGTCGTCAGTAAGCGATCTATCCGATCAGAACAGGCGTTTTTGCAGGCGCAGGGAGATCGTCGCGTCGGGCGCCTCGTCCGTTGCGCCGATCTGGGCGTTCAGATTGACGCGCGTGCTCTTCGAAACGGCGTAGGACCCGCCGAAGCCGAACGCGCCAACCGTCGCCGATGGCGAGAATTCACGCGACAATTGTCCGGTCACGTCGTCTCGGAAGCGCGATTTCGAGCGGAAGAAGTGGCTCTGGTTGTAGCCGAGGCTCAACGAGAACCGGTCGTTCACGGACAGGCCGACGCCGATATTGGCGCGCAAGGCGTCGCCGGCGTCGAATTCGAGCAGCGTCTGGTCGCCGAGATCGAGCCCCGGCGAGGTCGACAGGTTCACCTGATAGCCGATATTGGCGAAGATGCTCGCCGGCGCCGTGGGGGCGATGAGAGTGAAGCTCGGCTCCACCGTCCAGAAGCCCGATCCGGTCGCGAGCTCAAGCTCGATGCCGTCCTCGTCGCGCGGCAGGTCGAAGGGCCCCGTGCCCGTCGGCGCGTTGGCGCGCAGATTAAAGATCGCATACGGCCATTTGCGGCCCTTGTTGAGCTGGTAGTGCAGGCCGGCCTCGGCGTCGCCAAAGCCGGAGCCGCTCTGGTCGATGTTCGAAAGCTGCTGGTCGCCGATGCTGACGCCCGTCGATTGCTCGTCGCGATAGACGTGGGAGACGCGGCCCTCGAGCTCGAGCCGGCTCGTCACGCCGTAGCGCAGTCCGAACCGCGAGGTGAGCGCGCGGCGATCCGTATCCGTTGCTTCGATCGCGCCGATGAGGAGGGCGTCGAGAATCTCCACGCCCTGGAAGAAGAAGCGATTGTCCGAGGTCGTGGTGAAGGCGATCTCCGGCTCGACGAACAAGGCGCCGCGCGGCGTCAGAATGCCGCCGACGTCGGAAAGGAGCGCGATGTAGCGGCCGGGCTCCTCCTCCGGGCGCTGACCGACCTCGTCGGGCAGGTTTTCGTCCGCCTCGCCTTCTTTGCGGGCGGTCGCGCTCGCCGGCGGGGTCGCGGCCGGCTTCGGCTGCGGCGTCTTCGGCGCGTCGTCGTCATTGTCGGCGGCGGCGACGCGGGTCGGCGCCGGCGGCGGGCTCGCGGGCGCGGCGCTTGTCGGCGGCTGCTGGCCGATCGTCGCGAGGTCCGACCCAGCCTCGGCCGTCGGGGCCTCGCGGCGGACGGCGCCGCGCGTCGGCGCGGGCGCCGCCGGGAAGCGCAGACGCTGGCCGACGAAAATGCGGTTCGGGTTCGAAATGTCGTTGTCGTCGATCAGGGTGCGTTCGCTGACGCCGACGGCGGTGGCGATCTGCGACAGCGTATCGCCGGTTTTGACGACGTAGACGCCGCTCGCGCGCGCGGCCGGCGCTTCGGCCGGGGCGGCGGCTGCGTCGGCGGCGGCGAGGGCGCGCGCGGCGGCGCTTTCGGCGTCCGCTTCGGCGAGGGTCTTGCGCAGAAGGTCGATCATCTCCGCCTGCCGGTCGATGAGGTCGGCCTGGCGCGCCAGCGCCTGTTCGGCCTCGTCGAGACGCAGGGTGTGGAGCGACAGGCTCTCGCGCACCCGCTGCAGCTCGCGCTCGAGCTCGGCGGTCTTGCTCGTCGCTTCCTGGATCTTGTCGGCGATCGGATCGTCGCGGCGGCGCCGGTCGAGCTCCGAGGCGTCGACGAAGCGCGAGGTCGGCGTCGCCTCCTCGGCGTCGAAGATCGTTTGCGCGTGGGTCGGGCCGTACGAGAACGCGCCCGTGGCGATGAGCGCGCGCGCCGCGACGGACGCCTTGGAGGCGCCGCGCCGGCTGGACCGTGCTTTTGAGCGCGACCCCGCGCGCGTTTCAATGGAACTCATACCGCCCTCCAACGCCCGACCGACCGGCGACGCCGCCGCCGACCGGGGATATGCAATTTTCGCGCGACGCTAGGGGGTCGGCGCCCCGTTTCAGCCTGCGCCGCCGACGAACGCGCTGAGCCCGTCGCGCAGGGCCGCCGGCGAGACGCCGTCGAGTTCTTTCTTCAAGGCGTGGAAGCTCGTGCGGTTCATGTTCGCGAGCGTCGCCGCCTTGGAGACGTTGCCGCCGGCGCGTTCGAGGGCGATGGCGGCGAGATAAAGCGCGATCGCCCGCTTGCCTGCGTCGATGTCGAGCGAGGCGGCCACGCCTGTCGTTTCGCCGTCGAACTCGATATGTTCAGGGTCGATATCGCCGCCGCGGGCCAGAACCGCGGCGCGCGTCACGCAGTTTTTCAGTTCACGCACGTTGCCCGGCCAGGCGTGGGTCTTCAGCTTGTCGGCGGCCTTGGGGGACAGGCTGAACGACTGGCCGCGTTCGGCGACGAAATGTTCCGCGATCTCGACGACGTCCTCGCCGCGCGCGCGCAAGGGCGGCACGTCGATGCGAAGGACATTGAGCCGATAGTAAAGATCGCGCCGGAACGCGCCCTCTTCGACGGCGCGGCGCAGGTCGCAATTCGTCGCCGCGATCACGCGCACGTCGACGGCGACCGGCGCGTTGGCGCCCACGGGCGTGACGAGCCCGTCTTCGAGAACGCGCAAAAAGTTCGCCTGCAACGCGAACGGCAGGTCGCCGATTTCGTCCAGATGGAGCGCGCCGCCATGGGCGTCGGCGAAGAGCCCCGTCCGGTCGGCGGCCGCGCCGGTGAAGGCCCCGCGCACATGGCCGAAGAACTGGGAACCCGTCAGTTCGCGATCGACCCGGCCGGCGTTGTGGACGACGAGCGGCGCCCCGGCGCGCCGGCTCGCGGCGTGCACGCCCTGGGCGACCGCCTCCTTGCCGACGCCGGTCTCGCCGCAGATCAGGACGGGATCTTCGAACGGCCCGAAAAGCTCGATGAGGTCCCGCAGGCGCTTGATCGCCGGGCTCGAGCCCACGATTGCGCGACGCGGCGCGCGGCCGGAGTTCGACCGGGGTTTCGATCGGGCCGGTTAGCCGGCGCGCGCAACGACCGAACGGGTCGGCGGCGAACTGTAGTCATCGTATGACGCGCCGCGTCGTTTCGACGTCGGTTCGACGCTGTCGCAATAGTCGAAGCCGTTCGCGTTGCGCGTCGGCCGTTCGAAGTCGCGCATGATCTCCCCCATGAGATACGACTACGCCATATACGTCAGCGGCTTCACGCCGCCGGCGGAAATCAGGTCGAAACGCTCGCGCTTGGACTTAACGTCCACGGATCGTCCGGAGCGGGCGCGCCTCGTCGGTATCTGATTTGGCTCGCTGATCAACCCAAACCGTTAACGTTGCTGTTATGTAACGTTGGGCTGGAAACTGCCACATAGCTCGGTGAGCGGCAAGCCGAAAGATTTATCCCTATAGGTTGTTTCGTCCCCGAACGGCCTCCGGCGAGGCGTGAGGTTCGGATGTGATCTTTGTACCGAGGGAGTATGGGACGTCGCCTGTTGCGCCGGCGGTCGCGGAGCTCGCGCGACACGGCGGGCGGGGCGGCCAATCGTTGATTATCGGCGTCGGGCGCGGGGGCGTTTCGGCGGGGGTCAGGCGAAAATGTCGCGGGCGAAACGTTTTTCGGAGCGTTTTCAAATCGGCCGCGGCGTCAGTCGATGAACGCCGCTCGTAAGTCAGTGTTTTGAGTAGTTCCCGTCCTGTCTCGGTCCTGTCCCGGTCCTGGGCGGGGCCTCCTGTCGGGCGAGGCCCGGCGCAGGCGGCGGGCGCGCTCTTGCGCAACGCCGACTTCACTTTCGACAGGCGCTGGGCCCGGTCCCAAACGAGATCGTCAAGCATTTCGTCGAACTCGCGGCGCTTGGCGTTGCGGCGGGCCATGAGGAACTGCGCTGACGCGTCGACGAGAAACTTCAGGGCGACGCCGCCGACAAGACCCTCGACGAAACAAACCGCCTGGTTGATATTGCCGAATTCTGTCATCAGTTCAAAAGGCATTGTCGTCTCCATTGCGATGATGCGACTTTACGGGCGGCTTTGTCGAAAAAATATCCTCAAATTAGGAGGGTTTTTGACGTTCGCCCGAAAATCGCGGTCAGGCCGCGACGCTCGCCGGCGCCGGCGCGACGGCGCCCGCGAACTCGATCGCGAAACCGTCGCTCGTGTAACGGCGCACGAGGCCGCTGAGGACGCCGATGCGCACGGCGTCGCCGACGGACGGTCGGCGTTCGGCTTTGATGCGCGCGCCGGTCGGCGACAGGTCGACGATCTCGCAGTCGAACCGGGCGCCCGTGTTCTCTTCCAGGGCCTCGGACTTCAACTGCAGGCGAACGCGTTTGTGGGTGCGGTTCTCAAGGAGCCGCATGAACGGGCGCCCGGTCTTCGCAGCTTCGATGCGCTTGGCGAGATAGGCTCGTTGGTTGTCCGACAGATCGAACTTCACGGCGAGGCCGCCGTCGAAGACGCGGCAGACGGTGCCGGTTAGTCGGCCGAGGCCTTCCGGATAGACGATGATCTCGTCGCCGACCTCGGCGTCGGTCTCCGCGCGCAGCGACAGACCGCCTTCGGAGACGTCGATCAGGGTGCCCGACGCCTCGAAATCCGCCTTCGAAATGAAGCGGGCGAAACGCTCAAGGCAGTGGCGGACGTATTGTCTTTGTTCTTCGGCGTACATGGCAACCTCCAACTTGTAGAGCCAACCTATGCGTGCGTGCCCCGGCTCGATATCCACAGATGAGGAGTGGCTGGAAAAATCGAACAACGCACGCAATGGTAGCATTCTGTTCACCTATTAGGAGAATGTTCATCCTTGGATCGTCTTCTGCGCGAGAGGGAGACGCAAAACTCGGACGAACGCCGGCGCGCACGCCGCTCGAGAGGAGAAGCGGCGCGCCGCGATCGGCATGGCGACGGCGGCGGCTCGATGAACCACGCGCAAGCGAAAGTTGAACGCGACGACGCGAGGTCCAGCGACGCCGGCGGGATCGCGCGGCCGGCTGCGCTCGACGCGTTCGACGCCCTCGCCGACGTCGCCGCGTTTTCGATCGATCCCGCGACGGGCGAAGCGGCGTGCGGCCCGGCGCTCTTTTCTCTTCTTGATCTGAAGCCGACGGAGCATCTCGACGTCGGGACGTTGCTCGGCGCGCTCGTCGACAACGCCGGGTTGGCGCTGCGCCTCGACCTCAAGAACGCGAGCGACCGCGAGGCGATCCTTCGCTTGCGCTGTCAGACGAAAACGGCATGCGCGCCGCGCCGTCTCGAACTGAAGATCGTCCTGCCGCGCGCCGGCGCCGCCGATCCTACGGTTCACGGGATCGCCCGGGACGTGGCCCGCGAATGGATCGAGGCGGACGCCGCCGCCCGCAGCGCCGCGTTCCTGCGCGCCGCACTGGATAACGTCAGCGACGGCGTCGTCGCCTGTAACGAGGCGGGCGAGCTAGCGGTCTTCAACCGCGCCGCGCGCGAGTTTCACGGCGCAACCGCGGACCGCTCGACGGTCGACGACTGGTCGCAACGGTTCGATCTTTTTGAAGCCGACGGGGAGACGCCCCTCGCAGAGGCGCGCATTCCGCTGTGGAGCGGCTTCAAGGGCGAGACCGTCGACGCCCAGGAAATCGTCATCGCGCCGGAGGGCCTGCCGCGCCGGCGGGTCGTCTCGCGCGCCGTTCAGATGGTCGACGACGAGGGCCGCCTCCTCGGCGCGGTGGCGACCATGCGCGACGTCTCCGGCGAACGCGCCAAGGCCGAGGAACTTGAGCTTCTCTTCCAGAACGCGCCGGCGCGGATATGGCTCAAGGACGCGGACGACGTGATCGTGCGGCTGAACGAGGCCGCGGCCGACGCCATGGGCGCGGCCGCCGACGCGGTCGAGGGCCGCCTCGCGTCGGCGTTCGGGGCCGCGACGCCGGCCGCGCGCCACGAGGACGATCTCGACGTCATGGCGAGCGGAACGCCGAGGCTCGGCGTCGTCGAGGCGTTCGAGGACCGCGACGGCGGCCGGCGCTGGGCCTCGACCGACAAAGTGCCGTTCAAGGACCCGGCGAGCCAGCGCGACATGGCGCTTGTCATCTCCTACGACATCACGCCGCTCATCGAGGCCCAGGAGAAACTGCGCCAGTCGAACGACGAACTCGAACAATTCGCGCGCGTCGCGTCGCACGACCTCCAAGAGCCGCTCCGCAAGCTGACGATCTTCAGCCAGTTCCTGGAGCGCGACCTCGGCCCCGACCTGCCGGAAAGCGCGCGCAAGGATCTGGAGACGATCAAGAACTCCGCCAAGCGCATGCAGACCCTGATTAAAGACATTCTGCGCCTGTCCAGAATGCGCGCGGGCGCGGCGCCGACGCGCGTCGATCCGTGCGAGGTGGCCCGCAAGGCGCTCCTCGACTACAGCGCCAAATGCGCCGACCGCCGCGTCGTTCTCGCCTTTGAAGACGCCCCTGACGTGATCGCCGAAGCGGGCCTTCTCGCGCAGGTCTACCAGAACCTCGTCGGAAACGCGCTGAAGTTCGGCGTCGCCGACAAAACCCGCCTGCCGAGCGTGCGCTTCACCGCCGAGGCCCGCGGCGGCGAGGTCGTTCTTGGCGTCGCCGACAACGGTCCCGGCGTGCCGGAAGATCACCGCGAGCGCGTGTTCGATCCTCTAACGCGCCTGCAATCGAAAAGCGCCGCGCCCGGCAGCGGCATGGGGCTGGCGATTTGCCGCAAGGCGGTGGACGCCCTCGGCGGGCGAATATGGATCGAGGAAAACGCCGGCGGCGGGGCGCATGTGCGCTTCGCCTTGCCGCGAGCGAACGGGAGCGAGTGACGCGACATGGCGGAACGGGCGCAACGACGCGACGCGGAGGCCGCGGCGAAACGCCGCCAGGTGCTGTTGATCGACGACAATGAGGACGACCGTCAGATTTTGGAGCGCGTGTTCGAGGGCGGCGGCTCGCGCGCGGAGCTCTTGACGGCGGGCAGCGGGCCCGAGGGGCTCGACGTCATCGCGAAGCGTGCGGACGAGAACGCGTCGCCGGACCTTGTGCTCCTCGACCTCAACATGCCCGGCATGACAGGACTTGAGACGCTGGAGCGCATCCGTGCGCTCGACGCCGGGCGCCTTGTGCCGATCATCGTCTTCACGACGTCGGACAGCGACACCGACGTCATCCGCAGCTACGAGCTCGGCGCCAATTCGTTCGTGACGAAGCCGATCGATCTCGACGACGTCATCCGTGTCGTGAGCGAAATCGACGAATACTGGTTCGATCTGACGGCGCTGCCGCGCCGGCCCCAAGGTTAGGCGGCGCTCAAGGAAGCGTCGGCGCGTTCGATCGGCGTTTCGAAGCTCGCCGTCGTGCCGAGGCCTTCGGCGCTTTCGAGCTTGAACGTGCCGTTCATCAGGCGGATCAAGCGTCGGCAGATCGACAGGCCGATGCCGAGCCCGCCGGTGAACGACCCCGATGAGCCGAGGGGGCGGATCTCGTTCGAGAGCGCGACCTCGATCTTGTCTTCCGACATGCCGACGCCCTGGTCGGCGACGGAGAAACGAAAGCGGTTATTCGCGACCGAGGCCGCGATCGTGATCACGCCGCCATCGGAATAGTTGATCGCGTTCTTCACGAGATTGATGATCACCTGGCGCAGGCGAAGCTTGTCGCCGACATAGTCGGCGTCCAGCTCTTCGGCCGCCTCGACGTTGAGCGCGATCGATTTGTGGTTGGCGTACGGCGCGAAGAGCGAGATCGTGCCGTCGATCATCTCGCGCACGTTGAACCGGTCGCGCGACAGGGCCGCGGCGTCGTTGTCGAGCTTCACGAATTCGGAGAGGTTCTGGAGAAAGTCCTCCAAGTGCGCGGCGGCGACATGCATGCGGCCGGCGGCGTCCCGCACCGGGCTTTCAAGCGCGTTTTCATTGATGAACTTGCTGTAGCCCTTGATGGAGCTCACCGGCGATTTCATCTCGTGACCGACGACGGCGAGAATGCCCTGCGCGATCGCCGTCTGTTCTTTCGCGGCGGCCGTCGCGGCGCGAAGACGTTGCTCGCGCGAATGGCTTTCGATCGCGAAACGGATCGATCGGTCCATGACCTCATAGCTGAAGGAGGATTTGTCCACATAGTCGTAGGCGCCGGCGTGCATGGCCTTGCGGTCCAGCACCTCGCCGTCCATCCCCGTGATGAGAATGATCGGAAAGTCGGCGTTCCGTCCGCCGAGCTCCTCGACGAAGTCGATGCCCGACGAGCCGTCGAGAAGGCGCTGGTCGAAAAGGCCGACGTCGAACCTGTCGTCCTGGATGGCCTGGCGGGCGTCGGCGACGGACTCGGTCCGGACGAGTTCGAACCGCGGCGCCTGGGAGCGGGCGAGATAACGCGACAGGATCTCGAAATCGAGATCGTCGTCCTCGATGACGAGGGCTTTGCAGACGTCCATGATCGATGGTCCCGCGCGGCGAATTACCAAAATCTTTACGCCGACAGGACTAACTGAACGGTAAAGAGCGCATCGCCGCCTTGCGACGCGCCGTAAGGCCCGTTCGGCCCCCGGGGAGATCGTCGATGCCGTCTTCGGACTACGACCTTATCTGCATCGACGACGACCCGATGGCGTTGGACCTGTTGCGGGTGGCGCTGTCGCAGGTCGATTTGTCCGTCAACGGCCGGTTTTACGGCTCGCCGAAGAAGGCGCTGCAGGCCCAGGCGGACGAGCCCGCCGCGCTCGTCATCAGCGATTTGCGCATGGGCGCGACGTCGGGCCTGTCGCTCATCGAAGAGATGAAGGCCGTCGCGCCGCAAAGCGTCTACATGCTCCTTTCCGGCGAACCGGACCTCGAGGCTGCGCTCCACGCCATGAACTCCGCCGGCGTCTTCCGGTTTTTCCTGAAGCCCGCAGCCCCCGCGGCGCTGACCGAGGGGCTCACGGCCGCGATCGCCGAATACGAACGCCGGCTGACGGAGGCGCTCACCGTGCGCGCGCTGGAAGGGCTGGATCGTCTGGGCATGGCCCTCGCGACGTTCGACGAGACGGGCGCTGTCGTCGCCAACAACGACCGCGCCGCGGCGCTGATCGATGACCGCAGCGTGTTTTCGAAAGACGCGAACGGCCGCGTACGTCCTGCCCGCAAAGAAGACCGCGAGGCCTTCGCCGCTTTTTTGAAGGAGGTGTTCGACGCCGACGCCGAGGCGGCGGCGCACCGCGTCTTCCGCATCAATCGCGAGTTCGACGAGGGCGCGGCGATCCTGACGCTCGTCGCGCGCGACGTCGCCAAAAGCGGCGCCTTCGCCACCATGAAGCTCGCCGACACGACGACGGACTTCACGGCGACGCCGGAGACGATCGCCAAGGCGCTGTCGATCTCGCTGAGCGAGGCGCGCGTCGTGCGGGGCCTCGTCGTCAAGTTCAACGTCGAGGACGCCGCGGAGGAAGCCGGCGTCACGCCGAGCACGGCGCGCACCTATTTGCGCAACGTCTTCCAGAAAACCGGCGTCGCCAAACAGACGGAGCTCGTCCGCCTGGTGATGAACGCCTGCTGACGGACTTGGGGCCCACGCCTCAGGCCGGCGAAGCCGCCGCGCCTTCGGCCGACCGCCCGCCCTCATGGTCGGCGATGATCGCCTCGACCTCTTCGTGCTGTTCCTGGACGCGCCGGCTTGGGTCTTTCGACAGCGCGCTGACGACGACGGTCGTCAGCATGCCTGCCGCAAAGCCGGGGATCATTTCGTAGAACGAGGCGGAAAGCGCCGCGCCGTCCGGGCCGACCGGGGCGTAGATCCAGAAGAGCACGACGCCGGCGCCGGCGACCATGCCGGCGAGCGCGCCGGCGCGGGTGAGGCCCTTCCAGAACAACGACAGCAGGATCAGCGGACCGAACGCGGCGCCGAAGCCGGCCCAGGCGTTGCTGACGAGGGAGAGAATGCTGTTCGAGCGGTCGAAGGCGAGGGCGATAGCGACGAGCGAGACGCCGAACACCGACGCCCGGCCCACGAGCACGAGTTCGTTCTGGCTCGCGCCGCGGCGCACGAAGGTTTTGTAGAAATCCTCCGTGAGCGAACTCGACGACACGAGAAGCTGCGAGGAGATCGTGCTCATGATCGCCGCGAGGATCGCCGCCAGGAGGAACCCGGCGATCAGCGGGTGGAACAGGACCTGTGACAGCATGATGAAAATCGTCTCCGGATCGTCGAGCGTCAGGGTGTTGGCGCTGACATAGGCGAGGCCGAAGAGACCCGTGGCGACGGCGCCGATGACGGTGATGAGCATCCAGCTCATGCCGATCCAGCGCGCGATCTTGACGTCCGGTAGGGAGCGGATCGCCATGAACCGCACGATGATGTGCGGCTGGCCAAAATAGCCGAGCCCCCACGAGGCGCTGGAAATGATCCCCACAAGGCTGACGCCGCTCAGCATTTTTGTCAGCGTCGGGTCGATCTCGTTCAGCGTCGCCGTCGACGCCTCGAAGCCGCCGAGCGACTGGAGCGCGACGATCGGCACCAGGATCAGCGCGATGAACATGATGACGCCCTGGACGAAGTCCGTGAGGCTGACGGCGAGAAAGCCGCCGAAGAGCGTGTAGGCGACGACGACGCCCGCGGTGATGAAGAGCCCCAACCGGTAGTCGAGCCCGAACGACGCTTCGAAGAGTAAACCGCCCGCGACGATGCCCGCCGAGGTGTAGAGCGTGAAGAAAATGATGATGACGACGGACGACAGGACCCGCAGCATCCGGCTGTCGTCCTTCAGGCGCTTCTCGAAGAAGTCGGGAATGGTGATCGCGTCGTCGGCTTTCTCCGTGTAGACGCGGAGCCGCGGCGCGACGAAGCGGTAGTTGAGGTAGGCGCCGATCGTCAGCCCCACGGCGATCCACGCGCTCGAAAGCCCGGAGACGTAAACCGCGCCCGGCAGGCCGAGCAGCATCCAGCCCGACATGTCCGACGCGCCCGCCGACAGGGCCCCCACCGCCGTGTGGAGCTGACGCCCGCCGAGCATGTAGCCGGAGACGTCGTCCGTCGACTTACGATAGGCGTAATAGCCGATCGCCATCATCAGGATGAAATAGAGCGCAAGGGAGAATAAGGCTTCGCCGTTCATGACGTAACGTCCTTTCCGACTTCGTTTCTTATCGGGTTGGGCGCGCGCGGCGCTTCAGGGACGAACCCTATGGGCGGACCTGGCCGTCGCCGCGCACCTGGTATTTGAAGGAGGTCAGTTGTTCGAGGCCGACGGGGCCGCGCGCGTGCATCTTGCCGGTGGCGATGCCGATCTCCGCGCCCATGCCGAATTCGCCGCCGTCGGAGAACTGGGTCGAGGCGTTGCGCATGACGACGGCCGAATCGATCGTCGCGAGGAAGCGTTCGGCGGCGGCGTCGTTTTCGGTCACGATCGCGTCGGTGTGGGCGGAGGAATAGGCGGCCACGTGGTCGAGCGCGGCGTCGAGGTTCTTCACGACCTTCACGGACACGACCGCGTCGAGATATTCCGTCGCCCAATCGTCATCGCTTGCGGGCTTGACGCGCCCATCGATGGCGACGGCCGCCGCGTCGCCGCGGATCTCGCAACCCTCGAGCGCGTCGACTAGGCGGGGCAGCGCGTCGCCGGCGATCTTCTCGTCGACGACAAGGCTCTCCGTCGCCCCGCACACGCCCGTGCGCCGGAGCTTGGCGTTGGCGACGATCTCGGCGGCCTTGTCGAGGTCCGCGTCCTCGTGGACGTAGGTGTGGCAGTTGCCGTCGAGATGAAGAAGCGTCGGCACCCGCGCCTGGTCGCGCACGAGCTCCACGAGGCCCCGGCCGCCGCGCGGGATGACGAGGTCGACGTATTCGTCGCAGCGCAGGAGCTCCGCGACGGCGGCCCGGTCGGTCGTGTCGACGTACTGGATGGCGTCGGCCGGCAGGTCCGCCGATTTCAAACCGGCGCGCATGCACTCGATGATGAGGCGCGATGAGTTAGCGCTGTCCGAGCCGCCGCGCTGGATGACGGCGTTGCCCGATTTCACGCACAAAGCGCCGGCGTCGGCGCCGACGTTCGGCCGCGATTCGTAGACCATGCCGATCACGCCGAGGGGCGTCGCGACCTTGGTGATCTTGAGGCCGTTCGGCCGGGTCGTCTCCGACAGGGCGCGGCCCACGGGGTCGGGCAGGGCGACGATCTCCTCGACCGCGCCGGCGATTGCGTTAACGCGCTCGTCGGTGAGCGCCAGACGGTCGACGAAGGCGTCCGTCTTGCCGTCCGCGCGCGCCTTTTCGATGTCCTTGGCGTTGGCGGCGACAATGTCCGCGCGCCGTTCGCGCAAAGCCGCGGCGGCGGCGGCGAGCGCCGCGGTCTTCGTCTGCGTCGAGGCGACGGCGAGTTCCCGCGCCGCGGCGCGAGCGTTGCGGCCAAGGCCTGAAACATAAGCGCCGATCTTGTCGTCGACCGTTCCCATAATCTTCCTCAATTCGTTGTCGTCGGGGCTACGTTGGCCGCGCTAGCGGAGTTCAACCGCGCGATCGTAGGCGGCGCGCGTCGTAGCGCGCAGGAGCGCGCCCAGCGTTTCGTCCGCCCGCAAGGCGTTGAGGCCGGCCTCCGTCGTGCCGTTCTTGCTCGTCACCGCGTCGCGCAGCGTCTCCAGATCCTCGCCGCTCTGTTGCGCGAGCGCGACCGTTCCGGCCATCACGCCGAGGACCATGCGCCGCGCCGCCTCTTCCTCGAACCCGAGCTCGCGCGCCGCGGCCACATATTCGCGCGCAATCTCAAAGACATAGCCCGGTCCGCTGCCGGCGACGGCGGGGAAGCGGTCGAGCGCGTCTTCTGAATCGACCCAGATCGCCTCGCCGGTCGCCTTCACGAGCTCCTCCGCGAACGAGCGCTGGGCCGGCGTCGCCCGGTCGTTGGCGAAGAGCCCACTGACGCCCTGGCCGATCTGCGCCGGCAGGTTCGGCATCACGCGAACTATCGCCGCGTCGCCGAAGGCCGCGGCGATCGTCGCGGCGGACGCGCCGGCCATGATAGAGATCAACGCGCCGTCGGCGGCGAGCCGATCGCGATAGTCCGGCGCGATGTCGCCCAGCATTTGCGGCTTCACCGCCAGCACGATCGCGTCGAACGGCTCGGCTGACAGCTCCGCCGCGTTCGCGAACAGAGCGACGCCCGCCGGCGCTTTCGCGATGGCGGGGTCGACGACCGAGAACGCGACGTCGTCGCGCGTCGCCCACCGGCTCAACATCGCGCCGCCCATTTTTCCGCACCCGATCATCAAAGCGCGCATCGTCCGCCTCTTCCGCGTTGCAGCATCCGCTGTCGTTTACACGTCGGATTTTTAATCTTCAAATAATTTCTTGCAGCTTTCTGCTTCGTGATCGACGCGGTTCAGTTTTTCAATTCAGTTCGGGACACCAGAAAATACGCCATTTTCCCGAGTCGGCGCACCCCTGACGCGTTTTTGAAAGGTAAATTACGGCTTTGGTAGTATTTTGCGCACTAAGCATCTTGCGCTGCAGCACGGGCGCGCTTATCCAAGCGTCGTAGTTTTACGAGGGGCGGGCATGGCGTCGTCGCGCAATCGAATAGTGGTGAAGGTCGGGTCGAGCTTGCTCGCCAACGAAGAGCGGTTTACGCCGCGCTACGCCTTCATGAACGGGCTCCTGAGCGACATCGCCGAGCTGCAAAGCGAGGGCTATGAGGTGGCGCTCGCCTCGTCGGGGTCCGTGGCCCTGGGGCTCAAGACCATGGGCCTCACGCCCCAGGCCGCCGGCGTCCAGGAGAAGCAGGCCGCCGCCGCGTGCGGCCAGCCGATCCTGCTCAACGCCTACAAGCAGATCGCCAACGAGTTCGGCCTCGACATCGCCCAGGTGCTCGTCACCCTCGACGATCTGGAGAACCGCCGTCGGTTCCTGAACTCCAAGAACACGATCCACCGGCTGCTCGAGCGCGGCATCGTGCCGATCGTCAACGAGAACGACACGATCACGACGCAGGAGATCCGCGTCGGCGACAACGACCGGCTGTCGGCGAAGGTCGCGCAGATGATCGACGCGACGCAACTCGTCATCCTGACCAGCGTTGACGGCCTTTACGACCGCGATCCGTCCGACCCCGAAGCGACCCTCGTCGAAGAGGTGGAGGACGTGAACGAATACCTCGACGTGACGACGGGCGTCAGCGATCTCGGCAGCGGCGGCATGCTGACGAAGATGCAGGCCGCGAACATGGCCCAGAACTCCGGCTGCGCGACGCTTATCGGGCGCGGCTCGATCGATCGGCCGGTGTCGTCGATCATCAAGAACGATCGTCCGCATACGCGGTGCATCGCCAAGAACGCCATCCCCTCCTGGAAAGTCTGGCTGACGGACCGTCTTCAGATGGCGGGCAGCATCGTTCTTGCGAACGACGTCGTCGACGCGGTGTGCGCCGGCGACCGGCCGATCCATTGCGGCGACGTCGTCTCGATGCAGGGCGATTTCGACAAGGCCGACGTGCTGCACGTCTTCGACGAAAACGGCAATGAACGTATCCGGGGGCTCAGCAACCTGGCCGCCCGCGACGCGCTTCTCCTGAAGCGCAATCCGGTGACGCCGCCCGCCGAACTTTTAGGCTACGACGCATCCGGAACGTTGATCAATCAGAACAATCTGGTCGTGTTGGAGGATCGCCACGTTACGTGGGATCCGCCGGAGGAAGGGTTGACGCTGGTCGCGGGCTGAGCGCCACGGCATTCGCCGCGCCGCTGACGGAAAATCAGTGCACGCGCCCGGGATCGGCGGAAAAATCGCCAACCTCGAGAATGGGCGCGTCTTCGAGATCGTCGACGTCCATCATCGCCGCCACGCGCTGCAGGGACGCGATTAGCGAAGCCCGCTCCCAATCCTCCAGCTGATTGAATTTCATGAAGAAATCGGCTTGGAGCATCTCGGGCGCGTCGCGCAGTTTCGCCGCGCCCGCCTCCGTCAGCTCAACCTCGACGACGCGCCGGTCGGCGAGGCTGCGCTCGCGGCGCACGAAGCCGCTGCGCTCCAGCCGGTCGAGAATGGTCGTCACCGTGGCCTGCGACAGTTGCACGTCGCGGGCGATGAGCGACGGTTTTGCGCGCGCGGCTCCGTCGCTCGCCCCGTCACCGGCCCCGTCGCCCGCCTTGTCGCCCGTCTTGTCGATCGTCCGCATCACAAGAAGTTGCGGCGCTGTAAGGCCGCTGCGCCGCACGAGCTTTTTCGAGTTCAGATCGATCGCCCGCGTGATGCGACGCAGGGCCATGAGGACTTTCTGATAATCGGACACTAGCCGCCTCTCGGATTCATCCGTGAACCATAGCACAAAGCGCAACTAAATTGTGAAAGAAAACTGCGCCGTAGGGACTTTCGTCCGCAGTTCATCGACTGCCCGCGCGAGCTTTTGTCTTCCGCCGACACGATCGATCTGCGCTGGCGTTTCAGCCCGCGCCGCGCGCCTGGAGAAGCCGCGGACGAACGGGCGCCGAATTCGTTCGTACATTGATTGCGCCGCGCAGGCCGCCGTCGCGTTCGAGTTCCCGGCGCGCCCCATCCTCCGCCAAAAGCGACGCCTCGCCCTTCAGCGCGGCCGGCGCCGGCGCCCGTCAGACGGTCCGAGAAACTTTTTTGCGCCGGCGATCACAATCGCACGCATCGGCGCAACCGGATCGGCCTCTCCAACGTGTCGTTCGTTGCAAACGCGTGCGCCGGCGCACGCGCCGCGACAGGAGAGGTTACATGAAACGAACGTTCATCGGCGCGCTGGCGGGCGCCGCCGTCGGCCTTGCGCCGCTTTTCGCGACCGCGTCGAGCCATATGGACGCGCCGTCGATCACGCTCGACGACGCCGCCAACACCACCGACGTCTACGCCTTCATCACCGAGGGGCCGGACGGGCGCCGGTTCTTGACGACCGCGCTCGCCGTCTACCCGTTCCAGGAGCCCGGCATCGGCCCGAACGCGTTCCAGTTCGACGACGAGGTGCGCTACGCGATCCACGTCGCCCTCGACGACGACGTCGCGGCGGGCCGCGCGACCATAAGTTACGAATTCGATTTCCGTACTGAATTCGCCAACGAGAACACGATCCTCCAGTCCTATCTCGGCGTTCTGCAGCCGGCGGGCCCCGGCGTCTTTCCGGACAATCAGAACCGGCGCCAGACTTACACGGTGCGCCAGATCGACCGGCGCGCCCGCCGCGCCCGCGTTCTCGGTTCGGGGCTCGCCGACGGGCTTATCGTGCCGCCGAACAATCAGGGCCTCGTGACGCCCTTCTACAACCAAGGCGGTGACGGCGAAGCCCCCGCCCTTGAAGGCGTCGCCGATGCCGCCGCGCTCGACCCATACACGAGCGACGCCATCGCGACGATCGACGACGGCCACGTGGTCTTCGCCGGTCAGCGGGACGATGGTTTCTACGCCGACATTCAATCGATCTTCGATCTCGACTTCACATTCGGCGGGCCGAACAAGCCCTTCGACAGCCAGGCGGGGTTCAACCTTTTCACGATCGTCCTCAGCATCCCCCTCGACGAGCTGACCGCCGCGCCGTCGCGCGGCCGCCGGAGCGCCGCCGAGCCCGCGCGCCTCGCCGGCGTCTTCGCGACGACGAGCCGGCCGCGCTTTCCGCGTCTCCAGCGCGCGCGGGACAAGCGCAGTTTCCGCGCCTCGTCCTTCCTGTTCGACCAGGTGGGCCGCCAGGGCAATCCGCTCTTCGCCGAGGCGCTGCTGCCGATCGTCGACAAGGACGTCTACAATGAAAGCCTTCCGAGCTCGGACGGCGACTTCGCCGATTCAGTCGCCAATCCCGAACTCGCCGCGGCGATCGAGGCGCTTCTCGGGATCACGCTCGAACCCCTTGTCGACCTCGCGACGATCTACCAGCCGGACGTCATTCGCGTCGACCTGACGACGGGTCCGGCGCGCCTTTCCGGCGCGGAAGGCTTCGACCGATTGTCCGTGTTAGGCGGCGACACGCTGGAAAGCGCGGCGGCGGGCGGCCCCGTGCCCGGCGGGTGGCCGAACGGCCGGCGCTTCGGCGACGACGTCGTCGACATCGCGCTTATCGCCCTTGGCGTCGCCGGGCCCCTCGGCGGCGACCCCGCCGACGTCGACATTGACGGCGTCACGGCGAACGACATCTCGTTCAACCAGGTCTTTCCCTACGCCGCGACGCCCCTCAACGGCCGCGCGCAGGGGCCGAACGTCGACCAATAGGCGCCGCGCGTAAGGCGGCGTCCGGGGGGAAGGCGGCTCGCGCAAGCGGGCCGCCTTTTTTCATTGGCTTGCAAGCGGAGGCGTATACGGAGCGCCCGCCCGACCGAGCAAATCCAGGCGCCGAAAAATCAGTGAGCGGAGAGCGCGGCTCTCCGATTGAAAAGGCCCGCCGAGTTCGCCTAAGCGAATCTCGAACCGGTCTCGCAAAGAAGCCGCGACCGCGGGCTCGGCTGGTCAGGCCGCCCCCGCAGAGGACGTCGCCCAGCGATTGTCCGCGAGCGATAACAATGGCTTGCCTGAACGAAGAAGGGTCGAACCCAAAGGGTTCGCAAGGCCGACTGGCCGCCGCGCGGTTAGCGCGACCCATCGGAGATAATCGCGAAGCGATCTATCGCGAGATCAATAAAGTGGTGGAGCTAGGCGGAATCGAACCGCCGACCTCTTGAATGCCATTCAAGCGCTCTCCCAACTGAGCTATAGCCCCGGGTCTTTGGCTTCGCCGTTGGGGCGGCGACGCCCGTGTGATTAGCGCCCGGCCGCTGCGGGCGCAAGAAGCCCCTCAGTCCTCGTCGTCGTCGCCGCTTTTGACGATGCCGGAGACGTCGTCGTCCTCGTCGGCGAGCAGCGCGTCGTTGTCGTCGTCTTCGTCGTCGTCATCCTCGATGTCGATGTCGTCGATCTTTTCAACGTCGTCGCCGTCCTCGTCTTCGTCCAGCGCGGCCTTGCGGTTCGACTGGGCGGCGGCCTCTTCCTTGTCGGCGTCTTCGAGCGACGTCTCTTTTGCGGCCGCGTCGGGCTTCTCTTCCTTCTCCTCCTTCGGCGCGTCGTCGGGCCTGGGTTTTCGAGGCTTCAGAAGCGCTTCGGGCGTGAAGGCGTGGCCGCACTTCGGACAGGCGGCCGGGTCGCGGTTGAGGTCGTAAAAGCGCGCGCCGCATTCCGGGCAGTCGCGTTTCACGCCGAGTTCGGGCTTGTTCATAAACGTACGGTCTCTGTCTGGCGCCGGGGAGCACGAGATGGCGCGTCGCGCGATCGTTTTTCGCGGGCGGGCGCGCGTGTTGCCACGCGCCAGGGCGGCTGTCAAAACCGCCAATCGGACTGTGCGAGATAAGGACAAACCCCCGTGCCGCAAGACCCCCCGGCGACGACCCCTCCGCCCGCCGCCGAGGGCGCTCGCGCGACGCCGGGCGGGGCGCTCGTCGGGGTCGCCGTCGCGCCGGGCGACAAGTCCATATCCCATCGGGCGCTGATCATCGGCGCGCTCGCCGAGGGCGAAACCCTCGTGCGCGGCCTCCTCGAAGCCGACGACGTGTTGCGCACCGCCGCCGCCATGCGCGCGCTCGGCTCGGAGGTTTCGCGCGAGCGGGTCGGCGAGGGCTTTGAATGGCGCGTCAGGGGCGCGCCCTGGTCGGCGCCTGAAGCGACGCTTTACTTCGGCAACGCCGGCACCGGCGTGCGGCTTGTCCTCGGCGCGGTCGCGGGCGCTGGCGTCGGGGCGCGCTTCGACGGCGACGCGAGCCTGCGCGCGCGGCCCATGGGCCGCGTCGCCGAGCCCCACGGCCGCATGGGCGCGGCGATCGCGCTCGACGACGGCCGCCTGCCGGCGACGGTCTCCCCGGCGGCGCTCAAGGGGATCGACTACGAACTGCCGACGCCCTCGGCGCAGGTGAAGTCGGCCCTGTTGCTCGCGGGCCTCGGCGCGAAAGGCGAGACGCGGGTGCGTGAGCCCGTCGCCTGCCGCGACCACACCGAGCGCATGCTCGCCGGGCTCGGCGTCAAGCTCGACGTCGGCGAGATCGACGGCGTACGGACGATACGCCTCGCCGGCGGCCAGCGCCCGCGCGCGGGCGAGGTCGCCGTGCCGGGCGATCCGTCGTCGGCGGCGCTGATCGTCGCGGCGGCGGTCGTTTCGCCGGGCTCGGACGTTCTCGTGCGCGGCGTTCTCGCCAATCCGCTGCGGACCGGGTTTTTCGAGACCTTGCGGGAGATGGGCGCCGACGTTTCCTATGTGAACGAACGCGTCGTGGCGGGCGAGCCGATCGCCGACGTGCGCGCGCGGGGGCGCGAGCCCGGGGCCCTGAACGGCGTCGCGGTTCCGGCCTCGCGGGACCCGAGCATGATCGACGAGTATCCCGCCCTCGCCGTCGTCGCCGCCTGCGCGCGCGGCGACACGTATGCGGCGGGCGTTCAGGAGTTGCGCGTCAAGGAGACGGACCGCATCGACGCCGTCGTCGCGTTCCTCGCCGCCAACGGCGTCAAGGCCGATGCGGGGCCCGACTGGCTGCGCGTGACCGGCGCCGGGGGGCCGCCGCCCGGCGGCGGGCGCGTCGAGACGCGCCTCGACCACCGCATCGCCATGTCGTGCCGTGGCCTCGGGCGCGGCGCCCGCGCGCCTGGCGAAATCGACGACGCCGCCCCCATCGCCACGAGCTTCCCGGGCTTCGTCGCGACGCTGCGCGCCCTCGGCGCCCGGATCGATTGACGGCGGTCCCCAGATATGACGGCCCAGATATGACGGCCCGGAGATGACGACCCGGGAGATGACGATCCCCGCCTGCCTCGCCGACGGGCGCGCGGTCGCGCTGCCGGCGGGCGCGGTCATCTTCCGGCCGGGCGACGCCTGCGAGACGTTCTACTTTTTGACCGCGGGCTCCGTGCGCGTCGACCTTGTCGGCGCGGGCGGACGGTCCGTGCTCCTCTATCGGTTCGGCGCGGGCGAAACGTGCGTCATGACCACCTCGTGCCTCATGGGCGGCGACGACTATAGCGCCGAGGCGCGCGCCGAGACGCAGGCGCGGGCGCTCGCCCTGCCGAAAGCGGTCTTCGCCCATCGGCTCGACGTCGACCCGGAGATGCGCGCGCTCGTCTTCAACGGTCTTGCGCGCCGGCTCGGCTTCATGATGGCGAAGGTCGAAGAGGTGGCGTTCGCATCGATCGACCGCCGCCTCGCGCGCCGGCTCGCCGCGCTGGCGGACGCGGACGGCGTCGTCCCGGCGACCCACGAGCGGCTTGCGGCCGATCTCGGCACGGCGCGCGAGGTGGTCAGCCGCAAGCTCGCCGACTGGGCGGCGCGGGGGCTTGTCGAGCGGCGCCGCGGCGGCGTGCGGCTGGTCGACGCCCGCGCGATCGAGGCCATGGCCGCCGCAGCCGACGATGCGTGACTTAGTCACTGAGAAGAGCGCCGCAGGTCCTCAAATCGACGACGCCGCTTTTCGAAAGGACCTTCTCCAATGCGTTTTTCAAACGTCGGCTCGCTCGACCGCGTTATCCGCCTGATCGTCGGCGCCGCCCTCGTCGGCCTGCCTTTCGCGCTCGACTGGGAGCTCGCCTCGCCCTCGTCGATCGCGGCCATGGCCGTCGGCGTCATATTGATCGTCACGGCCGTGACGACCGTCTGTCCGATCTACGGCGTCTTCGGCCTGCGCACGAAGCCGAAGGCCTGAAGGCCGTGGCGTTTTTCGGCCTCTTTCGCCGGCGCGCGAAACCGCGACCGATCGATCCGCATGCGGCGCACGAGGCCGTGTCCGCCGGCGCCCTTGCGCTGATCGACGTGCGCCAGCCGGAGGAATGGGCCGAGGGCCGGCCGGCGGGGGCCAGGGGCGCGCCCCTGCGCGACGCCGACTTTCTCGACCGCGCCGCGCGCGCCGTCGGCGGCGACGCGTCGCGGCCGCTGGCGACGAGCTGCATCACCGGCGCGCGGGCGGGCGAGGGCGCAAAGCGCCTCATCGCCGCCGGGTTCGCCGACATCAGCTTCGTCGTCGGCGGGTTCCGGGCCTGGCGCGAGGCCGGACTGCCCGTCGACGAACCGCCGTTCGACGACTGAGCCGCTTGCGGTCCGCGCGGGCGCGGCGTAGTCGGTCGCCATGCGCAAGCCGTTCGTCATCCGACAACGCCAACGTCGCCACTATCCGGCGGCGCGCTTGCGCGCGGGCGACGCGTCGCGTTGAGTCCGCTTCCTCGCAAAGCCCCGCCAATCCCGGCGGGCGCGTCTTTCGGTCGGTCCGCCGGCCAACTGAAAGACGGAACCCATGATCTTTTCCTCTGACGCCGCCGTCGCCCGCATCGCCCTTGGCGTGCGCGCGCGTTCGCTTCCAAAACCGGACTGGACCCATGCGGCGCATTTCGCTGCGGCGGTCCATTTCCTCGCCGATCCCGCCTTCGACGCCTGGGCCGAGACGCCGGGCGTCATCCGCGCCTACAACGAGGCGACAGGCGTTCTGAATACGGACGAGGAGGGTTACCACGAGACGATCACGCTCGCCTCGCTCGGCGCGGCGGCGAGCGCCCTTGAGGCCGCGGCGGATGGCGCGCCGCTCTTCGCGGTCGTCAACGACATCCTCGCCGGCCCCTGCGGACGGTCCGACTGGCCGCTCGCGTACTGGTCGCGCGAACGCCTGTTCTCGCCGGAAGCCCGCCGCGACTGGCTGGCGCCTGACCTTGCGACCCTGCCGTTCGCGGTTCGTCACGCTTAGCGCCGTCGCTCAAGGGCGCGCGGGGGCGAACATCGCGAACGCCCGTCGCGCGGCGTCGGCGACGCGACCTGGAAAGCCCGGCGAACGCGCCGGTTCGCTCGCCGGCGCCATGGCGGCGAGCGTCGCGCGCAGACCTTCCGTTTGGGCCACGCTTTCGAGCGCCGCGCTCGGCGCGACGTCGGAGACTTTCTCGGCGAGGCGCAAAGCGATCAGCGCGCGGACGGCCGGCTCGCGGAAGTAGCTCGTGTGGACGAGCTCCCCGCCGATGACGCGGGCCGCGAGCGCTTCGACGCCCTCTTTGACGAAGCCGCCGTCGCCAAGCCGCGTCACCAACGCTTCGCGAAAATCATCGACGTTTTCGCGCAGGGCCTCGTTCGCCGCCTCCTCGAGCCGCGCGCCGATCGCGCCCGCCTCGCGCGGCAGCGGCCGCCAGGCCCGATCGCGGGCTTGCGCGTTCGGTTGCGCCGACACGCCATGAAGCCGCCAGGACGGATCGTCGTCGCCGAAACTGCGGGACCGGACGATATTGGTGATCAGGCCGTCGGTCGCGCCGCGGATCGTGCGATCGAAAGCCCGCGCGGCGAGGCCGATAAGCGTCGTCGCAAGGAGCGAGATCACGAAAAACAGGATCAGGAACGGCGCGCCGCTGGCGGGCACGAACGCCACCGCCTTGTTCAAGACATAGGGCCCCGGCGCGTCCGCGAAGCGCGCGTCGCGCGCGCTTTCGATCCGCTTGTCGATCCACGCCGCCGCCTGGGAGAGCGGATGATTTTCATATGTCGACAGCGCATGCGCGCCCGGCGGGCAGAACGTCGCCGGGTTCGCGTCGTCGCTGTCGCGCCGGCGCAACGCTCGCGACAGGCGCTCGAACCCGTAGGCGGCCGGCCACCGGCAAAACGGCGGCTGCTTGAAGACGACCCGCCTGGCGTCGGCTGACGCGTCCTCGTCGATCTTCTTTGCGTCCATAATCGCGATAAGCACGTCTTCGTCGCGCAGAGGCTTGCCGCATCGAGAGAGGTCCGCGCGGTGGACGAGGACGACGCCGCGCCCGTCGTTGCTAAGCTCGCCGGCGACGCAGTCGCGTCCGCTCTCCCGTAACTCTTCGCTCGAACCTTTGAGCGCCTCCAGACTGACACCGTTCAGGATCGCCCGAACGATCTGTTCGCGACGGTTCGAGGGCGTCGCCGCGCCGGTTTCCGCCGCCGCGCGATCGATCGCCGCGTCGATCGCGATCAGCGTCTCGCGCCGGGCGCGGTTTTCAACCTCCTGGGCGCGCAACGCCGCGCCGAAACCGACGACAAGATCGACGCCGCCGCGCAACTGCGCGCCGGTTTCGAACGTTCCAGGCCCTGCAAAAAGCAGGTTTTTCGTTTCACGCAGGAAGATCCGTCCGGCGATCGCCTGCGGCGGCGGGACGATGAGCCCGTCGTCTTCGGGCCCGCGCGGCGTCAGCCGGCCAAGGCGCAATTCGCAAAGTTCGTTGATGTCGGCCGTCGTGCGCCCGAAGACCTGAACGGGGGGCAGGCCGTCGTCCCGATCGACGTACTTGCCGAGCCGCACGGGCGGTCCGTCGTTGACGCAGACGAGCGCCGCCTCAAGGTCCGTACGCAGAGCGTCCGTTCCGGCGATGCGCTCGCGCAGGTAGAACCAGGCGGCGAGGCGACCCGACGGTCCGCTGGCGTCCACAAGCGCCGCGTCGATTTCCGCCTCGACGACGCCGTTTTTAAGCGCGTTCTGCACCGCCGCCACCGGCACGAGATCGAGGTCCCGCAGCGCGCTCGAAAGCGGCGCGCCCTCGATGAAGCCCTCCGCTTCGCCGCGCGCCAGGGGCAGCCAGAGCGAAATCGTCGCGATGAACGCCGAGGTCAACGCGAGGGCCGCGGCGGCCTCCACGCTCCGAAACGCCCGCCGCGGCGTCGCGGCGATGTCGCCCGCCGCCGCGCCGGTAAGCGCGGCTATGGCCTCGTCGCGCGCGCTGAAAACCGGCGTCCACTTGCCCGCAAGCCGCACCCGCAGCGACGAGGCGCCCGTCTCCTGCCGGCGCGCCATCAAGCGGCCGCGCCAGCGCATCAAGAAGGCGACCGACGCCAACAGGCCGAGCGCCCAGAGCGCCGGCGCCAGTCCGGACGGCGCCTCGCCGCCGACGCGGCTCAACACGGGCGGGCCCAAAAGCGCGACGATGCCGAGCGCCATCGCCGCGACGATCCGCACGCCGCCGGACGAAAAAAGCCGAAACCGATGGCGCAGGAAGGGCGTCCCCACGCTGACGACGTGTTCCACTGCGTCGAGAACGTCGCGCCGTCCGGCGAGGCTGAAAAGCGCGCGCTCGACGACGTTGCCGCCATGGCTGTGGGCGACGATCGCGACGCGCTCGCCGGCGGCCGTCGCGGTTCGCACGCGCTCGGCGAGGCGGCGCGCGCCGGCGCGCCGGGCCGTCTCGCTGTTGCGGCCATGGCCGTCGGGGTCCCAGGCGAAGGGCTCGACTTCAAACGGGCCGTCGACGTCGAGATAGCGCTTGAGGTCGTCGACGAAGCGGCCGTCCGCCTCCCACCATTTTGGATCGCCCCGCGCGCGACGCTCCGCGTCGGCGGGCGCGCCGTCGCCGGTGCCATGGATCAGCAATATGCGAAGCAAGGTTCGACGCCCCCCAAAAACGCGAAACCTGATGAAAAGGTACGGCGCCGACGGACGGCGCGCAACGCGGAGCCGCGCGCTTGCCCCGCCGGACCTTGCCGCGCCGCACCGCGTTCCTTAAGCACGCGGCCGCCATGACAGTCCGTCCGTCGCCAGCCGTCCGCCCCAAGCCCGTCATCGCCATCGATGGGCCCGCGGCGTCGGGCAAGGGCACGCTCGCGCGCCGGCTCGCGCGCCATTACGGCTTCGCGCACCTCGCCACCGGCGTGTTGTATCGGGGCGTCGCCTGGCTGACCTTGCGCGGGGGCCGCGACCCCGCCGACGCAGCCGCCGCCGCGGCGACGGCGGAGGCGTTTTCGCTGGATCAAGTGGACGACGCCGACCTGCGCGCGCCAGATGTCGGCCCTGCGGCGAGCGTCGTCGCGGCGAACCCGGCGGTGCGCGCCGCGCTCCTCGCGTTTCAGCGCCGCTTCGCCGACGACCCGCCGGACGGCGCGGCCGGCGCGGTTCTCGACGGGCGGGACATCGCCACGGTCGTCCGCCCGGACGCGACGGCGAAGCTCTACGTGACGGCGTCGGCGCCCGTGCGCGCCCGGCGCCGGTGGCTTGAAGAACGCGCCGGCCGCCCCGACCTGACTGAGGCGATGGTGCTCGCCGACGTCGAAGCGCGGGACGCGCGCGACGCCGGCAGGGCCGACGCGCCCCTCAAAAAGGCCGACGACGCGCGGTTGCTTGACACCACCCATTTGACTATAGACGCGGCGTTCGAAGCGGCGCGCGTCATTGTTGACGACGCGCTAGACGCTGCGAGCGCCGACGGCGTCCCTCGTTAGGACGAAATCCAACCGCGGCGCCCGCCGGGCCGGCATCGAGTTCGGGCTTTTTGCGCAAACGCGCCAAGGCCCGCGGTTTTCGACCCCATCGTTTGCGGGACCTCGCCGCCGGGGCCCCGCGTCTTGTCGTCTCCAGCAACCCGCGGCCGCCCGCCCACCGATCCGGCGGCCGCTCCAACGGACTGAACCTGAAGGACAACCGACCACGTGAGCAGCACTGAAACCCTGAACCCCAGCCAGGAAGACTTCGCCGACATGTTCGAGGCCTCGATGATCGATCGAGGCGATTTCGAAGACACCGTCGTCAAGGGCGTCGTCACCGCCATCGAAAAAGACGTCGCGGTGATCGACGTCGGCCTCAAGACCGAAGGCCGCGTCGCCCTGAAGGAGTTCTCCCAGCCGGGTCAGGACGTTTCATTGAGCGTCGGCGACACCGTCGAGGTCTATATCGACCGGGTGGAGAACGCCGCCGGCGAGGCCGTGCTCTCGCGCGACAAGGCCCGCCGCGAAGAGGCTTGGGAGCGGCTTGAAAAACAGTTCGCGGACGAAGAGCGCGTCGAGGGCGTCATCTTCAACCGCGTCAAGGGCGGCTTCACGGTCTATCTAGGCGGTGCCGTCGCGTTCCTCCCCGGCGGCCAGGTGGACATCCGGCCCGTGCGCGACGCGGGGCCGCTCATGAACATCCCGCAGCCCTTCAAGATCCACAAAATGGACCGCCGCCGCGGCAACATCGTCGTCTCGCGCCGCTCGATCCTCGAGGAGGACCGCGCCGAACATCGCCAGGAGGTCGTTCGTGAGCTGAACGAAGGCGATGAGCGCGAAGGCGTCGTGAAGAACATCACCGATTACGGCGCGTTCGTGGAGCTCGCGCCGGGCGTCGACGGCCTTCTCCACGTCACCGACATGTCGTGGAGCCGCGTCAACCACCCGTCGGAGGTGCTTGGCGTCAACGATACGGTCCGGATCAAGATCATCAAGATCAATCCGGAGACCCACCGCATCTCCCTCGGCATGAAGCAGTTGACGCCGGATCCGTGGGAGGGCGTCGCCGCGAAGTACCCGATCGGCGCGAAATTCTCCGGCCGCGTCACCAACATCACCGACTACGGCGCCTTCGTGGAGCTCGAGGACGGCATCGAGGGCCTCGTCCACGTCTCCGAGATGAGCTGGGTCAAGAAGAACGTCCATCCCGGCAAGATCGTCTCCACCTCGCAGCAGGTTGAGGTGATGATCCTTGAGGTCGACCAGAACAAGCGCCGCATCTCCCTCGGGCTCAAGCAGTGCGCCAACAATCCGTGGGAGCAGTTCGCCGAGGAGCATCCGCTGGGTTCGGTCATCGAGGGCGAGATCAAGAACATCACCGAATTCGGCCTGTTCGTCGGCCTCACCGAAGAGATGGACGGCATGGTCCACCTCTCCGATCTCGACTGGAGCCGCTCCGGCGAAGAGGCGATCAAGGACTATGAGAAAGGCCAGACGATCAAGGCGAAGGTGCTCGACGTCGATCCGGACAAGGAGCGCATCTCGCTTGGCGTCAAGCAGGTCGGCTCCGATCCGCTCGACCAGGCCGGCGAGATCCGCAAGGGCGCCGACGTGACGTGCGCCGTCACCGCGATCGAGAACGGCGGCATCGAAGTGCAGGTCGGCGGCGAGGGCGGCCCGAAAGCCTTCATCCGCAAGTCCGACCTCTCCAAGGACCGCAACGAGCAGCGTCCTGAGCGCTACGCGGTCGGCGACAAGGTGGACGCGCGCGTCACCGCCTTCGACCGCAATTCGCGGCGCATTTCGCTGTCGATCAAGGCCCGCGAGGTCGCGGAGGAGAAAGAGGCGGTCGAACAGTACGGCTCCGCCGACGCCGGCGCCTCCCTCGGCGACATCCTCGGCGCGGCGCTCAAAGAGACCGAGAAAAAAGACTGACGCGGATCTTCCCCGCCCGGCGCCGCGGCGCCCGGGCCGAGGCCGAGGCCGAAAAGCCCCGCACGGAACCCCGTGCGGGGCTTTTTCGTTTGGGGAAAGTTCGCGTGGGAACTCCCGCCACGGACGAATTCTTCGCGAAGAGGGCCCAATTCGCCCCGTGCGACTCGTAAAACGAATGCCAGTTCGATAATGGTTAACTCGTTGCAAGTTTTGAGGGGCCTTGATGCGTACCGCGCGAACCGACCATCGTTTGACACCCTATTTGGCGCTCGGCGCTTGTCTCGCGGCAGGCGTCGCCGGCGACGTCCGCGCCCAATGCGCCCCGGACCCCGCCATAGACGGCGGCCAGGTCATTTGTACGGGGACGGATGAGGACGGGTTTCGGTTTTCCGGCGGTTCCTTGACGTTCATCGTTGAGGATGGCGCCGTGGTTACGGCGGCAGGCAGAACCGGCGTGGACTTGGGTGGAGACGGCGTTCGGTTTGAAAATTTCGGCCTGATCGAAACTGCGCCGGGGGCCTCCCGAACGGCTGTCGACTTGCGCGACTTCTCGGGCGATGCGCCCCTGGTCGCGCTCAACGCGGGCCAGATCAGGGGCGGCGCAAGCCAAATTCCGACGTTAAGGCTAAGCGGACGCGAAGTCTTCTTTGAGAACTTGGCAGAAGGATCGATCACCGGCGATGGTTTTACGAGTGCAGTAAACTTGTTTGGATCGCTGTCGGGAGAATTCGTGAACAGGGGGCTCGTTCAATCCGAACAAGGCCTTGCGATCGACGCTTTCACGTCGGGAGACATTGACCCCGTTGTCTTTCGGATCATCAACGCCGAGGGCGGTCTGATCGACGGTGGGATCAGCGCGAGCGGCCCCGGAAGCGAGACATATGAAATCGCCAATGCCGGCGTCATCAGCGGCGTCGTGAGCATTTCGCTCGCGTCGGGCGGCGCACTCTTCAATCAAGCCGGCGGACTTATCGAGAACGAGGACGGGCCTGACGCCGTCGCCGTGTTCGCCGGCAGGGCGAGCGCCGCCGGCCCCGTTATCGCGAACGATGGCGAAATCCGCGGACCGCGGGCCGTCGCCGGCGCGCGGTATGTATTGAACAACCAGGGCGTCATTGTCGGCGACGTTTTGGGAAGCAATTCAGATACCTATGAGTTCGTGGCGAACGCCGGCGCGATCGACGGGTCGGTGACGCTCGAGCGCGGCGCGGACGCGTTCGAAAACTCCGGGTCCGTCACCGGGACCGTGGATCTTGGCGAAGGCGCTGACGTGTACCGAAGTTTCGGCGGCGAGGTCGCTGGCGGCGTCGAGCTTGGCGCCGGCGACGATTTCGTTCTTGCGGCCGTCGGCGAGCCTCTGGCGCAGGCGGTCGCCGGCGTCTCCGGCGGCGCCGGACTGGATTCCGTCGGCGTCACCGTCGAAGGGGTTGCTGACGTTTCTCTTGCTGGGGTCCAAGGCTTCGAGGGCGTGGCGATCGAAGCGCGCTTTGAAGAGAGCGCGGCTACGCTCGTCTCCGATGTGACCGATCAAACACTGTCGGTATTCGGCGAAGGCGGCGTAACAAACGCGGCGTCGATTGCGCATGCGTCAGGCGACGCGGTTCGGATTGTCAGCAACGACGTTGAAACTGTCAGCGGCCGTAGCGCGCCTGACGGGCCGTTCGGCGACACGCTTGCTTTCATCAACGAAGGGACGATCGAAGCCTCGGGCGGCGCGGCGATTCGCGCAACGTCGAGCGCGCAAGACGGTCGCGACGCCGGCGCCGAGGCGGTCGAGAACCGCGGCGTCGTGCGCGGAGACGTGATCCTCGGCGGCGGGAACGACGTCTACGCGAATTTCGGCGAGACGACCGGCGCCGTCGCCCTGGGCGACGGCGACGATACGTATATTGAGGAAGGCGTGTCCGTCGGCTCCATCGACCTGGGCGTCGGCGATGACGCGTTGTTTTCTCGCGCCGGCGCGACTCTGGCGGACGCCGTCGGCGGCGACGGCTTCGACGCGATCGGTCGGCTCGTCGACGAAGACGGCGTCGTATCGCTCGCCAATGTCGACGCCTTCGAGGCGGCCGCCGTCCTCGTTCGGAACGGCGCGACCGCGACGATCGAAGCTGACGCGCCGTTGCAGGCGGTGCGTTTGTTCGGCGAGGGCGCGATCGTCAATAACGCCCAGGTTCAAGCGTCCGCGGCCGCCGCGACGACGGCGGGGGCCGCCGCGTTCGACATCGTCAGCGATGAACTCAGCGTCGTGAACAACGCGGTGATTTCCGGGCTTTCGGGCGTCCAGTTGAGCGGCGACGGACAGACTTTCGTGAACAACGCCAACATTGTCGGCGCGGTCGATCCCGCTGGCGAAGTCCGGCCGGAGCTTTTGCTTCGCAGCCAGGGCGCCGGGAACCTGATCGTCAACAACGCCGAGATCAGTGCGGCGGAAGGCGCGCTTCCGGCGGTGTTTCTGACGGCTCCTACCCAAAACCTTCCCGATGCGGCCGACGTGGCCGTTGATCCGTTCAGCGTAACGCGGTTCATCAACAACGGCGTCGTAACGGCGGTCGACGGAGACGCGCTCCGCGTCTCGAACTCGGTGAACGTCGCAATTGAGAATTTCGGTGAGATCGCCTCGGTGTCGTTACGACGTCCGGTCGGGACCGTTTCTTTGTTCAACGCCGCCGACGCCTATATTGGCGGCTTTAGCACCGATACGCCGTCGCTATCGAGTGAGCTCGTCGGCGGTTTCGAGATCGTCAATTTCGGACGCATTGAGGCGGGCGGCTTCGCTCAGGACATTTCGTTTTTGGAGTTTTCGCGCACGAGCGATCCGTCGACGCAGTTTGTGGACGTCTTCGTCAACGGCGGCGAAGTTGTGGGCTCCATCGGCTTTTTCGGCGGAAACGACCGCTATGAGCAGCGCGGCGCCGGCTCGGTCAGCGGCTTCGTCGACGGCTGCGGAAACTTCGACACGCTAGCGTTCGTCGACGTCGCAGGCGCGATCGACGCCTCGCAGTTCACGAGCTTCGAACGTCTTGAGGTCGGCGGCGCGAGCAATCTCGTCGTCGACGACGCGACGGCGCTGAGCGCCGAATTCGTCGAGTTCGTCGTCGCGTCGGGGACGCTTGGCGTCGAGACCGACCTCGCGTACGGCGGCCGCGTTGGGTCGGCCGGCGCGCTTCGCGGCGGCGGCTCGATCGGCGGGGATCTTTCCGTCGCCGGCGCGTTGGCGCTGGAAGCGGGATTGAACGCGCTCGCCATCGAAGGCGACCTCGTCCTCGATCCGACGGCGGCGCTTCTGTTCGAAATCGCGGGGCCAGACGAATTCGGCGTTCTTGATGTTGCGGGCGACCTTGTCGCCGATGACGGCTTTACGCTGGAGCTCTCCTTCCTCGACGGCGCGGAACCGCTCGCGGGTCAGGCGTTCAACCTCGCCTCGATCGGCGGCTCAGCGCTCTTCGATCTTGCTTTCGTCGAGATCGTCGCCGACGGGCTTGGCGAAGGCTTTGCGTTTGATCTTGGCCTGTCCGACGGGTTCTTGACGTTGGCGACGATCGCCTCGCCTTTGGGCGAGGTGCCGCTGCCGGGCGGGATCGTTCTCTTCGGCACAGCCGGTGCGGCGTGGCTACGCCTCCGCCGGGGGCGGAGGTCGCCGGCAGCTTAAGGGCGCAGCCTCAGCTCCGGCATTGTCGAAATCGGCGAACGCGGCGCGCCCATAAGCAAAGCGCGGGAGGCTCGTCGTCGCCCGCGTCATCGCCTCGCCACCCGGCGGTCCTTGTTCCCCTGCTTCCCCCAACCGCTCGACGCGCGCGTCGCGGACGCCGCGTCGGCGGCTGGCGTCTACCAGCGCCGCCTGACCCTCCGGACGTTCACCGACGTTGCCTGAACCGCGCCAAAGGCGTTCTACCGGATACTGCGGATGAACCGCGCTTTCGAAGCGATGACGATTGACGACCGCGTTTATCCTACGTGCTTCGCGCGCGAGGCGAGCGGCGCGGCGATGGGCGGAGTTGGCCCGTCTGCTTTCGCGTTTCTTGGTTTAGGACGCGTTACCAAGGCTTAAGTGGGTCTTTCCGATTGCGCATCGTATTGTTCGGTGCGCCGATCGTCGGCGTAAATTGTTTGTAACGTAATGGAGCGTATCATGACTAAACGGACATTTTCGATCGTCGTCGCGTCGATACTCGCGACGGGCGCGGCCTGCGCGCAGGATGCGGGTTCGTCGTCGGCCTTCGCCGCCGTCGACGCCAATGGCGACGGCGTCGTCAGCGAAGACGAATTCGTCGCTCACATGGCGTCGCAGGGCGCCTCCTCGGAGGAAGCCTCGCGGGCGTTCCGCGCGGCCGCCGGCGACGACGGCGTTTTGAGCGAGGCGGAGTACGCCGCCGCGTTCGGCGGACAGGCCGAGTAACGAGACCGACCGCCAAACCAACAAGACGAGATCAACAAGAAGACGTCGAAAGCCGTTTCGCGAGCCCCCTGGGCTGAGCTTGCGATGACGATGAGCTGCGGCCGCGGCGCGGCCGTAGCGACCCCGACCCCACCAGCGGGCGAGACGGCGCCGCGCGGGTCCTGCGTAGTCGGGCTCGCCGGCGCCGCATCGCGCGTTTTGCGTCGTCCTCGCGACAGGCTAGGCTGCGCGCCGACGATGCGTCCGCGAACGGTCGGGCGCGACGACGCGGGCAAGAAGCGCGGCAAGGGGAAGGTCGGCGATGTCGAAGCTTGTGGGGCGCGCGCTCGCGGCGTTGACGATTTGCGCGTTGTGTCTTGGCGGCGCCTTGGCGCAGGATGACGCGCCGGCGGGAGAAATCCTGCCGCCGCCGGCGCCGGATCCGACGCTCGACGCGATCGCGAGCCCCCGCGCGGCCCCGACGACGGCGATCGACGCCTCGACGCCGCCCCCATTTGAGCCGTCCCGCGCGGACGCCGTGCTGACCGGCTTCGTCGACGGCGCCGTTGCGGCCCATCGGCGCGAGCACGCGACGCCCGGCGTCGTCGTCAGCGTCGTGCGCGACGGGCGCGTCGTCCTCGCCAAGGGCTACGGCGTCGCCGGCGCCGGGGGCGACAAGCCGGCGAGCGGCCGCGAGACGTTGTTCCGCATCGGGTCGGTTTCGAAAACGTTCGTGTGGACCGCGGCGATGATGCTCGCCGACCGCGGCGCGCTCGACCTCGACGCCGACGTCAACGGCTACCTGAAAGAGGTGCGCGTGCCCGAGGCGTTCGGCGCGCCCGTGACCATGAACCATCTGATGGCGCACCGGGCCGGCTTCGAAGACGCTTTCGGCGTCTATACGCACGGCGACGACGAGCGCATTCTCGACGCCGCGATCCTGCAGGCCGACATGCCGGCGCGGGTCTTTCCGCCCGGCGCGCGCACGTCGTACTCGAACTACGGCTCGGCCCTCGCGGCGAAGGTCGTCGAAGACGTCGCCGGCGTTCCGTTCGCGCTCTTTCTGGAGGAGGAGATCCTCGCGCCGCTCGCCATGACGCGCACGACGCTCGCAGCGCCCTCTGCGATGGACGACCGGTTTGCCAAGGCGACGTCCGCAGCGTTCAAGGTCAAAGCGCGGGCGCCGTCGACGATGGACTACCTGCAGCTCGGCGCCTACGCGCCGGCCGGCGCCATGGCGACGACAGCGGGGGACATGGCGCGGTGGATGCTGCTGCATCTCGGCGGCGGCGCCCATGACGGCGTGCGCCTCCTGTCGCCGACCGCCCACGCCGCATTGTTCTCCCGCGCCTTCGACGACCGCGCGGGGCCGGACCTCGCCCACGGGTTCTTCCAGTCGACCCATCGCGGCGTCGAGCTCTTCGGCCACGGCGGCGCAACGACCGGTTTCCTGAGCTCGTTCGCCGTCGCCCCGTCGCTCGACGTCGGCGTCTTCGTCGCCCAGAACGCCGCCGGCGACGGCGCGCTGACGCGCCAGCTCGTCGACATCGTCATCGACCACGCCCTTGGCGACGCTCCCGGAACGCCGCTGGCGCCCGTCGCCGCGGCGGACGTCGACCTCGGCCCCTACGCCGGGAGCTTCCTCAACAATCGCCGGTCGTTCACGCGCTTCGAGAAGTTCATGGCGTTGCCCAACGTCGTCAGGGTTTCGAAGACCGACGACGGCGCGCGCGTTTTGACGACGGCGCGCGGCGCGGCGCGGCTGACGCCCCTCGGCGGCGACGCGTGCGTCGATCCCGACGGCAAGCGCATCGTTTTTGGTCGCGAGGGAGGCCGCGTGACCCATTTCGTCGGCGCCGGCGGCGTCCACTCTTACGAACGCGTCGGCTTCTCGACGGATCCGGCGCTGTTCTTCGCCGCCCTTGGCGCGGCGGCGTTCTTCGCGGCGACGACCTGGCTCGGCGCCTGGCGGCGCATCGGGCGGGGCGGGCCGGCGCCTGGAACGACGGCGCCCGGAACGCCGGCGCGGATCGCCGGGCTCGGCGCGCTCGCCGGCGCAGCGATCGTCTTTGCGTTCCTCGCCGCGCTCGGCGCCGTCGCCGCCGCCTATGGCGACGTCGGTCCGACGACGTTCCTCGCTTACCCTTCCGCGTCGATCCACGCGTTGCGGCTGGCGGCGATCGCCGTATGCCTCGCCGCGCTCGGGCTCGTCGCGAGCCTCTGGTTCGCGTGGCGGTCGCCGGCGTGGGGGGTGTGGCGCAAGCTCCATCACACGGCGCTCGCCTCGTCGCTCGTCGCGTTCGCCGTCGCGCTCGTCGTCTGGAAGGTCGCGTTCGCGGCGACGGCTTAGGGCGCGCGACGGTTGGAGCGGGAACGGCCGGGGCGCGATGCCGGAACTGCCTGAGGTCGAAACCGTGCGCCGCGGGCTCGCGCCGACGATGGCCGGCGCGACGATCGCCGGCGTGCGCCTCGCCCGGCCCGACCTCCGGTTCCCGTTCCCGAGCCGGTTCGCCGAGCGCCTCGTCGGCGCCCGGATCGACGCCCTCGACCGCCGGGGCAAATACCTGCTGGCGGCGCTCTCAACCGGCGAAACCCTCGTCATGCACCTCGGCATGACCGGCCGCTTCACCATCGCGACGTCGACCCCCGACCGCGCGTTGGAGGCGTCGCGGCCCGGCGAGTTTCATTTCGCGACGCCGGGGGCCCCCGCCCACGATCATGTCGCCTTCGACCTGAGCCGGGACGACGCCGCCGCGACCGTCGTCTTCAACGACCCGCGGCGGTTCGGCTTTATGGATCTCGCCCCCACGAACGCCCTCGACGCGGCGACGCATTTCGCCGGCATGGGACCGGAGCCGCTTGGTCCTGATTTCACCGCGGCGTGGCTCGACGCGCGGCTCGCCGGGCGCCGGACGCCGATCAAAGCGGCGCTCCTCGACCAGCGGGTCGTCGCCGGCGTCGGCAACATCTACGCCTGCGAGGCGTTGTTCCGTGCCGGGGTGTCGCCGCGCCGTCTGGCGCGCTCGACGACGGGCGCGCGCGCGGAGAGGCTCGTGGCGTCGGTCAGGGGCGTGCTCCTCGACGCCGTCGCGGCGGGCGGCTCGTCCTTGCGCGACTTCGCCGGCGCCGACGGCGCCCTCGGCTACTTTCAGCACCGTTTCGACGTCTACGACCGCACCGGCGCGCCCTGTCGCCGGTGCGGCGGGCCGATCGCGCGCCTCGTCCAATCCGGCCGCTCGACCTTCTATTGCGGGCGTTGCCAACGGTGAGCCGATATCGGCCCACAAATCCGAAGGGATGCGTTGACACCGCGGGGTCCCGAGCGCTAATTCCCGCTCTTCGACGACAACTCCCTCTTAGTGGTCTGGAATGGCGAACACCAAATCGGCGAAAAAGATGGTGCGCAAGATCGCGCGCCGCACCGCGGTCAACAAGTCGCGTCGATCGCGCGTGCGCACGTTCATCCGCAAGGTCGAGGAAGCGATCGCAGCCGGCGACAAGCCGGCCGCCGACGCGGCGTTCCGTCAGGCGCAGCCGGAGATGCACCGCGCCGTGACGAAGGGCGTCTTTAATAAAGTCGCCGTGTCGCGAAAGCTGTCCCGACTGTCGTCGCGCATCAAGACGCTGTCGGCCTAACCCGCCGTCCCACGCGCTGACGATTCCGCCCACGCACGACCGTCGGGCCTCCTCACATAAATTGTCGACCGAGATCGTCGCGACGCGTTCATAAGCGCGTCTGCGACGTTTCGCGCGTCGCGCCTGAGCGCACGAGATGCGTTACGCACGGGTTGCGCGCGGCCGCGAGGAAAGCGGCATGGGACGGGGGTTCCCGGTAAGAGATTGTTTTCTTTAGGGACAACGAATTTCAAGCGAAAAATGTCATGTAACTGTAGTACTTTGACGCGTCCGGCAGTTGTAAAGCGCGTCTTCGCGGGCTACCAAACATGGGCCCGTTGCGACGGGTTCTGACGAAAAGCTCAAGGGGAGCTGGGCTTATCGTTAGGCGTTGCGTCCGCGCCTCTTGTTTGAGGCCGTCTCGATATGAAGACCTTCGTGTGGCCGAATATTTGGTCGAAGTCAGGAATAAACCTCGACAACAACGCTACGGCGAAAGAAAAAGGGGCGGGATCGATGGGCCGGTATTTGAGCGGACATATTATGAGGAACGTTACGGGCGATGCGTTCGCCATCGCTATCGCTGCGCATGTTGATCCGGGAAATTTTGATCCGCTGTTCTTCGCCGACGCTTTGGGCGCTCCTGACGTCAACGCGCTCAGCCGCTAAGCGGCGCCGTCTTGGCTAAGCCGTCGACGTCCGTCGGCGACGCTTCATCTCTATCGACAACCGTCTAAATCCCGCGTCGGTCGTTCCCGGCCTGTGCGGAATATCCTGGGGCTGAGGAATGGACGATCACCATGCCTTCGGTATGGCGGAGAAATTCTCCGTGTTTCAGCGCAACCTTCGCGTGCGATTTGGAGACGACGTGTTTGATCAATGGATGGCGGATCTGACGCTCGACGACGTCAGCGAGGACGCCGTGACGCTGGCGACGCCCTCGCCGGTGAAGGCCGACCGGCTGAACCAGCAATACAAGTGTCGGATATTGAACATCTGGCGCGAGAACGTTTCGCCGGTGGCGCGTGTGCGGATCGTTCCGCGCCACGCCCGCCGCGCCGCATTGCGCAACGGTTCGGCTCGCGCCGACGCGAAAGCCGCGACGCCGGGGCCCGATGTGCGTGCGCCCGATGTCCGCCGGTCGGCGCGCTCCGCGGACGGAGTCGGCGCAAACGGGGCCCGTGCAAACGGGAGCCAGGCCGCAGAGGCGGCGGCGTCCGATCTGTTTACGGATTTTACGCCGGCCGCGCCGCGCCGCGAGTACAAGCGCCGGCCGGAGGAGGGCGGAAAAAAGCCGACGCTCTCGCTGATCCTTTCGCCGCTTGATCCGCGGTCGACGTTTTCGACGTTCGCCGTCGGCCCTTCGAACGAAGTGGCGCACGCCGCGGCGCACCGCGTCTTCTCCGTCAACGCCGATCGTGAGATCGTCTATATCTACGGGCCGTCCGGCATCGGCAAAACGCACCTCCTGAACGCGGTCGCGCACGAATGGCGCGCCCGGTGGCCGGGCCGGCCGTGCGCATACCTCACGTACAACGCCGTCAAGGATGGTTTTTCGAACGCGACCATGACGAACTCGTTACGCGATTTTCACGCAGAGCTGCGCGATCGCGACCTTATCATCATCGACGATCTGCACAGGCTCGTGGGGTCCGTTCGAACGCAGGAGGAGGTGCTGAACTTGTCCAATGCGTTTTCCTCAGAGGGCGGACAGCTTGTCATCGCTGGCGAGTTGCCGCCGTCGCGCCTCGCCGAGGCGGGGCTTAACCGTCGGCTTGCGGATCGTCTCGCGGGCGGCCTGCCTGCGCCGATGGAGCGGGGCGGCGAACAGTTGCGGCTCAAGGTGCTCCAGAAGCGGCGCGAGCGCGCGAACTCCGCGTGCGTCGTCAGTGACGCGGCGCTCGCCTTCGTCGCCAGGCGCTTCCCGCAAAGCATGCGCGAGGCGATCGGCGCCTTTAATCAATTGATCCTCGTCTACGGCGAGCGCGACATGACGGTGGGCGTCGACGAGGCGAACGCCGCGCTGAAGGCCCGCCTCCTCGACGGGGCGCCGCGCGTCTCGCTTCAGGATCTTCTCGGCGCCGCCGCCGCGGCGTTCGGTTTGAAGGCGGAGGATCTGACCGGCCGCGCCCAGCCGCAGCGCATCGTGCGGGCTCGCCACGCTTTCGTGCTCGTCGGCCGCGATTCCCTGAAGGAATCCTTCCCGAGCCTCGCGAAGACGCTGCACCGCGACCACACCACCGCCATGAGCAGCTACAACCGCGCCCAGGCGCTCCACGAGCGCAAGGAGGATTTCCGCGACGGCGTCGCGAAAATCCGCATCGAACTGGGCCTTTAGGGCCCGCCGCCGCTCGATTTCGGCGGTCGGGCGCCGCCGGAATCAGCGCTGCGCCGGCGGTCAAAGCGCTCGCTAGGCGCTGGCTTTTTCGGTCGGGAATCGCTAAATTCCAATACGTTACGCCTCGCAAGGCGCAGCGCGCGATCCGTGATGACGGCTCGCGCCTTTTGCGCCGATGCGTCGCCCCCGACCTCACGGCGCAGCGCCGCCCTTCAGCGTTCCGCCGACGGACGCGCGGGCGGGGCGTCTCGCCGATCGCATGGGAAAGAGCGCACCGGGAATGAAAGTCACAATCGAGCGCGCGGCCCTCGTCAAAGCGCTGGGGCACGTCCAGAGCGTCGTCGAGCGGCGCAACACGATTCCCATCCTCGCGAACGTTCTGTTGCGCGCCGACGGAGGCGCGTTGACGCTGACGGCGACGGACCTCGACATGGAAGTGAGCGAGAACGCACCCGCGGACGTCGCCTCGAGCGGCGCGACGACCGTCTCGGCGGTGACGCTCTACGAAATCGTGCGTCGCCTTAGCGACGGCGCGCAGGTGCGCCTAGAGCTCGACTCTGAGAACGGCCGCCTCAACGTGCTCGCCGACGCATCGCATTTCGAACTCGCCGTCTTGCCGCCGGAGGATTTTCCGAGCCTTGCGGCCGACGATCTTGGCGCATCGTTCAGCATAGCGACGGCCGACCTGCGTCGGCTTCTCGAAAAGTCGCGTTTCGCCATGTCGCAGGAGGAGACGCGTTACTATCTCAATGGCGTCTATCTCCATGCGCACCGGCCCGACGGCGAGGCGCAGCTCCTGCGCGCGGCCGCCACCGACGGCCACCGCCTGGCGCGCGTCGACGCGCCCCTGCCGGCGGGGGCGGAGGAGATGCCGGGCGTGATCGCGCCGCGCAAGGCCGTGCTCGAACTGTTGCGCCTCCTCGACGACGCCGACGACGCGGTCGACGTCGCCGTGTCGCCGCAGAAGATCCGGTTTTCGTTCGGGCCCGGCCGGCTGACCTCGAAACTCATCGACGGCACGTTCCCGGACTATGAGCGCGTGATCCCGAAGGACAACGACAACGCCATGCGCGTCGAGACGGCGACGTTCGCCAAGGCCGTCGACCGGGTCTCGACGGTCTCCGCCGACCGCACGCGCTCGGTGAAGATCGAGATCTCCGGCGACCGTTTGCGCCTCGCGGTCAACAATCCCGAGGCCGGCAGCGCCCGCGAAGAGCTCGTCGTCGACTATGACGGCGAACCGCTCGAGATCGGGTTCAACGCGCGCTACCTCCTCGACGTCGCCGCCCAAATCGACGGCGCGCGCACCGCCTTCCGCCTCGCCGACCCGTCCTCGCCGACGGTGATCGCCGACGAGGAGGACGCGCGCGCGCTCTACGTGCTGATGCCGTTGCGCGTTTGACCGGACAGGCCCAACAACGCGCGCCGGCGCCCGTCTCGAGACGCGAGCGCGATCCCATGAGCCCGGCCCGGACGACACTTCGACGCGACGACGCCGCGGGACCGCGCGCGCGCGCGCGGTTTCGACGGTTGGCGCTGACGGACTTCCGCTCCTACGCGCATCTGGACCTCGCGCTGGACGGCCGGCCGGCCGCGTTTTTCGGGCCGAACGGCGCGGGCAAGACCAATCTCCTCGAGGCCCTGTCGCTCTTCGGCCCCGGCCGGGGGCTGCGCGGCGCGCGCCTCGACGAATTGGCGCGGGCGGGCGGCCCCGGGGGCGGGGCCGCGGCGGCCGAGCTCGACGTCGGTTCGGATGCGGACGAGGCGTTGCGCCTCGGCGTAGGCGCGGAGGCCGACGCCCCCGGCCGGCGCGTCGAGAGAGACGGCGGGGCCTAAGAGCGGGGGCCCGGCGCGGTCGCCGGAAGCGAGCGCGATCTCAGGCAGAAGC
>JBHJHE010000039.1:0-44610 GCA_050331095.1 Parvularculaceae bacterium
GCCGGGCGCCGCCAACGCCGCGGCCGCGGCGCCGGCGAGCAAGCCGCGCCGCGTCGCGGCGCGCTCCCGCGCGGCGACCGTCCGGGCGCGCCGTTTTCGACGTTGGGTCATCACCGTCTCGGATCGTCGCGCGCCCCGCGGCGCGCGAAAGGGTTCGTTAACTGAGCCGGTCGGGCGCGTCCACGCACGGCCTAGCCGTCCTCGATATGAAGAAGCCGAGTCGCCGCTGCGGTCGCGGCGGCGACCGCCGGCGTCCAGGCGGCGAGGGCGGCGGGCGCGGCGCCGGTTTCGCCGAGGGCGCTCGCGACTTCGGCGAGAACGTAGAGGCCGAAGCCGGCGGCGATCGCCGAGATCAGAAGCTGGAACGCGCCGCCGGCGCGCATCGGCCGCAGCGTGAAGGCCGCCGCGATCAGCACCATCGCCACGAGCTTCAACGGCGTCGAACACAAATCGTGAAAGCGGATGCGGTGGCGCACGGTGGGCAGGCCCGCGGCCTCCGCGGCGACGATGAAGCGCGGCAAGGCCCAGATCGACATGGTTTCGGGGGTCGGCGCGCCGGCGCTCAAATCGGCGACGCTGAGCGCCGCCGGCAAGGCGTAGATCGGCGTGCGCCGCGGGAGCTTCTGGTCGGCCGCCTGCATGCGCGCGTCGCGCAACTCGATGCGTTTGCCGGTGATGTCGGCGCGCGGCGCGTCGATGCGCTCGACGAAGCGGTCGTCTGCGTCCATCCGCCAAACCTTGACGCGGGACAAGCGCGCGGCGGCGATGTCGAGGCTCGCCGCATTTACGATCAGGGACGCGCCGTCGTCGCGCTGGCGCAGCCAGATGCCGTCGCCGAAGACCCGCACGAGATTGCCGCCGCCCTTGGCCGCGTCCATCAGCTGCTCGGCGGCGCGCGTCATGCGGCTCGACGCCGGATCGACGACGACGACGACGGCGAGGCCGGTTACCGCCGCGAAGAGCGCCGGCGGACCGATCAACCGCCAGATGGAGAGGCCGGCGGCGCGCATCACCGAGATCTCGGCGCGGCGATTGAGTTGCGCGAACGTCCAGATCGCCGCGAACAGGAAGACGAACGGCGTCAGCGCCTGGCTCAGGCCGAAGGTGCGCAACGTCGTCAGCCGCAGCGCCAGCCCGAAGTCGCCGTCGGCGACCTTGCCGGCGAACCGCAGGCTCTCCACGAGATCGACGAGGAAGATGATCGCGGCGAGCGCGAGCCAAAGGGCGCCGGCGTTGAAGGCCGTGCGCCGGGCGATGTAGGCGAAGAGCGTCAGCGGCGGCATGGTCAGCCCACCGCGCGCAACGGCGCCGGGGCGTCGGGGGCCGCGCGAAGGGGCTTGCGCGGACCGCTCGCGCAGTCTTTCAGGAGCCAGAACGCGGCGACGAGCGCGATCGCCGGCAGGGCGTAGATCGCCCAGTAAGCGCTTTGCGCCGCGGCGAGGTTCTGGGTGAAGATCGCGGCGATCTTCAGGACCCCGACGAGGACGCAGGCGAGGGCGATCCGCGCCGCGTAGCCGCGCCGCGCATAGGGCCCGCCGATGAGCGCGACGACGGCGATCAGCGCGAACGCGATCGGGTAGAGCGGGGCGGCCAGCCGGCTGTGCCCCTCGGCTTTGAGCGTCGCGGCGTTGCGTTGCGCCCACGCGTCGTCCGGGTCAGGGTTCAAAAGCTCGCCGAGATAGCGCTCGGTGAGTTCGAGCTGCAACTGACCTGGCCCGCCGGAATAATCCGAAATGTTGAAGGCGGTGCGTTCGAAGTGAACGATGTCGACGCCGAGGGCGTCGTTGCGGGGCGTCTGGATGTTGCCGTTGAAGAGATAGAGGACGGGACCGCTCACGGTCTCACGAAAAACGCCGCGCTCGGCCATATAGGTCTCGACTTTGTCGCGGTCGCGATAGTCGTTGATCAGAAGGCCGCGGAACCGGCCCTGGGGCAGCGCTTCCTCGACGTAGACGGTGAAGCCCTTCGAGATCGTCGTGAACTCGCCGCTGCGCAGCGCCGCCGAGGCGACGTCGGCCCTGATCTCGGCGACCTCGCGCTTCAACGCGCGGTAGGACCGCGGCATCAGATCATGGCTGATCCACGCCGCCATCGCCGCGGCGATCCCGGCGAGCGCGAGGATCGGCGCGGCGATCCGCAGGCGCGAGACGCCCGACGCGAAGATCACGGCGACCTCGCTGTCGGCGTGGAGCCGCTGTAGCGCGAAGAGCGTCGCGCCGAAGACCGCGAACGGCAGGACGACGGACAGCAGGTTCGGGATCAGCAGCGTCGTGACGAACGCGAACGTCGACCACGCCTCGCCATGGTCGATGACGATGTCGAGCCGCTGGAGGCTTTGCGTCAGCCACACGAGCGTCGTCACCGCCACGAGGCCGACGACAAGCGGCGTCAGCAATTGGCGGAATACGTAGACGTCAAGTCGTCGCATGCTGAACGTTCAACGCGCATCCCTCGGGACGCTGGTACATTAACGCGACGATAGGTCGTTTCGCGGCCGCGGTCACCCGTTCGCGCCGTCGCCGGCGGGCGGCGCCTAGCTTTACGGGCCGAAAACGACGAAAGCGGACGGGATAACAAAGAACGCGCTCATCGCCCCACGCCGCGAGGCGGCGCGTCGAGCCTCGAGGGAGCTTTCGCATGAAGGTCACGTTCTCCAAGGCGGCTCCGCCGTCGACCGGCGCGCTGGTCGCGCCGTTTTTTGAAAACGAAGAGCAATGCGAGGGCTTCGACGCGCTCGACGCCGCGTCCGGCGGGGCGTTGTCGAACGCCGCCAAGGCGGCGGGCTTCGTCGGCAAGTCGGGCCAGGCGCTGGAGCTGATCGGCGTCGCCGGGTTCGAAGACCGTCGCGTCGTCCTCGTCGGCGCCGGCGAGCGCGACGAGTTGAGCGCGCTCGGCGCGGAGCGTTTCGGCGGCGCGGCCGTCGCGCCGCTCTTGAAGACGCAGGAGAAAGCGGCCTGCTTCGTCCTCGACGGGTTCGACGCGCCGAGCCTGGAGGCCGGCGAGGCGGCTGCCCGCGTCGCCGTCGGCGCGCGCCTGCGGCGGTACCGGTTCGACAAGTACCGCACCAAGCTCGAAAAGGACCAGAAACCCGCGCTGCAAAAGCTCACGGTGAAGACGGACGCCGCCGACGCGCGCACGAAGTTCGGCGACTACGACAAGGTCGTCGACGGCGTTTTCCTGACCCGCGACCTCGTCTCCGAACCGGCGAACGTTCTTTATCCTGAGAGCTTCGCCATGCGCTGCCGCGAGCTTGAAAGCCTCGGCGTCAAGGTCACGATCCTCGGCGAAGCGGAAATGAAGAAGCTCGGCATGGGCTCGCTCCTCGGCGTCGGGCAGGGCTCGATCCGCGAATCGAAGCTCGTCGCCATGGAGTGGATGGGCGGCAAGCGCGGCGCGAAGACCGTCGCCTTCGTCGGCAAGGGCGTGACGTTCGACACCGGCGGCATCTCGATCAAGCCCGGTCCCGGCATGGAGGACATGAAGTGGGACATGGGCGGCGCCGGCGCGGTGACGGGCGCGATCGCCGCGCTCGCAGGCCGCAAGGCCAAGGCGAACGTCGGCGGCGTCATCGGCCTCGTTGAGAACATGCCCGACGGAAACGCCCAGCGGCCGGGAGACATCGTCACGTCCATGTCCGGCCAGACGATCGAGATCTTGAACACGGACGCGGAGGGCCGGCTCGTCCTCGCCGATGCGATCTGGTGGACGCAGGAGAAGTACAAACCCGCCGCCGTCGTTGACCTCGCCACGCTGACGGGCGCGATCATCGTCTCGCTAAGTCACGAATACGCCGGGCTCTTCACGGGCGACGACGACCTCGCCGGCAAGCTCGCCGACGCGGCGTCGGCTTCGGGCGACCCCGTCTGGCGGATGCCGATCGGCAAGGCCTACTACGACATGCTGAAGTCCGACGTCGCCGACATGAAGAACATCGGCGGGCGCGACGGCGGCTCGTCGACGGCGGCGGCGTTCATCGGCAATTTCGTCAAGGACGGCGTGCCCTGGGCCCACCTCGACATCGCCGGCATGGCGTGGACGACGAAGGACAAGCCCACCTGCCCGAAGGGCGGCACGGGCTTCGGCGTGCGCCTCCTCGACGCGTTCGTGCGCGAAAACTACGAAGGCTGACGAGGTCCGTTCGATCGAGAGGCGCCCATGAAGTTCCTGGTCATCGCGCCGGCCGCGTTCGCGGCGATCGCGCTCGGCCTGTTCGCGCTGCTCGCCCAGCGCTCGAAGGCCGCCGCGCCGCCGGGTCTCGTCGACGGCGCGCTGAAGCCCTGTCCGTCGAGCCCGAACTGCGTTTCGAGCGAGGCCGCCGGATCGGTCGCGCCGCTGCCCTTGTCCGCCTGGAGCCGCCTGCCGTCCGCGATCGCGGATCTCGGCGGCGAGGTGGTCATGAAGGAGGATGACTATCTCGCCGCGACGTTCGCCTCGCCTTTGTTCGGCTTCGTCGACGATATGGAGTTCCGCCGCGCCGACGACCGCGTCCACGGGCGGTCGGCCTCGCGGGTCGGCCACAGCGATCTCGGCGCCAACGCCCGCCGGGTCGAGGCTTTGCGCCGGGCGCTCGGCGCGTGAGCGACATGCCGCCTGAAGTCCTTTTCTACCATCTGGAGCGCGCGTCGTTGACCCAGGCGCTGCCGGGCCTTCTCGCCAAGACCCTCGAGCGAGGCTGGCGAGCGACCGTGCGCTGCGGCGACGCCGCGGCGGTCGCGTCGCTCGACGAAGCGCTGTGGACCTTCGACGAGGAGAGCTTCCTGCCCCATGGGGCCGGCGGCGACGCCGCGGCGGCCGCCCGCGAGCCGATCTGGCTCACCGCCGACGAAACGGCGTCGACCGACGCCGACGTTCTCTTCGCGGTCGCCAACGCGCGGGTCTCGCCGGAGGACGTGGCGCGCCACGCGCGCACGGTGGTGATGTTCGACGGCGCGGACGACGCCGCGGTCGGCGCGGCGCGCGCGCTCTGGAAGGAGCTTCGCGGCGCGGCCGTCGCCGCCACCTACTGGCGACAGGACGGCGAAGGCCGGTGGGCGAAACGCGGCTGACCGCGACGCGCGCCGATCACGACCTGCGCGCGATCAAATTGCGTCACAACCCCGCAGCGCCTATCAAATTAGCCGAAATTTTCGGATTGAGCGCGATAGAAAGACGCCATGAGCGAAGCAGCGAAAACGCCCCAACGCCCCGCCAACCCTTTCGCCGCGAACACCACCCACGCGCTGCGCGGCGACTATGAGAACATGGCCGCCGACTACACGGTCCGTCAGCCCGTTGAACGCTACACCGACGAAGAACACGCGCGCTGGCGGTTTCTCTACGAGCGCCAGACGGCGCTCTTGCCGGGCTACGCGGCGCAGGAGTTTCTCGACGGCCTTGAGAAGCTGAACGCCGCCGATGGGGTGCCGTCATTGGAGGCGACGAACGACATTCTCGCCGCCGAGACCGGTTGGCGGCTCGTCGCCGTGCCGGGCCTGATCCCCGACGATGTCTTCTTCGAGCACCTCGCCAATCGGCGGTTCCCGGTCTCCTGGTGGATCCGCGGCGAGCACGAGCTCGACTATCTCGTCGAGCCCGACGTCTTCCACGATATCTTCGGCCATGTGCCGCAGCTTTTGAACCCGGTCTTCGCGGCCTACATGGAGAAGTACGGTAAGGGCGGACCCAAGGCGCTCGCCTTCAACGCGCAGAAGATGCTCGGCCGGCTCTACTGGTACATCGTCGAGTTCGGACTCATCCGGACGCCGGACGGCCTGCGCGCGTTCGGCGCCGGCATGCTGTCGTCGAAGGACGAGACGATCTATTCCGTTGAAAGCCCCGAGCCTCACCGGGTCGCTTTCGACCTGCGGCGCGTTCTGTCCACGAACTATATGGTGGACGCGTTCCAGAAGACCTACTTCGTCGTGGAGAGCTTCGAGCAGCTTTTCGAGATCTCCGACCAGGACTTCACCCCGTTCTACAAGGGCGACGCGGACATCGACGGCGTCGATCCGGAGCGCCTTCTGCCCGGCGACGACGTCGTCACGCGGGGGACGTGGAGCGGTTAGCCGCGTTCGCGTCGAGCCCGTGCTTGCGCACGAGCCCGCGCAACTGGTCGTAACTGAGCGACAGGCGCTCCGCCGCGCGCCGACGGTTGCCGCCGCACGCCGACAGCGCGTTCAAGACAAGGCCCGCCTCGTAAGCGGCGACCGTTTCCTTCAAATCCACCCGCGACGCCGACGACGCTGACGACGCCTGGAGCGGCGGCGGCGCATCCGCGTGCGCCGGTTCCTCCGCGAGCGTCGGGAACGGGTCGATTACGGCCTCGCCGATCGGACCGTCGCGCTCGGCGGCGAGCCAGCGATAGGTGGAGCGTTCGGCGGCGTTCTTCAGTTCGCGAACGTTGCCGGGCCACGGGTGGGCGCGCAATGCGGCCATCGCCGACGGCGCGAACCCGGGATAGGCCGCGCGGATCTCCTGCGCGAACCGGCTTGCGAAATGACCGGCGAGGAGCGGGATGTCCTCGGCGCGCTCGCGCAGGGGCGGCGCGGCGACGACGTCGAACGCCAGTCGGTCGAGCAGATCGGCCCGGAACGTCCCCGCGCGCGCCATCGCCGGCAGATTGACGTTGGCCGCCGCGACGACGCGCACGTCGACGTTGAGGGTCGCGTCGCCGCCGACGCGCTCGAACTCTCCGTACTCGATGATCCGCAGGAGCTTCTCCTGCACGCGCAACGACGCCGAGGCGATCTCGTCGAGAAACAGGGTGCCGCCGGCGGCGCGCTCGAACCGGCCGACATGACGCTTCTGCGCCCCGGTGAAGGCGCCGGCCTCGTGGCCGAAGAGCTCGCTGTCGAGAAGCGCGTCCGACAGCGCGGCGCAATTGACCTTGACGTAGGGGCCCTCCCACCGCGCGGAAAGAAAATGGATGCGGCCGGCGATCAGTTCCTTGCCGGACCCGCGCTCGCCGATCACGAGGATGGACCGGTCGAGCCCCGCCGCGGCGGACGCGTGCGAGAGCGCGTCCAGAAACGTGGGCGCTTCGCCGATCATCTCTGGCGGCGCGACGGACTCCTGCATTGGCGAAAACTCCCAACTTGTCGGGTTTAGATCGCCAATAATCTGGCGAATTTTTCCTGAATTTTCGAGCTCACATCCACCGACAAAAATTTTGTGATGTAAAAACAAATGGTTAGAAGCATCGCGCCAAACTGGCACGGCCTTCGCAAAGGGTTAAGCGGACAGGGCTTTTGAGGGCGCCGCGCGCGCCCGCCGAACGAAGGAGACGCCAGATGGGAGTCTTTTCGCGATTGAGCGACATCGTGAACTCCAACATCAACTCGATGCTTGACCGCGCCGAGGAGCCGGAGAAGATCGTGCGCCTCATCATCCAGGAGATGGAGGAGACGCTGGTCGAGGTGCGGGCCCGTGCGGCGCGCGCGATCGCCGACCGCAAGGAGATCGAGCGCAAGAAAGCGGAGTTCGACGACCGGACGGCGGAATGGGAATCGAAGGCGGAGCTCGCGATCGCCAAGGGTCGCGAGGACCTCGCGCGCGGGGCCGTGGCCGCCAAGCGCCGCGCCGAGGAGATGTCGCGACTGCTCGATCAGGAGATCAGGACGATCTCGCAGACGATTGAAAAGAGCAATGAAGATCTGACGAGCCTTCAGGGCAAGCTGAAAGAGGCGAAGGCGCGCCAGCGCAGCCTGGAGCTCCGGCGCGCTGCGGCGAGCGACAGCGTGCGCGTCAATCGCCAGGTCGCCGACGGCCGGATCGACGAGGCCATGGCGCGCTACGAGCGCTGGGAGCGGCGCATCGACGAGCTCGAGGCCGAAGCGGAGAGCTACACGATGGGCAAGCCGAAATCGCTCGACGAGGAGTTCGCCGAACTCGCCGCGGAGGACGAGATCAACGCCGAGATGGAGGCGTTGCGCGCGCGCGTCGCCGAACGCGCCGGCCGCCGCGACTGATCAGCGGCGCCTGAGACAAAGGGAAGGGGCTTCAAATGTATGAACCATGGCCGTTCATCGTCGCCATCGTGGCGATCGTCTTCATCGGCTTGCCGTCGACGATCATGCACTACGTGAACGAATGGCGGAAAACCAAAACGCCGACCGCGGACGACGAGCGGTTGGTCGACGAGCTCTGGCGCACCTCGCGCCGGCTCGAGGAACGGGTCGAGGCGTTGGAGACGATCCTCGACCGCGAGTCGCCAAAATGGCGTGAGGAGTATCGGGACCGCAACCATGCCTGAACGACATCATCACCATCACCACTATTGGGGCGAGCGCAGCGGCTACGCGCGCCGCGCCGGCGAGCCGGGGCCCGGCCCGCGCCGCCACGCCTTCGGCCGCAATCCGCGCGACGGCAAATTCGCCGGCGTCTGCGCCGGCCTCGCCGACTATTTCGGCTGGAACGTCAAATACGTTCGGCTCGGCTTCGTGCTGTCGACGTTCTTCGCCTTCCCGATGCCGATCTTCATCTATGTCGGCATGGCGCTGTTTGTGCGGCCCGCCGCGCCGGTGGCCACGCAATACGAAACGCCGTCTGAGGCGAATTTTTGGCGCGCTTATGCGACCCGCCCCAAAGTCGCCATGTCTGAGTTGAAACATCGCTTCCGCGCGTTGGATGCGCGCATCGCCGATATGGAGCGGGCCGTGACGTCGAACGAGTACGCCTTGCGTCGCCAGTTCCGCGATCTGGAGCGCGGCCGATGAGCGCCTCGAAAACGTCGAACGCCGCGCCGGCGGCGCGCGCCTCGGGCAAAGCGGCGCTCCTCGCCGTCGGCCTCGTCCTCGGCGCCATGGCGATCGGCGCGGTGGTCGCCGGCGAGCCGGCGGACGGCGATCCTTGCGAGGAGCTCAAGAAGGCGCGCTTCGCCGACTGCTGCGCGCCGCGGCTCGCCGTGTTCTGACCCCGCCCCGTCCCGCCCCGGCGCGGGCGGCGCGCCCGGCACATCGATGAATGTTAATCCGCCGGCGCGGGGAGATCCGCGCCGGCGTAATTGTCGGTTCACGCGTCCCGCGCTAGCGTTCACGTCGGGACGACGGGGCGGCTTACGCGCCGCTCCCAAAGCGAGGACGCGACCGAATGGCTGGGGAGGACGGCGCCGCTGATGGGCGCGCGCCGCAGTACAAGACGAATGACGCGAAGCGCCGCAGCGCGGGTTCCGCCGGCGGCGGGCCGCCGCGCTACGCCGCCATCGATCTCGGCACCAACAATTGCCGCCTTCTTGTCGCCGCGCCGAGGAGCGCCGGGCGCGGCGGGGCGTTGCGCGTCGTCGACGCGTTCTCGCGCATCGTCCGGCTTGGCGAGGGGCTCGCCCGCAACGGCGCCTTGTCCGACGCGGCGATGGCGCGGGCGATCGAGGCGCTGAAGATCTGCGCCGACAAAATGGACCGGCGCGGCGTCACGCGTCGGCGCTGCATCGCGACGCAAGCCTGTCGCGCTGCCGCGAACGGGGAGGAGTTCCTCGCCGCCGTCGAGCGCGAGACCGGCCTTCGGTTCGAGATCATCTCCACCGCCGAGGAGGCCTCGCTCGCCGTGCGCGGCTGCGCGGACCTTCTCGACCAGACCGCCGACCGGGCCATCGTCTTCGACATTGGCGGGGGATCGACCGAACTGTCGCTCGTGCGCCCCAACGGCGCGAAGCGGCCGAAGCTCGACGCGTGGCTGTCGATGCCCGTCGGCGTCGTGAAACTCTCGGAGACCTGCGGCGGGCGCGATCTTTCGGCCGACACCTATGAGCGCGTCGTCGCCGACGTCGGCCAGCGTTTGCGGGATCTCGCCGCGGCCTCCGGCTTTCCGCTCGATCCGCCGTCGACGTCGAGCCACCTCCTCGGCACCTCCGGCACGGTCACCTCGATCGCCGGCGTTCACCTGGGCCTCGACCGTTACCGGCGCGACGCCGTCGACGGCTTGTGGCTCACCGCGGACGACGCTCGCGACGTCAGCGGCCGCCTCCGCGACATGAGCTGGGACGAACGCGCCCGCGAGCCTTGCATCGGCGCGGAGCGGGCGGACCTTGTGGTCTGCGGCTGCGCGATCCTCGAAGCGCTCCTGCGGGCCTGGCCGGCGACGCGCATCCGGGTCGGCGACAGGGGCTTGCGCGAAGGCGTTCTCGCCGGGCGCGCCGAAGCCGACCGCCGTCGGACCCGCCGGCGCGGCCACCGTCGAAGCGGCCGGCGCAAACGCGCCGCGGCCCCGTCCGGCGACGCGTCGGCGCTGCTCGACGCGTCCTGAGCCCGTCCGCGGGCCCCGGGGGTTGCGCGCCCAACAAGCGCGGATATACCGGGCCATGGATCGCCGCCGCCCGACCCCCGCCGATTCAGACGGCAAATCAGACGCCAGATCGGGCGCCGCCGGGCGCAAGCGCCGCCGCGCGACCGACCAAGCGCTGACGGCGCTTGGCGAGGTCCCTGAAAAACGCGGCCTCAAGCCACGGAAAGACAAGCAAAAACGCGTCGACGCGCCGGCCGCTGGCGTGCGCGAGCTCGGCGTCCAGGTCAAGACGGGCCGCTATCGCAAGCACTCCTCGACCTTGTGGCTGCATCGACAGTTGAACGATCCTTACGTCGCCCAGGCGAAGGCGGAGGGACGGCGCTCGCGCGCGGCCTACAAGCTCATCGAGCTGAACGAGAAGTTCGATCTGCTGCGTCCCGGCGCGCGCGTCGTCGACCTCGGCTCCGCCCCCGGCGGCTGGTGCGAGGTCGCCGTCGAAGCCGGCGCCGACGAGGTCGTCGGGATCGACTATCTGGAGATGGACGCGGTCGCCGGCGCGAGCGTTCTGAAGATGGACTTTCTGGAGCGGGAGGCGCCGGATCGCCTGCGCGCCGCCATGGGCGGGCCGGCGGACGTCGTCCTCTCCGACATGGCCGCGCCGACGACGGGCCATCGCGCCACGGACCATTTGCGCATCGTCGCGCTCGCCGAAGCGGCGGCGGACTTCGCCCGCGCCGTCACGGCCCCCGGCGGCGTGTTCGTCTGCAAGGTCTTCGCCGGCGGCGCCGAGGGCGACCTTCTGGCGGCGCTGAAACGCGACTACGCCACGGTGAAGCACGCGAAACCGAAGGCGAGCCGCGCCGATTCGTCCGAAAAGTACGTCGTCGCGACTGGCTTTCGCCGCGCGCCGTCGCCAATTGAGCCGAGCTTATGAAGATCTGGATCTCATCGCTTTCGAAAGTGCATGACGTCGCCGCGGCGGCGAAAGCGCGCCGGGCCGTCAGCCTGTTGTCGCCGGAGGACGCGTTTCCGTCGATCGACGGCGTCGACGACCACCACCGGGTCAGCCTCCACGATATCCGCGAACACGTCGACGGCGCGGTGACGCCGGCCGAAGCGCATGTCTCGGCGCTGATCGACTTTCTGAAGGAGTGGCGTCCCGACGAACCGCTGCTCGTGCATTGCTGGGCCGGGATCTCGCGGTCGACGGCGACGGCGATGATCGCCGCGTGCCTCCACAACGACGCCGCCGACGAAATGGACGTCGCCTCGGCGATCGCCGAGGCCTCGCCGACGGCGTATCCGAACACCCTCATCGCGGCGCATGCGGACAAGATCCTCGATCGCGGCGGGCGGTTCGCGGCGGCGGCGAACGCGATCTGCGCCGACGCCGAGCGCAAGACGCGCGCCTACGCGGCCCCGGAGGCCGTTCCGTTTTCCATTCCGTCGCGCTTCTGAGCGCGTCGGCGCCGCGGCGCGGCGATCGAAGGAGGGCTTGAGACCATGGAGATCCGCGAAGCGCTGACCTTCGATGACGTGCTCTTGGAGCCCGGCGCCTCCGAGGTGATGCCGTCCGAGGTGTCGACCCGGGCGCGGTTGACCCGCGAGATCAGCCTCAACGCGCCGATCATGTCCGCCGCCATGGACACCGTGACCGAAGCGGAGATGGCGATCGCCATGGCCCAGAACGGCGGCGTCGGCGTCCTCCACCGCAATCTCTCGATCGAGGAGCAGGCCGAGTGCGTGCGCCGGGTCAAGCGCTACGAGAGCGGCATGGTGGTGAACCCGCTTACCCTTACGCCCGACGCGACCCTGGGCCAGGCGCGGGCGATCATGCAGGAGAAGAAGATCTCCGGCTTCCCCGTCGTCGAGGCGCCGGACGCAAACGGCGTCGGCCGCCTCGTCGGCATTTTGACGAACCGCGACATGCGCTTCGCCGACGATCGGGACCAGAGGGTCGCCGACCTGATGACCCGGGACGGGCTCGTCACCGTGCGGCCCGGCGCGAGCCGCGAGGAGGTGTTGAAGCTTCTTCACCGGCACCGCATCGAGCGGCTCATCGTCGTCGACGAGAGTTATCGCTGCATCGGGCTCGTCACCGTCAAGGACATCGAGAAAGAGCAGCAGTATCCGAACGCGGCGAAGGACGCCGAGGGCCGCCTGCGCGTCGCGGCGGCGTCCACCGTCGGCGCCGCGGGCTTCGAGCGGGTCGAGGCGCTGATCGACGCCGGCGTCGACGTCGTCGTCATCGACACCGCCCACGGCCACTCCGTCAAAGTCATCGAGCAGGTGGCGCGCATCAAGCGTCAGTCGAACGCGGCCCAGGTTGTCGCCGGCAACGTCGCGACCTATGACGGCGCGCGAGCGCTTGCGGACGCCGGCGCGGACGCCGTCAAAGTCGGCATCGGGCCCGGCTCGATCTGCACGACGCGGGTGGGCGCCGGCGGCGGCGTGCCTCAGCTGACGGCGGTCGTCGACGCGGCGCGCGGGGCTCGCGAGGCCGGCGTGCCGGTGATCGCCGACGGCGGCGTCAAATACTCCGGCGACATGGCGAAGGCGCTCGCCGCCGGCGCCGACTGCGACATGGTCGGCTCGCTCCTCGCCGGCACCGACGAGGCGCCGGGCGAGGTCTTTCTCTACAAGGGCCGTCCCTACAAATACTATCGCGGCATGGGCTCGCTCGGGGCCATGGCCCTCGGCTCCGCCGACCGCTACTTCCAGGCCGACGTCAAAGAGCAGGTGAAGCTGGTGCCCGAGGGCATCGAAGGCCAGACGCCCTACAAGGGGCCTGTCGCGCCGAACCTGCATCAGCTGGTCGGCGGCGTGCGCGCTTCGATGGGTTATGTCGGCGCGAGCTCGATCGCGGATTTCCAGGCGCGCGCCCGGTTCGTGAAGATCACCAATGCGGGCCTGAAAGAAAGCCACGTCCACGACGTGATGATCACCCGGGAAGCGCCGAACTACCCGTCGCCGAGCTGATCGGCGGTCTCGGCGAGCACGTCGCGGATCAACGCGACGTATTCGCCGGCCATGCGCTCCGGTCGATACCGCGCGAGCCAGCCTTCGCGCTCGGCGACGCGCGCTGCGCGGTCGACTTTCTCCTCGTTCAGCGTCTCCAGGAGCGCGGCGGCGAAGGCGTCGACGTCGCCGACGGGGGTCAGGCGGCCGAAACGCCCGCCATCGAGGATTTCGCCGGGGCCGTAGCGGCAGTCGGTGGAGACGATCGGCGCGCCGCAGGCCATCGCCTCGACGCAGACGAGCGAAAAGCCTTCGTAGCGCGAAGAGATCGCGAACGCCGCCGCTCGGCGCATGTACGCTTCCGGGTGCGCCGTGAAGCCGGGCAGGAATGCGCGGTCTCCAAGGCCCAGCGACGCCCGCAGCGCTTCAAGCCTGGCCCGCTGGTCGCCGTCGCCGAGGATGAGGAGGTTCGCCGGCGTGCGGTCCCTGATCCGCGCGAACGCCGTGAGCAGCAGCGCGAAATCCTTCTGGGCGACGAGCCGGCCCGTCGCGAGGACGACGGGTTTTTCGAAGATCGGCTCCAGCGTCGGCGACACGGTCGCGTCCGCCGCCGGAACGCGGAGCGGCGCGTTGTGGACGCACCGGACCTTGTCGGCCGGCCAGTCGAAGGTCGCCGCCGTTTCCCCCGCGAGCCCTTCGGAGACGGCGACCATGCGCGCCATCCGCCGATAGAGCCGGCGTTCCGGCCCGAACCCGAAGACCCGGCGGAACCACCACTGGTCCTTCGGCGCTCGCTGAAGCGCGTTGTGGAAGGTGGCGATCACCGGCGTTTCGGGCTGGCGTGCCGCGCCGACGCCCGCCGTCAAGTTGGCGGTGTGCACCATCGACAAGACGCAGCGCGGACGCGCGGCTTGCAGATACTTGAGCCAGCGCGGCGCCGCCAGGATCTCGGTGATCGCGCCGAGGTCGACCTTGCGCGCGCCGGGCGCCGGTCGGTCCTTCAAAGGCCCGTGGCCGCGCGCGACCACGAGATCGACGGCGAGCCCCGCTGCGATCAGCGCGTCGACCAGAAAAAAGCCGATCGCTTCGGCGCCGCCGCCGGCGTATGAGGGCATGAAGATCGCGACATCCGGTCGACGGCCGTCTTGCGGCGCAAGGCGGGTTAGGGCCATGGGTTCGCACGTGATTAAGCGTTGAGGGCGGGGGCGTAAGCGCTCGGACATGGTCAAGCAAGCTGACGGCGACGCGGCGGGTTCGCCGCCGACGGCGGCCATCGCCTTCGCGCGACGCGCCTATGACGCCGCCCTGGCGGTGACGCGGCCGGCCCGCAGCGCCGTCGAAGGCCGCTACGCGGCGCTGTCGGACGAGCGCAAGCGGCTGCTCGCGCGCGGCTTTTCGATCTCCTTCTTCATCTTCATCGCGTGGATCCTCTTCAATCAGTTGAGGACCGCCGACTGGAGCGCGATCGCCGCGTCGCTGCCGTCGTCGCCGTGGTTCTACATCTTCTTTCTCATGCGCTACCTTCTGGTGCCGGTCACCGAAGCGCTCGTCTACGGCGTCATCTGGGCGCGGAACTTCTTCGTCGATTTCGGCGTGCTTCTGAAGAAACGCGTCTTGAACTTCTCCGTCGGCGCCCAGGCGGGCGACGTCTGGTTCGTATTTTGGGCGGCCCAGCGCCTGCAGATCCGCAAACGCGACGCGTTTTCGGCCGTCAAGGACGTCACCATGCTCTCCGCCGCGGCGAGCAACGTCGTCGCCGCGCTCCTGCTCGCCTTCTACGCCGTCTTCGGCGAGCGAGGCGCGTTCGACGCGGCCGGCGGCAACGTGCTCGCCTGGGTTAGCGCGGCGGTCGCCGGCGGGCTCCTGATCAGCGCGCTGGCCTTGTGGTGGCGCGGCGGACTGATCCGCCTGCCGCGGCCGAAGGGCGTCTTCGTCGGCGTCGCCCACGCCGGGCGCTGCCTTATCAACCTCGCGCTTCTCGGCGCGCAATGGAGCGCCGGCCTGCCGGGGGTCTCGGCGATCGCCTGGCTCAACTTCCTCGTCGTCGACATGCTGGTGGCGCGCGCGCCGCTGATCCCCGGCAAGGACCTCGTTTTCCTGTCGCTGGCGTTGTCGCTGACGGCGAGCGTCAACGCGCCGGAGACGGCGCTGACGGCGATGTTCATCGCCAACACCGCGCTGTCGCAGATCGCGGCGGCGACGTCCTTCGCCCTGGCGACGCTGTGGCGGAACGACGGTCCCGACGCCGCGCCGGCGCAACCGACGGACGATGCGCCGGGCCTTCTAAAAGCTGCGGCGACGGGCGCCGTGCGCGAACCGTCGGGCTTGCCGAGCAAGTGAGGCTCGCGGGACGCCTTGCGGCGGCGATTGAGATCCTGGCGGACTTCGACGCGCGCCGCGCGCCGCTGAAAACGGCGCTCGCCGACTGGGCGCGCGGCGCGCGGTTCGCCGGCGCGAAAGACCGGGCCTGGATTTCGGGTCTCTGCCTCGACGCCTTGCGCCGGCGGGCCTCCCTCGCGGCGGCGATGGGCGAGGGGGCCCCGCGCGCGCTCGCGCTCGGCGCCCTGCGGTTCCTGTGGCGCACGCCGCTCGCCGACCTCGCCGCGGCCGCCGCCGAGACGCCCCACGGGCCCGGCGCTTTGAGCGAAGCGGAGCGCGTCGCGCTCGCGCCCGGCGAACTGGCCGTCGACGGACCGCTTTGGGCTCGCGGCGACTTTCCGGAATGGCTGGCCCCGGAGATCGAGCGCGCTTTCGGGCCCGACGCCGAAGCTGAGATGCGGGCGATGGCGGTGCGAGCGGACGTGGACCTGCGCCTCAATACGCTGCGCGCCGACCCGGCGAAGAGCCTCCAGGCGTTGAAGACCGTCGGCGGCGTCGCCCATCAAGCCCTCGCGACGGGCGCGCGCATCGTCGCGCCGGATCCCGGCGAGCGGGCGCCCGGCGTCACCGTGATCCCGGCTTTCAACAAGGGGTGGGTCGAGGTGCAGGACGCGGGCAGCCAGGTCGCGGCGCTCGCCGCCGGTCCCGTCAAGGGCGCGCAAGCGCTCGACTATTGCGCCGGCGGCGGCGGCAAGACGCTGGCGCTCGCGGCGTTGATGGAGAACGCCGGCCAGCTCTACGCCTACGACGTCGATCCGCGCCGGCTGACCCCGGTGTTCCATCGCGCCAAACGCGCCGGCGTGCGCAATCTGCAGATCCGCTCGCCGGCCGGCGGCGACGGGCTCGATGACCTGGTCGGCAAGATGGACGTCGTCCTGGTCGACGCGCCGTGCTCCGGTTCGGGAACCTGGCGGCGCCATCCGGACGCCAAATGGCGCCTGACGGAAAAGCACCTCGCCCGCCGCCGCGAGGAGCAGGACGCGGTCCTGCGCGAAGCCGCTGCCTACGTGAAGCCGGGCGGCGCGCTCATCTACGTCACCTGCTCGATCCTGCCGTCGGAAAATCAGGACCGGGCCGAGGCGTTTCTCGCTGACGCGCCGTTCGAACCCATCGATCCCGCGGCGGGCATCTACGCGACGGGCCTAGTGGCCGACGGCGCGCTCGACGCGGCGCGCGGCCCGAGCCCCTTCGCCCTTCAGTTAACGCCCCGCCGGTTTGGTTCGGACGGCTTTTACGTCGCCGCGTTTCAGCGCGCGGCGTAAACGGATCGGCGACCATACCCCGCTAAAGATCCCACGGACCGGCCGACGTGGGACGATCTCCGTGGCGCGATTTTGGCGGCTCGATCTTGACGAACTGATGCGCGCGCCGACGCGCAGGGAACCGCGGCGCGTCTCGATACAGCTTGGCGCCCGCGACGAGACCGGCGGCGCGCGCCGGGTGAGCGTCGACGCCGCCGCGCACGAACGGGTCGGCGTCAGGGACGCGGCGCGGCTTCTCGACCGGCGACGCCTGACGCTGCTCGTCTGGGTCGCCGCAGGCTTCGCCGCCATTCACTTCTTCAATGTGGGCGCCGACGCGGCGCGGGACGTCGCCGCGTCCGGGCCGTTCGGCTGGGTCCGGCGCTTCGCGTCAAACCCGGCCGTGCGGGCGATCCTCAAACCCGACGCCGGCGAGCTCGCGATCATGATCGTCGCGCTGCCGTTGCTGTGGAAAGCGCTGCCGCCGGGCGGACGCCTGATCCTCGCTCCGGTGATCGTACAGACGATTTACTTGACGATTTCGCAGTTCCTGCTCGCGCCGAGCATGTTCGCGATCAACGAGATCGCGACGTCGACGGTGAACGCCCTGCGCGACCTGCGCACGCGCTAGTATTCCGCGCGCGTCAGCCGGATCGTGCCGCGCTCGGTCTTTTCGACGCCTTGCATCGTGAAGACCACGACGCCGTCAAGCGTCACGACGCCGTTGGATTCAGCGTAGCTGTCGTTCTTCGGGAACACCGTGACGTCGTTCGCGGCGCTGAACCGTCGCAGACCGCCGGCGCCCGACACTGTGATCACGTAGCCGTCGCCCATAGCGACGCTGCCGTAGGACGTCGGCTGCGCCCGGCGGGCGAACGCGCCGTCATTGCTGGCTTTCGCCCGCACGTCCGACGGCAGGTCGGGTCGCGCGCCGGTCTGGGCCGCGGCCGCCGCGGCCAGGACCGCGCGGCCGACGACGAGCATGACAAATTTGCGTTTCATGATGAGCCTCCGAATAGCGAAGCCCGCCGATACGCGCGCGGGATCAGTCAATGTCGCCAGCGCCCCAACGCCGCCTCCGCAAGAAAAGACATCGCACACTTCGCCGGTCGGCGCATCTGAATTGCAAGATAGGCCTGTTATGGGGGTCCCGCAGGATCTCGACCGAACGGGCGGATGCGGTCTAAGGAGCGCCATGACGACCATCGACCCTTCCGAGCGCGGCGGCCACGAACGGCTGCTCATCGTCGATTTCGGCAGCCAGGTGACGCAGCTCATCGCCCGGCGGCTGCGCGAAGCCGGCGTTTACTGCGAGATCCACCCCTACAACCGCGTCGACGGCGATTTCCTCGCCGCGTTCGGCCCGCGGGCGATCGTCCTGTCGGGCGGGCCGGCGAGCGTCGTCGACGCGGCCGCGCCGCGGGCCGCCCGCGCGATCTTCGAGGTCGGCGCGCCGGTGCTCGGGATCTGCTACGGCCAGCAAACCATGTGCGCCGAGCTCGGCGGCGAGGTGGAGCGCGCAACGGCGCGCGAGTTCGGCCGGGCCGACGTCGAGGTCGCCGCCGCGTCGCCCCTGTTCGAGGGCGTCTGGGCGCCGGGCGAGCGCCGCCAGGTCTGGATGAGCCACGGCGACCGCGTGAACCGCCTGCCCGACGGGTTCGAGGTCGTCGCCCGGTCGAGCGGCGCGCCCTTCGCCGCCATCGCCGACGAGGCGCGGCGCTTCTACGGCGTTCAGTTCCACCCCGAGGTCGTCCACACGCCCGACGGCGCGCGGCTTCTTGAGAACTTCGCCAAGCGCGTCGCGGGGCTCAGCGGCGACTGGACCATGGCCGCCTTCCGCGAGGAGGCGGTGGGCGCCATCCGCGATCAGGTCGGCGACGGAAAGGTCGTCTGCGGATTGTCGGGCGGCGTTGATTCCGCCGTCGCCGCGGCGCTGATCCACGAGGCGGTGCGCGACCAGCTGACCTGCGTCTTCGTCGACACCGGGCTCATGCGCCGCGACGTCGCGGGCCGCGGGGAGGGCGAGGAGGTCGTCGGCCTTTTCCGCGATACGTTCAACATCCCGCTCGTCCATGTGGACGCCGCCGACCGCTTCTTCGACGCCCTCGCCGGGGTCGACGACCCCGAGCGCAAACGCAAGATCATCGGCGCGGAGTTCGTCGACGTCTTCGACGCCGAGGCGAAGAAGATCGACGGCGCTGAGTTCCTCGCCCAGGGCACCCTCTACCCCGACGTCATCGAGAGCGTGTCGTTCGACGGCGGACCGTCCGTGACCATCAAATCGCACCACAATGTGGGCGGCCTGCCGGCGCGCATGAACCTGAAGCTCGTCGAGCCCTTGCGCGAGCTTTTCAAGGACGAGGTGCGCGCCCTCGGCCGCGAGCTCGGCCTGCCGGAAAGCTTCGTCGGTCGCCACCCGTTCCCGGGGCCGGGGCTCGCAATCCGCATGCCGGGCGAGGTGACGCGCGAGGGGGCCGAGGTCCTGCGCGCGGCGGACGCGATCTATCTCGACGAGATCCGCAAGGCCGGGCTCTACGACGCGATCTGGCAGGCCTTCGCCGTCCTCCTCCCGGTGCGGACCGTCGGCGTCATGGGGGACGAGCGCACCTATGAGCGCATCGTCGCCCTGCGAGCCGTGACGTCCACGGACGGCATGACGGCCGACGCTTATCCGTTCGACCATGGCTTCCTCAGCCGGTGCGCGACGCGCATCGTCAACGAGGTGCGCGGCGTCAACCGCGTCGTATACGACGTGACCTCGAAGCCGCCGGGCACGATCGAATTCGAATGAGGCGGCGCGCCGCGGTTGGCCTTGCCTTCGAGGTGCGCCGTGGCGGCGCGATCGCCTCGGCTATCGACGCCGTCGCCGCGCTGCGCATCGAGGTCTTTCGCGATTATCCGTACCTCTATGATGGCGATGCGGCCTACGAGCGCGATTATCTGCGCAAGTTCGCCGAGGCGGACGAGAGCCTCGCCGTCCTCGCCCTCGATGGCGACCGCGTCGTCGGGTGCGCCACGGCGTCCGCGCTCGGGGGCCAGCACGAGGCGTTCGTCGCGCCTTTGCGCGCCGCCGGCTACGATATTGGCCGGCTGTTCTATTTCGGCGAGTCCGTTCTGCGCGCAGCCTATCGCGGACAAGGCGCCGGCCATGTCTTTTTCGACGAGCGCGAGGCGGCGGCGCGGGCCGGCGGGTTCGCCGCGACGTGCTTTTGCGCCGTCGAACGCCCCGACGACCACCCCTTGCGGCCGGTGGACCATCGCTCGCTCGAGCCCTTCTGGCGGGCCCGCGGCTATGAGAGGATCGAGGGTCCCGTCGCCCGGTTCGAATGGCGCGACGTCGATCAGCCGGCCCCGGACGAAAAGCCCATGGCGTATTGGATGCGCGCGTTTTGAGGGCGCGCGCGTCGGTCCGTCGCCCTCGCGCGACGAAACGAGCGGCGATCGTCGTCCGTCCGTGACAGGATCGCGCCGCGATCGCCGAAACCGCCCCATGAACGCCAATAGGAGCCTGACCCCATGCGCCGCATCTTCCGGAAAACTCTCGCCGCCGCCGGCCTGTCGCTCGCGGCGTCCGCCGCCGCGGCGGAGAAGAACTTCGAAATGTTCACGCCCGACGACGCGAAGCGCTTCGTTGAGACCTACAAAGCGGCCCCGATCGTGCGCGCCGGCGACTTTCTCTATATTTCCGGGGTCGTCGCGGGGCTCCGCCCCGACGACGAACCGACGCCCGATGCCTATGAGGCGGCGATGCGCGTCGCGTTCGAGCGCATCGGCCGCGCCCTTGGGGCCGCCGGGGCGAGCTGGGACAACGTCGTCGAGATGACGACGTTCCATGTCGGCATGCGCGACCACCAGGAGATCGCCGTCGGGGTGCGCGAGGATTTCGTCGGCGAAGCGCCTTACCCGACGTGGACGGCGATCGGCGTTGAAAAACTGTGGGCTGACGACTTATTCCTCGAGATTCGCGTGACCGCCTATCTCGGCGAGTGACGCGCCGCCGCACAATGGCGACCAAGCCGGAGGCTCTCAAGGCGCGGCCGCCGCATGGGCGGGACCGCATCGATTATCTCGACGGCCTGCGTGGCGTCGCGATCCTCTCCGTCATGCTGTGGCACTATTCCGACGAGGTCTACGCCTCGTTTCTTCCCTATGGAACGCTTTTCGCGGGCTTGCCCGGGCTTGACCGCGGGTGGGTCGGCGTCAATCTTTTCTTCCTCCTGTCGGGCTTCGTCATCTTGCTGACGCTGGAGCGATACGAAAGGTATACGGAGTTTCTCCGAAGACGCTGGTTGCGTCTTTTTCCGGCGATGTTGATCGCAAGCGCGATCGTTTTCTCCGCCTCGCAGGCGATTGGAGATTACATGCCCCATGGCCGCGCCGACCTTCAGGACGCGCTGCCGGGCCTCACCTTCGTCAGCGTTGGTTTCTACAACGAGTTTCTGCCGTTTTCAATCAACGAGCTCGACGGCGTCTACTGGACGCTTTACGTCGAGGCCGGATTTTACGTCGTGTTCGGGGCGCTCTTCTACGCCCTCGGCTGGCCGCGGGCCCTCGTCGCCTTCGCGTCGCTGTGGATCCTTGTTCTTGTGGGATCGGAGTTTATAGCGTCGGCGGACCGATCCTGGGCGGCGAAGGGCGTTCAGTATCTCCAGTGGATCGGCGCGACTTACTTCGGCTGGTTCGTCAGTGGCGCCCTTTTCTACAAGGCGAACCGCACGGGGTCGAACGCCCTTTTCGCGGCCGCCGTCGTCGCGGGCGTCGTCAGCGCGTTCACATCCGGCCTCTGGCAGCCCGCTGACGGCGTCTCGAAGGCCTATCTGTGCGCCTGCGTCGGCTTGTTCGCGCTCGCGCAGAAATCGTCGCCCGCTCGCCGGCTTCTGGCGGCGAGGCCGCTGCTCTTTCTCGGCTTCGTGAGCTATCCGCTCTATCTGCTGCACAACGAACTGGGCGTCGGCGTGATTTCCGCCATCGGAACGCTGACGCCGCCGCAGGCCTATTGGGCGTTGCCGTTCGTCGTTGGCGCTTTCGTGGTCGCATTGTCCTATGTCGTGGCGCGTCGGCTCGAGCCCGCGCTTCGGCGGATGCTCAACGGGCGTCAGAGCTGATCCGCGCCGCCAAAACGCCCTCGGATCGGGGCTGATTTTCGGACTGGAGACAGAGTGGGAAACCATGAAAGCCGCGAGGATTGAAGGTGTCGGCGCCGCGACCACGTCAAGTCCCAGCGCGAGATGATCTCGCTGCGCCGCATGCCCCCATCAAGGCGTGCGGTCTCGCCGGGCTAGCGGGCGTGTCACGGATGGAGGCGCGCCTTGAAGGACGTGCGTTCGCGCCTCATCGTCATGACGTCTACGCAATCGGGGTGACCATAAGCGGGGTGCAGACATTCGACTATCGCGGCTCGGTTAGGCGCTCTCTTCCAGGCATGGTTGTCATTCTGTATCCAGACGAGCTTCATGATGGCCGCGCGGGTTCGGATGTCCCGTTTGTGTACCGTACGCTTTATGCGCCGCCATCCGTGATTCAGGCGGGCCTCGCCGGCGCATCTCTTCCATTTGTTGAGGGCGGCGTGTCGGCGGACCCGCGCATCTTCGCTGCCGTTCCCCCTTTGCTTGAGAATCTCGATCGTCCGCGCGCCGGGCTGGAGCTTGAAGACGGTATTTTCGATCTTGTTTCCGCACTGACGGCGATCTCGGCGCCGACGAGACGCCGCGATCGCAGAAATCTCAATGCGGCGGAAATGGCGCGCCAGTTTCTTGAAGACCATATCGAGGCTCAATGCGGCGAGCGGGGCGGCGAGCCGGGCGGCGAGCCGGTGACGCTCAGCGATTTAGAGGCGGCGACGGGCCGGGACCGCTTCGCCTTGTCGCGAGACTTCCGCGCGGCGTTTGGCACAAGCCCCTATCGCTACCTGTCAATGCGGCGGCTCGAGCGCGCAAAGGCGTTGATCGAGGCCGGTGAAACGATCGCGGCCGCCGCCGCCGTTACGTCGTTCGCCGACCAGAGCCATCTAACGCGGCAATTCAAAAAGGCGTTTGGCCTGACGCCCGCTCGTTGGCGCAAGATAGTTCAAGATGGGTGAGCGTGGGTCGTGCTAAGGGGCCCAAATGAGCGGATCCCTCGACGCCACCCAGCCAGTCGTCCGACGGCCGTCGCGCCTGCAGCTCGCTGGCGAAATCGCTTTTTTCGTAACGCTCGCGATTGTCCTCAAGCAGATTTTGACGTTGGTCGTCTGGCGCTACGCCGGCCCTCTGTCGCTATATGTATTGATCGCCGTCCTGACCGTTCACCTGAGGAGACGAGGGCTTTCGTGGCGGAGCTTCGGGCTCGTGGTGTTGTCGTCCTTGCGGTTGAAGTTGCTGGTCATTCCGCAAGCGTTTCTGGCGCTAATCGCCTTTGCGGCGGCAGTCGCGCCGATCCTCATGCTCGGCGACCATTACAACATCGCCGTCATCACAACCGTTCCCGACGGCGTTGAGGATCGGTTCGGCGACGTCGAGGGCGATCTCGCCATGTACCTTCTGTGGCTTGGGATCGTCTGGACGGCCGCCGCATTTGGCGAGGAGATGTTCTTTCGCGGCTATCTCGTCACGCGTTTATCGTCTGTCTTCGAAGGCGCGCCGTTCGCCAGCGTTCTCGCCATAGTGATTGCAGCCATAATATTCGGGTGCGGACATATGTACTATCAGGGGTTGCGCGGACTGATCATTGCCGGAGCGATTGCGGTCGCATTCGGCTCGGTGTTTCTCTTACTTAAGAAAAACCTTTGGCCGATCATCATCCTGCACGGCGCCATCGATACGGCGACGTTCACTGTCACTTATCTGGGTATCGAACCGGAATAGAAATACAATTCGGCGCAAAATAAACCGCCGACTTTGGATCAAGCTGGCCGATAGTCGGACGACGTCGCGGCGCTATCGCGCCGACGCGACTTTCTCCGCACACGTCTCGGGCGCGTCCGTCGCCGGCGTCGTTTCGCCGAGGGGCGCGAGGTTTTCGTAGCGCTTCAGGAAGGCCATCGTGACGCCGTTGGTCCAGCCGAAGCCGTCCTGGGTCGGATATTCGCCGCCGCCGCCGGGTTTCGGCTCGACGACGTCGTACTTCTCGACGAGCTTGCCGCTTTCGCAAAAGCCGCGTGCGACCGTCGTCGTCCAGCGGCGCGCGACGTCTTCGGCGAGGGCGTCGTGGCCGTAATTGGCGAGGCCGATCGCGGTCAGCCATTGCAAGGGGGCCCAACCGTTCGGCGCGTCCCATTGCTCGCCGGTATCGATCAGCGTCGAGACGACCCCGCCTTCGCGCAAAAGCTCGCCTTCGATCGCCTTGGCGACGCGCGCGGCTTCCTCGTCGTTCGCAAGACGGAAGAAGAGAGGATAGCTCGTCGCGGCGGTGAGGGCGGGTTTTCGGCGCGCCGCGGCGTGGTCGAGATCCGTGAAATAGCCGCGTTCGTTGTCCCACAGATGGGCGCGAACAGCCTGGGCGCGCGCCGCAGCGCGGCTTGCGAATTCCTCCTCGCACGAGGGGTCGCGCGCCTCGTCGCAGCCCGCCGCGATCGCGCGTTCGAGGCCGTATAGGATAGAGTTGAGGTCGACCGGGACGATGTCGGTCGCGCGGATCGTCGCCAGGCGCTGCGGGTCGTCGAGCCAGCGCGACGAGAAGTCCCAGCCGCTTTCGGCGCCGGCGCGCAAGTCGCGATAGACCTGCGCCGCCGGCCGGTCCGCTTCTTCGGCCGTTTTGACGTCGTATACGTGGGATTCTTCTCTCGGGTCCTCGCGGTCGTCGAAATAGCGGTTGAGAAGCGCGCCGTCGGCGAGCCGAACGACGCGCCCGACCGGCGCGCCCGGCCGCGCGGCTCTCTCGCCGCGCATCCAGAAGGCGTGCTCGGCTTTCAGCGCGTCGAGATAGTCGGCGTACGCCGTCTCGGGCGCGTCCGGCGCGAGAAGCGAGACCATCATGAAGAAGAAGGGCGGTTGCGACCGGCTCAGATAGTAGGTCCGGTTGGCGTTGGGAACGAAGCCGTAGGCCGCGATCTCGTGGGCGAAATTGTCGGCCATCGCGCGCTTGATCGCGTCGTGCCGGGCCCCGAGGCCCGTCATCGTAAAGTACGCGTCCCAATAATAGACCTCCCGGAAGCGCCCGCCCGGCACGATGTACGGCTCGGGCAGCGGCAGGAGCGAGGCGTTGGGCGAGGGGGCGTCCGCGCGCCGCGTCAGCGCCGGCCACAGGGCCTCGATGTGTTCGGCGAGCGTGCGGTCGGCGGGGAGGTCGAGTTCGGCCCCCGCGGCCGCCGACGCCGGCGGTTCGAAATACCTTGCGACGAAATGGGCGAGAGGCCCTCCCGTCGTTGGCGACCCGGCTGCGCGCCACGCCTCCAGAATTTCCGCAGGCGGCGCTTTGGCGTGGGCGTCGACCCAGTCTTTCGGCTCGAAAACGCCGGACGTCGCCACGGCTTCGAAGAGGCCGGGATATCGCCGGGATGGCGAGGCCAAAGGCGAGTCGAGAGACGAGGCGGGCGGCGCGGCCGCTTCGGGCGCGGCGACCGCGACGTCCGGCTCGGTCGTTGGCGCGTCGGTCGTGTTGGGCGCGTCGCAAGCGGCGAAGAGCAAGACGAGGCAACAGGCGAAGGCGGCGCGGCGAGGCGGCCGATTTTGCGGCGACGTCATATGGGCGATCCCGATCGTTCAGGCTCAGTTTAACGAAAAAGGCGCGCTGCGGAACGTCGCCGCAGCGCGCCTCGGGACGGGCGAGCCCCCCGGTTCGCCGTCAACCGCGCGCGCGACGCTAGGGAGGGTCGTCGCGCGCTCGGCGTCCCGGGCCGCTAGAAGCGGTAGCCGATCTTGAAGCGGAAGTTCCGCCCCACAATGGGCCGGCCGAAGTTGGAGACGTTGGATTCGCCGCCGCCGAAATCGCCGAAGTCCACCCTCGGATTGCCCTCGGTGAGGCCGATCGTGTTCGTCAGGTTGTCGCCGACGAAAGTGAACTCGAGGCCGCGATAGTCGAGCGTCATGCCGACGCCGAGGGTCGTGTAGCCCGGCAGGACGACGGTGTTGCCCGGGTTCGCGAAGCGGTCGCCGACGCTGTAGATCGTCGTGAAGAGCGTGCCCGAGGTCTCCCCGAAGGCGAAGGAGTAGCGCGGCTCGGCGACGATGATCCGCCGCGCGCTGCGCTGGACTTCGTTGACGGCGCCGTCCGGCCTCGCGATCGTCGAGTCGTCGATATTGATGCCGGCGACGTTGAACACGGACAGAGCGGTGATTTCCGGATCCTGCAGCGTCGCTTTGAGGTTGACGCCGAAGCCGTAGAAATCGCCGATGTCGAGCTCCGCCTCGAGGCCGATCGTCTCGGAGTCGAGGAGGGTCTGCAGCTCGACGACGTTGCCGGTGGCGTCCGTCGCCGTCGTCGGGTCGGAGAAGAGCGAGTTCGAGAAGTCACTGAAGAAGCCGGTGATGAACGCCCGCAGATAGGGATAGTCGAGCTTCACGCCGCCTTCCGCCTGGAAGATGTCGTTGACGGGAAACTCGCTCACTTGCGCCGGGTCCGCCGCGACGGCGGCGAGGTCGTTCGGGTCCGGCGTGCGGAAAGCGTCGTTGGCGCGGGCGTAGAACGCGATGTTCTCCGTCAGCTCGTAGTTGAGGCCAACCGCCCAGGCGAACTCCTCATAAGAGACGTCGAACGGGTCGAAGACGCCGCCGCCGAACGTCACGGCGTCGTCGGCCGTCGTCGGAAGATCCGAGGTCGAAATCAGCGGATTGTTGTCGGAGAGATCGAACGTTTCGAGGCGCTCGGCCTGGCCGTCGATCTGCAACTGTTCGAAACGAACGCCGGCGTCAAACCGCAAACGGTCCGTCACCTGCCACTCGTCGGCGGCGTAGGCGGCGAGGACGCGCACGTCGGCGTCGTAATTGCGGTAGAACGTGCCGAACCCGGAGAACGAGTTCTGCGTGAGGGCGCCGATCGCCTGGGGCCCGCCCACAGCGTCGTCGTCGATAGCGAAGATCTCGAGCCCGCGCGGCGAGCCGGCGACCGCGGTGACGACGTTGTTGAAGTTCCATTCCGACGCGTAGTTGGAGAGGCTCGCGTAAAGCCCGAGCGTGAAGCTGTGGTCGCCGTAGGCGGAGAAGTCGCGCGTTAAACGGAAATCGTCGGCGAAGCTGCGCACGTCGGTCTGGACGCTCCACCAGCCGGATTCGATGATGAGGCCGTTGCCGTTGTTGCCGGCGTCCCCGTCGGCGAAGTCGAAGGTCGAGGTCGTGCCGACGCCGTCGCCGTTGAAGCGCACGACGAGGCGGTCCGTGCCCGCGAACGCCGCTTGCGCCTGGCCGAGGCGGCTGTCGATGAACTCCTGGCCGTCGCTCGGCGCCGTCAACGAGAAGATCGCGTTGAAGAGCGTCTCGCCCTCGAGGAAGCGGGCGGTGTTGAAGAGCCGCCAGCCGGAGCCGAGTTCGCGCTCATAGCTGCCGCCCACGGTGATCGCCTGGGTGCGGATGCCGTCGCTGAGGTCGCGGTCGCGCACGCCGTCCGGCAACACGATTTGCGTCAGCTGAAGATCGTCCGTCGTCAGCGTGTCGAAGTTCGGGTCGAACCCGGCGATGCCGATGAGTTCGTCGTTCTGGTCGGTGTCGAGCGGGATCGGCAGGTAGAAGATGTTCCGGTCGTCGAGGAACCGGCCGTAGACGTTGAGTTCGCTGACGTCGTCGGGCGTGTAGGTGAAGTTGACGCTGAACTGGCCGCCGTCGTTCGCCGTGAAGCCGGGATCGCGCACGCCGTCGTCGGTGCGGTAGAAACCGCCCGCCGCGAAAGTCCAGTCGTCGCTGATCGGGCCGGCGTAGAAGCCGTCGACCCGCACGCGGCCGAAGTCGCTGAACTCAAGCCCGACATATCCTTCCGGGTCCTGCGTGCCTTTTTTGGTGATGTTGTTGATGATGCCGCCAGCGGCGTTCGAGGAGAAAATCGTCGCCGTGCCGCCGCGGATCGCCTCGACGCGGGCGATCGTCTCATCGAGCTTGATGTAGCTTTCCGGCGGCGTGAAGGGCAGGCCGCTTTCCTCGACCGTCGGCAGGCCGTCGACCTGAAGCTTCGTGAAGCGGAACTGGCCAGGGGCCGGAATGCCGCGCACGAAAATGTTCGCCGCCGATTCGCCGCCCGAGGTTTCGGCCCAGACGCCCGGCACTTCCGCGTAAAGATCGGTGATCGTCAGCGGGGCCGACTGGCGGATATCCGCCTCGTCGAAGGTCGTGACGGCGATCGACGATTCAAATTGCGAAACGCCGCCGCTCGCCGTGCCCGTGACGATGATCTGATCGAAGTCGCTGCCGACCTCGTCGTCCTGCGCCAGCGCGCCGATCGGCGCCGCGGCGGCGAGGGCCGCGGCCGAAACGGCCGCACGCGATTTCATTCGTAAACGCAGCATTTATATCCTCCCGTTCCGCGCTATCGGCCGGTTCGCCGCAGCGCGTATTCGCGACGTTAGTGAGTTCGCCATTTTCCTGCAAGCGCTTGCATCAAGGCGTCGTGAAGGGCCGAGAGGTCCCGAATGCGTTGAATTAAAGTAAAAACTTAGATCATGTTGCGACGCAGCAAGAGGAAATTGCTTAATGCGTGTTGCCGTTGAGCATCGCTTTGCAAGGCCTTGCAAACATCCCTAGGCTTCGACACAACACGGAAGTTCCGCCTTCGCGCTTCTGGCGCGGAGGGCGGGCCAGCAAACGAGGGGGCGCGCGTGCCAGACGTCAATCTGTCTGCGGTCGATATCGCCGTGATTGGCGTTTACTTCACCGGCATGATCCTGCTCGGTCTGTTCCTCGCTTCGAAAAGCAAGGGCGCGGACGATTATTTTCTCGCCGGACGCGGCATGGCCTGGCCGTTCATCGGCCTGTCGCTCTTCGCCTCCAACATTTCGAGTACGACGCTCGTCGGGCTGTCGGGCGACGCGTACGCCGTCGGCATCTCGGTCTACAACTACGAGTGGATGGCCGCCGCGATTCTCATCGTATTCGCGGTGTTTTTCCTGCCGATCATCCTGCGTCAGCAGGTGTTCACGATGCCGGAGTTCCTCGGCCGCCGCTATGACGGTCGTGTGCGGACGTATTTCTCGCTTCTGACGCTGTTTCTCGGCATCGTCGTCGAGACCGCGGGCTCGCTTTTCGCAGGCGCGATCATCGTTCGGTTCATCCTGCCCGACGTGCCGCTATGGCAGATCATGACCGTTCTCGCCCTCGTCGCCGGGTTCTACACGCTGATGGGCGGGCTCGCGGCGGTGATGCTGACCGACGCGATCCAGGCCGTGCTTCTGTTAATCGGGTCGTGCGTCATCACGGCCATCGCGCTCGACCGCGCCGGTGGGCTCGGCGCCGTTCTCGACGCCGTGCCGGCGGAAAAGTTCAGCCTTGTGCGCCCGCTCGACGATCCGGGCGTGCCTTGGCTCGGGCTTTTGACCGGCGTGCCGCTGCTCGGCTTTTATTACTGGGCGACGAACCAGGCGATCGTGCAGCGCGCGCTCGCGGCGAAAAGCGTCGAGCATGGTCAGTGGGGCGCGCTTTTCGCCGGGCTGCTGAAGCTTGCGCCGCTATTCATCATGGTCTTGCCGGGAACGGCGGCGATCGTTCTCTACCCTGACATTCAAGAGGCGAACCTCGTCTATCCGACGCTCCTCTTCGACCTCTTGCCGGCCGGGCTCCTCGGTCTCACCGTGGCGGGCTTCCTCGCGGCGATCATGTCGCAGATCGATTCGGCGCTGAACTCGGCGTCGACGCTGGTGACGATGGACTTCATCCGGCGCTCGCGGCCGAACCTCACCTCGGCGCAATTGATGACCATCGGCCGCGTCGTCATGGCGGGCTTCCTGATCTTCGCGGTCGTCTGGGCGCCGTTCATTTCGAGTTTCCGGTCGATCTTCTCCTATATCCAGGCGATGTTCTCCTACGCCGTGCCGCCCGTCGTCGCGTTGTTCCTGCTCGGGACTTTCTGGCCGCGGGCGAACGCGACGGGCGGCTTCGCCGGCGTCGTCACGGGGCTCGCGCTAGGGGCGGCGGGCTTCGCGGCGATCGAGATCTTCGGGCTGTTCTCGCTGCACTTTCTTTACGTGGCGCCGATCATATTCGTCGCCTCCGTCGTCGCCATCGTCGCGGGCAGTCTGGCCGCCCCGGCGCCGACGGGCGTCGACGACCTTATCTGGCGCCCCGGCGCGTCGGCCGCCGCCGCCGCACAGCCGATCTGGCGCAACGTCAACGCCCAGGCCATCGCGCTCGCCAGCGTCATCGCCGCGCTCGTTTTCGCGTTTCGGTAGGCGGAGCAAGCGATGGCGCATCCCTGGTGGAAGGGCGCGACGATCTACCAGATCTATCCGCGCAGTTTTTTCGACGCCGACAATGACGGCGTCGGCGACCTGCCGGGCGCGACGGCGAAGCTCGACCATATCGCGGCGCTCGGCGTCGACGGCGTCTGGCTGTCGCCTTTCTTCGCCTCGCCCATGCGCGATTTCGGCTACGACGTCGCGGACTATCGCGCCGTCGACCCCGTCTTCGGGCGCCTCGAAGACTTCGACGCGCTCGTCGCCCGCGCCCACGAACTGGGGCTCAAGGTCGTCATCGATCAGGTTTATTCCCACACGTCCGACCGGCACGCCTGGTTCCAGGAAAGCCGTGCGGACGCAGGCAGTCGAAAAGCGGACTGGTACGTTTGGGCCGACGCCAAGCCCGACGGAACGCCGCCCAACAACTGGCTCTCGGTCTTCGGCGGGCCGGCGTGGAGCTGGTGCACGCGACGCCGTAAGTACTATTTACACAACTTTTTGAGCGAACAGCCCGACCTCAACTTTCACAATCCGGACGTTCAGGACGCCATCCTCGACGTCGCCCGCTTCTGGCTCGACCGCGGCGTCGACGGCTTTCGCCTCGACGTCGCGAACTACTATTTCCACGACGCCGCTTTGCGCGACAATCCGCCGAGCGGTACGGCGCCCCATCCGCGGCCCTACGCGTACCAGCGCCATGAACATAACCGCTCGCAACCTGAGAACATAAAGTTCCTGAAACGCCTGCGCGGCGTTCTCGACGAGTATGACGACCGGATGAGCGTCGCGGAGATCTTCAGCAGCGCCCATATCGCCCGCAGCGCCGAATACACGGAGGGCGAGGACCGTCTCCACACGGCGTACAACTTCCTGATGCTTGAAGCGTCGACGCTGACAGCCGATCTCGTGCGCGACGCGCTTGAGGGCTGGCGGGGCGTCGATGCGTGGCCCTCCTGGTCGTTCTCGAACCACGACGTCAAACGCGTCCTCTCCCGCTGGGCGGGGCCCGAAGGCGGGCCGGCCGAGGCGGCGCAGATGCTGGCGTTGCTCCTGGCGCTGAGAGGCACGGTTTTCCTTTATCAGGGGGAGGAGCTCGGCCTGCCCCAGGCCGACGTCGCGTTCGAAGACTTGCGCGACCCGGAAGCGATTCGTTTCTGGCCGGACAATCTCGGACGAGACGGCTGCCGCACGCCCATGCCCTGGACGCGCGCCGCGCCCAACGCGGGGTTTTCGACCGGCGCGCCGTGGCTGCCCGTCGATCCGCGCCACGCCGAGCTCGCCGTCGACGCACAGGCGAACGATCCGGGCTCGACATTGTCGCTCGCCCGGCGCCTTCTGAAGTTGCGGCGCGACCGGCATGCCTTGCGGCTCGGCGACGTCGCCTTTCTCGACGTGGAGCCGCCGCTCGTCGCCTTTGAACGCCGCAGCGCCGACGACGCGATCGTCTGCGGGTTCAACCTCTCCGACGCTGAGCGGGCCTTGCCGGCGGCGGCGGCCAAACGGATCGGCGCGATCCACGATCTCGGCCTTAACGCTCGGCGCGAGGGGGACGCGATCGTCCTGCCGCCGCGCGGCGCGTTTTTTGCGGATCCCGCGCCATGACAGGGGAGCGCGCCGCGACCGACCGACCGTCCGCCCCGCGCGCGCCGCGCCGGCGCAGCGGGCTCGCGCTCAGCCCGCTTACGACGATGAACGACATCGCCCAGATGGCGGGCGTCTCGGAATCGACCGTGTCGCGCGCCTTGTCAGGCAGCCCGCTCGTGGCGCACAAGACTCGCGAACGGATCCTCAAACTCGCGCAAACGGCGAAATACGCCGTCAACGAACAGGCTCGCGGCCTCGCCATGGGGCTGACGAGGACGATAGAGGTGATGTTCCCCATCGAGACGGGCACGTTGCAGCGGGTTTCCGACCCGTTCTTCGTCGACATGCTCGCCGTGCTGACGGATGCGCTCGCCGAGCGCGGTTATGACGCGCTTCTCTCCAAATCGACGCCGTGGAGCGAGGTCCGCCCGCGCTGCGCGTTTCTCGGCGGGCGGGCCGACGGCGTCATCTTCGTCGGCCAGGGCCGCCACCCCGCCGAAGTGCGCGACTTCGCCCGGGCGAACAGACGCGTCGTCACCTGGGGCGCCGTCGCGGAGGACAGCGACCACGTGGTCGTCGGCAGCGACAATGTGGGCGGGGGCTATGCGGCGACGAAGCACATGCTCGATATGGGCCGCAAGCGGATCGTTTTCCTTGGCGATCGCGGCCTCGCCGAAATCCGCCAGCGATACGACGGGTACCGCATGGCGCTGCGCGCGGCCGGGCTTGAGGTGCGCGACGAGTTCGTGGTGCCGGCGGCGTTCGACATCGTCGAGGCGCGCACCGCGACCGCCGGCCTCGCCGAGCTCTACCCGGCCTTCGACGCGGTCTTCGCGTCGAGCGACATGATCGCGCTCGCCGCCATCGCGAATCTGCGCGCGGCGGGGGTCGACGTGCCGCGCGACGTCTCCGTCGTCGGCTTCGACGACATCGCCGCCGGCGCCCACGTTCATCCGAGCCTTACGACCGTACACCAATCGATCCGCCGTGGCGGCGTCAAGCTCGTTGAAAAGATGATGGCGCTTCTCGCTGGCGAAGACGTCGGGTCCGAAACGCTCTCGACGGAGCTCATCGTGCGCGAATCCTGCGGCGCGCCGACGTCCGCGGGCCGGCCTTAAGCGACGCCGCTAAGTCTGTTAGGAAGCTTGTCTCGGCAATCGTAGGACGGACCCATGCGCCCCTTCGCTACTGTTTTCGCCGCGCTTCTGGCGCTTGTTTGCGTTCCCGCGTCGGCGGCGGACGTCGCTGCGCCGGAGATCGGCCCAGGCGGGCGGCCCGTGGGCGCCGCGTGGTCGCGCAGCCCCGTCCACGCCGCGAACGGCATGGCCGCGACGGCGCAGCCGCTCGCCAGCCAGATCGCCATCGACATATTGAAGGCCGGCGGTTCGGCCGCCGACGCGGCGATCGCGGCGAATGCGGCCCTCGGGCTCATGGAGCCCACGGGCAACGGGATCGGCGGCGATCTCTTCGCCATCGTGTGGGACCCGAAAACGAAAAAGCTCCATGGGCTGAACGCCTCGGGCCGAAGCCCCATGGGCTTGTCGTTCGAGGAGATGGTCGCAGCGACGAAGACGCGCGGGAGCATAGCGCCGTTCGGCTCGCAGCCCGTCTCGGTCCCCGGCGCCGTCGACGGCGGGTTCGAGCTTCACGACCGCTTCGGGAAGCTTCCCATCAAGAAAGTCCTGGCCCCGGCGATCGGCTACGCCGAGGACGGGTTTCCGGTCTCGCCGGTGATCGCGCATTACTTCGAAGGGAACCTCCGGCGGTTTGAGCAGAGCCTCGACATGATCGAGGAGTTCGACAACGCCCGCGCGACATACTTCGCAGACGGACCGCCGGCCGCCGGCGCGATCTTCAAGAACCCCGATCTTGCGAAAACCCTGTCGCTCATCGCCGCGAAGGGCCGCAAGGCGTTCTACGAAGGCGAGATAGCCAAGACGATCGACGCCTACATGAAGCGCATCGGCGGCGCACTGCGTTATGAAGACCTCGCAGCGCATGAGAGCGAATGGGTCGACCCCGGCTGCGTCGGCTATCGCGACGTGGAGCTTTGCGAACTACCGCCGAACGGCCAGGGTTTCGCGGCCCTTCAGATGGCGAACATTCTTGAAAACGTCGACTTCTCCGAGCTGCCGCGCGGCGGCGCGACGGCGATCCACTACATAACGGAGGCGAAGCGCCTCGCCTTCGAAGACCTCGCGCGCTACTACGCCGATCCGGCGTTTGCGGACGTTCCGACGGACAGGCTGTTGTCGAAGGATTACGGTCGAGAGCGCTTCGCCCTCATCGACCCCGAGCGCGCAAACCCGAGCTTCGAGCCCGGCGCCCCGGCGATCGAAGGCGAGGGAGACACGACTTATCTCACCGTCGCCGACGGCGACGGAATGATGGTGTCGCTCATCCAGTCGAACTATCGCGGCATGGGCTCGGGCCTCACGCCGGACGGTCTGGGCTTCATGCTGCAGGACCGGGGCGAGCTGTTCTCCCTCGATCCGGCGCACCCCAACGTCTACGCGCCGGGCAAGCGGCCGTTCCATACGATCATCCCGGCCTTCGTAATGAAGGATGGAGCGCCCTATGTGAGCTTCGGGCTCATGGGCGGCGGCATGCAGCCCCAGGGGCACGTTCAGGTGCTGATCAATCTCGTCGACTACGGCATGAACCTGCAGGAGGCGGGAGACGCGGCGCGCCTCAACCACACGGGCGGGCGGGCGTCGACGGACGCCGTCGCCGGCGGGCCCGGCGACGCGTTGAGCGCCGAGGAGCGGCTCGGCGTCCTCAACGTCGAACCTGGCCTGCCCGAGGCTACGGTCGCGCGTCTGCGCGACATGGGCCACAATGTCCGCATTGTGAGGAACGGGATCATGTTCGGCGGCTACCAGGCGATCCTCCGCAACCCCGACACCGGCGCTTACGTCGGCGCGACGGAGATGCGCAAGGACGGCGTCGCGATCGGATACTGATCGCTCAGTAAATCGGCGCCAGCGCGTGGGCGCCGCGCATGAGGCTTTGCGTCTTGCCTTGGCTCGACAACGCATTGCGATCGTCGGCGAGGCTGAAGAAGTCGATGAAGCCGCGCCGGCGCGCCGGCCCGCGCCGACGGTGGAAGACCGCGACGGCGAGGTTTTCTCCCGTCGTGTCGAAGACGATGTCTTCGGGCAGCGCCCCGGCCTGTCGGATCTCGTCAAGCGGCGCAAGCGCGCCCGTATCGGCGTCGAACGACAACAGCGTGACGGAGTAGCGTCGGCGGTTCGGCCAGTTCGAGAGGAACCAGTAGTTCGGAAGATACGTACGCTCCATATTCACGGTGGCGATCCGCGTTCCGTCGGGGCTTAGATCGAAGCTCTCCGGAAAGCGTCCGACCGTGGCCCGGCTGACGATTTCCGGGGCCGCGTCGGGCCCCGCCGGCGGGCGAAGGCTGATCATCGCGCCTGGCCCTTGCGTCAGCATGCACGCCGAACCGCAGCCGCCGTTCGTATCAGAGATCAGAAAATGCCGGCCGTCGGCGGACCATTTGCCGACGGCGATGCGACGGCCGAGGTCCGGCGTGGCCGCGCCATAGGGCCGCGCGGCGGACGCCAGCCCGTCGGCGTCGTAGTCGAGCCGGTAGAACTGAACGCGGCGGTTGGCGACGTTCGCGGCGAGGAGCGCGCCGTCGGGCGACGGCCTTAGGGAGCGCACGAACGGCGCGGCGTCGTCGTCGCGCAGCGGAAGCGACAAGGGCAGGCGCCGCAGCCCGGCTAGCTCGCCGGCGTCGTCGACGCGGACGACGACAAGCTCCGCGTCCGGCGCTTCGGTCGCGACGACGAGAAATCCGCCGCGCTCGACATAAGCGACGGACTGCGGGTTTTGGCCGATGTCGGCCGTCGTATCGACGAGCGCCGGCGCGTCGCCGGAAACATCGTAGACGTTCAATCGCCGGCCTGGCGCCAGCGCCGCGCGGATGTTCTCCACCGTTTCAACGTCGCCCGGCGGCGGCCCGCGGGTTTCGACCGTGAAAACGAGGCGTCCGTCCGGCGACGCGGCGGCGATCTCCGGCCATCCGACGACGGAGTTCGAGGCCTTGGCCGCGCCCGTGGCGATCCCGTCGCGAAAAAGCGCGATTTCGTCGCGGCCATTGGGGAGGCGCTCCAGATTTCCCGTGGCGTAGGTCGCCGACGACTGATCGGCGTCTGAGAGGACGACGAAGTCGCCGACGAACGCCGGCGCCGCTTCGGCGACGTTCGGATCGTCGCTTGAAAAGTCGCCGAGGCCGGCGCAGGCGGCCAGGATCAACGTGAAAATCGCCAGCGCGCCATAGCCGAGAACTTTCATATCGGCGGACCTCCAAGGGCGGCTTCGTACGGTATCCGTATTAGTTTAGCACAGCTTCTCCGGCGGGAAACGCCTGGTCGCGATGAAAATCGATCCGGCGGCGAGGCGCGTCAGGCGAGATCAGTCGGCCCGCAACGCCATTTTGATCGGGCCGTCGGCGCGGCCGTTGACGAACTGGTCGACAAGCGGTTCGCCCGAGGCCTCAAGCGCGTCGGGCGGGCCGCGCCAGACGATGCGGCCGTCGTAGAACATGGCGATCTCATCGCCGATGCGCCGGGCCGAGGTCATGTCGTGGGTGATGGAGATCGCCGTCGCGCCTGCCGCGCGCACGCGCTCGACGATGAGGCCGTTGATGACGTCGGCCATGATCGGGTCAAGGCCCGTCGTCGGCTCGTCGAAGAAGAGAACGTCCGGGCTCGCCGCGATCGCGCGCGCGAGGCCGACGCGTTTCTGCATGCCGCCGGACAATTCGGCCGGAAAGAGGTCGCCGACTTTCGCGTCGAGGCCGCCGGCGCCGAGGCAGCCGTTCGCCCGTTCGCGGGCGGCGGCGGCTTCGGCGCGCTCGGCGTAGATCAGGCGGAACGCGACGTTCTCCCAGACGGGCAGGCTGTCGAACAGCGCCGCGCCCTGGAACAGCATGCCGATCTCGCGCGTCGCTGCGGCGCGCTTGCGCGGCGACAGGCGCATGAGGTCGACGCCGTCGATCTCAATGGCGCCGGCGTCGGGCTCGATCAGTCCGAGGACGCACTTGAGCAAGACGGACTTGCCGGCGCCCGACGGACCGATGACGACGAGGGAACGGCCGGGCGCGACGTCGAGATCGACGCCGTTCAGCACGTTTTTCTCGCCGAAGCTTTTCGTCAGTCCCTTGATGGAGATCTTTGGGGTCGTCACGTCAAACCCCGACGAACAGCGACGTCATGACGTAGTTCGAGGCGAGGATCGCCACCGCCGCGCCGACGACCGCCGCGCGGGTCGCCGCGCCGACGCCGGCCGCGCCGCGCTGCGAATGGTAGCCGAACCAACAGCCCATCGTTGCGATCAGAAACCCGAAAACGCCGGCCTTGACGCGGCCGCTCAGAATGTCGCCGGGGGTCAGAAAGCCGTCGACGTTGCGGATGAAGGTCGTCCCTTCGAAGCCGAGCGCGGAAACGGCGACGAGCCAGCCGCCCATGATCCCGATCGCGTCGGCGACGAGGACGAGGAGCGGCAGGGTCAGGGTGGCGGCGAGGATGCGCGGGGCGATCAGGTATTTGAACGGATCGACGGCGAGCGTCGCCATGGCGTCGATCTGGTCGGAGACGCGCATCGCGCCAAGCTCAGCCGCCATGGCGGAGGAGGCGCGGCCGGCGACCATGAGCGCGGCGAAGCCGGGGCCGAGCTCGCGCACGATCGACACGGACAGAATCTGCGGCAGGAACGTCTCGGCGTTGAACCGCGCCGAGCCGTCATAAATGTTGAGCGCGAGCGCCGCGCCGGTGAAAACCGCCGTCAGACCGACGACGGGCAGCGAATGGAATCCGATGCGCATCGCCGCATCGAGGAACGCGCGCCAATAGAACGGCCCGCCGATCCAGGCGACGGCGCCGCGGGCGGCGAAGATCGAGAACGCGCCGAGGCCGCGCACGGCCGAAAGACTGGCCGCGCCAAGGGCGGCGATGGGGTTCATCGAAGCTTTCGTCCTCTAGCCGGCGTCGCGCGAGGCGGCGCGCGCACAGACGTAGCGGCGCGCGACGCGGGGGCCAAGCCGGGTCAGCAATTCGTAGCCGATGGTCCCGCAGGCCCGCGCCGCCGCCTCGATCGGGAGATTGGGCCCGAAGAACTCGGCCCGGTCGCCGGGCGAGACCGGCGTCGGCGCGTCGGTGACGTCGAGCGTGGTGAGGTCCATGGAGATCCGTCCGGCGACGGGGCAGGGCGCGCCGCCGACGAAGGCCTGCGCCTCGTTGGAGCCCGCGCGCAGGAAGCCGTCGCCATAGCCGAGGGCGACGGTGGCGAGGCGGGTGGGGCGCTTCGCCTCGAAGGTCCCGCCGTAGCCGACGCGTTCGCCGGGGGCGACGTCCTGCGTCTGAAGCACCTCCGCCGTCAGACGGGCGACGGGCGCGACCACGTCGGAGCCGGCGTCGTCGTCGCGCTCCAGGGGGTCGACGCCGTAAAGCCCAACGCCGAGCCGGACCATGTCGAAGGCGTAGGCGGGGCAGAGGAGCGCGCCGCCGGACGCCGCGAGGCTGACCGCCGCGCCCGGGAACCGCGCCGCCGCGCCGGCGAGGGCGTCGCGCTGGCTCGCGTTCGCCGGATGGTCGGCGTCGAACCCGTTGGCGAGGTGGCTCATCAGGACGCTGATCGAAAGGCCGTCGATCTCGGCGATGGCGGCGATTTCCCCGGCCGGCGCGCCAAGGCGGCGCATGCCCGTGTCGATGTGGAGCGCAGCCGGTCCGCGGCCGCGCGCGGCCCACAGGCGCGCCTGGTCGAGGCTGTTGAGGATCGGCGTGAGGCGCGCCTCGCCGAAGAGCTCCAACGTCGCCGGCGAGCCGCCGTGAAAGACGAAAATCTCCGCGTCCGGCGCGTCCTCGGCGAGATCGGCGCGCAGGCGGACGCCCTCTTCGGCGTGGGCGACGAAGAAGATGCGGCAGCCGGCCTCTCGGGCGAGCGCGCGCGAGATCGGCCCGGCGCCGAGGCCGTAGGCGTCGCATTTGACGACGCCGGCGGTGCGCGCGTCGGGCGCGAGCGCGGCGAGGCGGCGGAAGTTCTCGCACAGGGCGTCGAGATCGACCTCGACGACGGGCCGCGATCCGAAGTCAGCGTTCGTCATGCGGCGGGAGCGTAATCGTCGGCGCGGCCGGGCGAAAGCCGCCTAATCGCGCCGGTAGTCGTCATGATAGCCGGGGTCGAGATTGCCGAACCGGGTGAAGTTCTCGTTGAAGTGCAGCCGCACCGTGCCGATGGGGCCGTGGCGTTGTTTGCCGATGATGACCTCGGCGATCCCGCGGGCGGCTTCGCACTGTTCGAGCCAGCGGGCGTGCCCGACGCGGGCTTCGTCCGTGTCGCCCTTCGGTTCGGCGCGCTTCAGATAGTACTCCTCGCGGAAGACGAAGAGCACGACGTCGGCGTCCTGCTCGATCGAGCCGGACTCGCGCAGGTCCGCGAGCTGGGGGCGTTTGTCCTCGCGCGATTCCACCTGCCGCGAGAGCTGCGACAGGGCGATGATCGGTACGTTGAGTTCTTTGGCGAGCGCTTTGAGGCCGACGGAGATCTCGGTGATCTCCTGGACGCGGTTGCCGTCGTTCTTGCGGCTCGAGCCCGTGAGGAGCTGGAGGTAGTCGACGACGAGGAGGCCGAGCCCCTTCTGCTGGCGCTTCTGGCGCCGGGCGCGGGCGGCGAGCTGGGCGATCGCAAGACCGCCGGTGACGTCGATGTGGAGCGGCAGGCGCTCCAAGTCCCGCGCCGCGTCGTAGATGCGCTCGAACTCGCTCTGGTTGATCGTGCCGCGGCGGATCTCGTGGGACGGCACTTCGGCCGTCTCGGAGATGATCCGCATGGCGATCTGATCGGCGGACATCTCCAGCGAGAAGAAGCCGACGACCGCGCCCTCGTTCGCCCGCTCGCCCGCCGCCTCGGGCTTGTAGGCGCGCGCGGCGTTGACGGCGATGTTGGTCGCGAGGGCGGTTTTGCCCATGGAGGGCCGCCCGGCGAGGATAATGAGGTCGGAGGAATGAAGCCCGCCCATCATGTCGTCGAGATCGGTGAGGCCCGTGGCGACGCCGGAAAGGCCGCCGCCGCGCTCGATCGCCTTCGTCGCGACCGTGATCGCGTCCTTGACCGCCGAGCCCATGGACTTGAAGCCGACGCCGTATTTGCCGGTCTCGGCGAGCGCGTAGAGCGCCTTTTCGGCGTCTTCGAGCTGGGCGTCGGGCGGGTCGTCGAGGCTCGGCCGGCGCGCCCGCTCGATCATCTCGCCGCCGACCTCCATCAGCCCCCGGTGGGTCGCGAGGTCGAAGACGATCTTGGCGTAGTCGTGGGCGCCCGCAGTCGTCGGCACGCTCGCGGCGAGGCGTTCGAGATAGGATTGCCCGCCGGCGGCGCGAAAGCCTTCCGACGAACCGAGATACGCTTCGATCGTCACCGGCGAGGCGACCCGTCCGCCGCCGATCAGTGCGCCGCAGGCGTCGTAAATCATCGCGTGGATCGGGTCGAAGAAATGGTCGGCCTTCAGAAAGTTGAAGACGCGATAGTAGATCTCGTTGTCGAAAAGGAGCGCGCCGAGGATCGCTTGTTCCGCAGCGAGACTGTTGGGGGACGCATCTTTATCTGCGTCTGCGCCTTTTTTCGGCGCGGGGAGGTTGAAATCGCCGTCATCCGCCATTCCGTGACGAAATCACATACGGCGCTTGGCGTCGAGCGAGCGTTTTCCGAAGATTTCCCCGTCCGCGCTCGCGTCTTTTGTCGTCAGGGGCTTAGCTCTCTGCGTTAGCTCTGCGCCGGCGTCTCGTCGGCCGCGGCCGTCGCGGCTTCGCTGTCGTCGTCGCCGCCTTCGACCGCGGCTCCCGTCGCCTCGTCGAAGAACTCCGGCGCGTCGGCGGCGTCTTCGGCTTCGTCCTCTTCGCGGGCGAGCACGTTTTCGCCGCGCGCCTGGCGCTCGGCTTCGTCGTGCGAGCGGGCGACGTTGATCTCGATCGTCACCGAAACCTCCGGGTGCAAAGCAATGCGAACCGGGAAGACGCCGAGCGATTTCAGCGGCTTGTCGAGGCGAACCTGCGTCCGCACGATGTGCGCGCCGTCCTCGGCGGCGGCCTCGGCGATGTCCCGCGTCGACACCGAGCCGTAGAGCATGCCCATTTCGGAGGCCTGGCGGATGACGACGAACGAGCGGCCTTCGAGCTTCTCGGCCGCCGCTTCGGCGTCGTTGCGGCGTTCGAGGTTGCGCGCTTCAAGCTCGGCGCGCTGGTTCTCGAAAACCTTTTTGTTGGTGTCGTTGGCGCGCAGGGCTTTTTTCTGCGGCAACAGAAAGTTGCGCGCGTAGCCCGGCTTCACCGTGACGACATCGCCCATCTGGCCGAGGTTTTCGACCCGCTCGAGAAGAATGATCTGCATGGCGTCTATTCTCCGACGTAGGGCAAGAGCGCGAGGAACCGGGCGCGCTTGATCGCGCGCGCCAGTTCGCGCTGCTTGATTTGCGACACGGCGGAAATCCGTGAGGGGACGATCTTGCCGCGTTCGGAGACGAAGCGCTGCAGGAGCTTCGGATCCTTGTAGTCGATCTTCGGCGCTTTATCGCCGGAGAACGGGCACGTTTTGCGGCGGCGCATGAACGGCTTGGCCATCTGTTTCTCCTTTAGCCCTCTAACGCGGTCAGCGGCGGTCGCGGCCGCACCGGTCGCCGCGGTCGCGACGGCTGAGGACGGGCGAGGGCGTTTCGTCGTGTTCGTCGACCCTGACGGTGAGCGCGCGCAGGACGTCGTCGTTGATGCGTTCCTGGCGTTCCAGCTCTTCTACCGCCGCGGGCGGGCCGTCGATGTTCAAGAGCCCGTAGTGGCCTTTGCGGTTCTTTTTGATCTTGTACTGAAGATTGCGCAGGCCCCAGTATTCGGACTTCGCTATCTTTCCGCCATTGTCCATGACGATCTTCTGAAGCGTCTCGGTCAAGGCTTCGACCTGCGCCGGAGAGATGTCCTGGCGGGCGATAAATACGTGTTCGTAGAGCGGCATCGCGCCGTTCCCCTTTCTTCGTCACGACGGAGGCGGCGCGCGCGTTGCTCGCGGAGCGAGAAAGGGAGCGCGCGCCGGCTTCGGCTCGGAACGCCTCGCCGGACCATCCGGCGGAACCATGGCCGTGCGTGACCATGGCGGCGTCGACCGTCGTTGAGCGGCGGCTGGTAGCGAAACGCCGCGGGGAAGGCAAGCGCGTCGACGCAGGTTCCGAAGCCGAGGGCTTGAGGCGTTTGCCAAGACTTCCCCTGGCGGGCTATGGCGCGGCTCCTCGATTTCACGCCGCGACGCCCGTCGCGCATCGCTTGAGGAGGTCGTCGCATGGCGCGCGCGTTCGTGTTTCCGGGTCAGGGCAGTCAGTTCGTGGGCATGGGCGAGTCCCTCGCCCAGGCGTTCCCGGTCGCCCGCGAGGCCTTCGAAGAGGTCGACGACGCCCTCGACCAGCACCTTTCCACGCTGATGTGGGAAGGGCCGATGGAGACCCTCAGCCTCACCGCCAACGCCCAGCCGGCTCTAATGGCGCACTCGGTCGCCATGGCGCGCGTCCTGACGGCCGAAGCCGGCGTCGACCTCGCCGACGCGGCCTTCGTCGCCGGCCACTCTCTAGGCGAGTACTCCGCCCTGTGCGCCGCGGGCGGGCTCGGCCTCGCGGCGACCGCGCGGCTCCTGCGCGTGCGCGGCGAGGCGATGCAGGACGCCGTGCCGGCCGGCGAGGGCGGCATGGCGGCGCTGATCGGCGTCGATCTCGACGGCGCGGCGGCCGCGATCGACCGGACCCTCGAGAAGCTCGCCGCCGAGGGCTTTGAAGAGAAGGACCGCGTCCTCGAAATCGCCAACGACAACGCGCCGGGCCAGGTCGTTGTCTCCGGCAGGAAGGCGGCCGTCGACCGCCTCGTCGCTGACGCCAAAAGCCTTGGCGTCAAAATGGCGAAGGCGCTGCCGGTCTCGGCGCCGTTCCACTCTTCGCTCATGGTCCCGGCGGCGGAGCGCATGGAGACCGCGCTCGCCGGCGCGAAGATCGTCGCCCCGCGGACGAGCCTCGTCGCCAACGTCACGGCGGCGCCCGTCTCTGGGCCGGACGATATCAAGAAGCGGCTCGTCGAGCAGGTGACGGGCCGCGTGCGGTGGACCGAAAGCGTGCGCTACATGACGGGCGAGGGCGTCGATCGGTTCGTCGAGCTGGGCGCGGGGAAGGTGCTCGCGGGCCTCCTGCGCCGCATCGAGCCCGACGCGAAGGGGACGAGCCTCGGCGAGCCCGGCGACATTGACGGCTTTCTGAAGAGCTGAGCCGTATCGACCTCAAAGAAAGGCGACATCCCATGTTCGATCTCACGGACAAATGCGCGCTCGTCACGGGCGCCACGGGCGGCATCGGCGGCGCCGTCGCGAAGGCGCTCCGCGCGCGCGGCGCCAAGGTCGCGCTCTCCGGCACGAGGGCGGAGCGGCTTGAGGCCCTCGCCGGCGAGCTTGGCGAGCGCGTCGCCGTCGCGCCGTGCGATCTGAAGGATCTCGACGCCGTCGACGCCCTGCCGAAGACCGCGGCGGAGGCCCTCGGCGGGCTTCACATCGTCGTTTCGAACGCCGGGCTCACGCGCGACGGCCTGATGATGATGATGAAGCCCCCCGCTTGGGAGGAGGTCATCGACGTCAACCTCACGGCCTACTTCCGCCTCGCCAAGGCGTCGCTTCGAACGCTGACGAAACAGCGTTGGGGGCGGATCGTCGGCGTGACGTCGATCGTCGGCGTCACCGGCAATCCCGGCCAGGCGAACTACGCCGCCTCCAAGGCCGGCATGATCGCGATGTCGAAATCCCTCGCCCAGGAAGTGGCGAGCCGCAACGTGACGGTGAACTGCGTCGCGCCGGGGTTCATCGGCACGGCCATGACCGAAGCCCTCAACGACGAGCAGCGCGGCGCGATTCTCGGACGCATCCCCGCGGGCGAGATGGGCGCGCCCGACGACGTTGCGAGCGCCGTCGTCTATCTGGCGAGCGAGGAGGCGCGGTACGTCACGGGCCAGACGCTGCACGTGAACGGCGGCATGGCGATGGTTTGAGGCGGCCCCGGCGTGAATTCGGCGCGCGATTGCAACACTTTGAAATTTGCCGTAATCGCCGATATCCGACGAACGGCCTCGGCCGACGCGGGACGGGTTCGGCGGCGGCGCATCGACCAAGACGCGCGGGGGCGCGGCGCCCGCCCCTCAACGACGGTCGGAACAGAAGGCTGAAGGCATCCGGCGTCGCCGGAGCCCCGACAATCAAGGAGACGCTAGGAATGTCCGATCTCGCGGAACGGGTGAGTAAAATCGTCGTCGAGCACCTCGACGTCGACCCCGCCAAAGTTGAACCGAAGGCGAGCTTTATCGACGATCTTGGCGCCGACAGCCTCGATATCGTCGAACTCGTGATGGCGTTCGAAGAGGAATTCGACGTCGAGATTCCGGACGACGCCGCGGAGACGATCCAGACCGTTGGCGACGCGATCAAATTCATCCAGGACCAGAAGAAGTAGCGAACGGGCCGAACGGGCTATGCGGCCATTTGGCGGGAGCTGACCCGATGCGTCGGGCCGTCATCACCGGATTGGGGCTCGTCAGCCCGCTCGCCAGCGGCGCGGAAGCGTCGTGGCGTCGTCTCGTCGCCGGCGAATCGGCGGCGGGACCGATCGACGCGTTCGACGCGACTGGCTACGCCTGCCGCGTCGCGGCACCCGTGCCGCGCCGCAGCGGGCGCGGCGGCGGCAAGGCGATGATCGACGCCGGCTTCGAGGAAGAGACCTTCGACGCCGACGCGTGGGTCTCGCCCAAGGACCAGCGCCGGATGGACGACTTCATCCAGTTCGGCATCGCCGCCGGCGCGTTGGCCCTTCAGGACGCCGGGCGCGAATTCAAAACCGCCGAAGAAAAAGAGCGCGCCGGCGTCATGGTCGGCGCCGGGATCGGC
>JBHJHE010000040.1:0-57826 GCA_050331095.1 Parvularculaceae bacterium
CGGCAAACTGCGCGAGGTCGGCGGCAGGCATATAGTTAAAACCGCGAGCCAATGCTCTCAGACCCGCCGCCATGTAGCGCCGCTCGGCCACTTTCCGCTGAGCTACTGCCACATCTTCTCCCACCGCGTCGTCATCGATACCGGTCAGAGACGCCCAGTAGAGGTCGTCGGCTTCCATAAGGGCGTCTCGCCGAGCGCGCGCCGTGTCGAGCGACGTGGTCTTTAGCGAAACGCGAATGCGACGCCGGGTTTCGAAGGGGAGAAACCGTGTCGGCACCCGGCGATTATAGTGCCAATGGCCGCCTCGGCGTTCGAGATTCTTGGTGTCTTCCGCCATTTACGAAGCGTACCTTGATCCACGTTATGGTTCGCAGAATGGTACACAAAATAGAGATGAGCGCAACAGGCAAGGCGCTGGTAAGCGCCTAAGCGACAGTAATTAAGAAGGTTTTTGAGAAAGTATCTGGAGCGGGCGATGAGATTCGAACTCACGACCCCAACCTTGGCAAGGTTGTGCTCTACCCCTGAGCTACGCCCGCGCTCCGCCAGCGGCTGTTCAGCGCGCCAGATCGCGTTCATGCATCAGCCGTGCGTGATTGGCAAGCGGAACGGGCGTGCGGCTTGCGCCAGGCGTTCGACGCAGCTCGCGTAAACGGCGTCTGGGGCGCCCACAACCGAACAACGCAGGAGAGCGGTCGATACAATCGTAAACCGAGATGCTCTACGAGATGCGCTCGCCCGCCACGCCCGAACCCATGACGCTTTCGCAATCCGACCTTTTCGATCTGCTTGACGCGCTCCGCGTCGAGACGCGCACGGTCGAGCACCCACCGACGATGACGGTCGCGGACGGCCGGGGCGTCAAGGCGTCGATGCCCGGCGGCCACACCAAGAATCTGTTCCTGCGCGACAAGAAGAGGAGCCTCTTTCTCGTGTCCGCCCATTGCGACGCCAAAATCGATCTTGCGTCGCTGGGCCCGCGGCTAGGGGCGCGGGGGCGGCTCTCCTTCGCGTCGGCGGAGGCGTTGCAGCAGACGCTCGGCGTGCCGCCCGGATCGGTGACGGCGCTCGCGCTCGCCAATCCTGGCGCGAAGGTCCTCGCCGGCGTCGCGTTCGACAAGACGCTCTTCGACCACGACCGGGTGTGGTTCCACCCCTTGCGCAACGACGCCTCGACCGCGATCGCCCCCGACGATCTGATGGCGTTCGCGCGCCATTGCGGGTTCGCGCCGCTCGTGCTTGACCTCGCTGTTGACTCGCGGGCGTGAGCCGGGGCGCCCGCCGACGGGCGAGGAGCGGTTGCAATACGCGAGGTCCCTTCGCATTTACGGAAAAAATGAGGACGCGATGAACGGTTTATTCGGTCTTTCGACAAGCGGCGACGATGCGGCCGGCCGCCCGGACGTCGTTTCCGACGCCACGATCGAGACCTTCGAGCGGGACGTCCTTGAAGCGTCGATGACGACGCCGGTCATCGTCGATTTCTGGGCGACGTGGTGTGGACCGTGCAAAACGCTGACGCCGATCCTCGAAAAGGTCGCGCGCGCGGCGGGCGGCGCGGTGCGTCTCGTCAAAGTCGACATCGACCAGAACCAGATGCTGGCGCAGCAACTTCGTATCCAGTCGGTGCCGACCGTCTACGCGTTCTTCCAGGGCCGGCCCGTTGACGGCTTTCAGGGCGCATTGCCGGAAAGCGAGGTCAAGGCGTTCGTCGACCGGCTCTCGGGCCTCGCCGGGGGCGGCGCTCAGGCCGGTCTTGAGGATATTCTGGCGCTCGCCGACGAGGCGCTCGCGGCAGGCCGCGCAGCAGAGGCTGCGGAGGCGTACGCCCGCCTCGTCGCCGCCTCGCAGGAAGCCGCGGGCGAGGGGGGCGCGCTCGACGATATCGGCTTGAAGGCCGTCGCCGGCCTCGCCCAGTGCCACCTCGCCCTTGGCGATCCGGCGCGCGCGCGCCAGGCGCTTGAGGCGGCGCCGGCGGCCCAACGAGAGAACGCCGCGTTCGCCGGCGTGCGCGCTGCGCTGGAGCTTGCGGGCGACGGCGCGGCGGCGGGCGAGCTTGACGCGCGCCGCGCGGCGGCCGCGGCTGCGCCTGACGACCCGGCGGCGGTTTATGGCTACGCCGAAGCGCTCGTCGCCAGCGGCGCGATGGCCGACGGCGTCGACAAGCTTCTCGACGCCGTCGCGCTCGATCGCGACTGGGACGAGGCGGCGGCGCGCAAAAAACTGCTCGTCGTGTTCGACGCGCTCGGACCGTCCGATCCCGTCACATTGAAAGGTCGGCGGCGCCTGTCGTCGATCCTGTTCTCCTAGGCGGCGGGCCGCGACGGGATGGAAAGCCGCGCCACGCGACGAGACGCTTTGCCGGAAGTGATCGCGTTGTTTCCGCTGCCGGGCGCGTTGCTGCTGCCCGGCGGGCAATTGCCGCTCAACATCTTCGAGCCGCGATACTTGCGCATGATCGACGACGTCCTCGCGACGAGTCGGACGATCGGCATGGTGCAGACCATGTCCGGCGCCACTGCCGGCGAGCCGGCGCTTTATAGCGTCGGCTGCGCAGGCCGTCTGACGAGTTTCAACGAGACCGACGACGGCCGTTACGTCGTCAACCTCACCGGCATGCGGCGGTTCTCGATCGTGGAGGAGATCGACGCCGCGACGCCCTATCGCCAGGCGAACGTCGACTACGCGGCGTTCGCGCGGGACGCCGGCGCCGATCCGACGGCGGATGCGGTCGATCGGGATCGCCTAGAGATGGCGATGCGGGATTATCTTGAAGCGGAAGGCCTGAAGACGGACTGGGACGCGGTGGGCGACGCGCCGACGCAGGCCCTTATCGTGTCGCTGGCGATGGGTTGCCCGTTCAAACCGGCCGAGAAGCAGGCGCTGCTCGAAGCGGCGGACACCGCGGCGCGCGCTGAATGCCTCATCGCGCTGATGGAGATGTCGAGAGGCGACGGCGGCGACGACACGACGACGGTGAACTGAGGACCGCGAGATCCATGACCGATGCTGAAGACGGCCCTGGGGCGCCGACGCAAATCGATCCCAAGCTCCTGGAGATTCTGGTCTGTCCCCAGACGAAGTCGCGTCTCATTTATGAGCGCGACGCCCAGGAGTTGGTCAGCCCGGCGGCCGGTCTCGCTTACCCCATCCGCGACGGCGTGCCGATCATGCTGATCGACGAGGCGCGCGCGCTTACGGAGGAGGAGGCGGCGCGTCACCGCTGATCGGTCGCCGCCGGGTTCCGCGCCCTACGGCAGCGATCCTATCAGAAGCGCACGGTCTCCCAATCGCGCGCCCATTTCTTTCGCCACGCGAAGGGCCGTCCGCACGCCGCGCAAATTTTCTCCGGCAGTTCCGCTTTCTTGCGCATTTTCATGCGCCCGTTACGCACGGCGCCGGCGCGGCCGATCAAGGGAGAAGGGGCGGCCGCCTCAATTTCGGCGCGCCGCCGCCTCGCCGACTGCGCATTTCCGCCCGTCGGGCCGGTTAGATTGCGCGCGCGGCTTTCGTTAGAAGGCGGCGTTCGGTCTTAGGAGACGATACATGACGATCCTTGGTTTTTCGGCCGCGCCGGCGGCGCTCGCCGCGCTCCTCGCGACCGCAAACGAGCCGGTGGGCGACGCCCCGCCGCCGGTTCCGGACGCGCGGGCGCAGCCGGTGGATCTGCCGGCGCCGTCGGCGGAGCCCTCTGAGGAGTCTTCGGCTGCGGACGGCGACGGCGCGGCGACGGCGATCGAAGCCGAGCCGGTGGCGTTCGCCGACATGAGCGACGCGGACGTCGTCGCAATGGTCGCCGAGCGGTTCGAAAGCGTGAAGACGCTCCGCGCCGACTTCGTGCAAACGGCGCCGTCGGGCGCGGTCTCAACGGGCGACTTCTACCTGCGCCGCCCGGGGCAGATGCGGTTCGATTACGACGATCCCTCGCCGCTCACTATCGTGGCGACGCAAGGCAACGTCTACGTGCAGGATGCCGAGCTTGAGCAGACGGATCTCTATCCCGTGCGCACGACGCCGCTGAAGCACCTGTTGTCGAAGCGGCTCGATCTGGAGAGCGCCGACGTTCTGAGCGTCGACCGAAGCGTCGATGCGGTCGCCGTAGCGCTCGCCGCCGGCGACGGCGAAACCGAGGGCGACATCACCCTCGTCTTCGACGCCGAGACGCGGCTTCTCGATCGGTGGGTCGTGCGCGATCCGCGCAACGGTCTGACGGTCGTCCGACTCGATGATTTGCGGGTCGATGAGAAGCTTTCGAACCGGCTTTTCCGCGCGCCGGAAGCCGGCGGACGCTTCATTAACAATTAGCAAGGCCGCTATGTGCGAGCGCTACAGGCAAGATTTTTCTTTCGCGCCACTATTGAAAAAACGGCCAGTGCGGCGTTAATGTAACAGTGCTTGGACGGCACCATATCGGACCGGCGTTGCCCCCCCGCTAGCAGGTCCGCCGCCGCCAAGGCCGCCGGAATATCCCCTCCCGGCGTAGGCGCGACAGCGCAGCTCGGCGCCCGGTCTTACCCAAGACCGGGCGCTTTTTTTTGTGGGAAGCGGCGAGGCGTCGAATAGGCTGGACCCATGGACGACAACGAACTCGAAGCGCTCGAGCGGGAGCTCCCGGGCCTGTCTAAACTGAGCCGGTTCGCCCGGTCGCTCGACGGCGTGCCCTGGTTCGCCAATCTTGGCGAACCGCTGACGCCGGGCGGCGAAGCGGCCGCGCGCACGTTCGCCGACGGGCTCGGGTTTCCGGAGGCGGACGTCGCGATTCTCGTCGACTGGGAAGATGCGGCGGCGGCGGCGGAACACCTCGACTGGAACAGCCCGGCCTGGGAGGCGGAGGAGAGCCTGCGCGCCGACGTCACGGCCCGCGCCCAGGACGCGCTCTCCGAAGAGGCGCTCAGCATCGCGATGGCGATGATCGCCGACGCGGTCGCCGAGCCCGCGAAAGCGGCGATGGAGGAGGCCGCGAGCCTTTGGGACGTGGAGGACGACGCCTCGCAGCGGCTCGCGGTCGGCGCCGCCGTCCAGGCCGCGCATCAGGCGGCGCTCGCCCTCGTCGCGGCCGTCGATCCCGCTTTCGAGGCCGAGGACCATCCGTTCGCGGCGAAATTCCGCCTGTTCGAGTTCGGTCGATGGCCTGTCGGCGTCGCGGGCCGTTCGTTCAACCTATTCTGATCGGCCTACTCGACGACGATGTCGCGCTTCATCGGCGCGATGATTTTCAAGAGCTTGTTCTGAATGCGGAAGGGCACGTCCGCCTCCGACATCGCGGTCTGAAAGTCTTCGACCATGGCGCCGAACTCCGCGTGCCCGATGTCCAGCGGCTCATGGGATTCGCGCATGCCGAAACCGTCATAGACGCACGGCCCGCCCATGAGCTCGCAAAGTTGGTCGTAGAGTTTCCCTTTGAACCGGGGAATGTTCGTTTCCTCGAACGTGTGCGCGATGCGCGGGTCATCGAGCGCGATCCGCGTGAAGGCGTCGACGGTTGTTTTCAACGCCGCCTCGCCGCCGAATTGGCGGAACAGTTTATCGGTGGGGCGCGGCTCGGGGCGTACGCTGTCGACGACCGGCGCGGGCGGTTCGGCGTTAGCCGTCGCGGCGACAAGGAGAGTTATGACGGCGAAAACGGTTCGCATGGCTAGAATCCGACTTGTATCGACGCGTAAGCGCCGCGCTGGGGCCCCTGCAGCGCGATGTCGCCAAGATCGACGTAAGCGAGCGTGAGCGACACGTGTTTCGTCGGGAAATAGGCGGCGAAGACGTCGAACGCGTCGTCCTCCTCGGCAAAGCCGAGATTGTCCGGCTTGGTGCGGATTTCGACGCCAGCGGCGAACTTGCGCGAGAAGAGATAGGCGAGGGAGGCTTCGAGTTGGGGACGGTAGGCGTCGTTCCGGTCGCCGCCGAAACCGAGGAGGCCGAGCTGGTTCGCGCGCGTCAGCCGCACGGTCGCGTTTGCGAGCAGGCTCCGGCCGAGAAAGAGTTTCGTCGCGGCCACATAGAAATCGACGTCGTCGTCGCGCTGCGCGCCGACGGCCGCCAACACGGGCGCGTCGCTCGTCGACTTGTACTGAACGCCGACGGCGACCTGGGGCAGCCATTTGTCCTGGTCGTAGACGGCGTCGCCGAAGAGTCGCGCCTTTATTCCGATGACGTCCTGTTCGAAGGTGAAGTCTTCGCCGAGGCCGAGCGCGGCGCCGGCCTCGTTCGTGTCGAACCAAAGGCGGGCGTAGGAGACCTCGACGCGGTCGAACGCGCCGACGGCGAGGCCGGCCGTGCGCAACGTAAAGTCGCTAAGGGGGACGTGGGTGTAGTGGACGGCGGCCCCGAAACTGTCTCGCGATCCATAGCCCGCGATCAGCGCCCAGGGGGCGAGCCCCGCCCCCGCGGCGCCCTCGACTTGCGCGACGCCGCCCGTGGCGAGGAGCCGGCCCTGGTCGCCGAGCGGAAAGTCCGCCGCCGCCGCTTTCGGCGCGGCGGCGGCTGCCGTGAGCGCGAGCGCCCCTAACGTCAGGGCCGCCGAGGCGTTACGTCTTCGATCCATTCAGCCAGCCGTAGCGAGCGAAAGTTTACGCCCGATAACCAATCCGCGCCGATGTCTTCACGCAGACGACGCCGCGCCTTTCGCCGGAATAGAGAGCGAGCCGTAGGCGACCGACGCCGCGTCCGGCAGGCGCACGCGCACCCGCGTGCCCTCGCCGAGCGCGCTTTCGATCGCCAGCGTTCCGCCGTGTCGGTCGATGACGGATTTCGCGTACGGCAGACCGGCCCCGGCGCCGTCGTATTTGCGCTCATAGCCCCCTTCGACCTGATCGAAGGCGGAGAGGGCGCGGGGGATGTCCTCGGGCCGCATGCCGACGCCCTTGTCTTCGATGACGATCTCGACGAAAGCGTCGTCGCGCGACACGGCGATCGACGCCGCCGCCGGCCCATCGGCGAACTTCACCGCGTTCGAGACGATGTTGCGAAGCGCATGAGCAAGACCGTCGCGCTCGCCCCACACCCATACCGGATCCGTGGATCGATCGTAGGCGATCGCGGCGCCCGGCGTCGCCTCCCGCGCGTCGTCCGCGATCTTGGCGAGAAGAGACACAACGTCAACGGACGTTTTTTCCGAGCCCGTCGCGGCTTCCGCGTCGTCCGCGATCTCCAGAACTTCGGTGATGAGGTCGAGCAGTCGCCGACCGCCGTCGCCGATGTGTTTCGCATGTTCTTTATACGCTGAGCCGAGGGGGCCGAACGCCTCCGTCTCCATCAGCTCCGAGAGCCCCATGATCGCATTGAGGGGCGTGTAGAGTTCGTGCGTGACGCTCGTCAGGAAGCGGGATTTCGCCGCGCGCGCCGCTTCCGCCTGGGCGGTCGCGATCCGGAGCCGGTCCTCGCGCTCCTTCAGCGCCGTGATGTCGGTCCAGATCACGATCGCTTCGCTCTGGCGCGTCTCCGCGCGCGCGACGCGCAGCCACCGCCCGTCGTCGAGGCGGAATTCGTCCGTATCTGAAAGGCCCATGACGACCTTCGGATCGTGGGCCTCGTCGTTCGTAAGCGATGCGACGATGCGCCCAAGCGGCGCGGCGAAGTCGGAGCCGGCGGCCGGGCGGTCCGTGAGGACGGGAAAGTACGTCGTCATCTGCGCGTTCGCGAAGGCGACCGCGCCGTCGGTGCTCAAAAGCACGATCGCCGCGTTCGCCTGGTCGAGCGCATCGACCATACGCGCTTCTGCGGACGCCGCACGCGCCTCTTCGCGTTTCAAGGTCGACTTGATGCTGTCCTGCATGAACCGCATCGAGCGTAAGAGCGCGCCCGTTTCGTCGCTCCGGCCCTCCGGGATTTCGACCAGGAGGTCGCCCTCGGAAATGCGATCGGCCACGGATGCTGCGAGCGACAGCGGGCGAACGATCTGGCGTGTAAGGAGGATGGCGACACCAAGCGCCAGGATGAGAGCGCCGATCGTGGAGGCTATCGCAAAGCGTCGTGATGCGTTCACAGCGTCTACGGAGCGCTGCCGCTCCAGAAAACTGTCCGCCGCCATCGTCTCGGAGAGGACGTCGAAGCGCGCCGACATTTCATCCGCCGCCGCGCGCTCTGCGGGCGCGCCCGGATCGTCCGGCGCGGTCGTCCGCCAAATCTGAAAATGGGCTTCGATCTCGGCGATCTGATTGCGCGCCTCGTCCGACAGCGCCCGCTCGCGCGCGATGTCGAGGTCCTCGAGGAACAGTTCCGCGTTCGCCTCGACCCTCGCGGTCTCTCCGGCGAGCGCGGCCATCCGGGCGCGGTAGAAAGTGGCGTTCGCCGCGCGCGCATGGTTCAGCGATTGGAGCGGGCGATCGTACGTGTTCTTGACGATCTCGCTCGCGCGATCGATCGAGGAGACGCTCCACAGCGCGTAACAGGAGAACACCGCGCACAACGCCGCCACGGCGAGGAACAAACGCCGTCGGACCGAGCCCAAATGGAAAACGCCCATCGCGCGTCCTCGCAGCGAAATCGCGAGGGCGACGCTAGCGCCGCCGGGTTAGGCGGCTGTTAACGCTGTCTCGCGTTGAGGCTTCGTCAACGCCGCTGCGCCATGGTGGCGGGATGGCGGTGGACAGGCGCGAGGCATGGGCTGCGGCGGGGGCGCTGCTGATCGGCGCGAGCGCCGTCGGCGGCGTCGTGGCGCAGTCCAACGTCCTTGAGATCTCGCAGAAGGACCGACGCTTTGCGCCCGAGGCCGTCTCGCTCGCGCCCGGCGAGGTGTTGCGGGTGCTGAACGACGACCGCTTTATTCACCACGTTTACTACGAGGCGGGAGCGAAAGAGTTCGACTCCGGCGATCAGCGACCGGGTGAGACGATCGAACTCCGCTTCGATGAGCCGGGCGCCTACGACGTTCGGTGCGCGATCCATCCGAAGATGAAACTGCGCGTCACCGTCGGCGAGCGCGGCGCCGGGGCCTACGCGCCGCTGCGGGAATAGCGCTCAGGCCGGCGCGGACGCGGCCTCCAGAACGCCAGCGACCGCAAGAAACGCCGCGACGGCGGACAACAACAGCTTGAACGCCCGCTGGAACGTCGGCTCGCCCATGCCTTTCAGGAGGCGCGCCCCGGCCCAGGAGCCCGCGAATCCCGCCGTGAGAATGAGCGCGATGAGCCCGAGCCAAGGCCCATAGGCGACCCCGCTCAACGCGAACGCGGCGGTCTTGAGCCCATGTTGGGCGACCATGGCCGCAGCGTGGGTCGCCGACTGGGCGAGCCGGCCGAGCCCCGCAGCGGCGATGAGGGCGGCGACGAAGGGGCCGGTCGCGCCGAAAAACATCGTCAGAAACGACGTCGCCGCGCCGCCGACCGCGTAGGTCGCGCGCCCGGGCGCGAACGCCGCCGGGCGCGGCAGCCAGATCGACGCAAGGATGAAGAGGCCGACGCCGGCGCGCACCAGCCCCGGCGGCAGCGCGATCGCGACGCGGGCGCCGAGGGCGACGCCGACGGCGGAGCCGACGAGGAACGGGACGAGGATCGTCGGCGCGGCGTGCCGCCCGATGAGCGCGAACCGGCTGGCGTTGGCGCCGAACTGAGCGACGCCGTGGACGGGGATCACCGCGGCCGGCGGCAGGAGCGCGCCCATCGCCGCCAGAAGAACGAGCCCGCCGCCAAGGCCGAACGCCGCGGTCAGCGCCGCGGAGCCGAAGGCGATCGCGACGAGAACGCCGGCGGCGAGCGCGGAGACGGTGTCGGGCAGGAACGGCACGCGCACCGCCCTAGCATGCCCCGGCGGATGACGTCGCGGGCGATCGCTGCTAGAGCGCCAAGATGAAAATCGCCACGTGGAACATCAATTCCGTCCGCCTACGCATCGATAGCGTTTTGCGTTTCCTCGACGAAGAGGCGCCGGACGCGCTTTGTCTCCAGGAGACGAAGTGCCTTGACGACCAGTTTCCGCGCAAGGCCGTTGAGGCGGCGGGCTATCCCCACATCGCCGTCCACGGGCAGGGGCCGCACCACGGCGTCGCAACGGTCTCGCGCGTCGCCTTCAAGGACGTGGAGCGTCGGCGATTTTGCGGCAAGGAGGATGCGCGCCACGTCGCCGTGACCCTGCCGGGCGCGATCCGCCTGCACAATTTCTACATTCCCTCCGGGGGCGACGAGCCCGACCCGGCGTCGAACGAAAAGTTCGACCACAAATTGAAATTCCTGTCCGAGTTCGCCGACGCCTTCGCCGACTTGGGCTCGCGAAAGAAAGCGATCGCCGTCGGCGACTTCAACGTCGCGCCCCACGAAAACGACGTTTGGTCCCACAAGCAGCTCCTGAACGTCGTCAGCCACACGCCCGCCGAAACCGACCTCTTGGAGAAGGCGCGCGTCGCCGGCGGCTGGCGCGACGTCGCACGCGAGGTGACGCCCGACGATGAGAAGCTCTACACCTGGTGGAGCTATCGCGCGCGCGACTGGCGCGCCTCGAACCGCGGCCGGCGGCTCGACCACATCTGGGTCAGCTCCGGGCTCGCCAAGTCGGCGCTCGCCGGCGGCCGCGACGTCTTTCGGATCCATACGGATTGCCGGGGTTGGGAGAAGCCGTCGGACCACGTGCCGGTGACGCTGGCGCTGTCGTGACGCTCAGGCGTCGAGCCCCTCGAAATCAAATAGCCGGTCGTCGGCGAGGCGGCCCGGGCGGACGTTTTGCAGCGCCCGGAACATGTCCTCGCGCGGCGTCACAACGCACCGACGACCTCGATATCATTTGTGTACAAGTGAACGGATAATCTGATGCCGCCCGCGCGCTCGTCGAACGCGGCGCCCGCCTCCTTCAGCGCCGCGCGCGCCGCGGCGATGTCGCGGGGGCGGAGGACGCACGCCGCGCCGCGCTCGCCGGGCGTCGCATGGCTGATCACGATGTCGGGGTCGACGCGCTCGAGCAGCGAATCGAGCGTGCGTTGATTGCGCGCGGCGACCGCTGCGGGGCCGGCGTCGCGAATTGCGGCGAGGCCCGCGGCGGCGTTGGCGAGGGCGGTCGGGCTTTGCGTGCCCCCGGTAAAGCGCGCCGCGCCCTCGGCGTAGCGAAAGGCGCGGATGTCGAACGCGAACGGGTCCTCATGCGAGAACCAGCCGACGTCCATCGGCTCGCATCGGTCGGCCGCAGCCCGATCAGCCCACAGCCAGCCGGCCCCCGGCCCGCCGCAAAGGTATTTGACGCAAGTGCCGATGACAAAGTCCGCCGACCAGTCGGCGACGTCGACGTCGGTCGCGCCTGCCGACTGGGCGGCGTCGACCACGGACCAAACGCCCGCGGCGCGCGCCCGCGCCGTAATCTCCCTGACAGGCGTCTTGAGGCAAAGGTTTGAAAAAACGTGCGTGACGTGGACGAGGAAGACGTCGTCGGCGAAGGCGCGCGCCCAGGCGTCGGGGTCGGCGAGGTGCGGGCCGGCGGGCAGATAGTCGAGCTCGTAGCCGAGGCGTTCGGCCTGCTTCAGGACGAAGCCGATGGTCGGGAAGTCGCACTCGGCGAGGACGATCCGCTTACGGCGCGGGTCGGGCGGCAGGCCGAAGAGGATTTTCGTGAGCGCGCTCGAAACGTTGTGCTGGGCGCAAACGTCTTCGCGCCGCGCGCCGATCACCGCTGCAAGGTTGGCGTGAAAGTCCTCGATCGCCTCGCTCCACGGGCCCCAGGCTTCGCCGCGCCCGGCGCGCCACGGCGCGAACGCTTTCTCCTCGACGTAGGCGTCGGCCGCCTTCGGCCGGAGGCCCACCGAGTGCGACAGGAAATAGGGCGTTTCGGGAACATGGAAGCACGCCCGCCAGTCTTCCGTCGCGCTCATGACGGCGCCTCCCCCGGCAGGCTGTCGCGTTTGACGCCGTAGCTGCCGCCCCAGGCGTCAGTCATCGCGCCGCGCACTGCCCATAAGTCGGGGAAGAACTGCTGGCGCACGCCGCCCTCGAGAATGTCGACGGGTCGGCCCTTCAGCGATTTCGCGTCGACGCCGATGGAGCGGCGGATCAACTGCATGTGGTGGAAGCGGAACGTCTGGAACAACTCATCGAACTCGATGAGCGCCTCGGCGACGACATAGGCCGGCCCGTGGTCGTACTTCGCGTCGTAGACGTCGCCGACCGAGAGCCCCGCGGCGTCGAGATAGGCGCGTTCATAGGTCGCCCACAGATGGGCCGGCATTTTCAGTAGCGTGCGGAAACCCGGCGATTCCTGGCCGGAGCCGTTGCCGAGCTTGAGGCGGATCGCCTGATACTCCTTGGGCGACATGGTTTCGAGCAGCGGCAACTGGTCGATCATCAGGCGCTGGATGCGGTGGACCCGGCCCATGAGCGTCACGACGCGGTGCGTCTCGCCTCCGGCGAGGCGCTCGTCCACGTCCAGGAGCGTGTAAGCGATGAGCTTCATCCACAGCTCTTCGACCTGATGGACGATCTGGAACTGAAGTTCGTCGCCGTTGACGAGCGCGTCGTAGGGTTTCTGGCAGGCGAGGAGCTGGCGCGTTTCGAGATACTTCTCGTAGTCGAGGTCGGCGTCGCCGGCCATCAGCTTGTAGAAATAGGTCCGATCCATCGCGTCGCGCGTTCCTCTCCTACGGCTCAATACCGCCCTTGATGGGCGCGGCCCCCTCGCCGTAGGGACGTCTAATGGAAAACCGGATGCGCGGCTATTTCGGCGTTGGCTGCGAGGGGATCTCGAAAGCGATGAACCTCGGCGCGGTGTTGCGCACGGCGCACGCCTTCGGCGCGGGCTTTGTTTTCACGGTTGGCGACCATCATCGGGCCCGCCAGGTGGCGCTTTCCGACACCTCGCACGCCTACGAGCATGTGCCGCTCTATGAATGGGAGGCGATGGACGACGTCCGCCTGCCGAAGGGTTGTCGTCTGATCGGCGTCGAGCTCGACGACGCCGCCGTCGATCTGCCGACGTTCCGCCACCCGATGCAGGCGGCGTACGTTCTGGGGCCGGAGAAGGGCAGTCTTTCGGAGGCCGCTGCGGCGCGCTGCGACGCCCTCGTCAAGATCCCGACGCGGTTCTGCGTCAATCTCTCCGTCGCCGCGGCGCTCGTCATGTACGATCGCCGCTTGTCGCTCGGCCAGGGCTCCAGAACGCGAAGCGGCGCGTCGCCGAAAAGGCGCGCGCCGCTCCCGTCTCCTCATCGCCTCCCCGACGCCTGACGCTTCGCCTCAGGCTGTCGCGGAAAGGCCCCGCGCGTTAGCGGGCTTTCTTCTTGCGCTTGACCGCTTTTTTCTTCTTCTTCGCAGGGGCGCGTTTTTTGGCGGCGGTTTTCTTCGCCGCTTTCTTTTTCGTCGCGCGTTTGCGCGGCGCAGGCGCTTCGCCTTCCATCTTGTCAAGGGCGTCGGCGTAGGCGCCGAGCGCCTTCATGAAGGCCGATTGCTGCGTCTTCGGAAGGACGTCGAGCGCGGCTGCTTCAGCCTTCGCGACGCTCGACTGGGCGCTCGAAAGCATGCGCTTGCCGGCGGCCGTGATGCTGACGGCGTTGGCGCGCGCGTCTTCCTTCGTGCGCGAGCGCGACAGAAGGCCTTTCTTGATCATGCGGGCGATCATGTCGGCGAGCGTCGAACGGTCGATGCCCGTTGCGCGAACGAGGTCCGTCTGGCTGAGGCCTTCGTTCTGCGAAACCGTGTGCAGCACTTCGAACTGCCGCGGCGTCGGGCCCGACGGGCCGACTTCTTTCGAGTACAGGTCGTGGGCGAACTGCTGCGCGCGGCGCAGAAGATGGCCCGGGGATTTTCTGAGGTCGTAAGCCGCCATTTGGTCGTCTCCAGTGGTGTTTCGTCCGTTCGCTTCTCTCGCCCGCCCTTGGCGTCTCGGCCGCTCGCCATGCGGCTTGAAGATCGCTCTTGGCCGCAACGCAAACTCATCCGTCGGCCGTTCAAGGGCGGAAGGGCCTTATCTCGCCGCCGATCGCTCGGGCCTCCGTCGCCGCGGGCGCGGCTTTATGGGAGGATCGATCTCGGAACGTCGTCGGCCCGTCGATTTCCGCGTCTGGATTTCCTTCGTAGGCTTCGCGTTTGCGCTAGCGCGATGCGCGATTGGTTTGAACTCTGAGCGTGAATAAAGTATTACAAATACTCCGTCATCGACAAATTTGCAACACTGGCCGCCGAATGCCGAGTTTTTTCGCCTTAGACGGATCTTCAGCAGGCCGCGGGGTAGCGATCTCGCCGACGAATGCGCCGCAGGACGCGCGATTGTGAACGGCGAGGAGCCGCTGCGCGCGCCTTCGTTCTCGCGAAAAACGCCGGACGGCGACGATCGCGAGCGGGATGTTTGCAACGCATGCGGCTATGTCGCCTACCAGAACCCGAAAATCGTCGTCGGCTCCGTAGCGAGCTACGGCGCGAAGATCTTGCTCTGTCGACGGGCGATCGAGCCGCGGCGCGGCTACTGGACCTTGCCGGCGGGCTATCTCGAGCTTGGCGAAAGCGTTGAGGACGGCGCCCGGCGCGAGGCGTGGGAGGAGGCGCGGGTGCGCCTCGACATAGACCGCGTCCTGGCGATCTACAGCGTGCCGCGCATCTCGCAGGTTCAGATCATGTTCCGCGCGCGCCTTAGCGCCGACGAGGCCTCGCCGGGGCCGGAAAGTCTGGAGACGGCGCTGTTCGACTGGGACGGCCTGCCGTGGGCCGATCTTGCGTTTCCGACGGTCGGTTGGGCCTTGCGTCATTGGCGCGAGGCGCGCGGCCGCGCCGATTTCGCGCCGTTCGCGAACCCCGTCGACGGCGTCTGACGCACGCGGTTAAGCGCCCTCCTCCTTAGGCAGATGGCGCATGATGAGCGGCGCCTGCGCGGCGGCGAACAAGATATTGACGGCGGTGAAGCCGAACAGCTTCAGATTCACCCAAATCGGCTCGCCGGGGCATTTGGGTCCGGCGTTGACGTCGCAATCGCGCATCAACCAGCGCCACGCGACTTCGTTCGCGATGGCGAGGACGGCGAAGAAGATCGCATACCGACGCGTGAGCGTTCGCCAGGCGTCGTCCGGCAGGCTCAACGCGCCGTCGAAGAGCGCGCGCAGCGGGTTGCGTCCCGTGGCGAGGCCGCCGCCGAGGGTCATCGCGAAGAGAGCGTACGAGATCGTCGGCTTCATATAGAAGAACGTCCGGTCCTTGAAGATCAGCGTCAGCGATCCGAGCACGCCGACGACGACGAAGCTGACGAGCAGCATCGGCGCGACGCGGCGTTCGCGGAGGACGCTGTAGACGAAGGCGACGGCGAACGCCGGCAGAAAGAGCGCGATCGCGACGAAGAGTTCGCCGCCGTCGGCGATCGACCAGTCGCGACCGAGAAGGCCGCGGAGCAGCGGCGCCAGCCGGGCGCCGAAAAAGTACGCGATGAAGAAGATCGCGAGCGGACCATAGTCGACGACCGACTTCGCCGTCGGCGACAGTCGGCGCTCGTTCGTCGTCGCGTCGTTCATAGGTCCCCCGCCATGGCGCCCCCGCCGTGCGAACCCGAAAGATATTCGGCGCGCGGCGAGTTGCAAGCGGGGGGCGCCGTCGCGCGTCAGGCTTCGACGCCCGCGACGGCGGCCGCGAACGCGCGCGCGTCGAAGCGTTGCAGATCTTCGACGCCTTCGCCGACGCCGACATAATGGATCGGCAAGCGGAACTTCTCGCCGAGCGCGACGAGCACGCCGCCGCGCGCCGTCCCGTCGAGCTTCGTCATGACGAGCCCGGTCACGTCGGCGATCTCCTTGAAGGCTTCGGCTTGCCTGATCGCGTTCTGGCCGACGGTGGCGTCGAGCACGAGCAACGTATCGTGGGGCGCATCCGGGTCGATCTTGCGCAGGACGCGCACGATCTTGGCGAGCTCCTCCATGAGTTCGCGTTTATTCTGCAGGCGGCCGGCGGTGTCGATGAGCAATACGTCGTCGCCGCGGGCGCCCGCCTCTTTCAATGCGTCGAACGCGAGGCCGGCCGCGGCCGCGCCTTCGCGTCCGGCGATCACCGGCGCGCCGACGCGTTCGCCCCATGCCTGCAGCTGCTCCACCGCTGCGGCGCGGAACGTGTCGCCGGCCGCGAGCGTGACCGACATGCCGTCTTGTTTGTAGCTCGCGGCGAGCTTGCCGATCGTCGTCGTTTTGCCGGCGCCGTTGACGCCCGCAACGAGAACGACGTGCGGTTTGCGCGATCGATCGATCTCCAGCGGCGCTTCCAGCGGCGCGAGCGTCGCCGCGACGATGTCCGCGAGCGCGCCGCGCACGTCGTCGTCGGAGACTTCCTTGTCGAAGCGGTCTTTCGACAGACGTTCCGTGACGCCGCGCGCGACGGCGACGCCGAGGTCCGCGCTGATCAACAGGTCTTCGAGGTCCTCCAGCGTTTCTGCGTCGAGCTTTCGCTTCGCGAAGATCGCCGTGACGCCGTCGGATAATTGGTTCGACGTGCGCTTTAGGCCGTCGCGCAATCGCGAAAAGAGCCCGCGTTTTCGTTTCGGCGCTTCGTCGGCCGCGCTGTCGTTCGCGCGTTCGTCCGTCCCGCTTGGCGAAGTTTCGTCATCCGTTTGCGGCGGCTCGCCCGTACCCGTCTCGTCAGGCCGCCGACTTTCCGCCTCTGGAGCGTCCTTTTTTCCGCCGCCCAACAGATTTGAAAAGAATTTCTTAGCCATATCGACCTAATTTTTCCGCCGTCGCGCGCTTTGTTCATATGTGTTGCGGCGCACGACATCGAACCGCAGCTGAGTGAATGGAGACCGACAATGGCGAGCGTCAAGGCGAAAACGACGCGTAAGACGACGACGAGAGCGACCGCCGCGCGCGGCGCGCGCAAGTCGACAAGAGCCGGAGCCCGCAGCGGCGCCGGACGCAAAGCGACGGGCCGCAAGGCCACGACGCGCAAAACCGCCGCCCGCAAAGCGACGACGCGGAAGTCAACGGCGACGAAGCGCGCCGCGGCGAAGCGCACGACGACGAAGCGCGCGGCAGCGAAGAAAACGACGGCGCGCAAGACGACCCGCGCGGCGGCGAAGAAGACGACGGCCCGCAAGACGGCCGCGAAAAAGACGACGGCGAAGAAAGCGGTCGCGAAGAAAGCGACCCGCAAAACGGCGACCCGCAAGGCGACGAAGAAAACCGCCGCCCGCAAGTCGACAGCCCGCAAAACGGCCGCTCGCAAGACGGTCGCCCGCAAAGCGGGGACGCGCAAAGCCGCGAAGAAAACGACGGCGAAGCGCGCCGTGAAAACGACGCGCAAGCCGGCGAAAAAAGCCGCCCGCCGCACGACGACGACCCGCCGCGCGACGACCCGGACGACGGCCCGCCGTTCGCCGGCGCGCCGCACGGCGCGTCGCTAGCACCGCATTCTTCGGGCGCTTGACCTAAAGCGTTTCGACCACCGACCCATCGAGGCGCGCGCCATCGCGCGCCTCGATTTTTATGCGCGCCGCCGCGCCGGCGCGCGCGCGCTCGTCGGCGAGCTCGACGATCGCAAAATTGTCGAGCCGCGCCCGGCGCCCGGCTTCTACGACGCCGTCGCGCGTCTGGCCCGCCAATCCATCGAGAAACGCGTTCGTCGCCTTGGCGCCTTTCGCGCGCAATCGCTGCGCGCGCGTTTTGACGATGTTGCGGGGGACCTGCGGCATCCGCGCCGCGGGCGCGCCGTCGCGCGGCGAAAACGGAAACACGTGGAGGAAGTCGAGGCCCGCCTCGTCCACGAGCCGCAGCGTGTTGTCGAACATCGCATCGGTCTCCGTCGGAAATCCCGCGATGAGATCGGCGCCGAAGGCGAAGTCCGGCCGGCGCGACCGCAGCGATCCGCACAGATCGACGACGTCGCCGCGCGTGTGGCGGCGTTTCATGCGCTTCAGGACCATGTCGTCGCCGGACTGAACGGAAATGTGGAGGTGGGGCGCGAGGCGCGCGTCGCCTTCGAGGCGTTCGCGCAGTTCGTCGTCGACCTCCGCGCCGTCGATCGACGACAGGCGCAGGCGGCGGAGGTCCGGAACGGCGTCGAGCGTCGCTGCGACTAGCCGGCCCAGCGGCGCGCCGTCGGCGCCGCGCCATGACGTCATGTCGACGCCCGTGAGCACGATCTCCGCCGCGCCGGCCTCGACGAGCCGCCGCGCGCCGTCGATGACGTCGTCGATGGGCGCGGCGCGCGAAGCGCCGCGGCCATAAGGGATGACGCAGAAGGTGCAACGGTGGTCGCAGCCGTTTTGCACCTGCAGGAACGCCCGCGCGCGCTCGCCGCACGCATCCGTCATGTGCGCGGCGGTCTCGCGGACGGCCATGACGTCGGCGACGGCGACGCTGGCGTTCGTCGCGGCGACGCGCCGCCAGGCGTCGGCGTCGAGCTTTTCGGCGTTGCCGAGAACGCCCGCGACGCCGGCCGCGTCGGCGAACTGCGCAGGCTCCATCTGCGCTGCGCAGCCTGTGACGAAAACGCGGGCGCCCGGATTGTCAGCGACGGCGCGCCGCGCCGCCTGGCGGCTCTGGCGTACGGCTTCGTTCGTGACCCCGCAGGTGTTGACGATGATCGCGTCGTCAAGGCCGGCAGCGCGCGCGCGTTCGCGCGCGACGTCGCCCTCAAGCGCGTTAAGGCGGCACCCGAGCGAGACGACTTGCGGCCCGTGACGGGGTTCTCGCGCGCGATCATTCGACATGACGCGCGACATAGGGGTCCAGCGCGGCGATGTCGAACGGGCTCGCTAATTCTCCATCGTCAGGAGAATCGCGACGCCAACGATCGCGAACAAGGCCAGCGGAAAGAACGCGCCGAGGGCGGCGGGCGCCGCGCCAAGCTTGCCGAGGGCGAGCATCATGTTCTCGATGACGAAGTAGCTGAAGCCGAGGACGGCCCCGATGACGGCGCGGGCGAGCTGCGCGCCTTGCCGGGCGACGCCGAAGCCCGCGATCGCCCCGAGAAGCGGCATCACAAGCGTCGCCAACGGTTTCGAAAACCGGCTGAGCAACGTCGTCGCCGGCGCGTTCACGTCGGCGCCGTTGCGCTGAAGCTGTTCGATCTGCGTGCGCAGTTCGCTGAGGTTCGTGCGGTCGGGGTTCAGGGCCGTCGCGAACAGAATGTCCGGATCGAGATCGGTCGCCCAGGTTTGCGCCGGCGCGGCGCGGCGTTCGAGCGTTCGCGCGTCGAGACGCGTCACGTCAATAAGCCGCCATTCGCCGCGGGCGTAGATCGCCGCCGACGCTTCGATGACGTTCTCCGCGAGCTCGCGTCCGTCGAGGCCGTAGATCGTCACCTTGCTGAGGCGCACGCGGTCGCCGCGACGCGCGGCGCTCTCCGCGCGGACGAATTCGTCGTCGAGGGCGACGCGCACGTCCGTCCGCGTGCCCGATTCCGGCGGCAGGCCGACGGCGTAATCGTTCGCCTCCCAATAGGCGAGGCGTTCGGAGGCGCCGACGACGACGGTCTCGTGGAAGGCGAAATGGGCCGTCGTGATGAGCGCGCAGGCGACGCCGAGCGGCGCGAGCACGCGGTGGGCCGACATGCCCGCGGCGCGCATGATCGTGATTTCGCTGCGTTGGTTGAGGCTCGACAGCGTCATGACGATCGCGAGCAGCGCCGCGAACGGCGTGAACTGAGAAATGATCTGCGGCGCGCGCAGGCTTACGTACTTGGCGACCGAGCGCCAGTCGGCGCCCTCGGCGGCGCTGATCTCCGTCGAATTGTTCAGGAGGTCGAGCATCTGCAGGATGATGGTCACGAAGGCGAGGAAGCCGACGAACGCGAGCCCGAACTGGCGGCCGACATAGCGCGTGAAGACGCCGTTGGCGGGGCCGGCCGCGGCGTGGGCGTGGTCGGCGCCGGTGCGACGCACGGCGTCGACGAGCGTCATGGCGCGCCGGCGCCGCCGACGGCGGGTCTCGCCGGCGCGCTCGCCTCGTCCGCGTCGGCGTTCGCGCGCGTCGCCACGCCGGCGCGGCGGGCGAGGGCGGCGCCGGTGAGGCGCGGATCGGGGCTGCCCTCGGAGATGCCGCCGTCCTTGCCGACCCGTATCGGCCGGGCGGCGCGTCTGGCTATGACCTTGCTTGTGCGCGCCTTGTCGATGGAGCCTGTGTAAAGCCAGGCGCTGACGCCGACGAACGCCGCCAGAAGGCCCCACATCGAGACGTAGGGCGACAACCGGCCCTCCGCGGCGACCACCTGGCCCCACTCTTCAAGAAGCTCGTGGTAGACGATCAGGACGGCGATCCCGATGATCGGCTTGATTGACGAGGCGCGTCGTCGGCCGGTGACGCCCGTTGCGATCGCCAGGATCGGCATCGCCAGGAACGTCAGGGGGTGGATCAATCGCCAGTGGAAGCCGGCGCGGTAGGAGGGCCACAGCTCCGAGCCGCGGTTCGCCGGCTCGCTCAAGAACGCGCGCAATTCGTTGAACGTCGCTTCGTCTTCGTCGCCCCCGCGGGGCCGGAAGGCGGAGATCGACGGCAGGTCGATCGTCAGATCGAAGGAATCGAAATCGAGGGACTGCACGTCGGCGGCGTTCGCGCCGACGATGAGCTGGCGCCCGGCGTTCAGCTTCAGGAGCACTTGATCCGCCCCCGGCGTCGCCGCGACCGCTCCCGTTTGCGCCGTGACGATCTGACGGCGGCCGTCGTCTTCGCGGGTTTCAAGGAAGATGTCGCGCGCCTGACGCGTCTCCGCGTCGATAGCGCCGAAGCGGATCGTCACGTCTTCGGCGATGTCGACGAAGTCGCCCTGGGGAATGCGCAAGCCGAAGGCCCCGTTCGTCACGTCAAACCGGATCTGACGGTACTGGTAGCCGGCGTAAGGCTGGACGTAGCCGACGAGCAGAAAGTCGAGCACCATCAGCGCGCCGAGAAGCCCGTAGATCGGCCGCAGAAGCCGCCCGAACGAGGCCCCGCTAGCGTTCATCGCGTCGAGCTCGCTCGACAGCGAGAGGTTTCGGAACGCCAAGAGCACGCCGAGAAACGCGCCCAACGGCAGGGCTAGGCTCAGATAGTGCGGCAACAGGTTGGCGAGCATCCGCCAGACGACGTCGACGGGCCCCTGTTCGGCGAGAACGAAGTCGAACAGGCGCAACATCTGCTCGAGGAGCAGGAGCATGCCGGCGACGCAGAGCGAAATCACCAACGGCGTGGCGACGGTCTTCAGGATGTACCGATCGAGAAGGCCCATGGGACCGCCGTTATGCGGACGAACGGGTATGCGGCGCAACCGCCCCGCGCCAAGCCCCGCGCCGCCCCGAAGATGGATCGTCACGGGGTCCGCGGCAAGCGCCCCGCTGCGCGTCCCCCCTCAAGGCCGCGCTCGCTCGCCGGCGAGCCCCTGGGCGACGGCCGGGCGGTTTTCGCCGTCGACCTCGCCGCGGGCGTCGTGGGCCGTGGCGAAGAACAGCGCGAAATTGAAGATCTGCGACAGTCCCGCCTCGGCGACGAGCATGCCGGCGATGGCCGCCTCCGGCGCGCCGACGATGGGCGCGAGCGACAGCGCTGCCCCCAGGAAGACGAGGTCCTGGTTCGGCACGAACGGAATGCGGCTGAGGACGAGCTGGAGCGCGATGAACATCATCCACGCCAGCAATGGCGCGCCGGGCAGGGCGACGGCGTACATGCCGGCGTGGAGCGCCATGATGATCGCGACCCGGGCGGCGTAGATCCCGATGAGCTTGCCCATGACGCCGGACGGAAGATCGACGATTTTGTTTCGGAAAACCACAACGAGCAGGGTCAGGCAGAACGCCGACAAAAAGGCGAGGCTGAAAAGGACGGCGGCGCCGGGCACCGCGTTCAGGCCGGGGTCGAGGCTGTCGCTCGCGGCCAGCGCGACGATAAGCATCACCGTGGCGGCGTTCGACGCGAGGGCGGAAAGAATGTTGTTGTCCTTGACGCCGGCGAGGATGCGCTGGTCGCTCAGCGCCAGGCGCCGCCGGGCCCAAAGCGTGAAGAAAGCCTCGCCCGAGTACCCCATGACGGCGAAATTATAGACGCGCTTGCGCACGAACGCGGTGACGTAGCGCCAGAGCGGCCGCCCCCAGACAAGTTCGTACGCCGGGATTTCGAGGAGCGGCATCGCGAAGTAACGCATCGCGAAAAGCGCGTAGAACCACGGCGAGGACGGCAGATTGTCGATCACCTCGCGCCACCCGACGAGGCTCAGGCGATAGACGAGATAGACGACCACCCCCGCCATCAGCGCGTACTGGGCCCGGCGGAGCGCGCGCCGCACCGATGGATCGGCCCGCAGGACCCGCGAGCGGTCGGCGAGTTTGCGCCAGATATCTCGGAGCCGTTGTTTCAAGCCGCCGCCCGTCGTCGTTGTCGCCGCTTCGCGTTCGCTCGCGCCCCAAGAGGCGAAGGCCGCCAACCCAAATGCGCGCCGGTATCACCGCGGTCCGGGGTAGGCAATGGCGCGCGCCCTTGGACGCCCGTTCGCCAACGCCGTCCCGGCGCGCTGATCTTGCGCGCCGTCGCGGACCCATGGTCTACGCCGCGGTGCGCAACGGATTTAGGGCGAAATCGTGACCGAAACGGAAGCGGCGACGGCGAGCGCGGGCTGGTCGTTCGTCGTCCCCTACTACATCGAGGAGGCGTTCCTTGCAGCGACGCTCGCCTCGCTCGGCGCGCAGTCCGTACGCCCGCTTACGCTTATCCTAGTCGACAACGCGTCGAACGACGCGTCCCCCGAGATCGCGCGGACCTTCGCTGCGGGCGTCGCCGGGGAGGGGATCGACGTCTCCCTCGTCAGCGAGGCGCGGCCGGGCCAAGCCTTCGCACTTGAGGCGGGGATCGCCAGAGCCAATGCGCCGTTCACCGCGATCTGCGACGCCGACACGATTTACCCGCCCGACTACCTTGCGCGCGCCGAAGCCATGATGCGGGGCGACGGCGCCGCCGCGGCGATCGCCTTCGGGGTCGGGCGGCCTGACGATTTCATGGGTCGGCTCGTCCGCGCGAAGGGGCGGCTGGCGTCGTTCCTGATGCCGCGCCAGGCGCATGGCGGCGGCTACGCCCACGCGTTCCGCACTGAGATCCTTAAGTCCGTCGGCGGCTATTCGCGGGAGCGCTGGCCCTATTGTCTGAAGGACCACGAACTTATCCACCGCGTCGCGAAGCGCGGACGCCTCGCTTATGACTTCGACCACTGGTGCCTCGCCTCGGATCGGCGGAGCGACCGTCGGCGCATGACGTGGACGTTGGCGGAGCGGCTCCTCTACCATTTGACGCCCTACGGCCTCAAAGACTGGTTTTTCTACGAATTTTTGCGCGCGCGGTTCGAGGCGCGGGGGCTCTCCGAACTTCGGCTGCGCGAGCGCGACTGGGAGGGCGCGTCCGGCGCCTGAGGCGCCGCCGCGAAGACGCCATGACCGACGCTCCGGCGATCGATCTCGCCCAAACGATTGAACTGTCCGTGGCGCCCGTTTTCCTGCTCGTGGCCCTCGGTTCGTTTCTGAACGTGATGACCCAGCGCCTCGGGCGCGTCGTCGATCGCGCGCGCCATCTGGAAGCGGCGGTGCGCGACGAGCCGAAAGGCGCCGTGCGCGACCGCACCGTCGCGGAGCTGAAAGCGCTTGGGGCGCGGATCAGCTACGCCAACCGGGCGATCGGCCTCTCGAGCGCAGCGGCGTTGTGCGTCGCGATCGACGTGGCGATCCTCTTTCTCGCCGAACTGATAGGCGCGCGCCTGACGACGCTCGCCGCCGGGCTCTTCATCGTGTCGATGGTCGGGCTTATTGCGAGCCTCGGCTTCTTCCTCGCCGAGGTCTCCGTGGCCACGCGCACCCTGCGCAGCGGCTATCTCGAAAAGTGACCGCCGTCAGAACGCCGGCGCGAACGAGCGCGGCGCCGGTTCGATGACTTCGATGCCGTTGGAACGGATTTCGAGGATTGCGAGGCCGCGTTCGACGGTGCCGTCTTCGCGTAGGCGGAACAGGCCGTCGGCGCCGAAAAAGCCTTGCGGGTTGGCGATCGCCGCGGCGCTGAACCGGTCCTTGCGCGGATTTTGCGCAAGCTTGGCGACGAGCAGCGTCGCGTCGTAGCTCAGCGACGCGAGACGGTGAGGCTTCTCGCCGAACGTTTCTTCGAACCGCGCTTCGAACGCGCCTTTGATCTCCGGGTCCGGCGCGGCGAACCAGCCGCCCTGCAACGCCGGCTCGCGGGTTAGTCGCGGATTGTTCCAAGCGGATACGCCGAGCAGTTTCACCTCTTGGATGTTGACGTTGTAGTAGGGGAACAGCGGCGCCAGCGCGCGCAACAGCGTGCCCCGCTCGGGGATCAAGACCGCTTGGTATCCGCGCGCGAACCCGCCTTCGCCAGCCTGCGGTTTCGTCGGATCGTAATTGTGGCGCAGCTCGACGGGAATGATCTCTTTCGAATACTGCGCGAGGCGCTTCGCCGGCTCGCGCATCGCCGTCACGTCCTGGATGTAGCGTTCTTCATGCACGACGACGCCGCCTTGTCCGTAGACGGCGCTTGAGAAGGCGTTCGAGACGCGCGAGCCGTACTCGTTTTCCGGCGCGATAAGCCCGAAGCGGACGAGACCGTTTTCGACGGCGTACTCGGTGATGCGTTTGACTTCGGCCTCGGGCGGGAAGCTCAAAAGATAAACGCCGGGGCGCGTCGACTTTTGGTCGGACGAGAAGGCGATGACCGGCGCGCCGAACGGCACGGCGACGTCGGCGACCGCATCGACGGAACCGGCGAACAACGGCCCGAGGATGATCTCCGCGCCGTCGGAGAGCGCGGACTTCGCCGCCTGGGCGGCGCCGTCGGGCGTTCCGCGGGTGTCTTTCGGGATCAGGAGAAATCGCTGGTCGCCGCCCTGGAACGCCGCGAGCTGCGCGGCGTCGAACATCGAGGCGGCGATGCGCTCGGCGGCTTCGGACGAGGCGCTGAACGGCAACAGGAGGCCGACGCGCACCGGTTCTTCGTCGCGCAGGTGGAGGGGTTCGATGAAGCGCCGGCGGTCCACCTCGAACTCCGGCTCGCGCGGCGCGCGGTCGACCGTCGGCGGCGCGCTCGGCCGCGGCGCCTCGCTGACGACGGGGCCGGGCGCCGGGTCCGAGGCGCAGGCGGCGGCGAGCGCCAGTCCCGCCGCGGCCAGCGACGTCTTCGCCGCGGCGAAAATCCGGGCGGCGAAAATCCGGCGTGCGCGTTCGTTAAACATGCGTCGTTCCCGTCTTGACCAGCGTGCCGCACCATATCCGCGTCGGCCTTGCGCGCCAACGCGCGCGCCCTCGTCGATCGATTATATTGTGCTATCCGAAGAAATTATGACGTCTTCCGCCGCCGACTCTGCGCCGGATCCGCCGCGCCTGGCGCCGGGGCTTCACGTCGCCGCGACGCCGATCGGCAATCTGCGTGACGCAAGCTTCCGCCTGCTCGACGCCCTCGCCGCCGCTGACGTCGTCTTGTGCGAGGACACCCGCCGGACCGGCGCCCTTTGCGCGCGCTACGGCGTGTCGGCGCCCTTGCGGCCCTATCACGAGCACAACGCGGCCGCCGCGCGGCCGAAGATCCTTGAGGCGCTTCGAGCCGGCGCCGCCTACTGCCTTGTCAGCGACGCCGGCACGCCCCTGATCTCGGACCCCGGCTACAAGCTCGTCGCCGAAGCGCGGGACGCCGGCGTCCCGGTTTACGCCGTGCCCGGACCGTGCGCGGCGACCGCGGCGCTCTCGGTGGCGGGCTTGCCGACCGACCGGTTCTTTTTCGCCGGCTTCCCGCCGGCGAAACAGGCCGCGCGCCGCGCCTTTCTCGCCGCGATCGCCGACGTGCCGAGCGCGCTCGTCTTCTACGAAGCGCCGGGCCGACTGGCGGAGAGCCTCGCCGACATGGCGAGCGCTTACGCCGATCGGGACGCGGCGATCGTCCGTGAATTGACGAAGATCCACGAAACCGTCCGGCGCGCGCCGATCGGCGAACTCGCCGCCGTCGCAAACGAAGAAGCGCGCGGCGAAATCGTCGTCGTCGTCGGCCCGCCCGTCGCAACGGCGCCAAGCGCGGCGGACGTCGACGCGTTCCTCGACGAGGCGCTCGCCGGCCTGTCGGTGCGCGACGCCGCCGCCGTCGCCGCCGACGCGCTGTCGATCTCCAAAAAAGCCGCCTACGCCGCCGCGCTGGAGGCGAAGCGCCGCCGCGACGGGGGCGAGGGGTGAGGGCGCCGGATGTCCGGCGGTCGGCCGAGCGCCGGGGCCGCGTCGCCGAACTCGCCGCCGCCGCATTCTACGCGGCGCGCGGCTACGCCGTGCTTGCGCGGCGCTTCAAGAGCGCCGGCGGCGAGGTCGACATCGTCGCGCGGCGCGGCGACACGCTGGCGTTTGTCGAGGGCAAACTCCGGCGCGATCTCGACGAGGCGATCGCCGCCGTCCGGCCCGCCGCGCGTCGGCGCATCGAGCGAGCCGGCCGCGCGTTTCTCGCCCTGCGCCCCGACGTCGCCGACTGCGCGGTGCGCTATGACGTCTTCGCCGTCGCCGGCTGGAGGGTGCGCCGCGTCGCCGACGCCTGGCGCGCGCCGCCGCCGAGATAGCGGTCGACGGACGGGCTCGGCTTGCGCGCCGCCGCCGAAACGCGCCACATGCGAAACGGTCCGCGTTTCGTATTTTCGAAAGGGAGCACGCCCATGCGCCTCGCCGCTTTCGCCGTCGCCGCCGCCGTTGCGCTCGCCGCCTGCGCCGGCAGCCGCTCGCTCGACGACAGCTTCTCCGACCTTGGGGCCGACGCGAAGCTCAAGCAGACCCTGCTCGTCGACCGCGAGCACGACTATGGCGACATCGACATCACGATCTTCGAAGGCCGGCTGATGTTGACCGGCACCATGGCGAGCGAAGCAGGGCGCCGGAAACTCATCGAAAACGCGTGGAAGGCCGGCGGGGTCGATGAGGTTATCGACGAGGTGTTCGTCGGCGACGACACGGGGCTCGCCCAAGGGGTCTCCGACGGGCGGATCGACGCGTCCCTGCGCGCAAAACTTATCGCCGACGACGGCGTGCGCAGCCGACAAGTGAAGATCGCGGCGTCGAACGGCGTCGTCTACCTGCTCGGCGAGGCGCGCGACCAGGCCGAGCTCGAGCGCGTCATCGCCCATGCGCGAAAGACGCCCGGCGTCTCGAAAGTCGTGAGCCACGTGGTCTATGAAGGCGTCGCGCCGTTGGCCGCAACGGCTCCGGCGACGGCGGGGCCCGTCGCCGACCCGGCCCGTTGATCCGCGCCGACTTCGCTGACGGAGACGACCCATGGCGCGCCGGCTAGCCATTCAGATGGATCCGATCGAGCGCGTCGACATCGACGGTGACACCACGTTCGACCTCGCGCTCGAGGCGGCGCGGCGCGACTACGAAATCTTCGTCTACGGACCGGAGGCGCTAAGCCTCGACGTTTCGCCCAAGGGCGCGCAAGTGGTCGCGCGCGCCAGCCGTGTCGAGCGACTTGAGCGCAAGCGCGGCGACCACGTTTCGCTCGGGGCCCCCGAAGCTCTCGACCTCAAGAGCGTCGACGTCGTGCTCGTTCGTCAGGACCCGCCGTTTCACATGGCCTATGTCACGGCGGCGCAGATTCTGGAGCGGCTCGTTCCGGACGTCCTCGTCGTCAACGATCCGCGCGCGATCCGCGACGCGCCGGAGAAGCTGTTCGTAACGGATTTCGCCGACCTCACGCCGCCGACCCTGATCACGCGCGACTGGGAGGCCGCCCGCGCTTTTCGCGCCGAGCACGGCGACGTCATCGTCAAGCCGCTATACGGGAACGGCGGCGCCGGCGTGTTCAAAATGTCCGCGGACGACGGCAACTTCAACGCTCTGATCGAACTCTTCGATCAGACGTATGAAGAACCAGCGATCCTGCAAAAGTTCCTCCCCGCCGTGACGAAGGGCGACAAACGCGTCATCCTCGTCGACGGCGAGGCCGTCGGCGCCATCAACCGCGTGCCGGCGCCGGGCGAGACGCGCTCCAACATGCATGTTGGCGGGCGCGCCGAGGCCGTGGAGATGTCCTCTCGCGACCAGGAGATTTGCGACCGGATCGGTCCCGTTCTCTCCGAACGCGGATTGATCCTTGTGGGGATCGACGTCATCGGCGACTGGCTGACCGAGATCAACGTCACCTCGCCCACGGGCGTTCAGGAGTTGCGCCGTTTCGGCGGGGCCGACGTTTCCGCGCTCTTCTGGGACTGGATCGGCGGCCGGCTCGGCGCCTGAGGGCGCCCGCCTTGCGGAGCGCTCGCGCAGTCGATCCGTGCGCCACCCGACTACGCCAGCATGACGGTAAACGCTTGGCGCCGCCTTTGGCGGCGGCAAAAGCTCCGGGACGGATCTTGATCAGACAACTACTCTATGTCATAGAGTAGTTGTGGATATGGAGACGGTCATGGGCGGAGCGGTTTTGGCGGCGGGCGTCATCGCCGCGTCGGTCGGCGTGACCATCGAGAACGTGGCGAACTCGGAAGGAAGCGTCTTGGTTGCGCTTTGTACGGAGGACGAATACGCAGCCCGGCGCTGCGGCGCGTCGTCGTCGGAGCCGGCGCGTCGCGGGTCGTTTTATGTCGTCTTCGATGGAACGCGTCCCGGCCGATACGGCGTCTTCGCGTTTCACGACCGCAATGAAAACGGGCGTCTGGACCTGCATTGGTACGGGCCGCCGCGCGAGGGCTACGGCGCGTCCAACAATCCGCCGCCGCGCATTGGGCCGGCGCGATGGCGCGACATCGCCTTCGAGGTCGCGGACGACGACGTGGAGGTGTCGATCACGCTCCGGGGCGGCCCGCGAGGACCTGGTCGGAGGCGCTTCAGTGGTCGACATGGGTCCATTCCGTCGTCGGCGGCGCACATTTCGCCCTGGCGCTCGTTGCTCTGGTTCTCGGGCCGATTATCTTTCTGCGGCGCAAAGGCGGGGCGTTCCATCGAGCCGCCGGCTACGCGTTCGTGTTGTCGATGCTTGTGGTCAATGTCACAGCGCTTACGAACTACGGCTTGAGCGGAAGGCCGAACCTGTTCCACTTTTTCGCCGTCCTTAGTCTGACGGCTCTTCTGCCGGGCTTTTACTACCTCCAACGCGCCGTGCGCACCGGCGACCAGAAGCTCCTCGAATTGCACGCCCGGTTGATGATGTGGGCTTACTTCGGGCTGTTCGCCGCCGGCGTCGCGCAGATCCTGACGCGCGTTTTGCCGCCGATCGTGAGCGACATCGGCCGCGCCTTCGCGTACATGGGAGCGGGCTTTTTCGTCGCTGGCTTCGTCGCGACGATCTGGTTTCGGGTGGCGGCGAGGAGGTTGGCGGCGCGTTATCCGCTGCGATGAGCCCGGCGCGACGGTTCGGGAGACAATGATGGCGGACGATACGCGAGCCCCATCGACCGTGGGCGACGATCTCGCGTTCCTGCGCGCTGTCGCCGAACAGGGCCGGCGCGCCGCGAAGCTCTATGGCGGCCACCTGATCCTGTGGGGCGCGGTCATCGCCGCCGCCTACGTCAATCAGTATGCGGTCGAAGCGACTCCCGGCGCGTCCTACTGGCGCGTCGGCGTCGGTTATCTCGCCATGTCGATCGGCGGTTGGCTCGGCACCGGCGCGCTCGTGGTGCGCGAAAAGGCGAAAGCCGCGGCGCAACCGGCGAGCGCGCGCATCTTCGCGATGATCTTTTTCAGCGCCGGCCTGTCGTTGACGGCGTTCGCCCTCGGCGCGGGCTTTACGGACGCCATTCCCGACGACGTGATCGTTCTCGTCGCGGCGCAGGCCATGGGCCTGTGCTTTCTCGCCCTCGGCTTCCTGGCGGAGACGCGTTGGCTCGTCGGCGTCGGCGTGGCGTGGCTCGCCGCGTCTCTCGCTTTGCCAGCGTTGATCGAGCGCCCCGTTTTCTATCTTGCGAGCGCGTTCGTGTGGCTGGCGCTTATGGTTGGACCGGGGGTCGTCCTGTCACGGAAGGCCGCGCAGACGGCTGGGGAGACGCGGCCTTGAGTTCGCCCTTCAACTTCGCGAACGTCGACGACACGGTCCATGCGCGCACGCGCCTTGCGGTCCTCACCTATCTCGCCTCGGTCGAGTCGGCGGATTTCAAGTCCGTGCGCGAGGCGACCGGAACGACGGAGGGAAATCTCTCCGTACATCTACAAAAACTCGAAGCGGCGGGGTACGTCGCGCTTGCGAAGTCGTTTCTTGGCCGTCGGCCGAACACCCGCGCCTCTATCACCGATGCGGGCCGCGACGCGCTGATCGATCATATCGACCAGTTGGAGGCGGCGTTTTCGAAGGCGCGGCGCGCCCTGAAACGCCGGTAGGGCGTCCGTCTTGCGTAAGTTTAATCGTTCAGCGCTCACGTCCGCGTCAGACCGGCCTCGCCCTTAACGCTGCGGCGCCCCTCGTGACGCGCTGTTGTCACAAACGCCGTCCATAGGTCCGCCGCGCGGTCGTCGCCGCGTCTTCCTTAACGTGCGACGCGGCCGGGCGCCGCCGCCAACGCTTGGAGAACGCGATGCTTTTCAAAGACGCCGGAACCGCCCCCCGCCTTCCCGCCGCCCGCCTCCTCGCGGCCAGCGCCCTCGCGCTCGTCGCTGCGTGTTCGGACAATGACGACGAGGACGCTGCGAGCCCCGGCGCGCCCGCGCCGACGCCGGCGCCGACCCCCGCGCCAACGCCGAGCCCGACGGTGAGCGGCGTCTCGCTCGCCTCGATCGGCGTCTTCCAGACCGGCGTCTTCGACGACGGCGCGGCTGAGATCGTCGCGTTCGATCCGTCGACGAACCAGGCGTTCGTCGTGAACTCCGCGGCGACGACCGTCGACGTTCTCGACCTGACGACGCCGTCCGCGCCGGTCTTGGCGCAACGGATCGACGCGAGCGTCGTCGACGGCGCGCCGGCCGGCGGCGCGAACTCGATCGCCGTCGCCAACGGGCTCGTCGCCGTCGCGCTCGAGGCGCCGGTGGCCCAGGACCCGGGCCGCGTCGCCTTCTTCGATTCGACGACTTTCGATTTTCTCGGCGCCGTGACGGTCGGTCCGTTGCCGGACATGGTGACGTTCACGCCCGACGGCGCGACGCTGCTCGTCGCCAATGAAGGCGAGCCCGCGGACGATCTGTCGGTGGACCCGGAAGGCTCGGTCAGCCTTGTGACGGGGTTCTTTTCGGCCGGAACGGGCGTCGTCGACGTCTCCGCGGCGACCGTGGCGACGGCCGATTTCACGGCCTTCAACGGCCAGGAGGACGCGCTGAACGCCGCCGGCGTGCGGGTCTTCATCCCGGGCGCGAGCGCGGCGCAGGACTTCGAGCCGGAGTTCATCGCCGTCGCGCCGGACGGCGCCACGGCGTTCGTCAGCCTGCAGGAGAACAACGCCTTCGCCGTCCTCGACATCGGTGGGGCCGAGATCGTCGACGTGATCTCCTTCGGCGTCAAAGACCACAGCCTCCTCGGCAACGAACTCGACGCGAGCGATGAAGACGCCGGGATCAACATCGTCAACCAGCCCGTCTTCGGCTACTTCCAGCCCGACGCCATCGCGGCCTACGAGGTCGGCGGCGAAACGTTCATCGTCACCGCGAACGAAGGCGACAGCCGCGACTTCGGCGTGTTTTCCGAAGAGGCGCGGGTCGGGGACCTGCTTCTGGATCTCACCGCTTTCCCCGACGCCGCGATGCTTCAGGCGCCCGGCAATCTCGGCCGGCTCGAAGTGACGAACGCGTTCGGCGACACGGACGGCGACGGCGACTTCGACCAGTTGTTCTCTTTCGGCGGTCGTTCATTCGCCATCTTCCGGCCTGACGGGACGCTCGTCTTCGACAGCGGCTCGGACCTTGAAGACATCACAGCCGCGGTCTTGCCGTTGGAGTTCAACAGCGACAACGACGAAAACGGATCGTTCGATTCCCGGTCGGACGATGCGGGTCCGGAGCCTGAAGGCGTCGCCGTCGGCCAACTCGAAGACCAGTTCTTCGCCTTCGTCGGTCTCGAGCGCGTCGGCGGGATCGCGATCTTCGACGTCACCGACCCGACGGCCCCGACCTTCGAAGACTACGTCAATGTTCGCGACTTCAACGTCGCCGCCGAAGCCGCGCCGGACGTGACGAACCCGGCGGTCGGCGACCTCGGCCCCGAGGGCCTCGCCTTCGTCGCCCCGGCGGACAGCCCCACGGGCGCCCCGCTCCTGATCGTCGGCAACGAGGTCTCCGGCACAACCCGCATCTTCGAGGTTACGTTCACGACGACGCCGTAACGCGTTCGTCGTCCAGGGCGGGGCGCTGTTGCGGCGGCGCCCTCGCCACGCTCCCCGGCCTGCGCTATGCGCTGGGCCATGTCCCATTCGGCCGCCGAGGCGCACGGGGCGCGCCTGCGCGTCGCTCTCTTTTCCGGCAACTACAATTACGTCGTCGACGGGCCCGTTCGGGCGCTGAACAAGCTCGTCGCCCATCTCGAGGCGCGCGGCCATGCGGCGCTCGTGTTCGCGCCGACGATCGCGAACCCGCCCATCGCCCATGCGGGCGAACTCGTCTCCGTGCCGTCGGTCGCCTTGCCCGGTTCGCGGAACGAGTATCGGCTGGGCCTCGGGTTTCGCTTCAGGGAGGGGCGCGCGGCGAAGGCCCGTCTTGAGGCGTTTCGCCCCAACCTTATCCACATCGCGGCGCCGGACCTCACGGCGCGACACGCCCTCGACTACGCCGAGGCGAACGGCGTCGCCGCCGTCGCGTCGTTCCACACCCGGTTCGACACCTACCCACGCTATTATGGCTTGAAGTGGCTGGAGCCGCGGCTGACGGCTTACATGCGCCGCTTCTACGCCCGGGTGCGCCACGTCTACGCGCCGTCGCAATCGATGATCGACGAGCTCGCGCGGGACGGCGTCGGCAGCGACTTGCGGCTCTGGACCCGGGGCGTCGACGAAGACGGCTTCAACCCCGGGCGGCGAGATATGGCCTGGCGGCGCGCGCAGGGCTTCGCCGACGACGACGTGGTCGTGGCGTTCGTGGGCCGGGTCGTCCTGGAGAAGGCGATCGACGTCTTCGCCGAAACCGTCGCCGCCGCGCGCCGGCGCGCGCCGCGCCTTCGCGCGCTTGTCGTCGGCGACGGGCCCGAGCGGGCGCACTTCGCCGCGCGGCTGCCGAACGACGTTTTCGTCGGTTATCTCCAGGACGCCGAGCTCGCCCGCGCCTACGCGAGCGCCGATATTTTCTTGAACCCGAGCGTCACCGAAACCTTCGGCAACGTTACGCTCGAGGCGATGGCGTGCGGGCTGCCGAGCGTCGGGGCGTCGGCCTCGGGCAGCCGCACCCTGATCGAGGACGGGGTCACAGGCCGGGTCGCCGCCCCGGACCCAGCGCGCGGCGGCGGCGCGGCCGCGTTCGCCGACATTCTCGTTGAGCTCGCCCACGACAAAGGCGCGCGCGCGCGAATGGGCGCGGCCGCCCTCGCGGCGAGCCTCGACTATCGCTGGCCGGCGACCCTGGACAAGCTCATCGCCCACTATCACGAAGCCGTCAGCGGCGCCCGCGGGCGCGGCGAAACGATCCGATCGGCGTCGACGCGCGTTGATTGACCGACGGATTACGTTACGTTGCGCGTCGGGGAAGAGGGGATAGCCGGCCATGCGGCTCGTAGATATCTCGGAATTCTTCAGCGAGTTCGGCGGCGGGGTGCGCACCTATGTGCACCAAAAGCTGGAGGCGTGCGCCGCGGCGGGCGTTGAGCTGACGGTCATCGCGCCCGGGCCCGCCGACCGGCGGGAGAAGCGCCTTGGCGGGGAAATCATCTGGGTCGACTCGCCGACCCTCGCGTTTGACCACCGCTACCACCTGTTCGACAAAATCCGCCCGGTCCACGATCTGCTCGACGAGATCAAGCCGCACGTCGTCGAGGGCTCATCCACCTGGAAGGGCGGCTGGATGGCTGGCACCTGGCGCGGCGACGCGGCCCGCGCCCTCTTCCTCCATCAGGACCCGGTCGCCGTTTATCCTCACTCGCTCTTCAGCCCGCGATTGAAGGAAGACCACGTCGACCACCTCTGCTTCTGGTTCTGGTGGTATCTGCGCCGCCTCTCGCGACGTTTCGATGCGACCGTCGTCGCCGGCGAGTGGTTCGCCGAGCGCCTGCGCAAGTTCGGTGTGCAGCGCACGGTCGTCGCGCCGCTCGGCATTGAGAAGGCGCGCTTTTCCCACGAGATGCGCAATGAGGCGACGCGCCGGGACATGCTCGCCGAATGCGGCGTCGATGATCCGTCCGCGACGCTGTTTATGGTGGTGAGCCGTCATCACCCTGAGAAACGCCTCGGCGTTATGATGGACGCCTTCGCCCGCGTCGCCGAAACGCGGCCTGCGGCGCTCTACATCATCGGCGACGGACCTGCGTGGCGATGGGTTCGCAAGCAGGCGGCGAAACATGTCGGCGTCAAGATCGCCGGCCATATATCCGACCGTGTGGAGATCGCGCGCCGTCTCGCGAGCGCCGACTACATGCTCCATGGCGGCGCCGCCGAGACCTTCGGCCTCGTCGTCGCCGAAGCCCTGCAGTCGGGCCTGCCGTTCGTCGCGCCCCACCTCGGCGGCGCGGCGGATCTCGCCCACCCGGCCTACTCTGAGGTTTATCGGTCCGGCGACCCAGCGGCCTGCGCCGAGGCGATGGAGCGCATCGTCGCCCGCGACCGCGACGAACTCGCCCTCGCCGCGCGCGCCGGCGCCAATCGCGTCCTGTCGCCAGCGGACCATTTCGACCAGTTGCTGGCGACCTATGTCGACCTCGCAAGGTCGCGAAAGCGCCGCCGCGCCGCCGCCTGACGAAGCTGGCGATTTACAGCAACAGATCCGCAGCGAAGAACGCGAAAAATCCGCCTACCGCGTATATCGCAACCGCCGCTGCGAGCGTGACCGTCCCGACGCGGCGCGTGCGCGCGCACGCGCGGGCCGCTTTCGAGTCAGCGGGGCAGGGCGATCGCCGTGCGCCGAACTTCGCCGCCGCGGCGCCGGCGAGCAGCGCGCCGGCGACGACGAACAACCCCGTCTTGTGCGCCGACAGCCAGACAAGCCCCGGCGCGAAGGCGACGAGGCTCGCCATCGCTGCGCCGGCCCCGATCGTGATCAGGAGCGCCGGCAAGGCGCAGCACAAGAGGGTCGCGGCGCTTGCGAACAACGCTGCGGTCGGGGCCGCCGTCTCCGTCAGGAAACGGTTCACGCCGAGCCTCCGGCGACCGCAGCCGCGCCGCGCCGGATCGCGGAGAGGCGATAGCCCGCTTTCCTGACGAGCCGCTCGATCTCCGCGTCGCTCAACGTTGCGCCCTCGGTGATGACGAGGTTCAAGGTCTTGTTGTCGAGATCGACGTAGACGGCGGCGACGTCGTCGCGTTCGCCGAAGGTCTTGTTCATCGCCTTCGCGCAAAAATCGCAAACGACGCCGAGAACGTCGGCGACGATGGGCGCGCCGCCGGCGGCGAGCGCCCGATCGATCTCGTCCGTACGGGTCAATGGCATGGCCGACGGCGCCGTCGCCGCCTCGTGATTATGATTCGAATGCCCGCCATGGTCATTCCCGTGCGGATCGCCCGTAGCGATCGCCGGGCCGGCGGCGATCGCCAGTGAAAAGATGAGCGTGCGAAGCGTCATGTCGCGCCTCCTTAGAAACGATAGGTAAAGTTGGCGAGCGGCTGCGCGTCGAGCGCGCTCCAGCCGAGCTCCAGGAGCGCCGCTCCTTTAAAGAATCGCACGAGGGGCGTCACGTCGACGGGAACGTCGTTCTCCGGCCGATGGTCGACTTCGACCATGAGCCAGGTGTGGAGGGCGTCCGTATCGCCCTCATAGGGCGCGAAGCCAAGTCGAAGGGCCTGAGCGGCGTTGCCGCCGACGGCGCCGGCTTCAGTGATCCGTGCACGGTAGGAGACGAAGAGGCGCCGCGTCTCCCAGTCCGCGAGAACGCCGGCGAATCCCGCGACGCGCGCGCCGGCCGGGTTGTCGCCGACGCCGTCCGCTACGCCGACGCCCGCGAAGCCGTAGACGTTCGCCTGAAAGTTCTCGCCGAACCAGCGCTTGAAGAGCGTCGTCGCCTGCACCCCGTGGAGCTGGAAGTTCGCCTGGCGGTCCCACTCGCTGCGCCAGCCGACGGAGAGACGCGGCGTCGCCGTGTAGTGAGCCCAGAGCGACGTCGACTGTCGATCCGTCTCTTCGATCGCCGTCCATCCGCCCACATAGGAAACGGGCCGCGCGGCGGCGGGCGCGCTTGCGAGGCACAAAATCGCCAACGCCAGGGCGCGCCTCACTTCTTGCGCCCGCCGAGAACGGCGACGAGCTCTTCGACCTTTTCGCGCCGCGACTTAAGATCCGGGCCGGCGAGCGCGTCTTCGACGCAGGTTTCGAGGTGGTCGCCGAGGATCACCTGCTCGAGCCCCGCGAGCGCCGCCTTCGCCGCCTGCACCTGGCGGACGACGTCGATGCAGTAGCGGTCTTCGTCGACCATTTTGGCGACGCCGCGAATCTGGCCTTCGATACGCGCCAACCGCTTCGCGGCCGCTAGTTTGGTTTCGCTACGCATGCTCATACCGTAAAGGGGTATGGGGTATTGTCAAGCCCTTCCTCTAAACGGACGCGAGCACGCCTTTTTCGCGTCGGCGACGGCGGCGCGGAGATCGCGGGGTTCGACTGGCGCCTAGAGCGCCGGGCGTTCAGCTTGGATCGGGCGAAGACCGTTTCAGGCGCTCACAACAAAGAATCTAGAGCATCCGACTGGCTCAATCAGAAAACGTGATGCTCTAGGACATCGTCGTGCGCCAATCGGATCGGCGGTTCTCTGACGTCGCGCCGTTGGACTCCCCCCGGCCGGCGGCGTTAATTGATCTTTGTTCGAAGCACCACGATCGCCGCGAACGCGAGAAGCAGGATCGCGCCGGCCTCGAAAACGATTTTTTCCGGCGCCATGTCCTTGCCCTGCAACACGATCAGGCGGGCGAGGGCCGTGATGGCGATGAATATGGGGTAGACGAACGGCGCGCCCACGCCCACGTAGAAAGCCGCGATCATGCCGATGACCTCCAGATAGAGGAACATGAGGAGGATGTCGGCGAGGGTGATCGTCTGGTTCTTGATCACGGTCACGAGTTCGATTCCCGCCGCTGCGAGGGTCATGAAGGCGATCACGACGAGCAAGCCGCGTTCGATCCAGCGAAAGCCTTTGGCGGCGTTCTCCATGGCGACGTCGCGCTCAACGTCGCGCGCAGCTTCGGCGTCGTCGGTCATCGGCGTTCTCCCCGTCGCGATATTGTAGGCCAGGGTATCGCCCGCGCCGGGCGGCGGTTCAATCCCGCAGAAGTTCGCAAAGGAGGGCGTCGAGCACCGCGCGGCCGCGGTCGGTCGCCGCGAGACGGTTCTCATCCAACACGAGCAGCCCATCCTCGGCGAGCGTCTCAAGGCGGGGCGACAGACGCGCGCTTTCGGCGGGCGTCAGACGCACGCCCTCGCCGGCGCGCAGGCCCATCGCGAGGCGCTCCGTGAACGCCTCTTCGGCGGTCAGAACGCTCGCCTCCTCGACGCCGTCGCCGGTCGCCTCGACGCGCGCGAGCCACGCTGCGGGGTCGCGCTCAGCGCGAAACGCGGCGCGCGCCTCCGCGCCGCCGAGCCGGCCGTGGGCGCCGGGGCCGACGCCGATATAGTCATCGCCGCGCCAGTAGAGCCGATTGTGGCGCGCCTGCGCGCCCGGCGCGGCGTGGTTTGAAATCTCGTAGGCCTGAAGTCCCGCCGCCGCGGTCATCGTCTGCGTCAGATCGAAGAGGTCCGCCGCGGCGTCGGCGTCCGGCGGGGACCAGGCGCGCCGGGCGACCGCCCGGGCGAACGCCGTCTCGGGCTCGATCGTCAGCTGATAAAGCGAGAGGTGCGTCGCGCCGAGCGAGAGCGCCTCGTCGAGGGCGTCGGCCCAATCGTCGGTCTTCTGATGAGGCAGGGCGTAGATCATGTCGACGCTGACCCGGGCGAAGGCGTCGATCGCCGCGGCGACGGCGGCGCGGGCTTCGGCCGCCGAATGGTTCCGCCCCAGAAACTTCAGATCGGCGTCGTTAAGGGCCTGGACCCCGAGCGACAGGCGGTTGACGCCGGCGTCGCGGAAGGCGGCGAAGCGCGCCGCTTCGGCGTCGGTCGGGTTCGCTTCTAGCGTTACCTCAAGATCGTCCGCTGACGGCCAAAGCGCGCGGCAAGCGTCGATGACGGCGGCGATCACCGGGGCCGGGGCGAGCGAGGGCGTGCCGCCGCCGACGTAAACGCTGACGAGCCGCCGGCCGGGCGCGCGCGCGGCCTGCGTTTCAAGATCCCGCGCTAGGGCGGCCGCCCAGCGCTCGGCGTCAACGGGGCGGTTCTTGCGGACGTTGAAGTCGCAATACGGACAAATCCGCGCGCAGTACGGCCAATGGACGTAAACGCCGAGATCGCGAACGGAAGGGGCCGTCGTCGGCGTCACTCCGCCGCCGCGGCCTCGACGATCGAGATCGTGTGGTCGAGAAGCGCCCGACCGCCCGGCGCGCCGTGGCTCGGCACGACGACAAGCGCCTCGGGGAAGCGGTTCGCCGCGGCGCGCACGGCGTCGGCCCAGTGGGAGAGATCGGCGTCGGCGACGTTGCCTGCGGTCTTGGGCCCGAGGGGGCGGATCATGCAGCCGCCGAAAAGAACGCCCGCCGGCGGGTAGCCGACGACGAGATTGTCGCGCGTGTGTCCCGGCCCTGGATAAAAAACGACGACGCCCCCGGGCGCGCCGGGCAAGCGCCATTCGCGTTCGTCGGACGCCAGCGCGTTCTGCGCCGGCGTGCGGCCTCTCGCGGGCGCGTCTTCGTTCGTGAGGTCGAGCGCGAACGTCGGCACGCCTGCGGCGACGAGCGCGCCGACGCCGCCCATCTTGTCGTCATGGGCGTGGGTGACGACCGCCGCCGTCGGCCGCAAGCCCACTTCCGCTTCGATCAGCGCCAGGAGCGCTGTCGTATCGGGATCGTTCCACGCCGTGTCGACGAGGAGAACGTCGTCGCCGTCCGCCACGACGAGCCCATGGGAGAAGTACGGGCCGAAACTGAGCGTCGCCCAGCTCTTGTGCATCCAGACGCCCTTCGCGAGCGGCTCCAGGCTTGGGCCCGGAACGGGCGTCTCCGCGCGCGCGCCGGGCGATGCGACGGCGAAGAGCGCGGCGAGCGCGATGGCGGCGCGGCGGATCATGCGAGGCAGGCCTCCATCAGTTGGCGGAACGCGGCTGCGCGATGCGACATCGCGTGTTTACGGTCCGGATCCATTTCGCCGAAGGTCTCCGTCTCGCCGGCGGGCGCGAAGACGGGGTCGAACCCGAAGCCGCGATCGCCGCGAGGGGGAAAGACGATCCGTCCTCGGACGTCGCCGAGGAAAGCCTCGGTGTGGTCGTCGGGCCAGGCGAGGCAAAGGCAACACACGAACCGCGCGGCGTCGTCCACCGAACCCGTCGCGGCGAACTCGCGGCGCAGGCGCGCCATGCCGAAGGCGAAGTCCCGCGGCGTCCCCGGCGCGCGTTCCGCCCAGTCCGCGGTGCGCACGCCCGGCGCGCCGCCGAGCGCGTCGACCTCAAGGCCGCTGTCGTCGGCGAGCGCCGGCGACCCGATCGCGCGCGCAGCGAAGAGCGCCTTGATCCTGGCGTTGCCTTCGAACGTGTCCTCGGTCTCCTCCGGCGAGGCGAGGCCGAGCGACTTCGCCGATCGCGCCGTGACGCCGAACGGCGACATTAAGTCGTTGATTTCTTTGACTTTACCCTCGTTGTGACTGGCGATGACGAGGTCGCCGGCAGCGAGCTTTCGAGCCATGGCGTCGGGATCCTTATCTTTTATCGGCGAAAAATTATCGTTTTTCGGCAAAAAAGACTTGCATCGTTTTTCGATAAGGGCATATTGAAAATCAATAAGACGCCGGGCAACGGCGCACCGCCTGAACGACGCTGAGACCGGGCGAGAGACCCGGCGACGCAAAAAAAGAGCGGCGAAGCCATGCCCGGCCGCGCCGCCCAAAAACCAAAACCGCTCTCACGAGCTTCGAAAAACGCGAAAACGACACAAGGAAGTTCCGCATGACCCGCGATTACGAAACCAAACAATTCGGCGTCTTGGCCCACTTTGTCAATGCGCTGCCGACGATCGCCGCCATCGCCCTCGTCGCCGTTGGCTACGCCAAGGCGGTCGGCGACCTCGGCGTCATCGCTTAGGCGGTCGCCATGGCGAAGCTGAAGTTCATCCTCGCCGCGCTTGCTGGGGCTGCGCTTAGCGCGGCCCTCGCCGCCGGCGCCCTCGGCCGCGACGCTAGGGATCCGGGTTCGGCGAGCGCGTCCGGCGGCGACTGTCCGCCGCCGGCGTGTCGCATTATCGTTTTCTAGAGCGCCGGGGGCGTTCGCGAAAAAGCGAAGACGCGCCAAAGGCGCCGGCCGTCATCTGTTGGGGCGGCGCGATCCTCCGCGCGATCGGAACGGAACGAGCGCTCGCGGCGCATGAGCGGCCGACGAGCTGGAAGGAGCGTCGCAACGCAATGAAAGCGATCGGAAAACGATCCATCGCCTCGATACTCGCCGTCGTTCTGCATGCGGTGCGCATAGTCATATGGCTCGCCTTCATGGGGCTGACGGTCGCTGTGATCGTGTTGCCGTTCCTGCCGCTGATCGTTCGCCTCGCCGCCGGCGCGGACTGGGTGGAGGCCGACGTCGACGTCGAGCTTGGCGACGTCGTCGAGGTTTTCGCGCATTTCGTCACGTTCGGCGTGTTGCTCTACGTCGTCGACCGCCTCCTTGAATTGCTGAAAACGCTGCGTTTCGGCTCGCCGTTCGTCGCCGAGAACGCCTTGCGGTTCCGGCGGATCGGCAATGCGCTTCTGTTCGGCGAGGCTTCCAAGGTCCTGTTCGGCCTCGTCGGCGCGGCGACGGACTCCGACTATCGCGGCGGCATCGATCTCATTTCGATCGTGTCGATCGCCGCGGTTTACGTACTGTCGGAAGTCTTCCGCGAAGGCGCCCGGATGAAAGAGGACCAGGATCTGACCGTTTGATGGGGATCTCGGTCAAACTCGACCGCGTTCTTTTGGAACGCGGCATGTCGCTCACGGAGCTCTCCGAGCGCGTCGGCGTGACGATCGCCAACCTGTCGATCCTCAAGACCGGCAAGGCGAAGGCGATCCGCTTTTCGACGCTCGAGGCGATCTGCAAGGAGCTCGGCTGTCAGCCTGGGGACATTCTGTCGTTCGACGATGAGTGACGTCGCCCGGCGCGGGCTTACGATATCGCGGCGCGCAGCGCCTCCGCGAGGTCGTTCCGCTCCCACGAAAAACCGCCGTCGGCGTCGGGCTCGCGGCCGAAATGTCCGTAAGCGGCGGTCCGCGCGTAGATCGGCTTGTTGAGGTCGAGGTGCTTGCGGATGCCGGTGGGCGAAAGGTCCATCGCCTCGCGGATCGCGCGCTCGACCTGCGCCTCGTCGACGCCGCGACCCTCGCCGTGAAGGTCGACGTAGACGGATAAAGGCTGGGCGACGCCGATGGCGTAGGAGAGCTGGATCGTGCAGCGGTCGGCGAGTTCGGCGGCGACCACATTCTTCGCCAAATAGCGCGCGGCGTAGGCGGCGGAGCGGTCGACCTTCGTCGTGTCCTTGCCGGAGAACGCGCCGCCGCCATGGGGCGCGGCGCCGCCATAGGTGTCGACGATGATCTTGCGGCCCGTAAGCCCCGCGTCGCCGTCAGGCCCGCCGATCACGAATTTGCCGGTCGGGTTCACGTGCCAGGCGCAGCTCTCCGCAATCGGCAGGTCGGCGGTCGCCTCGCGGATATAGGGCTCGACGACCTCGCGAACCTTCGTCGACGACCAGCTCTCGTCGAGATGCTGCGTCGACAGGACGATCGAGGTGATCTCGGACGGCCGCCCGTTCTTGTAGAGAACGGTGACCTGGCTCTTCGCGTCGGGGCCGAGGCTCGCCGCCTCGCCGGAGCGGGCGTGGCGCGCTTCTGCGAGCAGGCGCAGGATGCGGTGGCTGTAGAAAATCGGCGCCGGCATCAGCGCCGGCGTTTCGCGGCAGGCGTAGCCGAACATGATGCCCTGGTCGCCGGCGCCCTCCGCTTCGGCGTCCACGGCCTTGTCGACCCCTTGGGCGATGTCGGCGGATTGCGCGTGGAGGAGAACGTCCACGTCCGCGGTTTCCCAGTGGAAACCGTCCTGCTCGTATCCGATATCCTTCACCGCCGCGCGGGCGGCCTCGATGAACGGTCCCGGCTGCACGCCGCCCGCCCCATCCATGAGCCCTTCGGGCGCGCGCACCTCGCCGGCGATCACGATTTTGTTCGTTGTCGTCAACGTTTCGCAGGCGGCGCGCACGGTCCACGGATCGACGCCGGCGCCGGCCGCCTCGCGATAGATGAGGTCGACGATTTCGTCGGAGACGCGGTCGCACACCTTGTCGGGATGTCCCTCCGACACGCTTTCGCTCGTGAAATAATAGGACTGCCGCGCCATGCCGCTCTCCATATAAAGGAAACTTTATATCGTCGGAGACGGGCTTCTAACGAAGCCGCCGGCGCCTGTCCACAAGCGGCGGCGCGCCTACGCCTGCGAGCCGCCCCCTGCGAGGGTCTTGATGAGATCCAGAACGCGCTTGCGGATTTTCGGATCTTCGATTTCAGCGAAGTGTTTGCAGAGCTGCACGCCCTCGGGCGAGTTGAGCAGCTCCGTCACCGACGCGCCGTCGCCGTTGTCGTAAGCGTCCTCGGCGAAGCCGTACGCCCGGCCGGTGTCGGCGTCGAAGTCTTCGAACAGAAAAGAGACCGGTACGCCGAGAATGCGCGAAATCTCGAAAAGGCGACTCGCGCCGATGCGGTTGACGCCCTTCTCGTACTTTTGAATTTGCTGGAACGTCAGTCCAAGGCGTTCGCCGAGCTTGTCCTGGCTCATGCCCAACATGCTGCGCCTTAGCCGAACCCGCCCGCCCACATGGACGTCGATAGGATGCGGCTTCTTTTCGAGGGGCGCGGCGGGCTTATGGACAGGTTCGCTGGCGATCTTGAGGCGCCTTTACTTTGGGTCGTTCGAGCGTCGTTAAACGACGCCGCGCCGGTTTCGCGTACCAAACTTAAGCCGCGAAGCCCATGCGCCGTCCGCTTACGGCGATTGCAAAAATTTTCAATAGTTTACAGGCGAACGTCGCTTACGCGCAATCGTTGCGCTGAGAAAACGAGCGACGCTTTGGTTGCAGCGCATCATCCACGTTTCGGCGGTCGCCAACGGTGCGCGCCGAACCCGACCGCGAGCGTCAGCGCCAGGAGAACGAAGAACGGCCCGTCGCCGAGGCGGGCGTAAAGCGTCGGCCCCAAAGGCGGCGGCAGCGGGAAGTCGATAACGCCCGGCTCGTAGAGCTTCAGCCGGGCGAGGTACCGCCCTTTCGCGTCGATGAGCGCCGACACGCCCGTGTTCGCCGCTCGCGCCATGGGCAGACCCGTCTCAATCGAACGCAGGCGCGCCTGGTCGAGGTGCTGGCGCGGTCCTGACGTGTCGCCGAACCAGGCGTCGTTCGTCACGGTGACGAGCCAGTCAGGCCGGTCGGTCGCGGGATGCAGCTCGTTCGGAAAAATCGCTTCGTAACAGACAAGCGGCGCGAACCGGCTGCCCTCGAGTTCGAGAACGCGCGGGCCCGGGCCTTTCGAGAACCCTTCCTCGAACGGCGCAAGCTGCGCGAGGCCCACCGCGCGCAAAAAGCCCGAGAGCGGCAAGTACTCGCCGAACGGCACGAGGTGGTGCTTGTCGTATGCGCCGACCACTTGGCGGCCGTCGGCGCCGGGCGCGAGCAAAAGAACGGCGTTGAAGTAGCGCGGTCGCTCGCGGCCCGCGACGCGCTCGCGACGCACGGCGCCGGCGATGAGCGTCGCGCGCGGCGGCAGCGCGGCGTCGATCGAGGCGATCGCCTCCGGCGCCTCGTCCAGAAGCGCCGCCGCGTTTTCGGGCCAAACGACGAAAAGCCGCGCGTTCGCCGGCGCGCCCTCCATGGGGCCGGCCGAAAGGTCGATCGTGCGCTGAACGTTGCGTCGCCACAGGGTCGGATCGATCTTCTCCCTTTGCGGAACGTTGGGTTGGACGATGCGCACGAACGCCGGCCGCTCATCGGCGGCGGACGATGCGGGTCTTGCGAGCGCAAGGCGCGCGTGCCCGACGGCGAAGAGGGCGAGAACGCCGACGAGCCCGAGCCCGAGCCCCCGCAGCATGGTCCGTCCGGCGTCGCGTTCGCGGGTCGTGAAAAGCGCCGGCGCACAGGCCGTCAGAACCGCAGCGAGGCTGAGGCCATAGGCGCCGACCCATGCCGCGGCTTGCGAAAGCGCGCCGCTGACGGCGAACGCCTGGCCGGGCAGGTTCCAGGGCAAGCCGGTCAGAACATGGCCGCGCGCGTATTCGAACGCCATGAAGACGCCGGCGAAGAGGGCGACGCGCGAGGGCCCCGCACGCCACCAGCCGATCGCCAGCGCCGCCGCGCCGCCATAGAATAACGCCAGAAAGCTCGGCATGCCGAGCATGGCGAACGGCGCCATCCACGCGAAGTCGTCGGCCTGCACGAAAAACGAGAACGCCATCCAGTAAAGGCCAAGGAGGAAGTAGCCGAGCCCGAACCACCAGCCGACGGCGAACGCGGCTCGGCGGGGCCGGGCGGCCTCGGCGGCGCCGTCGAGGAGGAGCACGAACCCGGCGAACGAGAGGAAGAGCAGCGGAAAGAGATAGGTCGGCGCCTGCGCGAGCGCGCCCGCGGCGCCGGCTGCGAAGGCGGCGAGCCAACGCCGCCAGCCCCGCGCATGCGTCAGCGCGCGGAACGTCAACGCCCGCAAGGCGCCGTCGCTCATCGGGCGTTCGGCGTCATTCGGCGGCTTCCGCCGGCGCGTCGGGCCCCGCGCTTTCCGCGCGTAAACTCCCGCTGACGGAGCCGTCGCCGCGCCGGATCGTCACTTTGCGGACCTTTCGCGGGTCGGCGCCGGCGATCTCCAGCTCGAAGCCGGCCGGGTGCGCCAGAACCTCGCCGCGCTGCGGCACGCGGCCGGCGAGCGCGACGGCGAGGCCGCCGAGCGTATCCACCTCGTCGTCCTCGAGCGTCAGATCGAAGCCGGTCTCCTCGGAGACCTCCTCCAGTTCGCCGCGCGCGTCGGCCTCCCAGCAGTCGCCCGAGCCCGCAGGGCTGATCGTCGGGGCGTCGTCCTCGTCGTGTTCGTCCTGGATTTCGCCGACGATCTCCTGGACGAGGTCCTCGATCGTGACGAGGCCATCGGTGCCGCCGTATTCGTCGATGACGAGGGCGAGGTGGATGCGCGCGGCCTGCATCTTCAGAAGAAGATCCGTAACCCGCATCGACGGCGGCACGTAAAGAATGTCGCGGCGCAGGCCGAGCAGCGGGCTTTCAGCGCCTTCCGTCGGCTCTGCGCTCCCTTCGGCCGTCGCGGGCTCGGCGTTGGGGGGCGGCGGCGCCGCGGCGTCCGCCATCAACTCGATGACGTCCTTCAGATGCACCATGCCCACGGGGTCGTCGAGGTCGCCGCGGATGATCGGCAGCCGGGAGTGACCGGCTTCGGAGAATGCGTGGATGAGGCCGGGGAGCGGCGTGTCGATGTCGACCGCGGTGATGTCGGCGCGCGGGGCCATGACGTCGTCGACGCGTTTCTGGTCGAACGCGATGACGCGCTCGATCATCTCCCGGCGCGACGCCGACAGTCCGGCTTCGCCGTCCGCGGCCCCGTTCTCGATCGCTTCGGCCAGGGTCTCCGGCGCCCCGCCGTTCTTGTTTCGCAGGGCCGCGCGAATGCGACGCCAGGGATCCATCCGCTTCTCGTCGTCTCGCGTCATCTTGCCGGCTCTCCGGCGTCGGGCTCGATCGCCCGTTCGGCGTAGGGGGCGGCGTAGGGGTCGGCGACGCCAAGGCGGGACAGTATCCGCGTCTCCAGTCCTTCCATCACGTTCGCAGTCTCGTCGTCATCGTGGGTGAAGCCTACTAAATGCAGGAGCCCGTGCACGATCAAATGGGCGACATGGTCCTGGACGGAAAGATCGAGGGCGACGGCCTCGCGCACGCAGGTTTCACGGGCGAGCGCCACGTCGCCCACATGGTCGTCGCCGTCGGAGGGAAACGACAGAACGTTCGTCGGGCCGGCGCGCCCGCGGAAGCGCTGGTTGAGGTCCGCGACGGTTTCGTCGCTTGCGAACAAGACCGCCGCCTCGCCCTCCAGCGCCGGCGCGGCGGCGGCGGCGGCGGCGCGGCAGCGTTCCGCCAACGCTCCCGGATCGGGAACCGTCGTCAGCCAGTCCGCATCCGAAACGACCGCTTCGATCATTCGGCTTCGCCCCGGCCCGTGCCGATGCCCATGCGTCGGTCGCGGGCGTCGTAGCGCTCGATGATGCGCGCCACGAGCGGGTGGCGCACGACGTCGCCGGCGTCGAACGTCGCCACCTCGACGCCCGGCACGCCTTCCAGCAGCGCGAGCGCGTCGGCGAGCCCAGAGGTTTCGCGCGCCGGCAGGTCGCTTTGGGAGGGATCGCCCGTCAGCGCCATGTGGGCGCCTTCGCCGAGGCGGGTCAGGAACATCTTCGTTTGCGCCACCGTGGCGTTCTGGGCCTCGTCGAGAATGACCGCGGCGCGGGAGAACGTGCGCCCGCGCATAAAGCCGAGAGGCGCGATTTCGATATCGCCGTTGGCGATGCGCCGCTCCACGAAGTCCGCCGGCAGCATATCGTGCAACGCGTCGTAGAGAGGGCGCAAATAGGGATCCACCTTGTCTTTCAAGTCGCCGGGCAGAAAGCCGATGCGCTCGCCCGCCTCCACCGCCGGGCGCGACAGGATCAGGCGGTCGACCCGGCGCGCCTGGTAGAGGCAAACGGCGTGGGCGACGGCGAGGTAGGTCTTGCCGGTGCCCGCCGGGCCGACGCCGAACACGAGGTCGCCCCTGGCGAGGGCGCGCAAATAAGCGGCCTGGGCCTGGTTGCGCGGCGCGATCGAGCGTTTCGGGGTCTTGAGGGACAAAGCGTCGTCGGCGCGCGCGACGGCGAGGGGCGGGCCGTTCGGCGCGGCGTCCAGCGAAAACGCGGCCGCCGCGCGCACGTCCTCGACGCCGACATCGCCGCCGCGGGCGAGCGTCTGATAGAGTTGCGACAGGGCGGCCGCCGCGCGGGCGCGGTTTGCGGGATCGCCGGTGATGGCGAACCGGTTGCCGCGCGGATCGATCCGCACGCCGAGCGCCTGTTCGAGCAGGGTCAGATGCCGGTCGTGCGCGCCCGCGAGCTCGGCGATCAGTCGGTTGTCGTCGAACGCGATGTGCTCGGCCGTCTCTCGCGGCGCGTCGCCGGTTTTTCGCTTCGTTCCCGCGTCGTTCACGCGCCGCCTGTTTCGATCGACATACCGCTTTCGGACCCCCGCCTCGGCGCGTTCGTCGCCGACGCTAACTCGCCTTCGAGCGCGTTCGTCGTGGCGCCGACAATCCGAACGTTCACGGTGGCTCCTACCATATCGGCCGGCGCCAAAAGGTGAACGCTTTGCAAGTAGGGCGAGCGGCCGACCAGCTGGCCCTCGCGCCGGCCGGGCTTTTCGAGCAGCACCGGCAGGGCGCGGCCGACCTGGGCGGCGTTGAAGGCGGCTTTCTGGGCGTTCAACAACTCCTGCAGCCGCGCCAGGCGGTCGGACTTTTCGTCGTCGGCCACCTGCTTCGCCATCGCGGCGCCCGGGGTGCCGGGACGACGGGAGTACTTGAACGAGTAGGCCGAGGCGTAGTCGACGTCGCGGGCGAGGGCCATCGTCTCTTCGAAGTCGGCCGCCGTCTCGCCGGGGAAGCCGACGATGAAGTCGCCGGAAATCGCCACGTCCGGCCGGGCGGCCCGAATCCGATCGATGAGCGCGCGGTAGTCGTCCGCGGTATGGCCGCGGTTCATCGCCTTCAGAATCCGGTCAGACCCCGCCTGCACCGGCAGGTGCAGGTAGGGCATCAGTTTCGCTTCCTCGCCCAGCGCCGCGATCAGGCCGTCGTCCATATCGCGGGGGTGGGACGTCGTGAAGCGCATCCGCTCGAGGCCGTCGATCCGCGCGAGCCAGCGGCACAGTTCGCCGAGGCCCCATTGGTCGGACCCGATCGCGCCGCCGCCTTCGGGCGCTGCGCCGCGCCACGCGTTGACGTTCTGGCCAAGGAGCGTGATCTCGCGCGCGCCGGCGGCGACGAGCCGGCGGGCTTCCGCGGCGATCGCCTCGGCCGGTCGGGAAATCTCGGCGCCGCGCGTGTAAGGCACGACGCAGAACGAGCAGAACTTGTCGCAGCCTTCCTGAACGGTGAGATGGGCCGTCGGCCCGACCGCGCCTGCGGGCTCCGCGGCGATGGCGTCAAACTTCTCCTCGACGTCGAAGTCGGTCGCGAGAAGCTCGCCCTCGCGCCGGGCGAGGCGCGCCAGAGGCTCGGGCAGACGGTGGTAGCTCTGGGGCCCCACCGTCATGTCGACGGTCGGCGCGCGCCGGGCGATCTCCCGGCCCTCGGCCTGGGCGACGCACCCCGCGACGGCGATCGCCGTCGACGCGCCGGCCGCTGCGCGGCGTGCCTTGATGGCGCGCAGGCGGCCGAGCTCGGAGTACAACTTCTCCGCGGCCTTCTCCCGGATGTGGCAAGTGTTGAGGATGACGAGGTCTGCGTCGTCCGGCGCGTCGACCGGCGCGTAGCCGTGGGGCGCGAGCAGCGCGACCATGCGCTCGCTGTCGTAGACGTTCATCTGGCAGCCGTAGGTCTTGACGTGGACGGTCTTGCGCCGCCCGTGCCTGACGGCCGCGCCCGGCGTCGCTCCGCCGACATCATCGTTCTGTCGCATGTCGCCCTCATGCAACGCCGACGCGGAACCCGCAAGATCGCGCCCGTTTCGCTGCGCTGCGTCTTGAGCGCGCCGGCGACGAGGCCCTATTTTCATCGACAGGCTGGGGATCGGAAACCCGGCTGATACGGCGAGGGGGCCGCGAACGACATGCGCGATCGACCGGCGTTCGATTTTCTCGTGACCGTGCTTGGCGCGGCGTCGCTCGCGGGCGGCCTCGCAGGGGCGTTTTTGCTGGCGGGCGTCGCGGTTTTCTAGCCCTTCCGCCGCTCGTCGGGCGGCAAAGGGACGCCGTACAGTTCGAGCCGGTGCGCCACGAGCTTGTAGCCGTGCTCGGCGGCGATCCGCTCCTGCAGCTTTTCGATCTCTTCGTTGACGAATTCGATGACTTCGCCTGAACGCACGTCGATCAGGTGGTCGTGGTGGTCTTCCGACGCCTCTTCGTAACGCGCCCGCCCATCCTGGAAATCGTGGCGCTCGACGACGCCCGCCTCCTCGAAAAGACGCATCGTGCGGTAGACCGTGGCGATCGAAATGCGCTGGTCGATTTCGGCCGCGCGCCGGTGGATTTCCTCGACGTCCGGATGGTCCTCGGCGAGCGACAGGACCCGCGCGATGACGCGGCGCTGATCCGTCATCCGCATGCCTTTGTCGACGCAGATCTTTTCGAGACGGTCCATGGGGCGGCTCCCGTTTTCGGCGTGCGCGATCGCCGGCCCGACGTCATTACTCCCGGCTGGCGCGCCGCCGCAACATTCAGGCGCCGGCGGCGATCGGCGCATCACGAGCGCGTCAGCGCCGGAGGCGTAGTACCGCGCTCGCCGGCCGACCGCCTCGAAGCCCGCCGCGGCGTAGAGCGCCCGCGCCGCCTCGTTGTCGGCGGCGACGTCGAGAAACATCGCATTAGCGCCGGCTTCCGCGGCTCGCGCGGCCGCCCTGGCGACGAGCGCGGACGCCGCGCCGCGCCGCCGCGCAGGCGGTCTGACCGCGACCGCGACGATCTCCGCCTCATCGGCGGCGCGCCGCCAGGCGAGAAACCCGATGACGCTCCCGGGCTCTTCCTCGACGACCAGAACCTCCGTCGCGGCGGCGGCGAACCAGTCGGCCGCCGACGCGCGCGCGAACGCGTCGGCGTCGAGCTCTCGAACGGCGTCGGCGTCCGTCGGCCCGGCGACGCGCACCGTCGGCGCGCAGCGCCTCCTCACACGCGCCCGTCAAAGCGCGACGGCGCGGCGGGCCTCGCGTCGGGCGCGCGCAGATAGACAGGGGCCGGCGGCCCGTCCGGCGCCGGCGCCGCGGCCGCGAGGCGCGCCAACGCTGCGGGATCGATCTGCAAATCGCCCTCTTTGAACGACCATGAAGGTTGGCGGGCGCGGGACGGGATCAGCGCTGCGCCGCCGCCGATCAGCGTCAATGGAGCGCCCTCCACGGCGTCGCCGAGGCGCGCGGCGGCGTCTTCGGGCGTCGCGGCGAACGCGGGCGACAACGGCGCCGTCCCTTCGTACAGGGCCGAGAACACGTCGCCGCGGCGCGCGTCGACGATGCAGGCGACATAGGTTCCCGCGACGGCGGCGAAGGTCGCGGCAAGCGCGTCGAGGGAGCCGACGCCGACGACATCGACGCCCGTTCCAAGGCCGAGGCCGCGCGCGTAGGCGAGCCCGACCCGCACGCCGGCGAAGCCGCCGGGCCCGACGACGACCCCGACGCGGTCAAGATCGCCGACGCGCCAGGCGGCGGCGTCGAGGGCGCGGGAGACGAGGGGCGGCAGAACCTCCGCGTGCCCCTTTTCAAGACGAGGCGCCTCGCAAAAGACCACGGTCTCGCCGTCGAGAAGCGCGACGCCGCAGGACTGGAGCGCAGTGTCGATCGCGAGAACGCGCAACGCGACGGCCTCAGCCGATCCGGCACGCCTCTTCGAAGGAGAGGCGCGGGCTGCGGGGGAAGAGATTTTCGTCGGTGCCGTAGCCGATATTGCACAAGAAGTTGGATCTGACGGACGTCCCGTCGAAGAACGCCTTGTCGACGCCGTCCTTGTCGAAGCCCGACATCGGTCCGCAATCAAGGCCGAGCGCCCGCGCCGCGATCATGAGATATGCTCCCTGGAGCGAGCCGTTGCGCATGGCGGTTTCTTCGATGAGCGCGTCATTGCGGACAAACCAGCTTTTCGCATCCGTATGCGGAAATAATTGCGGCAACTTTTCGTAGAACGTCATGTCGTGGCCGATGACGACGCAGCACGGCGCGGCCATCGTCTTGTCGACGTTGCCGCCCTGGAGGTGCGGCTTCAGCTTCTCCTTGCCCTCCGCGGAGGTCACGAAGACGAACCGCGCCGGCGAGCAGTTCGCCGACGTCGGGCCCCACTTCATCAGGTCGTAGACGGCCTGCATCAGCGTTTCGGCGACCGGACGCTCCTCCCAGCCGTTGCGGGTGCGCGCCTCGCGGAAGATCTTGTCGAGCGCGTGGTCGTTGATGATTTCGTCGGACATCGTCAGGGGTCCTCTTGCGGCGAAGCGTCGGGCGGCGTGGTCAGTCGCGCTCGTAACGGAAGCCGAGCTCCAGCGAGACCTGATAATAGGCGACCTTGACGTTTTCGATGTAGAAGCGGGTCTCGACGACTTCGAACCAGTAGATGATCTTGATCGTCTTCGACGCGGTGGCGATCGCCGATTCGATCGCGGCCTCGATCGAGCTCGTCGACGTGCCGACGACTTTGGAGATGGCGTAGGTGTTGGCCATTGCGGGGCGCCTTTCGTTTGTGGTGTTCACGCGCACTTTACGACGCGTCTCGCTTAAGGGAACGCCGCGACGCGGGATCGGTTGCAACGGTTTGGCCTAAGACCAGTCCGGCGGCGTCGTGCTGGGCTGATAGGTCCCGAAGCTCCACTCGTGGCCTTCCGGGTCTTTCGCGCGGTACCGCCGGGTCCCGAACTCGGTGTCTTCCGGACCGTAGACGATTTCGGCGCCGGCCGCCGCGGCGCGGGCGTGGTGGGCGTCGACGTCGTCGACCACGACGTAAACGCCGGGGCTCGCGACCTGAGGGGCCTCGTCGACCGACCCCATCATGACGACCCCGGTTCCGAACCGCATTTCCCCATGGACGAGCCGCCCGTCGTCGCCGTCGAAAGCCAGAACCCTTTCGAAGCCGAACGCGCTTTCGAGGAACGCCATCGCCGCTTTGGCGTCGCGGTAGCTGAAATAGGGCGTGAACGTCGGGCCCGTCGTCATCGTCCGTCTCCCGCCTATCTGGGACGCGCCTCAGGCGGCCGCTTCGACCTTCGCGACCTCGGGCACATAGTGGCGCAACATGTTCTCGATGCCGGCCTTCAGGGTCATTGTCGACGACGGACAGCCCGCGCAGGCGCCGCGCATCGACAAAAAGACAACGCCGGTGCGCGGCTCGTAGTGTTTGAAGACGATGTCGCCGCCGTCAGCCGCCACGGCCGGGCGCACGCGCGTGTCGATGAGCTCGATGATCTGTTCGACCACCTCCCGATCCTCGCCTTCGTAATCGTCGAGCGGCGTCGCGGGATCGGCCCCGCCGTCGGCGTCGATCCCGTCGCGCAACACGGGAAGGCCGGCGACGAGGTGATCGGCGATGACGCCGAGGGCCGCCGGCTTGACGTCGGCCCAGTTGGCGTCCGGCTTCTTCGTGACCGTAACGAAGTCCGCGCCCAGATAAACGCCGTCGACGACGTCGATCGCGAACAGCGCTTCGGCGAGGGGAGAGGCGGCGGCCGCGTCGGCGTTCGGGAAGTCAAGGCCGAGCTCGCCCGCGCCGAGGACGTCGCGGCCCGGGAGGAACTTCATCGACTGGGGGTTCGGCGTGTCTTCGGGCTGAACGAACATCGCACGGGCTCCGCTTTCGTTTTCCATTCGAGCAGGTAGGCCGCCGAGGCGCCGCGCGCAAGGAACGCTCGGCGAGCGGTCCCGCGGCGGCCGGCGAGAGCCCCGTTCGTTGCCCGCCCCGCCGGACGCGGCTAGCTTTTCGCGAAATCGGTAAAGGCGCGGGGCCATGGACGAGAATTCGACCAAATTCAGCGACGACGAAGCGCTGGAGTTCCACGCCAAGGGCAAGCCCGGCAAACTCGAGGTGACGCCGACGAAGCCGATGGCGACCCAGCGGGACCTGTCTCTCGCCTACAGTCCCGGCGTCGCGGTCCCCGTAAAGGCGATCGCCGAAAATCCGGACCTCGCCTACGACTACACGTCGAAGGGCAACATGGTCGCCGTGATCTCGAACGGCACGGCCATTCTCGGGCTCGGCGACCTTGGCGCCCTCGCCTCGAAACCCGTGATGGAAGGCAAGTCCGTTCTCTTCAAGCGCTTCGCCGACATCGACTCCATCGATCTCGAGGTCGACGCTTCGGATCCGGAAACCTTCATCAATTGCGTCAAGCACCTCGGCCCCGCGTTCGGCGGGATCAATCTGGAGGACATCAAGGCGCCCGACAGCTTCCTCATCGAGCAACGGCTCAAGGAGGAGATGGATATTCCCGTCTTCCACGACGACCAGCACGGCACGGCGATCATCGCCGCCGCCGGCCTCCTGAACGCGCTCGATATCGCCGGCAAGTCGATCGGCGAAGCGACGGTCGCGGTCTCCGGGGCGGGTTCGGCGGCTTTGTCCGTCGTCGGTCTGTTCAAGGCCATGGGCGCGCGCCACGAGAACATTCTCGTCTGCGACCGCAAGGGCGTTCTTCACCAGGGCCGCGGAGAGGGCATGGACCAGTGGCGCTCGGCTCATGCGGTCGATACGGATAAACGCACGCTCGCCCAGGCGATGGACGGGGCCGACGTGTGCATCGGCCTCTCGGTCGCCGGCGTCGTGACGCAGGACATGATCAAGTCGATGGCGAAGAACCCGATCGTTTTCGTCATGGCCAATCCGACGCCCGAGATCCTGCCTGAGGAGATCGAAGAGGTTCGCGACGACGCCATCATCGCGACGGGGCGCTCGGACTATCCGAACCAGGTCAATAACGTGCTTGGCTTCCCCTACATTTTCCGGGGCGCGCTCGACGCCCGCGCGCGCACGATCAACGAAGAGATGAAGATCGCCTGCGCCGAGGCGCTCGCCAAGCTCGCCCGTGAGGACGTGCCCGACGAAGTCGCCTCCGCCTATGGCAAGAGGCTGAAGTTCGGGCCCGGCTACATCATTCCGACCCCGTTCGATCCGCGACTGATATCGTCGATCCCGCCGGCCGTCGCCCGCGCCGCGGCCGAGACGGGCGTCGCGCGCAAGCCGATCGAGGACCTCGGCGCCTATTGCCAGCAGCTCGCCGCGCGCACCGATCCGTCCGCCTCATTCATGGAGATCGTGCACTCTTCGTTGCGCTCGCGGGAGAACCCGAGGCGCATCGTCTTCGCCGAGGGCGAGGAAGAAGCGGTTATCCGCGCCGCCTACACGTTCCAACAGGAAGGCTTCGGCAAGGCGATCCTCATCGGCCGCGAAGACCAGGTGAAGAAAGGCCTGCTCGAAGCGGGGCTGCCGCAGGACTGCGAATTCGAGATCCATAACGCCCGTCTGTCGACGCAGAACCCTATTTATACGGATTATCTTTACGGTCGGCTGCAACGCTCCGGTTTCCTGCGCCGCGACGCCCAACGCCTTGTCAACACCGACCGCAACGTCTTCGGCGCGTGTATGGTGGCCCTCGGCCACGCCGACGGCATGGTCACCGGCGTCACGCGCCACTACGACGTCGCGCTCGAGAACATCAAGCTCGCCCTCGACACGCGCCCCGGCGAGCGATTGATCGGCATGTCGCTCGTCTTGACCAAGGGCCGCCGGCTTTTCATCGCCGACACCAACATCAACGAACTGCCGACGTCCGCGGAGCTCGCGGAGATCGCCGTCCAGGTCGCCCACGCGGCCCGGCGTTTCGAACAGACGCCGAAAGTGGCGCTCGTCTCGTACTCGAACTTCGGCAATCCGGACACGGCCCATTCCCGAAGGGTCGCCGGCGCCGTCGCTCTTCTCGACAAGGATCCGACGGTCGACTTCGAATACGAAGGCGAGATGACGCCGCGCATGGCGTTGAACGAAGAGGTGCGCAAGGTCTATCCGTTCGCGCGCCTCAAGGGGGAGGCGAACGTGCTGATAACGCCGGGCGTTCACTCCGCGGCGATCTCTTCGAAGCTCCTCGGCGAGCTCGGCGGCGCGACGGTCATCGGCCCGCTCCTCATCGGCCTGTCGCGCCCCGTACAGATCGCCCAGATCGGCGCGCGCGTCTCCGACGTCGTCACGCTCGCGGCCATGGCCGCCTACGACATCGACGCCGAGCACCGCGAATGGGCGGAAGAGCGGGGCTGAGGTCCCGTTCGCGCGATTTGCGCCCACGACGGCTCACATCCGCGCGCGTCGGCGCGTCAGTCGCTTGTTCGCCCGCGCCGCATCGTTACGTCTCGGGTCGGCAAACAAGGGAAGAGACATGGAATTGCACAGAGAACGGCACAGAGAACGGCACAGAGAACGCTCCAAAACCGCTCGTTGGAGCTTGGGGCTCGCCTTCGCCGCCATCGCGGCGGGAGCGGCCGCCGCGGCGCCGTTGTGGCTCGAACGGCGCTTCATTCGCGACGCGGAGCTTCTTGATCCGAAGTTCGCCGTCGCCGAGGCGGCGTCGGAGGAGACGGTGGACCACGCCGTCTACGGCGCGTTTCTCGAGAGCTACCTCAAGGTCGGCGACGATGGCGTCAACCGCGTCGCCTACGGTGACGTAACGGACGCGGACAAAGCGGCGCTCGACGGATACCTTTCCTCGCTCGAGGGCGTCGATCCGCAGAAACTGGCGCCGGCCGAGCAGCTCGCGTTCTGGATCAACGCCTACAACGCCGAGACGATCAATCTGATCATCGAGAATTACCCGGTGGAAAGCATTCGCGACATCGACGACGCCTGGGGCCAGCCCGTCATGCCCGTGAGCGGAACCGCGCTCACCCTCGACGACATCGAACACGGGATCATCCGGCCGACCGCGAACGACCCGCGCATCCATTACGCCGTGAACTGCGCATCGATCGGCTGTCCGAACCTCGCGCCGACTCCCTATGCCGGCGAGAACGTCGAGGCGATGCACGACGCCGCGGCGCGCGACTACGCGAACCACCCGCGCGGGATCCGCGTCGAGGACGGCGAGGTCACGGCGTCGAAGATATATGGCTGGTATCGCGAGGATTTCGGCAGGAACGAGGCCGAAGTGCTCGACCATATCCGTCAGTATGCGGAGCCGGACGTCGTTTCCGCGCTCGAGGGCGAGCGCAAGATCGACGCTTACGAATACGACTGGAACCTCAACGACGCGACCGCGAACTAGGCTTCGCGTCCGTCGGCGAGCGCACGGCCTTCGAGCCAATGCGGGCGATCGCGGCCGTCAAAGGTCGTGGCCCGAGCCTCGCTGCGGCGGCGACGGTCTTGTTGAAAAACCCCGGCACGTAAATGACACGGCCGCGCTCGAGCTGATCGAGGGCGGCTGTCGCCGTTTCGAGCGCATTGCCGAAAACGAAGCTCGGCAGGCGCTGAACGCGCGCGCGATTGCCGAGAACGTCGTGAAACTCCGTCCTCGTCAGACCGGGACAAAGCGCTGAGACCCTAACTCCATGCCCGCGGCTCTCGGCGGCGAGGGCTTCGGAAAAGCTGACGAGAAAGGCTTTCGCGGGGCCGTAAAGCGTGTGCCGCGCCATGCCGGGCGTCAGCCCCGCAAGCGACGCGACGTTGACGATCCGTCCGTATCCGCGCGCGCGCATCTGCGGCAGCGCCAGCCGCGCGAAATGCGCGTAGGCGCCGACCATCAGATCCAGGAAAGCTTCGTGGCGGGGCCACTCGGTCTCGTGGTATTCGCCTGGCACGGCGTAGCCGGCGTTGTTGATCAGGATGTCGGGCGCAATGCCCCGGTTCTGCAACGCGAGCGCGACGCGGGCCGGGGCCCCGCGGTCGGTGAGATCGGCGGGCGCGACGGCCGCCGTGACGGCGTGCGCCGCCTCCAGCTTTTTCGCAAGCGCGTCGAGGCGGTCGACGCGCCGGGCCGTGAGGGCGACGTTCGCGCCGCGCGCCGCGAGCGCCTCGGCGAACGCCGCGCCGAGCCCGGACGAGGCGCCGGTGACGAGCGCCCAGCGATCCTTATACGTATTTGGCGATGGCGCGGCCGGGCTCATGGCGCGGAATCTCGTCGACCTCGTCCGCCGCCGCAAGGGCCGGCTGGCGCCGGCGCGCCGCCGCGTCGCGCACTCCCGCGCCGGCGAACGCGCCGAGGAGGACGAAGATCACGCCGAGATTGCCCGTGAGCGAAATCACGCTGCGGGTGACAAGAAGGCTCACGGCGCTCGCGACGAACGCCATGTAAAGATAACGGATCTCCGGGTCGCCGCGCGCCGAGCGCTTTCCCGCGACGACGGCGAGGCCGATGAAGATCGACAGGAAAACGAGGGGGCCGAGAAGGCCGAGCTCCAGGGCGAGCGACAGATAGTAATTGTCGATCGTCAGCCCCCGTCCCCAAAATCCGAGAATGCGCGCGGCGCGGCCGACGCCGTAGCCGAGGACCGGGCGCTTCAGGATTTTGGGCCACGCCTGCTTGATTTGCTCGACCCGCGCCTCGGTGGAGTTTGATGCGCTTTGTCCCCCTGACCCGCCGATAAGCGCCATCGCGCCCACCGCCATCACGGGCGAGACGAGAATGACGGCGCAGGCGGCGAGCCCGATCATTGGGCGAAACCGCGCGAGGCGCGGGCGCTGTTGCGCGCGATGGAGGAGGATCGCGCCCATCGCGCCAAGGGCGACGATGAGCGAGAGAAGCGCCGCGCGCGAACTCGTCGCCAGCGAGCCCGCCACGATCAGGAGGAACGCCGCCGCCCAGAACGCGCGCGGGAAGCCGCGCTTCGCGGCGATCGCGAAACCGACGGCGAATGGCGCGCACATGGCGAGGAACTCGCCGAGCGACAGGGGGTGGGTGTGGTTCGCCTGGGCGCGAAAGACGCCGTCCGGGATCTTCTGGGCCTGGGCGGTGCGCAGCCACTCGGCGTTGGCGGGAATGAGCGGCGAGAGAACCGACGCCATCAGCGTCCCCGTCCCGAACTCCATGACGGCGATCCCTGCGGAGACGATCGCGCCGGCAAGGGCCCATTTCATCAGGTTCAGGAGCTCACGGTGCGTACGCAGATAGGTGA
>JBHJHE010000041.1:0-16092 GCA_050331095.1 Parvularculaceae bacterium
CTATCACTACGACAGTCACGACCGGCTGCGAGAGCACCTCGCCACCTTCTTAGACGCCTACAACTTCGCCAAGCGCCTGAAGACCCTACGCGGCCTCACGCCCTTCGAGCACGTCGTCCGGTGCTGGACCGAAGAGCCCGAACGCTTCAGAAATAATCCAACCCATCACATGCCGGGACTGAACATAATGATGGCCTCATTACCTTCGGAATCCTTGAACTGACGAAGCTCCCCGACCGTAGGGATAGCATAGGCTTCGCCGGTCAAACTGCCGCCCGCAGTCGAAATTCGTTCCGCAGTATCCGAAAGGTCATCCACCGCAAACGAGCACTCGATCCCCTTTCGACCGGCGGGCACCGGCTCGCGACGTTTCTGCAAGGCCCCTTGAATACCGGCACCTTCGATGATGTAGAAATCCGGCGGTCCCCAAGCTTTGAACCGCCAGTCGAATACGGCTTCATAGAAGCGGCGAGCACGTTCCACATCGTCCGCCTCAATGGCGAAATGGGCGAGCTTGTTAGGCATTGCGTGCGTCTCCCTGGATGATTTGAAGGGGTCGAAAGACCCGTTCCGATTTCGAGTATGCTAACCTGTCTTGACCTTTGAAATGAGGTGGTTCTTGTCGGTGGCAGGCCCTCCCAGTTTATCGAGGGCATGCGCCACAGCTTGTTCGATCAGAGCCACCAAATCCGCATTCTCCAAAACGCTCGGCGAGTCGACGGGCACGTGTCGAATGCGCGAGCCTGTTCCTGTGAGCAATCCCGCAGGGTCGTTGAGCTCCGTGCCGGAATTGAAGCCCAGGTTCAAATGCTGCCCATAGACGGCGATATGGCAAAAGGCGTGCTTTAGCTGACGAGACACGCTGTAAACCGAGGACAGGGCATGGGTGTGATAAAGCAGCTCGTTGCTGTCAGGATAGACCCCGAGGACCATTGAACGAACATCGCGGTAGAGAAATTGCTGCGGGACCGGCTTGTCGGACAGGACGCGCTCAAAATCAGGGTGAATGCTGGCTGGGTCTACAAGGTCCATGCGTCTGACATCCTCTTGAATTCTTCAATGCTATACGGTGTTATAGCTTAGTCAATCCAGTGGTTATTTCGTATTGCCCCCGGCGTCCGCTTCCGGCGATTATCGGTCATTTTGATTGAGTATGGACCCTAGAACTTTCAGGTAACGGAGGAATGACGGGGCGTAATGTCGAACCGCCCGGCGAGCGCCGTCGCCGTCCGCAAGCCGCGCGATCGCGGCCCGCCGCGTCGGGTCCGACAGCGCCTGGTCGAGCGCGTCGGTGCGCGTTTCTGGCGATAAACCAGCCATAGTGCTAACGATGTGCGCAGCGCGTCGGTCGTCAACGACAACTAGCTTTTCGGCTAAAGAAATTTGACGAGGGCGGAACGCGCGAGGATCGGTTAGACTTTCCGCGAAGGCGAAGAAAGGGCCGACGATGTCGACGACCGCAGAGACGAAGGATGTCGAGGCGCCGAAGCGCTCCTTAAAGGACCTGGGCCACGACCTCGACGCCGCGCCAGAGGAGATGGTCGCCCGGGCGCGGGCGTTCAGCGAGACCATCGCGCGCCGCCATACGATCCGGGATTTCGCGTCCGATCCCGTTCCCCTTGAGGCGATCGAGCACTGCATCGCCGCCGCCGGCCGCGCGCCGTCGGGCGCCAACCCCCAGCCCTGGCACTTCGTCGTCGTGGCGGACGCTGACGTGAAGCGGCGCATCCGCGAGGCCGCGGAGGAGGAGGAGCGGGCGTTCTACGGCGGACGGGCGGGCGAGGAATGGCTCGGCGCGCTGGCGCCGATCGGCACGGATGCGGACAAACCTTTTCTGGAGACCGCGCCCTATCTCGTTGCCGTGTTCGCACAGCGCCGCGGCGGCGTCGATGCTGGCGACGATAAAAAGAACTACTACGTCAACGAAAGCGTTGGCATCGCGGTCGGCTTTCTGATCGCCGCGCTCCACGACGCCGGGTTCGCGACCCTGACGCACACGCCGAATCCCATGACGTTTCTGCGCGAGATTTTGGGCCGTCCGGAGACGGAGAAGCCTTACGTGCTCGTCGTCGTCGGCAAGCCGGCGGCGGACGCCGCCGTGCCGCTTCACGCCCTGAAGAAGAAGCCGCTCGCCGAGATCATGACGGTCGTCTAGACGGCGCGCCTTGTCGGTGGGCTGAACGGTCCGCCGGCTGAACTGTCGATGGGCCGGACTGTCGCTGGGAGGAGGGACCCCATGCCGAAAATCGATCGAGACGCCGCGCAGCGCTATGAGCGCCAGGCCTATCCCGGCCGATTGCGCAAGCGTACGGACGGTTGCTGGAAGATCCGCCTGTCGGACGCGGGCGGCCTCACGCAGTTCGGCGCCGGCGAGGTCACGCTGTCGCCCGGCGCGTCCACCGGGCTCTACCATTGGCACGAGAACGAGGATGAATTCGTTTACGTCTTGGAGGGCGAAGTCGTGATGATCGAGGGCGGCGAGGAGCTGACGCTCGGGCCCGGCGACAGCGCGACGTTCAAGGCCGGCGCGCGCGTCGGCCATACGTTCGAGAACAGATCGAACGCGCCGGCCCGTCTCCTCGAGGTCGGAACGCGCTCGCCTGCGGGCGAGACCGCGTACTATCCGGGCCTCGACCTCGTCTATCGGCGCAACGGCACCGAGATTCGCTTCGAGGGCCGCGACGGCGGCCTTTATGCGGAGACGGACGACCCGCCCCGCCTCGCCGACGATCCGGAGAACGCGAAGCCCGCCTCGCCGCTCGACATTGAATGACGCTTCTCCTCTCGAAGCGGGCGATCGCGGCGACCGCCGCGCTTTGCGCGCAGGCGACGCTCGCCGCCGAACCCGCTGACGACTTCACGCCGGTCATCGAGACCAGTGACGTCGATCTTTTCTACCGGCTCTACGAGGCGGCCGACGGGGCGCCGTCGGCGGAAACGCTGCAAACTGACTATATCGACGCCGGCTCGGAGGGCCTGAAGGCGCTCGCGCGCCGCCGCCGCGTTGACGGCGCGCGCATCGCCGAGGCGGTCGAGAAACGCCCTCGGCTCTACGAGAAGGCGCGCGATTGCGCGAACGTCCTTCCCGCCGCGAAGGCGCGCCTTGAAGACGCGTTGCGTCAATTACGGACGATCTACCCCGAAGCGCGCTTTCCCGCCGTCACGATCGCCGTCGGCCGCGGCAAGCCCGTCGGTATCGGCTATCCGGACACCGGCGTGCAGATCGGGCTTGAAGCGATGTGCGCGGCGGCGTTCCTCAATCCCGACATCGAGGACCGGTTCGTCCACGTGATCGCCCATGAGTTCGTCCACGTGCAGCAATCGCCGGCGCTCGGGGCCAAGATCGAGGACGGCGAACCGACGGTGCTCGACGTGTCGTTGCAGGAGGGCGTCGCCGAATTCGTCGGTGAGCTGATCTCAGGCGACATCGCCTACGGAAGCCTGCGCGGCGACGTCGCCGGCCGCGAGGCGGAGATCGAGCGCGCGTTTCTCGCGGACAAGGACAAAACCGATTTGTCCGTGTGGGTCTATAACTCGACGCCCGACGCGCCGGGCGACCTCGGCTACTGGGTCGGCTACCGGATCGCGCGCGCCTACCACCGGAACGCCGAGGACAAGCGCCAGGCGATCCGCGAGCTCCTCGAGACCGATGACCCCGACGCGATCCTTGAAGCGAGCGGCTGGCGCCCCGGCGTCATCCTCGATTGAGCCGCGCGGCCTAATCGCGCAGCGACGGTTGGGCGCCGCCTAGGCGGGCGATCGTCAGTTTCGCGAGTTCGGCGCGGGCGCGCGGCTCGCCCGCCGCCCGCGCGCGTTCGAGCCAGACGCGGGCGATTTCGACGTCGGGCGAGGCGAGCGCCGCGTCCGCAGCGTCGCGGCGGCCCTTCAGCGCCATTAGGCCGAGCGCGGTGTGGGCGCGGGCGTCGCCGGACGCCGCGGCGAGGCGGTAAAGCTCGCCCGCGCGGTCGATGTCGCGAACGACGCCGAGGCCGCGTTCGTACAGCGCGCCAAGGTCGCGCTGGGCGTCGACGTCGCCCTGGCGGGCGAGGTTCTTCAAGGCGCGATAGGTCGCCCAGTAGCGGCCGTCGTCGCGGGCGTCTTCGGCGGCGATGCGGCCGGCGGGGGCGACCGGGCCCGGCGTCGCTTCTTCGGCGAACCCGTTGAGGCGCCATTGCCCGGCGAACGTCGCGGTCTGGGAGGCGGCGAGGGGCGCGCCGGCGAGGCTGACGCGCACCGTGTAGTCGCCGGCCGTCGCGGGCGCGGCGGACGGCGTCGGCGCTGCGACGACGCCGGCGGTGACCGCGACCGCGACGGCGCCGGCGAAGCCCGCGCGCAACGCCCGGCGGGACGCCGGGGCGCGTCGCCAGGCGACGCGCAGGCGACGCACGGTCCGCGGGCCTTTGCGGCGAGGACTGCGGGCGGTCGCCTCCGGGGCGTCAGGCGCCTCGGCATCGTTCGTCGCGGCGTCCGCCGTCTCGATTTGCGTCTCGGTCATTGGCCTCTCCACTCGCGCGCCGGACGCGGGACGTCCGGCCGAATTCCCGTTACCCCGCACGCCCCTGCGGTTGCGGACGGAACATGCGAGAGGCGTGCCAGTTTCTCCTGAAGCGAGCGTCAGCGTTCGGTCGCGACCGCGTCGCGGGCGGCGGCCCCGAGCGCCGCGTCGAGGGCGGCGTTGAAGGCGGCGACGGCGTTGGCGGGCCCCCCCGATGCGCCCCACACGGCGCTCGACGCCGCGACGAAGTCCGCCCCGGCGCGCGCGAGATCCCCGCAGTTCCCGGGCGCGATCCCGCCGATGGCGACGCTCGGCACGGTGGTCGCGAACCGCCACCACTCAAGGAGGTCGGGTCGCGCGCGGACCGGCGCGTCTTTCGTCTCGGTCGGAAAGAACGCGCCGAAGGCGACGTAGTCGGCGCCCGCCTCGGCGGCCTCGATCGCCAGGTGGCGGGAGGCGTGGCAAGTGACGCCGACCGTCGCGTCGGGCCCAAGGGCGGCCCGCGCCGCGGCGCAGTCGACGTCCGTCTGCCCCACGTGGACGCCGTCGGCGCCGGCGGCTTTGGCGAGGTCGGGCCGGTCGTTGACGAGAAACGCGACCCCGCGCGCCCGCAGGATCGGCGCGATCGCCGCGGCGACGTCGAGAACGACCTCGTCCGACGCCGGACCGTCCGCGGTCTTCAGGCGCAACTGAAAGCAGGCGACGTCGCCGCCGCCGAGCGCCGTCTCCAACATTCGGGCGAACGCGCTCGGCTCGTCGATCGTCGGCGGCGAGATCAGGTAGAGCCGGGTCCGGTCAGGAGCGCCGTCGGCGGGGTTGTCCATGGCGGAGGGCGTAGCGGCCGACGGTCGCGCGGGCAATCAGCGCCGTCGCGGGCCCCTTGGTTCTCAGGCGGCGTTTTCGAGCGCCGGGCTCCAGTCGCCAAGCTGCGCGAGGCCGTTCATCTTCGCGCGATGGGCGAAGGCGGCCTGCGCGGCGGGGATGTTCTCCGCCTTGCCGCCCCAGGCTTTGAGTGGCGCGGCCTGGAGAGCGCGGCCGTAGGAGAAGGACAAGGCCCACGGCGTCTTATCCGAGAAGCCGGCGTTCATGGCGTTGAGATGAGCGGTCGCCTGCTCGTCGGTTTGGCCGCCGGAGAGGAAGACGATGGACGGAACGGCGGCGGGCACCGCGGCGCGGAAACATCTGACGGTGAGCTCTGCGACTTCCTCGACGCTCGGCTGCTCGGGGCAGAGTTTGCCGGCGACCACCATGTTGGGCTTCAGCACCGTCCCCTCGAGGGCGACGTCCTGGGCGTAGAGCTCGTCGAAGAGCGATTTCAGCGCGTACTCCGTCACGTCGTAGCAGCGGTCGATGTCGTGGTCGCCGTCCATCAGGACTTCCGGCTCCACGATCGGGACGATGTTCGCCTCCTGACAGAGCGCCGCGTACCGTGCGAGGGCGTGGGCGTTGGTCGCGATGCACGGGCCGGACGGCACGGCTTCGTCGCCGTTGCGGCCGATGTCGATCACCGCGCGCCATTTCGCGAACCGCGCGCCGAGGTCGTAATAGTCGGCGAGGCGCTCGCGCAGGCCGTCGAGACCTTCGGTGACCTTTTCGCCCGGCGCGCCCGCGAGGTCTTTTGCGCCCTTGTCGACCTTGATGCCGGGGATCGAGCCGGCGTCCTCGATCAGCTTGACGAGCGGCGAGCCGTCGGCGGCGTTCTGGCGGATCGTCTCGTCAAAGAGGATCACGCCGGAGATGCGCTCGCGCATCGCCTCGTCGGTGCGGAACAGCATCTCTCGATAGTCGCGGCGATTGTCTTCGGTGGAGGCGACGCCGATCGAATCAAAGCGCTTCTTGATGGTGCCGGTGGATTCGTCGGCGGCGAGAACGCCCTTGCCGGGGGCCGCTATGGCGATCGCGACGTTGTTCAGTCGTTCGAGATTCATGGCGCGTCCCTTTCCGGTTTCTCCCGCCCTCGCAAACCGGCCGCACGTATCCGGTTTTTGAGGCGGGACCACAAGTTCCGCGCCGTCAGTCGCCCGCCGCGCCGGGACGCATGTTCATGATCGTCGTCTTGTCCCCGGCGACGACGCTCGCGAGTTTCTGGATGATGTGGTCGCGCTGGTCGTCGAAGCCTTCGACGCTCTCGAGGAATGTCGCGACCCACATATTGTTGCTGTCGTGGTCTTGAAACGCCCCAAGATGGAAGCTCGAGGCGACCCAGGTCACCGGCAACAACAAGCCCCAACCAACAATGGATATCAGGACGAAAAGGCTGATTGCTGCGATCGAACCAACCGTTCCATTCTCGGTTCCTGTAGTGAGCCAATCGACGCCGAATGCGCCGAGCCCCGCGATGGCGACGTACCCGACAAGGCCGAGCTTGACGCCAAGCGAAACGGCCTCGACCATTGAAATGCGATCTTCAATACGCCAAGCAGTCGCCGTGACGTATCTGTCGACATACTCAAAGCGCTTGGCGTGCCATTGCGCGATTTTGATCCAGTCGGCGGAGCGTTCCGGCCATCCCGACCGGTACATTTGATCTTGACTCGATTGTTCGATCGCTTTGTCCATCGAATTGTTGATCCGGGACAAATAACGAAAGACAGTATTAGCATTCCGTGTCGCGCCTTGGCGAATCTTGTCCACCATGATCCAGCGCACGAAGCGTCGCAGAAGAAAGAACAAAACGCCGTACGCTCCGACCGCCGTCAGGGCGGTGCGAATGTCGCCCTCCTCGACCCCAATGAAGTAAAGAGGCGTCGCGCCGACGGCTTGTAGTAACGGCCCCATTTCGGCACCGCGAAAACTTGCAACGGCGCACGCGACTCCAAGTGCGAAAAGAACGTAGGTACCGAGAGTCAAAAGGCGTAATAGCAGCGCCCGGCTTAACGTCGCTCGCTCGTTCGCGTCCAGGAGTGAAAAAACCGGCAGGTCGTCGACGTACAGTTTACGGATTTCGCGTTTGTACTGCGTTGAGAACGGCGGATGATATCCGGAGTAACGCCCGAACGACGAGCGTTTAAACGTCTCGTCGACCCGGCGGCGCAAGTCTTCGAAATCGCTTGGGTCGATGCCCGATCTCGGCACTGCGCCGTCCGGCGCGATTTCGGCGTCCTCGGACGCCGTGGTCTCGAAGCATGGCGTCGCCGCGCCGTCTAGCGTTTCGAAAGACGTAGCGTGTCCGTGATCCGCGACGGGCTCGTCGTCCGTGCGCGGTAAATCTGCAACGTTTGCGTTTGACAATGTCGCAAGGCCCCCGTGTTGGATCCCTTATGCAGGATCGCGCGGTGGCGCCCTATGACTTTCGCGCCACGCAGCCGCAAAACGGACGGCGCGCGTTCACGACTTCGTTAGCGCCGCGACGCCGGGCAGCGTTTTGCCTTCAAGCCACTCCAGGAACGCGCCGCCGGCCGTAGAGACGTAGGTGAAATCGTCCGCGGCGCCTGCGTGGTTGAGCGCCGAAACCGTGTCGCCGCCGCCGGCGACGGCGACGAGATCGCGCGCCCTGGCGCGTTTGCCGGCGTAGCGGGCGGCCTCGACGGTCGCGGTGTCGAAGGGCGGGATTTCGAACGCGCCGAGGGGGCCGTTCCAGACGAGCGTCTTCGCGGTTGCGAGCTTCGCGGCGATGAGGTCGACGCTGTCGGGGCCGAGATCGAGGATCATGTCGTCGGCCGCGACGGCGTCGACGGCGACGACCTCGTGCGCGGCGCCGGCCTTGAACTCCTTCGCGACGACGGCGTCGACGGGCAACACGATCTCGCCGCCGCGCGCGGCGGCCTGGTCCATGATCTCGCGGGCCGTGTCGGCGAGGTCCGGCTCGCATAATGATTTGCCGACGGAGAGGCCTTTCGCGAACAGAAACGTGTTCGCCATGCCGCCGCCGACGACGAGAATGTCGGCCCTGGCGACGAGATTGAGCAACAGTTCGATCTTGGTGGAGACCTTCGCCCCGCCGACGACGCAGGCGAGGGGCCGCGTCGGGTTCGACAGGGACGCGGCGAGATAGTCGAGTTCGCGCTCCATGGCGAGGCCCGCAGCCGCCGGCAGGGCGCGCGCGAGGCCCTCGGTCGAGGCGTGGGCGCGATGGGCCGCGGAGAAGGCGTCGTTGACGTAGGCGCCCCCGTTCGCGGCGAGCGCCTTCACGAACGCCGGGTCGTTCTCCTCCTCACCCGGATGAAACCGCGTGTTTTCGAGAACGACGACGCCGCCCGGGGCGAGCGCGTCGATCGCGGCCTTCGCAGGCGCGCCGACGCAATCCTCCGCAACCGCCACGTCCGTTCCCATCAGCCGCCCACGCGCGTCGGCGACGGGCTTCAGCGACATGTCGGCGACGCGCGCGCCTTTGGGCCGGCCGAAATGCGACAGGAGCGCGACCTTCGCGCCGCGTTTTCTGAGCGTCTCGATCGTGGGGACGGCGCGCTCGATGCGCGTCGCGTCGCTCACCGCGCCGTCCGCCATCGGCACGTTGAAGTCGACGCGCGTGAGGACGCGTTTGCCGTCGACGTCGAGGTCGGCGATTTTTCGGTAGGCCATCGGCGGTCCCAGCCCGCGTTAAAGGTGCTTGGCCATCGCCAGCGCCGTGTCGGCCATGCGCGTGGAGAAGCCCCATTCATTGTCGTACCATGACAGCACCCGCACGAGCTTGCCTTCGAGGATCTGCGTCTGCGGCAGGGCGAAGGTCGAGGAGTGGGCGTCGTGGTTGAAATCGGACGAGACGAGCGGCGCGTCGGTGTAGGCGAGGATCCCCTTCAGCGGTCCGTCGGCGGCTTTTTTGACGGCGTCGTTGACGTCGTCGACGTCGACGTCGCGCTTCGGCGCGAAGACGAGGTCGACGACGGAGACGTTCGCCGTCGGCACACGGATCGATGAGCCGTCGAGCTTGCCGTTGAGGTCGGGTAGGACAAGGCCGACGGCCTTCGCCGCGCCCGTTGAGGTCGGGATCATCGAGGAGGCCGCCGCGCGCGCGCGGTAAAGGTCCTTGTGCATCGTGTCGAGCGTCGGCTGGTCGCCGGTGTAGGCGTGGATCGTCGTCATGTAGCCGCGCTCGATGCCGATCGCGTCATGCATCACCTTGGCGACGGGCGCGAGGCAGTTCGTCGTGCACGATGCGTTCGAGACCACATGGTCGTCGGGCGTCAGCGCGTCATGGTTGACGCCGTATACGATCGTCTTGTCGGCGTTCTTCCCGGGCGCGGAGATGAGAACGCGCTTCGCGCCGCCCTCAAGATGCGCGGCGGCCTTGTCGCGCTCGGTGAAGACGCCCGTGCACTCGAAGACGACGTCGACGCCGAGATCGCCCCAGGGCAATTTCGCCGGGTCGCGCTCGGCGAACACCTTCATCGCGCCGCGGCCGGCGTCGATCGTATCCTCCGTCGTCGTCACCTCGCCGGGGAAGCGCCCGTGGATCGTGTCGTAACGCAGGAGGTGCGCGTTCGTCTCCACCGGGCCGAGATCGTTGATCGCCGCGACCTCGATCCCCGGGCGCGCGTGCTCGATCATCGAGCGCAATGCAAGACGGCCGATGCGGCCAAAACCGTTGATGCCGACGCGCAAGGTCATGCGTGTTTCTCCTGTGTCGCTAACGCGGCCGCCGTTTCGGCGACGCGTTCGGGTGTGACGCCGAAATGTTCGTAAAGTGCGGCCCCGGGGCCGGACGCGCCGAAGCCATCCATGCCGACGAAGGCGTCGCCGGGTCTGAGAAACAGGTCCCAACCCTGGCGCACGGCGGCCTCGACCCCGACGCGCGGCGCGCCGCCGAGCAACGCCTCCCGCGCGACGCGGTCGCGCGCGGCGAAACGCTCGAACGACGGCGCGGAGACGACGCGCGCCGACAATCCGCGTTCGGCGAGGAGGCCGCGGGCGGCGCGCGCGATTTCGACTTCGGACCCCGAAGCCACGAGCGTGACGTCGGGATTTTCCGCCGTATCAAGAACATAGGCGCCGTCGGCGCAGCGATTGTCCTCATCGTAATCGGTGCGCGCCGGCGCGAGGCCCTGGCGGGTGAGCGCGATGACGCTGGGGCCGTCGGCGCGGGCGAGCGCCAGCGCCCAGCACTCTGCGGTTTCTACGGCGTCCGCGGGCCGGAAAACCTCAAGGTTCGGGATCGCGCGCAGGGCCGCGAGATGCTCCACAGGCTGGTGGGTGGGCCCGTCCTCGCCGACGCCGATCGAATCGTGGGTGCAAACGAAAACGACCCGCAGCCCCATCAGCGCCGCGAGGCGCATAGCCGGGCGCATATAGTCCGTAAACACCAGAAACGTTCCGCCATAGGGAACGACGCCGCCATGGAGCGCCATGCCGTTCATCGCCGCCGCCATCGCGTGTTCGCGCACGCCATAGTGGAGATAGCGGCCGGCGTAGTTCTCGGCCGACAGGGTCTCAAGGCCCTTCGTGCGCGTATTGTTGGAGCCCGAAAGATCCGCCGATCCGCCGACGAGCTCGGGGACCGCCGGGTTCAGGGCTTCAAGCGCCATCGCGGAGGCTTTGCGCGTCGCGACCTTCGGGGGCTCGGCGGAGAGCTCTTTCTTGTGGGCGCGGATCGCCGCGTCGACGCGGGGCGCGACGTCGCCGGCGATCGCCGCGTCGAACGCCGCGCGCTCCGACGAAGCCTCGCGGCGGCGCTCCCAGTCGGCGCGGGCCGCGGCGCCGCGGTCCGCGCCGGCGCGCCAGGCCTCGCGAATGTCCGCAGGCGTCTCAAACGGCTCGTGCGGCCAGCCGAGCGTCGCGCGGGCGAGGGCGGCTTCTTCGGGGCCCAGGGGCGCGCCATGGGCGGCGGCGGTGCCTTGCTTCCCGGGGGCACCGCGGCCGATGACCGTGCGGCACGCGATCAGGCTCGGCGCGTCGCTCGTCTTCTCGGCGTCGATGGCCTAGGAGACGGCGCGCGGGTCGTGGCCGTCGACGCGCGTCGCTTTCCACCCGGCGGCCGCCGCGCGCGCAAGCTGGTCAGTGGAGTCGGAGAGCGCGAGCCCGCCGTCGATGGTGACCTCGTTGTCGTCCCAAAGAACGATCAGCTTGCGAAGCTTCAAGTGGCCGGCGAGGGCGATCGCCTCCTGGCTGATCCCCTCCATCAGGCAGCCGTCGCCGACGATCGCGTAGGTGCGATGGTCGACGAGCCCGGCCCCGAAGCGCGCCGCGAGCCGGGCCTCAGCGAGCGCCATGCCGACGGCGTTCGCAAGTCCCTGGCCGAGGGGACCGGTCGTCGGCTCCACCCCGAGGGCGAGCCCGTATTCGGGATGGCCGGCGGTGACGGCGCCGAGCTGGCGGAAGTTCTTGAGGGCCTCGACCGTCATGTCGGCGTAGCCGAAGAGGTGATGCAGCGCGTAGAGAAGCATCGATCCGTGCCCGGCGGAGAGGACAAGCCGGTCGCGGTCCGGCCAGTCGGGCGCCGTCGGGTCGACGAGGAGATGCTGGGTCGCGAGCGCCGTCGCGGCTTCGGCGAAGCCCATGGGCATCCCCGGATGCCCGGAGTTCGCGCGCTCCACGGCGTCCATCGCCAGAACGCGCAGCGCGTCGGCCATCTGCGGCAGGCGCGCGTCGTCAATGGCGAGGGGCGGCGCGGGCGCGCGCTCGGACGTCGTTGAAGCCATCGAATTCCTTCCGTCGGGGTCGCCGGCGCGCGGGGCGGCCCGCACGCGTTGCGCCGCGCCGCGACTTAACGCGCTTGTCGCCGATGGCCCGGGAGCCGGTCAAGACCGCCTTGGGTCGGCGCGCTCGCCGTACGACGGGTGGGCCGTCGCTGGACACGCGGCGCGACGCGACCCATGCTCTCGATGCGGAAATTCACAAGGGCGCGACGGCGATGGCCGAGCTTGAAAACGCGGTGCGCCGACTGGCGATGGCGCTCGACACGCTTGAGGCCAAGCTCGACGACCGCCTGCAGGACCTGACGGCCGCCAACGACGCCGTCGACGCGGCCCGCCGCCACGCCCGCGCCGCCCAGGCGCAAACGCGGCGCGCCTCCGACGCCCTCGCCGCCGCGATCGGCGATCTGCGGGGGCTTCTCGGCGCCCACGCAACGGACGCGTCCGGGGTCGACGCGGCGCGACGCGAGCCGTCCTCGCCCGGCGACGCGTCCAACTAGGGAGCTCGCGCGATGGCGCTCGTCGACGTCAAGATCAACTCGAAGACCTACACCGTCATGTGCGAGGACGGTCAGGAGGACCGCCTGCGCGAATTGGCGGCCTATATGCAGCGCCACGTCGCCGAGATCGTCTCTGACCTCGGACAGATCGGCGAAGCGCGGCTTATCCTGCTCGCCGGGCTCACCGTGTGCGACGAGCTGCTGGAGGCGCGGGGCCGCGTCAAAACCCTCGTGGCGGCGACGATGCGGCTCGACGCCGAGACGCTTGGCGGCGCGAGCCGGGTCGTCGACGCGGCGTGCGCGCGGGTGAGCGATATGGCCGAGCGGCTCGCCGACGCGCCGCGCGACTGAACGGGTCACGCCGCAGCGTAGTCCTCGACGAACAAGTCGAACCGATCGTGGCCCCAATAGCGGCGCATCGCGCCGTCGGCCGTCTCGATGACCGCGAACGGCACGCCGAAGGCGCGGTCCTTGGCGATCGCGGTCCGGCTCGCTTCAAGTCGTTCGGCGACCCGCGGGTCCGCCTGCGCCTCGTCGACGCGTGCGGCCCGCCAGCCCGCCGCCTCGGCCGCGGCTCTCAGAACGTCGATCTCCGAGACGTTGCGGCCTTCGCCCCAGCGCGCGTCGGAGACGGCGATCGCGAAGGCGAGCCCGACGCCGTCGAGCGCCGCGGCGACGGCCGCCTTGTTCGCCGCCGAAACGTCGACCTCGAAGGGGCGCGGCGCGCGCATCTCAAGCCCGAGCCGGCTCGTCATGCGCGGCGCGTCCTCGCCGTAATAGGCGAGCTTCAGTTTGTTCGCGACCGGATCCTGGAACGCGACGCCGTCCGGCGGACCCGTGAACGGATGAACCTCGACGCCCGGGGCGTCGGCGAGGCCGGCGCGCGCGGCGATGTGGAGGCCGAGGCGCGAATAGGGACTGCGGAAGGCGAAATAGATGCGCGCGCGTTTGCGCGGCCCGTCGTCGGTCGCCATCGCTCGTCTCCTCAGCCGCGCCAGAAGGTCGGCGAAAGAATTACGAACAGGGTGAAAAACTCAAGCCGGCCGAGCAGCATGCCCGCGGCCATGAGAAGCTTCGCGCCGTCGGGCAGGCTCGCAAAGTTGCCGGACGGTCCGACCACGGGGCCGAGCCCCGGGCCGACGTTCGCGATCGCGGTGCCCGCCGCGGAGACGGCCGTCAAGGGATCAAGGTCGTAGGCGGACAAAAGAACGGCGAGCGTCGCGAAGCACGCGAAATAGACGAAGAAGAAGCTCAACACCGAAACGAAGACGTCGTCGCCGATCGGCCGACCGTTGTAATGCGCGACGAAGACGCCGTGGGGGTGAGCGAGCCGGCGCGCGTATAGGTTCATCGCCGCAAGCGCCACCTGGAAGCGGAAGATCTTCAACCCGCACGACGTCGAGCCGGCGCAGCCGCCGATGAACATCAGACAGAAGAAAAAGCCGACGGCGAACGCGCCCCAGAGGTCATAGGGCGTCGTGGCGAAGCCCGTTCCCGTCAGGATCGAGACGACGTTGAAGATCGCGAGGCGGAAGGCGGTGAAGGCGTCGACGTCGAAGCGCGCATAAACGTAGACCGACATAGAGAACGTCGCGAAGGCGACGACGCCGATGAAGAACGTGACCTGACTGTCCGCGAAGAGACGGCCGAACTTGCCGCGCAGGACGGCGATCAGGTAGAGCCCGAACGGCAGGCTGCCGGCGATCATGAACGCCGAGACGATGAGATCGATGGGCGCGTCGTTGGCGGAGAGAAACGCTCCGATCGACGCGTCGTGCGTGGAGAAGCCGCCCGTCGCGATCGTCGTCATGGCGTGGTTGAAGGCGTCGAATGCCGTCATGCCCGCAGCCCACAGAAAGAAGAAGCAGAGCACCGTCAGCGCGACGTAGATCATCGAGAGGGAGGCGGAGTATTGTGCGGCGTTGGCGACGAATTTCTCCGACGTGTCCCAGGCCTCGCTCTTGAAGATCTGCATGCCGCCGACGCGCAAGGCCGGCAGAACCGAGAACGCCATGATGACGATGCCGACGCCGCCGAACCACTGCAGCATCGATCGCCAGACGAGAAGGCCCGGCGGGGCGACGTCGAGCCCCTCGATCACCGTCGCGCCGGTGGTGGTGATCCCCGACATCGCCTCGAAGAAGGCGTCGGCGTAGCTCAGTTCATAGGCGCCGAGCGCGAGCGGAACCGCGGCGACGGCGGTGAGGCAGATCCAGCTCGCGCCCGTCAGCAGGAAGCCTTCGCGCAAGCCGCTCGCCTCGCTGCGGCCCCAGGAGGCCGCCGCGACGCCGCCGCCGCCGAAGATCGCCAGGATCGACGTCGTCGCGAACGCCGGCCAGTCCCGGCGCGCGACCGGCGCGTCGGAGACGAGATCCGCCGTCAGCGGGACAAGCATGGCGATCCCGAGGGCGCCCACGAGCGCGCCGATGACAAGAAGGACGGGACGTAGGTCCATGGGGGGCAACCGCGACGCCCGTTCGCGGCGTCGGTCAATCCGCGCGCGGGGGCGCAGCCGAAAGGATCATCGCCGCTAGTGGATCTGGCGCTGCTCGTGGGGGCTGTCGAGCGAGAAGGCGGGGATGTTCACCTCGAAGCTCTCGCCCTTGTCGGTCTCCATGCCGTAGCGGCCCACCATCACGCCCGACGGCGTGCCGAGCGGCGCGCCGGAGGTGTATTCGAACCCCTCGCCCGGGCGGATCGTCGGCTGCTCGCCGACGACGCCTTCGCCGATCACTTCCTCCGTCTGGCCCATGGCGTCGGTGATGAGCCAATGGCGGGTGCGCAGGCGCACGATGTCCGCCGTGCCGTTTTCGATGCGCACGGTGTAGGCCCAGACGAAATGACCCTCCTCAGGGTCCGACTGGTCCTCGAGGAAGTGCGGTTCGACGAGGACCCGGATGCCGTTGGTGATTTTCTCGTACATCGCCGTTCTCCGCCGACCTCGCCCATCGAGGCCCGCCCGATCGCAATTAACCAAATCGTCCGCCCTTCAGTCGCTCAGCGTACCGCGGACGGCGGGGCGCCGCCAAGTCGGTAATTTTCGCCGACCTCTCGCGCCGCGCGTGAGCGCGCGCCCGCCGCCGGCGTCGGACTGACTTCAAAGCGGTTCCGAACACGTCGGCGCGATACTGTCCGCGACAACGCTTCACGCTCAGAGAGCGGAGCATGTTGACGGCGAACGAAAGGCGTCGCCGGCCCCGCGCTTTCTTCCCACGCAACGATTGGCGCGCGCCGCGGCATGTAAGGGCTTGTACACGCGATCTCGCCGCCGCATACCGGGCGGGCGCAGGATCGCAGTCGACGATGGAGGCCGATCTGGTGGACAGGGCCGTTCGAAGGGCGCGCGCGCGCAAACCGCTGACCGGGCCCGTGACCATGGGCGAATTCCGCGCGCGCCTTGCGGAGATGGCGGACCGCGTGCTCGATGGCGAGGAAATCGTCGTAATGCGCGGGCGCGATCCGATCGCGCGGTTCGCGCCGATCGAGCCGCGGCCGCGCCGCCGAGCAGGCGTTCTGAAAGAGCTTCTTT
>JBHJHE010000042.1:0-12383 GCA_050331095.1 Parvularculaceae bacterium
GGTTGCCCGGCGGGCGTTTCCCCCTCCCGCCCTGGGGGAAATTCCCCGGCCCCAATTATACCCCCCCCCCCCCCCCCCCGGGGGGGGGCCGGAAAAAAAAGCAATCACAGGACGGGCCTGTGGAGGCCTCGTCGGATGCAGACCATTTTGGGCAATTTCCGCCGGCGCAAGATCTCCATCGCGCCGGTGTCGGCGAAAAATTCTTAACCAGTTCAACTATCAAATCTGTGTCCCCGAGCGTGTCCCCGAGGCGAATCACCCTTGAAACTGCCGTCGATGATGAAGGGTAAGTCTTTGATTTTACTGGTCGGAGCGGCGGGATTCGAACCCACGACCCCTTGACCCCCAGTCAAGTGCGCTACCAGGCTGCGCTACGCTCCGACCCAAAGGCCAGCTTATAGGCTCCGCCGCGGCGCTGGGCAATGAGCGCGGGGCCGGGTCGCCGAAGCCGGGTCACCGAACGCGCGCCATGGATGAGAGCGTCGCGGCGACGTGGTCGAGCGCCCGCGGCGAACGGCTGGCGCGGCACATGACAACCCCGCCCTCAAGCGCCGCGACGATGGGCGCCGCGAGATCGTCCGTCGTCGACGGATCGACGCCCACCCTCGCGAGATCGCGGGCGATCGGCGCGGTCCATTGCGCGTAGGCCGCGGCGCACGCTTTGGCGACCGCGGGCGCGCCCGCAGCGAGTTCGATCGTCAGTCCGGCGACGGGACATCCCGCGGCGTAGCCGGACGCCTTCAGCCATCGCATCAGGCCGCTGGCGATCGCGCGGACATAGGCGTCGGGCCCGTCGGCCCTGCGCGCCGCGTAAGCGAGAAGCGCGCTGACGTCGGCCTCCGACTTGGCGATGGCCGCGAGGGCGAGGTCCGCCTTGCCGCCCTTGAAGTGAAAGTAAAACGAGCCCTTAGGCGCGCCGCTCTCCTCGACGATCCGGGCGAGGCCGACGCCGTGATAGCCGTCGCTCTGGAACAACCGCGCCGCGGCGTCGACGAACTTCTCCCGTGTGCGCGCGCCCTTCACGACGTCCTCCGAATAAGTCGATTGACATAAAAATAAATATATCAACCACCATATTTTTCCATAACGGGGAGCGCGGTCTTGCGTCAACTGATCTTCGTCAGAAAGGGCGTTCTCGAATGGCGCGAGGCGCCGGATCCCGGGCTCGAAAGCCCGACGGACGCGCGCGTTCGCCCGTTCGCCGTCGCGCGCTGCGATCTCGACAACGCCTTCCTCAGCATGGACATCGCCGCGCGGCTGGAATGGGGCCGCCGCCTCGGCCGGGTCGACCCGCGCGTCAAACGGGACTTTGGCGCCAAGCCGTTCGAAGGCCCGTTCGCCTACGGCCATGAATGCGTCGCCGAGGTCGTCTCGGTCGGGACTGACGTGACGTCCCTTGCGGTCGGCGACGTCGTCATCGTGCCGTTTCAGATATCGTGCGGGCGGTGCCTGACCTGCCGGCGCGGACTGACGCCGCATTGCGAGACGGTCAGGACCGAGCGGCCGATCGCGGCTTACGGGTTCACGGACAATATCGGCGGCGTCTGGGGCGGGGCGATGAGCGATCTCGTTCGCGTTCCCTTCGCCGATCACATGCTGGTCCCGGTCCCCGACGGCGTCGACCCCGTGGACCTCGCGAGCGCCAGCGACAACATCCCCGACGGCTGGCGCGGCGTCGGGCCGCATTTGGACCGCTATCCAGGCGCGCCGGTGTTGGTCCTCGGCGGCCGGGCCCGCAGCGTCGGGCTTTACGCCGCCGGCATCGCCGTCGCGCTCGGCGCGGAGCGCGTCGATTAAGTCGATACGAACTATGGCCGGTTGCGGGTCGCGGCGCGCCTCGGCGCGAATCCGGTTCGTCGGGGGACGGACAAGCGCTCCTTCGCCCGGCTCGCCGGATTGCGCAAGGAGGGATATCTCGTCGCGTTCGAAGCCGACGGGTCGCCGGGCGCGCTCCAGTTCGCCATGGGCGCCCTTGCGCCCGGCGGCGTTTGCACGGCCGCCTCGTTCAACTTTCAAAAGCACGTCAAGTTTCGCGTCTGGGAGATGATGATGAAGTCGACGCGCTTCGAAACCGGCTTTGCGCGGCCGAGCGTCGACCTGCCGCGGATCCTAGATCTCGTCCGTACGGGGAAGTTCGACCCAGGCGCGGTGACGACCCATCTCGCCGACTGGGAGGATGCACCGACGGCCCTCCTGCACCCGTCGGCGAAAGTCGTCGTCACGCGCGATCGGCTCAGCATACCGCGTACTGATTGAATCGGCTCGACGCTCTAGATTCCAGGGTTTGGGCGCCTGAAACCGTCTTCGTTCGATCCAAGCCGAATGCCCGGCGCTCTGGGTTCTAGATATTGCGCGCCTGAAACGGTCTTTGTCCGGTCCAAGCCTAACGCCCGGCGCTCTAGGCGTCTTCATCCTCGCCGACGCGCGCTTCTTCCGCGTCCACGGCGTCCGCCGCCGCCTCGGCTCGCGTTTCGGCGAAGCGGGCGGCGTCTATGGCGTCGAGGGCGATGGCCGCCTCGTCAAGGGCGTCCTGGGCGTCTTCGAGCCGGGCGAGAAGGCTCGTGAGCGCGCGGCGGGCCTCCTCGGGCAAGGCCGCCGGGGCAAGCGGGGCGGTCGCCGTCGGCGCGTCGTCGCCAGGCGCCGGGTCGCCCGCCGGCGCCGATACGTTTTCCGGCGGATCGTCCGGCGTAACCGCGCGCAATTCGATAGGCCGGCCCTCGGCCGCCATGCGCCCGAGTTCAGCGACGTATTTGACGCCGTTCTCTTTAAAGATCTTCTGTACGCCCTTCGTCGTGTAGCGCTCATCATACAGAAGAACGCGCACGCCGCGCAGGAGATCGATGTCCACCGGCCGGTAATAGCGCCGGCCGCCGGCGCGGCGCATCGGACGGATTTGTCCGAACACCTCCTCCCAGTGCCGCAGGACGTGTTGCGGCACGTCGAGCTCGCTCGCCGCTTCGCTGATGGTGCGGAAGGCTTCCGCGGATTTCGCCATCGACGCCGCCGTTTCGGCCCGCTTGGCTTATTCGGCAGCCTGTGCGGGTTTGCCGGCCAGATTCCGGTTGATCTGGTCTTTCATCACGTTCGACGCGCGGAAGGAGATGACCCGCCGCGGCGTGATCGGAACTTCCTCGCCGGTTTTCGGATTGCGGCCCATCCGCATCTTCTTCTCCCGGACGGTGAACGTGCCGAACGACGAGATCTTAACGGATTCGCCGCGTTCGAGAGACGCGATCACTTCTTCGAGGATTCGCTCGACGAACGACGCCGATTCGTTTCGCGACACCCCGAGCTCGCGATAGATGGCGTCGGTCAAGTCGGCCCGCGTGACGGTTTCCTTGCCCATCGACAACCTCGCCTCCGCTCCCTTGACGACCTCTTGATTGTTAAGCCTCGGGCTGGAATGCGGTCAACAAGCCGCTGAAATCATTGAAGAGAAAATCGGAAAAACGACCGTCTTTTCATGTCGGCGGCAGTAAATTTCCGGAAATCTCCGGCGATTTCGCGGGGTTACAGCCGGAAAAGCGCCGCGCCCCAGGTCAGGCCGCCACCCATCGCTTCGATCATCACGAGATCGCCGTTCTTGATCCGGCCGTCGTCCCGCGCGGCGCGGAAGGCCAGAGGGATCGACGCCGCCGATGTGTTGCCGTGGCGCTCGATCGTCGAGACGACGCGGGCCGCGTCGAGCCCTAGCTTCTTCACGACGCCGTCGATGATGCGCACGTTCGCCTGGTGCGGCACGAACCAGTCGATGTCGCCGACGTCGGCGCCCGCGTCGGCCGCAGCTCGCTCGATAGCGCTCGAAATACGCGCGACGGCTTCGCGGAAGACCTTGTTGCCCTGCATGCGCACATGGCCGATCTCGCCGGTGGACGAGACGCCGCCGTCGACTTTCAGAAGATCGACGAGCCGACCGTCGCAGCGCAGGTGCGCGCCGAGAACCCCTCGCGGCCGGCGGTCGGCGTCGCGCGCCTCTTCGTCGTCCCGCGCTTCGAGGACGAACGCGCCGGCGCCGTCGCCGAAAAGGACGCACGTGCCGCGGTCGGTCCAGTCCAAAATGCGCGAGAACGTCTCCGCGCCGATCACGAGCGCGCGCCGATGTTGGCCGCTGGCGAGGAACTTCTCCGCCGTCGACAGGGCGTAGACGAAGCCGGAGCACACCGCCTGCACGTCGAACGCGGCGCCCTCCTCGATGCCGAGCTTCGCCTGAACGATCGCGGCCGTCGCGGGGAAGGTGAGGTCCGGCGTCGTCGTCGCCACGATCACGAGGTCTACGTCCGCCGCGCGCAGGTCCGCGTCGCGCACGGCGGCGAGGGCGGCGGCGGCGGCGAGGTCCGACGTCGTTTCGTCGGGGGCGGCGATGCGGCGTTCGACGATGCCGGTGCGCTCGCGGATCCATTCGTCCGACGTGTCGACCGTCTTGGAGATCTCATCATTGGTGAGGACGCGCGCCGGCAGGTGGGCCCCCGACCCGACGATGACGGCTCGCCGGGTCATACGGCCGCTTTCATGTCGCCGGCGCCCGATTTCTCGGCGTCGACCGGCGGCGCCTCGCTGAGCGCCGTCGACGCCGCCCAGCGATCGAAGACGCGACGCGTCGTCTCGACCATCTCGCGCCGCAGGCCGCGGCCGGACATGTTGGCGGCGAGCGTGACGGCGCTTGCGACGCCCTTGGCGTCGGCGCCGCCATGGCTCTTGACGACGACGCCGTTGAGCCCGAGGAACAATCCTCCGTTTACGGACGAAGGGTCGATCCGGTCACGGAGGGTTTTCAGCTCGCGCATCATCAACAGCGCGCCGAGCTTCGACGGAAGCGAGCCCGTCAGCGCTTCCTTCATCCACCGGCCGACGAGGCGCGCCGCGCCCTCGGCCGACTTCAACGCGACGTTGCCGGTGAAGCCGTCGGTGACGACGACGTCGACGGCGCCCGCCGAGATGTCGTCGCCCTCGACGAAACCTTCGAACGCCATGTCGGGGTCCGCCTCGCGCAGGACTTTCGCCGCGCCGCGAATGAGCTCGTGGCCTTTCAACTCCTCCGCGCCGACGTTCAGCAGGCCGACCGTCGGCTTCGCCGCGCCCGTGAGCGCGCGGGAGAAAGCCTCGCCCATGATCGCGAAGGTGACGAGCTGGCGTACGTCGGCCTCGACGTTCGCGCCGACGTCGAGAACGACGACGCGGCCGCGCGGCGTCGGCCACAGGGCGGTGATGGCGGGGCGTTCGACGCCTTCGATCATCCCGAGCTGACGCCGGGCGACGGCCATCAGCGCGCCGGTGTTGCCGCCGGAGACGATGGCGTCGGCCTCGCCCGTCGCGACGGCTTCAACGGCGGTCCACATCGAGGTGTTGCGGCCGCGTCGAAGCACGTGCATCGGCTTGTCGGTCATGGCGACGACGGCGTCGGCGTGGCGGATGGCAGCGTCGGCGAGCGACGAGCGCTCCGCGACGAGGGGGCGCAGGGCGTTCTCGTCGCCGTAAAAATAGATTGACGCCGCAAGCCCTTCGGCCCGCGCGCGGGCGACGCCGTCGACCACCGCCGCCGGTCCGGCGTCGCCGCCCATGGCGTCGATGGCGAGCCGTGGGACGACGCGCGCGGCGGGGCTGTTGTCGGCGTTTGGGTCGGTCATGTCCGTCGGGGAGCTGCGATCGTGCTTTCAACGCGACGTTTCGCCGTGTCAACGCAAGCGTAGGCGAAGCGACGATCGCAAACTACCCGCGTTCGTCGCGCGCGCCCATCGCGATCGCGTTACGCATCGCCCCGCGACGTCGGTTTCGCCAAATCGGCGAGTCCCGCGAACGCGCCTGCGTCGCTCGGATCGCGCAGCCGCGCCGCGTCGACGCTGGCTCCCGGCTTCCTCGGGTGGGGCGCGAGCGCGAGCGACGCCTGCTGCGCCAGAAGTTCGCCGAGGTCGATGGCGTCGCCCGTCAGGGGCTCGACGTCGAGGTCGTCCTCGACAGGCGCCGCGTCGAGGTCGCGAACGAAGCGCACCCGAAACGGCGACGCGATGGTTTCGATCATCGGTTCGAGGGTGACGACGCAGGTCCGCTCAACGGTCCCACGCACGTGGCCCATGGCGACGACGTCGCGGCCGTCGCGCTCGAGGAGAACCTCGCCCGAAAGCGCCTCGATCGCCGGCGCGTCGAACCGCCGGGCGAGGCGTTTGCGGGCCGCGGCGTCGGCTTCGAGCGTCCGGCGCACGGGCCCGCCGTCGAGGGCGGCGACGGGCAGGGGCGCGGAGAATTCCGGTTCAGGCGCCGCGGCGGCGTCGCTCCCGGTCATGCGGCGTTCGCTCCGGCGAGGCGCGGCGCGGGGGGAAACGTGATCGCGCCGTCGGCGATAGCCGCGGCGGCCTGGTACTTAAGCGCCGCGTCCGCGGCGATCGCGTAATCGGCGAGGGGCGCGGCGGCGGGGGCCGCGTCCTCGCCGAAAACGTTGCGCGACAGGGCGTCGACAAGCGACGCCCGGCCCTCGGCCCCGGCGTCGAGGGCCTGTTCGTAGGCGCCGACGCGGCCGTAGAACGCTTCGGCCATCTTGCGGATCTTCTTGCCGACGGAGAGGTCCCCGACGCCAAGCTCGCGCAGGGAGTCGTCCATGTTCTGGAAGAAGACGTCGAACAGGGTCTGGGCGAGGCGGGGGTCGCCGTCGGCCTCGGCCTTTAGGCGCCGCAACGTCAAATGCATGTGGATCGTGAGGAGTTCGAACCGCCCTTCGACCGTGTCGGGCGCCCCGTCGCCCTCGAAAAAGGCGGCGCTGCGCGCCTGCTGCACGATCGCGCCGTAAATCCGCTCGGCGGCGACGCGCTCGGGGGGTTTTCCAAAGAGACGACGGAACATAAAATCCAACGCGAATTTTCGGTAAGCGTGAGGTAGAGCGGGCGTGAAACGGGTTCAAGCAAGGTCGATGAGAAGCGTGGCGCGACTGGCCGCGCTCGCCGCCGCGTCGGTTCTGGCCGCCGAAGGATGCGTCTCGGTGCGCACCTCGCACGGCTACATCCTCGAACGCGGCGAGATATCGTTGACCGCCCGCGAAGGCGTCGACACCAAAGACAGCGTCATCGCGCGCTACGGCGAGCCGTCGATCAAAGGCGCCTTCGACGACAACCACTGGTACTATTACCGCAGCCGCGACGCCGCGCGGGCGTTTTTCAAGCCGGAGATCACCGCCCAGCAGGTCGTCGCGTTCCACTTCGACGATGAAGGCACGGTGACTTCCGTCGAGAACTTCGATCTCGAACGCAGCGTGCCGGTGAGCATCGTCTCGAAAGTGACGCCCACGCGCGGCAAGGAGCTGAATTTCTGGGAGCAGCTTCTCGGCAATGTCGGCCAACTGCCGGCGGGCGCCCTCGGGGGCGGCCAGAACCCGAATCAGCCCTAATCGGCCAGCCCCCGCCGGCCAACCTCAGCGCCAACCCCGGTCGTCCAACCCAAGCCGTTCAACCCCAGCCGAACGACCCCAGTCGTTGGGGCGTCAGGACCCCGGCAGCGAGCGCACCTGTTCGTCGGCGCGACGGCGCTCGGCCAGGATCGCCTGGTAGGCGCGATTGACCTTCTGGGCCGTGAACATCGCCGCCTGCTCCAGTTCTTCGTCGAGGCCAAGGCTCGCGATGGTGTCCGGGTGAACGGCCTTGATGCGGGCCTTGTAGGCGAGGCGGATCTCCTCAAGCGACGCCGACCGGCTGACGCGCAGGATCGCATAGGGATCGAGCCGCGCGCGGGCGGCGGCGCGCCGGCGCTGGTAGGCCTCGAAATCGGAATCGTCGTCGGCCTCTCCTTCGCCCGTCGAGCCGTCTCCGGTCCGCTGGCCGTGGTCGCCTTCCCTGGCTGACTGGGACGCGGTCTCCCCCGCGGCGTCGGCCGCGTCCTCACGCGGCGCCTCGCCGTCGATGGCGATCTCCGTGATCGACGTGATCGCGGTTTTCGCCATGATCAGCGTGACGTCCTCGGCGACGCTCATGGGAATGAAGGCGCGCTCGTCGTTCAGGAGGTCGATCAGGCGCTCGTCGCGGCGCACGAAGACCTTGGCGTCGAAGGCGTCGCCGTCGCGCAACTGCACCCAAACGTCGATCGCGAGTTTCGAGCGTGAATGAACGCCCTTTTCGAACATACTGAAATCCGGCGGCCGCTACCGGAAGTTAACCGTCGCGTCTTTAACAACGCGTTGCGTTCAGGCTTCCGGCGCGTCGGTATCTTCAGCGGCGGCGCTTGCCGGTTCGGCGTTCATCCAGACCATCGCCCGCTTCAGCGGCCAGGCCCAGGCGAGCCCGGCGGCGACGTAGTAAACCACCTGGAGCGGCCAGACCTGCGGCACCCGTTCGCCGAGCGCCGCGGCGGCGAAAAGATAAACCGCGAAGTAGGGCAGGAAGACCGCAAGCCCGATCAGCTTTTTCACGCGCGGCGGCATTGGCGGCTCCTTGTTGTCAGCGTTCGACCTGGGCGCTGACGGCATAGCGTCGCTCGACGCGCGACGCGACCACTCGCCTCTCGCCGCCGCGCGCGCCCGCCGTTATCTCGCGGTCATGACGACCGCGATCCTCGCCGCTCCGACGAAGACCGCCGCCGCGCGCGCCGCGTCGCGGCCGGTGGCGATCTGGCTTTTCGCCATGTGCGCGCTCATCGCCCTGATGGTCGCCGTCGGCGGCGCGACGCGACTGACGGATTCCGGCCTCTCGATCACGGAATGGCGGCCGGTGACCGGCGCCCTGCCGCCGCTCGGCGACGCCGCCTGGGAGGCGGAGTTCGCAAAGTACAAGCGCATCCCCGAATACCGCGAGGTGAACGCCGGCATGGCGCTCGCCGACTTCAAGACGATCTATTGGTGGGAGTGGGGCCACCGCCAGCTCGGGCGTTTCATCGGTTTCGCGTTTCTCCTGCCGCTGATCTTCTTCACGGCGACGAAGCGCGTCGACGCCGCCCTCGGCGGCCGGCTGGGCCTTCTCTTCCTCCTTGGCGGTCTGCAAGGGGCGGTCGGCTGGTGGATGGTGGCGTCGGGCCTCACCGAGCGGGTCGACGTGAGCCAGTATCGGCTGGCCGCGCACCTCGGCCTCGCCGTGGCGCTTTTCGCCGCGACGCTGTGGACGGCGCTCGACCTCGTCGAGCCGCGCGAGGCTCGGGCCCGCGTCCCGCGCGGCGTGTCTATCGGCGCGGCGGCGGTCGCGCTCGGCGTCTATCTTCAGATCGTCCTTGGCGCGTTCGTGGCCGGCCTGCGCGCCGGCCGGTCCTATACGGACTGGCCGCTGATGGACGGCCGCGTCGTGCCGGACGGCTACTTCGACGGGCCGGCGCGCGTCGGCGCGCTCTTCGAGACCGCGGCGGCGACGCAGTTCAACCATCGCCTCGGCGCTTATCTGCTCGCCGCCGGCGCGCTCGCCTTCGCCTACGCGGCCCGGCGCACGGTCGTCGCGGACCGGGCGCGGCTCGTCGCCGGCCTGACGCTCGCGCAGGGCGTTATGGGCGTCCTGACCCTCGTCAACGGCGCGGCGACGCCGCTCGCCCTCGCACATCAGTTCCTGGCGATCGCGCTCTTCGCCACCGCTTTGTATACGGCGCACGGCGCTCCGGCTGGCGGTCCGGACGACGCTATGGCTGGCGCGCCGGGGCGTCGATCGCGAACGGATCTTCCGGCGTCGGATTAACGTCGCGCGGATCGACCGGCCCGGCGACGTCAACGGCGAGCGCGTCAAGGAAGCCGTTGAGCGGCGTCGCGCGCACGCCCGCGCCGGCTTCGTCGTCGGCGGCGATCGCCACCATGCCGTCGCGATAGACGCCGCCGTAATTGCCGAAACCGACGCCGAAGCCGGCGGCGGCCGTCGCCGCCGGGTGGTCGAACGAGGCGGAGAGCCGCACCGCGCCCAGATCCACGTCCCCGGCGTCGATTTCGCCGCTGATTTCGTAGAGGCGCACGGCCGCCGGCGCGCTTTCGAGCGCCGCGACGAAGACCCGCGCCGGGCCGGTTTCGGCGTCGCGCTTCAGGATGACGTCGATGGCGGTGGGGAAGGGCGCGCCGTCCGGCGCCGTGGCCACCGTCTCGAACGCCGCGGGGGCGTTGGCCGCCGCGCGCAGGACGTCGCCGGCGGCGGCGAGGGCGAAGAGGCCGCCGTCGCTTGGATCGATGGCGCAGTCGACGATCGCGGCCTCGACCTTGAGGGCGTCGCCGACGTCGATCGCCGGTCCGTCGGCTAAAGCGACCTGGAAGGCGACGAGGCCGCCGTCGACCACCGCGAAGCCGGCGAGGGCGTCCCCGTCGCCGGGCCCGAGGCAAACGCCGGTCGCGGCGAGATCGGCCGACGCGCCGGGCCCGGCCGGCGCCCGCGTCTGGGCGTCGATTTCAACGGCGACAAGCCCGTCGCCGGACGCCACGAGGACGCTGCGAGCGGACGGTCCGGCGCCGAGGTAGGCGACGGAGAGCGCGCCGACGGAGCCATCGATCGCATTCGACCAGCCGTCGACGGCGTCGCCCGTTTCGACGTCGAACGCCGCGAGACCGCCGGCGCTGCCGGTGACGACCAGGCTCTGGAAGGCGAGGGCGGGGTGGCTCCAGAACGCGACATCGCGCGCCGGCGCGCCGTCGAGCGGTCCGTATACGTCCGCCACGGAGGAGCTTGGTCCCGTCGCCGGCGGGCGAGACGCGGCCTCGCGCGGATCGTCCGCCGCGGCGTCGGTCGGTTCCGCCTCTGGCGGCGCGTCGCGCTCGCAAGCGGCGGCGAGCATCGTCAGCGCCAGCGCGGCGCGGCGAGAAGGCCTCATGTCGGGCGTCCTTAAGGTTTGCGGCGTCGGTTCGCCTGCGACGGACTAAAAAGGCCGCGCCGGCGAGGCGCAAGGCCGACGTGGGCGCGGCGCTGCGGTATTATGATACCGCAGCGCAAGGCGCTCACATTAAACAAGAAATTTTCCGCGCTTGACGGTCTCGACGCGCTCGCCTATCAGCCGCCGCTCAATAGCGGACCGGCGCCGCCAAAACGGCGCGCGCAAGGCGTATCTGAAGGATCAACGACAATGTCAACGAGCACGAAGTCGTCAACGAGCACGAAGACTTACGTTGCGAAACCGGCGGACGTCGAGCGCAAATGGATCCTGATCGACGGGGAAGGCCTCGTCGTCGGCCGGCTCGCGTCGATCATCGCCATGCGCCTGCGCGGCAAGCACAAGCCGATTTTCACGCCGCACGTCGACTGCGGCGACCACGTCGTCGTCGTCAACGCCGACAAGGTCGTCTTCACCGGCAACAAGCGGGCCGACAAAAAGTTCTATTGGCACACGGGCTATCCCGGCGGGATCAAAGAGCGGACGATGGAGAAGCTTCTCGACGGTCCGTTCCCCGGCCGGGTGATCACAAAGGCGGTCGAACGCATGATGCCGAAAGAATCGTCGCTCGCGCGCGAGCAGATGACGCATCAGCGCGTCTACGCCGGACCCGATCATCCCCACGCCGCGCAACAGCCGGAAAAGCTCGACGTCGCCGCCATGAACGCCAAGAACCACAAGGACGCCTGAAGATGAGCGCCACGACCCTTGAAGACATCATAGACGTCGCGGAGGCCGCCGGCGTCGTCGAAGCGGAAGAGGACGCGCTGCCCGAGCCGAAGATCGACGCGCTCGGCCGCTCCTACGCCACCGGCAAGCGCAAGACCGCGGTCGCGCGCGTCTGGATCAAGCCCGGCGCTGGCCGCATCATCGTCAACAAGAAAGACCACACGGAGTATTTCGGTCGCGCGGTGCTGCGGATGATCATCAAACAGCCCCTCGTCGCGGCGGAGCGAAACGATCAGTACGACGTTTTCTGCACGGTGAGCGGGTCGGGTCCCTCCGGTCAGGCGGGAGCGGTGCGCCACGGCATCGCCAAGGCGCTGACCCACTACGAGCCGTCCTTGCGCAAAGTGTTGAAGCCGGGCGGGTTCCTCACGCGCGACTCGCGCGTCGTCGAACGCAAAAAGTACGGCAAGGCGAAAGCCCGTCGCAGCTTCCAGTTCTCCAAGCGCTAGAGCGCCGGGCGTTCAACCTGGATCGGGCGAAAGTCGTCCCGCTCGCCGAATGCAAAAGAGGCTTCCGCGTCCGGCTGGTTCAAGCGGCAAGAACGGCGCTCTGGAGAGTCGCCCCTGTCGGAGCGTTGGCCGGCGCGGTGATCAGAGCGGTTACTTCGAAGCGACGGCCGTCGAGGCGTCCGCCAGCGCGGCGGCGTCCGCCTCACTCTCGTCGACGCTGCGCGCTTCGGTGGGGCGCGGCGCGCGCCACGGATTGGCCTTCGGGCTCGGGCCGTCGTCGTCTCTCAGGCGGCGGAACAGCGTATCGGCGCGCGCCGCGCAGAGAACCGCCGCCTGGACGGACCGCAGAAAGATATGCCGCCCACTCCGCGGATCGCCAAAAGGGCCCCCAGTAGTCGTGACTCATTG